>JAJYRH010000004.1 GCA_021794205.1 bacterium
GGCGAGAGGTCGAGCTCTTTCGGCCCGACGACCGCGATGGCGACATAACGCCTAGCTCCCTTGGCGATCGCACGAACGACGGCAGCGCGCTCGGCGCAGATCGAGAGCCCGTAGCTCGCGTTCTCGACATTCGCTCCGGTGACGATCTCGCCCGAATCGAGCAATAGCGCGGCCCCGACGGGAAATGCCGAATACGGGGCATAGGCGTGTTCGCGTGCCTGAGCGGCTCGCGCGACGAGTTCGGCAATGCGCTCAGACGAGAGCATCGTCGGCTCGCTCCGATTCGGTTCTCCCGTTGTAAAAAACGCGGACCGCGAGGATGCGACGGCGCCGGAGGCGGTCGACGCGCAAGCGCGTCTCGGAATCCGCGACGACCTCCTCGCCCTCACCGGGTAACCGCCCGAAGAGGCCGACCGTGTAGCCACCGATCGTCTCGAACTCCTCGGTAGGAAGATCGATGCCGAGTTTTGCGTTGACGTCTTCGATGTTCGTTGCCGCTTCGACGACCGCTTCACCGACACCGACGACGTGAATCGGCTCCTGTTCGTCCTCATCGTGTTCGTCGCGAATCTCGCCGACGATCTCTTCGAGCAAATCTTCCATCGTCACAATACCGGCGGTACCGCCATATTCGTCGACGACGATCGACATCGAAAATTTATCGCGTTGCATCTCGCGCAGGAGTTCCGCGATTTTTTTGGTCTCGGGAACGTGAATCGCCGGACGCATAAACGCGCGCAAGGATTGTTGGGCGAGCGTGCCGTTCGCCAACGCCACTAAGAGTTCGCGGTCGTGTACGACGCCGACGATATCGTCGCGCGATTCTTCGAAGACCGGGAGTTTGGAGTAGCCTTCGGCGATGACGACGTCGAGCGCGCGGCGCGCCGAATCTTCGACGGAGATTGCGATCATCGACGGACGGGGCGTCATCACCTCGCGCACGATCGTATCGCCGAATTCGATCACCGAGTGAATCATTTCGCGCTCTTCTTCTTCGATAACGCGTTGCTCGGCGCCGACGTCGACGAGCGTGCGAATATCCTCCTCGGTCACGAAGAGCGAGGTACGGCGATCGACGCCGAACGGACGGAGCATGAATACCGTCACCCAGAGCATCAACCGCACGAACGGCGAGAGCAGCCACGCGACGGCGCGCATCGGCATCGCCAACCGCACCGCCCAGCGTTCGCTATCGGCGACGGCGATCGTTTTCGGAATGATCTCCCCAAAGAGCAAGACCAGCAGCGCCATCACCAGCGTCGCGACGAGCGCCGCCTGGGGGATGCCGAGCTCGATCGCCAGCCATGTAGCCAGCGATTCCGCGCCGAGCAAGACGAGGGTGTTGGCGACCAACACGGTCGTCAGGAAGCGCTGACGGTCTTCGACGAGGAGCAAAACGTCGCGAGCGCGCGGTAAGCCCTTCTCCTGCATCGAGAGCGCTCGGAGGCGGGAAATAGAGATCAACGCCCCCTCCGACGCGGCAAAAAACGCGGCGAGAAGCACGAGCACGGCGATTGCTACAAACCAGAGCCAATCGTTCTGGACGTCGAGCATCATCGCGCGCTACGACTTCGTGAGGAAGGGTCGTTCAAAGCGCGCCCATTATAGCACGAGATGTCCATGCACCGCGCCTCCGAGAAGCAGCGTGACCGCAGTGCCGAGTAAGGCTCCGCGCAGCACCTCGGGCCAGGTGTGTATTCCGCCTTCGACGCGCGATTGAGCGACGAGTGCCGCCACGAGGTAGGCCAAGACGATGGGCACCGGCCGGCGCACCAGCAGCGCGAGGAGCGTCGCTGCGGCAAAGGCGAGCGATGCGTGCCCGGAGAGATAGCCGCCGTGGAGCAACGAGCCGCTGGCGGGGGCGAGCGCCTTCCCAAAAATAGTGAGGATCGCGACGACGGCGAGCACCGCAACGACGATATCGACCGGAAGGCGGAACGTCGGCAGAAAGATCAGCGCGCCGACGACGAGCGCGGCGAGCGCGACGACGAAGACCGCCGCCGCGGCGGCATCCTTCGCGCTCTTCGCCAGCGGATGGTGCGTTGCGGTGAGCAGATCGACGACCGATTCGATCGCGGTATTCATTAACTCCATCGCGATGACGACGCCGACCAACACGACCACCGCGATCGTCTCCGAGCGACGCAGGTGCATGAAGAGCGTCGCCGTCAATACGGCGACGGCGACCAGAAGATGGAGGCGGAGATTCGGTTGCGTCCGCGCCGCATAGACGATCCCCTCGATCGCGTGCCCGAACGAGCGCGCGATACGCCGGAACGGATGCGGCGCGTTGCGGTCGCTCATGGATCGTAGGGCCACGGCATACCGATCGCGGCGGCGAGACGGCGTTCTTCGGCGATCATCGCATCGCGCTCGTCGGCTTCTTCGTGATCGTGCCCGAGGACGTGCAACAACCCGTGAATGAGGAGGCGCTCCACCTCGCGTTGCAGCGGCGCGTCGTAGCCCGCGGCTTGGCGCAGCGCGGTCGGCACGCTGATCACGACGTCGCCGAGCAACTCCTCGCCGGGCATCGTCGGATCGGGTTCGAGCGGGAAACTCAGGACGTCGGTCGGTCGATCTTTTCCGCGATGCTCGGCATTGATGCGCGCGATCTCCTCATCTCCCACAAAACTGATCGAAAGCGATGCATCGCGTCGACCGACTGCGGCGAGCAACTGCGCCGCAACGCGCTTCACCGCGCGCGCATCGACGCCGCTCCTGCGTACGGTATTCCGATAGTGAATCATTGCGGCATCTCGTAGGCACGAATGATTCGCGCGACGAGCGGGCGGCGCACGACGTCGGATGCGTCGAGGTCGACCACCGCCACTTCTTCGACACCCTGAAGGCGACGAGCGGCGTCGCGGAGACCGCTGCGCGCACCCGAGGGAAGATCGATCTGCGTCGCATCGCCGACCACGACCATCTGCGAGCCCGCGCCGATTCGGGTGAGGAGCATTTTCAATTGCTCGGGACCGGCGTTCTGCGCTTCGTCGACGATGACGAAGGCATTCGCTAACGTTCGCCCGCGCATGTAGGCGATCGGCGCTACCTCGATCGTACCGCGCTCGATATATTTCGCAGCTAGGCTGTCGTCGAGTAATTCGTCGATCGCATCGTACAACGGACGCAGATAGGGATCGATCTTTTCCTTGAGGTCGCCGGGTAGAAAGCCGAGCCGTTCGCCGGCTTCGACCGCGGGGCGGGTCAGGACGATGCGCGAAACGTTCCGGTCGCGCAGCGCGCGTAACGCCATCGCGATGGCGAGAAAGGTTTTGCCGGTACCGGCCGGACCGATTGCGATCGTCAGCGCGTGGCGTTCGATCGCCTCCACGAACGCGCGTTGCCCCGCGGTTCTCGCACGGATCTCGCGGCCGCGCTTGCTGCGTAAAAGCGTCGCGGGCAGCGTCGCGGCGGCGGCGGCGGGGAGCTCGGCATCGGCAACGGCGAGCGCGACGTCGTCGGGCGTCATCTGCTCTCCGCGCAGCGCCGAGACCAGGAGCGCCCGAACCGCCGATTCGGCACGCTCGGTTTTCCCAGAGGCGCCCGCAAGCACTAAGGATTCGCCGTCGACGAAGCAGCGGACACCGCAACGCTCTTCGATCGCCGCCAGGTTTGCATCGAACGCTCCAAAGAGCCGCACCCGTTCGCCGAGCGAATCGAGGGCGATAGTACGACGGTCGAGGTTATTCAGAACGTGGGGTCACTCCAGCACTTCCCTACCACGTTGGAGGGCCGCTCTCCCGCACGGAGAGCGGCGGTGCAAGCAATTCGGCGACGACGACCCCCCGCGCCCAGTCGTTGCGCCCACGGTGCGCCGCGGTGACCGAGGGCGCCCGAGGGGGGGGCGAGAGCTCGCCAAAGGACTCCATCGCCAGCATCGCGGGCATCGTCGGCATTGCGGGCATCGTCGGCATTGTGGGCATCGTCGGCATCGCCGGCATCACCGCGACAGGCTCCGGCGAAGGCGGGGCGGCGACCGGAGCGGGGATTTGCATGCGGTAGGCCGCATCCGCGAGCGCCTGCGCCGCAATCGTGACCGCGCGAGGGTTCCTCGCCGGCGCAGCTGCCGGGGGTGTGGCCCTCGCCGCCCCCGTCGGTTGCCCGAGACGCGCCGAAGCCGGGGTTTGCGACCGGCTCGCCGCCTTGCGTACGCTCGAAACGACGCCGCCGATTACGACGAGCACCCAGATTAGCGAGCCGAAGTCGCGCCAATGCATGCGTTACTTCTGCGGCGGTGTGGGAGGCGCGCTGCCCTGGTCGCCGGTCGAGCCGCCGATCGAACCGCGCATCTCGGTGTCGGCCTGAATATTCTTCAGACGGTAGTAATCCATCACCCCGAGGTTCCCGCTCTTGAACGCCGCGGCGATTGCTGCCGGAATCGAGGCCTCCGCCTCGACGACGCGCGCGCGCATCGCCTGCGTCTCCGCCTTCTGCTCCTGTTCGGAGGCCATCGCAGCGTATTGCCGCTCCGCAGCCTTCGCTTGGGCGATCCGGCGATCGGCCTCGGCCTGACTCGTCTGCAGTTCGGCGCCGATGTTCTTGCCGACGTCGACGTCGGCGATATCGATGGAGACGATCTCGAATGCGGTGCCCGCATCGAGCCCTTTGCTCAACACGGCCTTACTGATCCGGTCGGGATATTCGAGCACTTCTTTGTGATCGACGGCGGCACCGACCGCGGCGACGACACCCTCGCCGACGCGCGCGATGATCGTCGGCTCTCCCGCGCCGCCGACGTACCGGTCGAGATTGCTGCGCACCGTCACGCGCGCTTTGACGTTGAGCTGGATGCCGTTCTGCGCGACGCCTTGAAAGGTCGGCGTCTCGATGACTTTCGGATTGACCGACATTTGCAGCGCCTCGACGACGTTGCGCCCCGCGAGATCGATCGCGGCGGCACGCTGCCATTCCAATGGAATCTGCGCGCGCTGCGCGGCGATCATCGCGAGCGTGACGTTTTCAACGTTACCGCCTGCAAGATAGTGCGACTGCATTTGGTCGACGTAGAGATCGAGCCCCGCTTTACGCGCGCGCACGTAGTTGGTCACGATGACGCCCGGCGGTATGCCGATCAGCCGCATACGCACCAACGAAATAATCCCTAACGGCACTCCCGCAGCGACCGTGCGAATCCAGAGTCCCAACGGAAAATAATAGAGAAAAACAAAAAACGCGATTATCGCGACGAAAATAAAGACCGCTGCGCTCACCGCAATCATGAAGTAATCCTTTCACGTGGGAAGGGAAGGGGTTCGACGAAGATGCGCGAGCCTTCCACGCGAACGACCCGGATCGGCGTACCGGCGGCGATAAACTCACCCTCGGTCAACACGTCGATTCGTTCGCCGTCGATCAGCGCATGCCCGGCAGGACGGAGATAGGTGACGGCCATACCGCTCTTCCCCATCAAATCGAAGCGATTGGGGGCGGTGACGAACTCGGGGCCCTGAACCGCCGCGAGGGCGAGCTGCGAGCTCCACGCATTCTCGGGGTAGGCGCGAATCGCCATCGAAAAACCGACCGTCGCCAACACGATCGCCGTTGCGAGCGCTTCGACCCCCGCGACGAGATAGGGCGTGCCGAACGAGAAGAGCAGCGCCCCGAGGAGCACGAGCGCACCGATCGCACCCGGCAGGGTATGCCCGGGTAGAACGTGCAGCTCCCAGAGAATACCGAGAATACCGACGACGGCAAGAAGGACGACCGCCCAGTCGGCGAGCCCCGCATAGAGTTGCACGCTAAAATAGAGCGCTAGCGCGGCGATACCGACGAAGCCCGCGACGCCGTGTAGCGTCTGCATTTCCACCAGCAATCCGAGGAGGCCGAGACCGATCAAGAGCCCCGCGACGAGCGGTTCGCTGACGAATCGCGCGAGGCGCTCTGCAAACGTCATTCTCACCCGCACGACGGGAGCATCCCCGAGCCCGGCGGCAACGAGGGCGGCGTGCAATGTCGGCGCGACGCCCGAGGCGAGACGGGCCTGAAGCGCCGCGGCGCTATCGAGCACCAGCATTCCGCTATTGGTTCCCTCCGCGGGAGTTGCGATCGTGGCATCCGGGGCGAGAATAACGCGCCGCGCCGCGAGCGCCACGACGGCTGCCGCCGAGAGCGCGCGCCCGGAGACATAGGCCATCGTGGGAAGCGGTGCCGTGCGGATGGCGTTGCGAATCGGCGCGAGCGCGTCGTCGAGCCCGCCGGAGCTATCGACGTCGAGTACGAGCGCCTGGGCTCGGTCGGTGCGGGCGAGAGCGAGCGCTCGGAGAACCAGGTGCTCCATTCCGCGATCGATCGAGCCGGCGACGGGAACGACGACGACGGGCGCACCCGAAGCATTCGCTCGAGCCGACCCGAAGGCGGCGAGGGCAACGAGGGCTCCGGCGATGGCTATTCGGAGACGAAGACTCCACATGGCGGTATCTACCCGCCGATGCGGCGGAAGTTACGCGCTTCTAACGAGCGAGTGCTTCGGTAACGACTTCGCGGACGAGATTGCCGTCGGCGAGTCCTTTGAGCTGCGGCATAACGACTTTCATGACCGCGCCCTGATTGCGTTCGCCCTCGGGGATCGCTGCAATCGCCGCCGAAACGATTGCCACGACTTCGTCGCGCGATTTCTGCGCGGGGAGATAGGCGACGAGAATCGCTCGCTCGGCATCCTCTTTGGCGGCGAGCTCTTCGCGCCCGGCCTTGCGGAATTCGTTCGCGGCGTCGATCCGTTGCTTGACCTGGCGACCGATGACCTCGAGCTCCTGGCTCTCGGTCAGGTCGACCCCGGCCTCGCTACGCTTGTAAGTAAAGCCGGAGAGAGCCGCACGTAACGTGTCGACTCTCAACTGCTCGCGAGCCTTCATCGCCGTCTTGAGATCCTCGGCGATGCGGTCTTTCATAGCGGCCATGAAGACTAGGTCCGACGCTTGCGCGCGGCGGCCGATTTCTTCTTTTTACGGACGCTCGGCTTTTCGTAGTGCTCGTGCTTGCGCGCTTCGGCGAGAATGCCCGCTTTTTGCGTGGCTTTCTTGAAACGGCGCAGCGCGCTCTCGATGGTTTCACCGGCTGAGACACGTACTTCCATTGCTAATTCGACCCCCTTTCGCGCTCGTGCGGACATACGAAAGCCCGCCCGGCTAGAATCAACTGCGACCTTAGCACGGTATGGGCCGTGCGTCAAATGCCTTCGGTCGCCGGCGAGCTTACGGAATGAGGTCCCAACGCGTGATCCGTGCGGCACCGGGCGCGCGAACGCAGGTGGTGAACGCGGCGTCGCTCGCCGCCCCCGCCGTCGCCGCGGTCGACATCGAGACCTCGATACGGCGCTCGCCACCATGCAAACCGTCGATCAGCAGGGTCACGGGTTTCAACGTCGCGACCCGGGTCGAGAGCGCAAAACGCCGCTCGCCGTCGACGGCGACGATCACGAACCCGCTCCAGTCCTTCCGCCCCTTCGGCGCGGCGATCATAAAGCGCACCCAGAGGCGCCGCTGCTGCAACGTCGCCCGAACCGGGATCAACGAGAGCGCATTCCGATGAACGAAAAAAACATTTTCGCAGCGCGCGCTCGCCCACAGCGGCGCGAACGTCGCAGCTGCCGAGAGCAGCAGCGCGGCGCTTAGCCGGGCGGCCATTGCATCGCTCGGCCGCCGAGCACGTGCACGTGCAGATGATCGACGGTCTGCCCGCCATCCGGCCCGGTGTTGACGACGAACCGATAGCCGTTTTCGCAACGCTCGCCGATCTCGGCGGCGAGCGCGAAGATCGCGTCGAGCCCACCCGGGCGTTCGCGTCGATAGACGGCGAGATTCGGTGCGTGCTTCCGCGGCAGAACGAGCACGTGGGTCGGGGCCATCGGGTTGAGATCGGCGATCGCGATCGCCTCATCGTTTGCGCCGAGGGTCGTAGCCGGAATCTCGCCGGCGACGATCTTGCAGAAAATACAGTTCATGGGCGAACGGTAAAACTCCACGAGCGAGTGGCGATATTCCCCGCGAAATCGGCGACGCGAACGGTGACGCGAACGACACCACGATAGTCGATCTCCGGAATGAAGTGAATGAAACGCGCGCTCCGGATCGTTTCGGAGGTGACGTCGTGGCCGTCGACCATCAACGTCGCGCTCCGCGGATCGACGCCGACGGCATCGGGAAGAAAGGTTGCGTAGATCGCCGGAGTGCGGCTGCTCACGATACTTCCGGGAAGCGGCCCGACGCGCCCGATTCCGGGCGGCACCGAGGAGGCGCTCACCGGCGTTTCGGCGCGCGCGACCGAGCGCTGCGAACCGACCATCAGCGTGACGACGACCGGCGAGCTCGCGATGCTCACCGCATCGCCGATGCGTAACGACCCGCCGTAGAAACCCGGACGTTCTTCGCGCATGCCGACATCGCGCACCAAACCGCCAATATCGAAACTCGCGAGTCCGCCCGGCGCGCCGTGCATCGTGACGCGCAGCATCTGCCCCGCGCGCAGCGGTGTCGACGGGTCGACCGAGATCGAGGATATGCCGCCGCTCGGAGCGACGGGATCTCGGCGATTTCCGAGAACGACCTGAAGGATCTCGTCGCTCTCGACGTTATAGCGAATCGTCGCTCGGTCACCGGGGCGTACGTCGGCGAGCGTCGCCGGAGCACCGTTGAGCAACCACTGGGTCGTACGGTCGGGAACGATCACATGGCCGTCCTCGAGCACGAACTCGCCGCCGGCGACGGCAGCGACGCGCCCCGTGCGCACGCCGAAATCGTCCTGAATCGCGCGGCCGCGTCCCTTTTTCCCGACGTCGATGCGAACGAAATCTCCCGGCAAGAGATCGGCGAGCACGCCCGGACGAACGACGTTCGTTGCGACATCGTGAAGTTCGACGCGCACGTCGTCATGCAATGCGATGGTATGCGCCGTATCGTCGAATAGCACGGTGATCGTTTTCGGGCTCGAGAGCGTATTGAGTTCGCTCACGCTACCTTCGCGTACGCCGCCGCCGCTCGCCGAGAGCACGAAGCCACTTCCGGTCTGCCCGATCGTCGAACCCGAGATCGAAATGGTGCGTGCTTTCGCGTCGTATGCGGCCTGCGCGCCCAAAACTGCGCCGACGAAGCGCAGCGGAACGTAGGTGGTGAAATCGCGTACCAGCGGCGGAGCGCCGAATCCGACCGGCGAGCCGTCGAGCATCGCGGTGCTCTGCCCGAGTTGTAGGCGAACTCGGTGCGCTCCGAAGCGCGCGCGTAGCACGCCGTGCCGAATACGAAACGGAATCCCTAAGGCATCGAGCGTGCGCTGGAGCGGGACGTAGACGCGCCCGCCGACGAGAATCGGCGGAGGTTGCACGAGCACGCGCACGCCGTCGACCACGAGCGTCGGCGGGGCCGGGCTCGGCGAGGGAAGCGGCGAAGCACTCGCGCCCAAGAACGCAAGGAGCATCGCGACGGAGAGCAACGGTCGGCTACGCATCGTTATCGCTCCAAGGCTTCGGCATAAATCCCTGCAATCCGGCGTGCGAAGCGATCCCACGTGAGTTCCCGCGCCGCGTGCCGCCCGAGTGCGACGCGCGCCGCCCATGCCGAGGGCTCGCTCGCGAGACTCTCGATCGCGTTCGTCACGGCGGCAACATCGCGCGGCGCAAAGACGACCGCCGCCTCCGCGAGCGGGGCGGGAACCGCATCGCGACAGGCGATCACCGGTGTACCGATCGCCATCGCCTCGAGCATCGTGAGCCCAAACCCCTCCCAAAGCGCCGGATGTACCAACGCGCTCGCCGCGGCGTAGCTCCGGCGCAGCGCGAGCTCGTCGATATCGCCGAGCGCGATCAACCGGCGCCCGAACCGTTCGTACCGCGCGTGGAGCTCTCCGAAATCGTCCTCGCCGGTGACGACGAGATCGTAGCGCTCGCGCTCCGGTAGCGCCGCCCACGCCGCGAGGAGCGTCGGCAGATCCTTATGTTCGCGATGATTGCCGGCATAGAAGAGATAGGGTCGCTCGGGTGCGGGGGCATCGATCGCTTCGAGATAGGCGGGGTCGATCCCAAGCGGAACCACACGCACTCGGCTCGCATCGACACCGAGGTAGCGTTCGCAATCCTCGATGCTCCGCTCGTCGCCGACGATGATGCGCCGCGCGCGGCGCGCCGCAGGCCCGACGACGCTCCGATAATACCAGGCCACCTTCGCTTCATAGAATTCCGCGAAGCGGCAATGAATGAGGTCGTGAATCGTCAGCACGTAGGGCACGGCGCGCACGAGCGGGAGATATTGCGTCGGATAATGGACCAGTCGCGCCCCGGAGCGCGCGATCTCCAACGGGAGCGCGATCTGTTCGTCGACGCCGAAGTTCTCTCCATACCCGCAGGGAACGAGATCGATATCGGGCGCGAGGAGATCGCGCCGATCGAGCAACGCCTGCGTGTAGGCCTTCATGCCGACCGACATCTGCCGCGTCAGCCGCGCGTCGAGCGCTACCCGCGCCATGCTCGCCATGCCGCCGCGGCGGGATAGAGCGCCGACCACCACATCACGTACCAGCCCTGCGGCCCGTCGAGCAACGCGCCTCGCGCGATCCCGAACTTCGCCAGACGCCACACCACGAGCGACGATTCACGCAGAACGCGGGAGAACGAGCGGGGGAGCCCCAGCGCTTCGATCTCCGTATAGCGCGCGAACTTTCGACGATACTCGGCGGCATCGGCGTACGATTCGTGGTGTAGCGTACCGGGAAGTTCGCCGATCGGGCCGTCGCAGAGAAAGCGTTCGTGCAGCGCGGCGCTTCCACCCGCGCTGGGGAACGCTTCGATGCGGACCGCGTCGACGCGAAAGAGACGCAACAAACGTTCCCCGCGCCACATCCGCAGCGAACGACCGGCAAATGTGGTATCGCGGCGGAGCGTATAGGCGACGTAGTCCTCGGAGGCGGCGGCGATCGCCGCCCGCAGTTCGTCGTCGAGCGATTCGTCGGCATCGAGGACCAATGCCCACGGCGTGCTCACTCGAGCGAGCGCGAAACGGCGCGCGTCGACGAAATCGCTCCACGGTCGCACGATCACCGTCGCCCCGGCGTCGCGTGCGATGCTCTGCGTCGCGTCGGTCGATTCGGCATCGAGGACGAGCACCGGCATCGTCGCCGGCAACGACGCGAGCGCGCGAGGAAGCCGTCGCTCCTCGCACCGGGTAAGGATAACGGCGGTAACGTCCGCGAGCTTCACCGCCGACTGCTAGGTCTGCGAGAGCTGTTTTGCGATCGGCACACCGCCGCACCGTAGCGCGGCGCCGACGAAATCGCGGTAGAGCGGCGACGGACGATTCGGCCGCGACTTAAACTCGGGATGCGCCTGCGTACCGACGAACCACGGGTGTCGTTCGGTCGGCAACTCGACGATCTCCACCAACTTCGTCTTTCCGACGATGTGATAGCCGGTAAAGCGGAGGCCGTGCTCTTCGAAGATCGGGCGATATTTATTATTGAACTCGTACCGATGCCGATGGCGCTCCTGAATCGTCACCGCACCGTAGGCAGCGGCGGCGAGAGAATCGGGCTCGAGCGTGCATTCGTAGGTGCCGAGACGCATCGTTCCGCCATAGCTCTCCAGGTTACGCTGGTCGGGCATGAAATCGATCACCGGATCGGGCGTCGTCTCATCGACCTCGCTCGATTGTGCCTCGGGAAGCCCGCAAACGTCGCGGGCGAACTCGACGCAAGCGAGTTGCATGCCGTAGCAAATCCCCAGGAACGGAACGCCGTGTTCGCGCGCGTACCGAATCGCGGCGAGCTTGCCGTTGACGCCGCGCGCGCCGAAGCCCGGCGCGACGAGAATCCCTGCCGCGTCGGCGAGCACGCCGACGCCTTGCCGTTCGATCGCCTCGGAGTCGATGCGTACGATATCGACCGCGGCATCGTGAAAGATACCGGCATGATAGAGCGCCTCGTTAATGGAGATATAGGCGTCTTTGAGCTCGACGTACTTGCCGACGAGCGCGATGCGGACGCGATGTTCGGGCTGCAGGATGCGATCGACGATCTTCGCCCATTCACCGAGATCGGGAACGCGAGCCGGTAGGCCGAGTTTGCGCATCGCGGCTTCGGCGAGCCCCTCGCGTTCGAGATTGAGCGGCACCTGATAGATCGTCGGAGCGTCGCCGTTCTGCACGACCGCCTGCGGTGCGACGTCGCAGAACAATGCGATCTTCTCCTTCAGCTCGGTCGGCATTGGAACCGAGGATTGCGTGCGACAAACGATCGCGTCGGGCGAGATGCCGATGCCGCGTAATTCGCGTACCGAATGCTGCGTCGGTTTCGTTTTGAGTTCGTCCGCGGCGCCGAGATGGGGGACCAGGGTGAGGTGAACGTACATCACGTTCTCCTCACCGACATCGTAACGCAACTGGCGAATCGCTTCGAGAAAGGGCAGCGATTCGATATCGCCGACGGTTCCGCCGACCTCCACGATACAGACGTCACACCGGCTGCCTTCGGCGACGCGCTTCACGTGCGCCTTGATCTCATTGGTGATGTGCGGGATGACCTGAACCGTCGCACCGAGGTACTCTCCGCGACGCTCTTTCTCGATCACCGAATTATAGATCTGGCCCGTCGTGACGTTATTCGCTCGCGAGAGCGATTCGTCGATAAAGCGTTCGTAGTGTCCGAGATCGAGATCGGTCTCGGCACCGTCTTCGGTAACGAAGACCTCCCCGTGCTGATACGGGTTCATCGTTCCGGCATCGACGTTGATATAGGGGTCGAGCTTCAAAATCGCGACCGAGAAGCCGCGCGAGCGCAACAATCGTCCGAGTGAGGCAGAGGCGATCCCCTTGCCCAACGAGCTCACGACACCGCCGGTAAAAAATATATACTTCGCCACGACGGAACGCTCTTTTCGCTTCGCCGGGCTTCGCTGCCTTCGCCGCCCGAGCGCGATCGTCGGCGAAGAGGCTCCTACCGCGCGACGAGGATGCGCACGTAGCGCTCGAGCCCGGCGAGATCCCGCGCGACGAGCACCTCGTCGTTCGGGAAGCTCGTGCGAGCGATCTCCGCGAGGCCGGGGATTGTCGGAGGCGCCGCTTCGAGGAGCACGAGTGCCCCGGGTTTGAGCAGCGGCGGGAGCATCGGCACGAGGCGCCGATAGAGGGCGAGCCCGTCCGGGCCACCGTCGAGCGCCTCGTGCGGCTCGAACGAGAGCGGGTCGGGGCGCTTGGGTATCGCATCGGTGGGGATGTACGGGAGGTTTGCGACGACGGCATCGAAGTGGCGGTCGCCGATCCCCGACGCGAGGTCGCCGAAGCGAAATTTACACTTTGCAAAAACGTTAAAGCGGCGTGCGTTATGCTCGGCAACTTTCAGCGCGGCGAGCGAAATATCGACGCCCTCGACGGTGACCGCCGCGAGCTCCGCGGCCAGGGTGCAGGCAATCGCACCGCTCCCGGTGCCGACATCGAGGACCGTAAGGAGTTGTTTGGGATAGGCGGGATCGAGTCGCCCGCGGAGATATCGGAGGAGATCGTCAACGAGCACCTCACTCTCGGGTCGCGGCACCAAGACCTTGTCGTTGACGACGAACTCGCGTCCGTAGAAGCCCGCCGTTCCCAATATGTACGCGATCGGCATTCCCGTCGCTCGTTTCTCGCAGAGTTCGGCGAATCGTTCGCCCTGCGGGCGCGAGATAAAGCTGTCGCCGTGCGCCAAGAGCCAGGCACGATCGCGCCCCAAGACGCTGCTCAATAAAAGTTGCGCGTCCGTGCGCGGCGAGTCGATATATTTAGCCAGCGAAACGATGCCGCGTGCGAGCACCTCGGAGACGCTTTGCGGACGATATCCCCCCGAGCTACTCATCTTCCCGCGCCATTCGGCACTCCTGAGTCGCTCCCCGCCAACAGTCGCGCACGTTCGTCTTGAAGGAGTGCGTCGACGAGCCGATCCATATCGCCGTCGAGCACGGCGCGGAGATTTCCAAAATTTTCGTTCACTCGGTGATCGGTGATACGATCCTGCGGGTAATTATAGGTTCTGATTTTCTCCGATCGATCGCCGGTACCGACCTGGCTGCGCCGGATCGAGCCGAGTTCTTCTTCTTGTTCGCGCCGCTTGCGTTCGTAGAGCGTGGAACGGAGCATCTGCATCGCCTTCTCGCGATTCTGAATCTGCGAACGTTCCTGCTGCGATGCTACGACGACGCCGGTCGGAAGATGGGTGATGCGAATCGCCGATTCCGTTTTATTGACGTACTGCCCGCCGGCACCGCTCGATTTATACGTATCGATCTGTAGATCCGAGGGGCGAATTTCGACGGTCACATCGTCGTCGATCTGCGGAAGCACCGCTACCGTCGCGGTGGAAGTGTGAACGCGCCCCTGACTCTCGGTCTGCGGAACGCGTTGCACGCGATGCACGCCCGATTCGTATTTGAATCGACGGTACGCGCCCGCTCCTTTAATCGAGAACACAATCTCTTTGTAGCCGCCCGCGTCGCTGGGACTCTCGGAAAGCAATTCCACCTTCATGCGGTGCGACTCGGCATAGCGCATGTACATGCGCGCGAGGTCGCCGGCGAAGATCGCTGCCTCGTCCCCGCCGGCGCCGCCGCGAATTTCGATGAAGACGTCGCGGTCGTCATCGGGATCGCGCGGCAGCATCAACTCTTGCAGATCCCCTTCGAGCTCGCCGATTTGGTCGCGTAACGAGGCGATCTCTTCGTCGGCAAGCGCGCGCAAATCGGCATCGCCTGCGGAGCGGGCGAGCGATTCGGCTTCAACGAGTTCGCTCTGCAGGCGCTCGTGACGACGGAATGCCGTCACGGTCGGTTCCAGCGTCGCCCGTTCCTTCGAGAGCGCGGCGAAGCGCGCCTGATCGAACGAGCCGCTGGGATTGCCCAGCTCGCGGTCGATCTCATCGAAACGTCGCGATGCGGAGCGCAGGCGTTCGATCATAGCGCTGTTGAGTGCGGCCATCGTAAAAGCAAAAGCGAGCCCGTGAAGGCGGCCCGCTTGCGTATCCCTTAAAGTCCTACGGTGCGGAGGCCGAGTTTTTCGACTCGCGCGCGGCTTTACGCGCGGCGGCTTCGGCTTTCTTCTGTTCGGCGGCGGCGGCGCGCTGATTGAATTTATCGACGCGTCCGGCAGTATCGATCAGCTTCTGCTGCCCCGTAAAGAGCGGATGGCAAGCCGAGCAGATCTCGACGCTGATCTTCTGATGCGTCGAGCCGGTGGTAAACGTGCTCCCGCAGGCGCAATGAACGAGCGCGTCGGGATACCAGGTGGGATGAATCTTAGGTTTCACAGCCCTCGTAGTATAGCAGCCTATGCAAGAGACCTCGGGGGTCCCCCCGAGGTCTCTTGCCATCCCCTCCCCCAGAAGGGGAAAGCCCCTAGTTGACCGGCGTCTGGGTGATCGCCGTAATGAGCCGCCCCGTCATCGGGACGCCGAGACCGGTCACGAGGTCGTATCCCGGCGTCGAGAAGCAGCAGCCGGTAATCGGTGCGAGGCTGCCGTTCTGGTTCGCCTGGTTCTCGCCGTACTGGACGTCCTTGAAGACCGAGGCGTAGTTCGCCGACGCGGAGGCGATCTGGTAGAAGAGCGGCGCCGGATTACCGAGGCGGTAGCTATAGGGTCCGGTGGAACCGTTTCCGCAGGTCGCCGATTGCTTGCAGGCCTGGAGAACGAGCGCCCATTGCGCCGCCGCTTGCGGCGCGGCGAGGGAGGTACCGCCGAAGGCACCGATCGTCCCGCCGTAGGCGATATACATGCCGGCTGCCTGTCCGCTCAGCGGGTCGGCATCCATCGAGATATCGGGGATACCGCGGTATCCACCGAGCTGGGGGTTACCGCCGGTGAGGGTGAGCCCAGCCTGCCAGGTGGGTGCGGGAATCAGCACCGAGACGCCGCCGCCGGAGCCGATGTTGTTCCCGAAGGTTCCGTTTCCGCCGAGGGTCGTCTGGTCGGCCCAGGCGGTGATCTCGCCGAGAAGATTCCCCGCCCCGTCGACGGGTAGGTTGACCCCGCCGACTGCGACGACATTTTTGTCGGTCGCCGGGTAGGAGACGCAGGGGGCCGTTGGATAGAGCCCCGCACTCGGCACGGCACAGGCGGCGTTCCCGGTATCGCCCGAAGAGACGAAGACCGCGATCCCCTCCGCTGCGAGCGATGCGAACTCACTCGGCCCCAGGCCGGTGCCGCCCAGTCCGACATACGCCGCGCCGAAATTCGTCTCGCCGCCGCCGTAACTCAGGCTAAGAACGTCGGAGCGATTGTCGGCGATCGCTTGTTGGATCTCGAAATCGGCGATGGAAATGCCCTCGGCATCACCGAGCGTCTCACCGGTCGGACAGCTCGTCACGCCGACGTTGGCGGGATCGATCGCGCCGGTTCCGGAGTTGTAACAGAACGAATAGTACGCCAGATAAAAGTTCTCGTTGACGCCGGGTGCGAGGCTCGCAGTCGTCTCGGTGTCGAGCTGCGCTTCGCCGTCTTCGAGGTTACAGGTCTGATAATTCGGAACGCCGCTCCCACTGCTGCTGCACGCTGAGTAATTCGGGCTTGTGGGCGTGGTGTCGGGTGGCGGCAGCGTAAATCCAGTCGTCGGGAAGCCCGGCCCGAGGAGCGCCGGGACCGTCGCCGGTTCCACGAAGAACGGCGAGGTTGGGATGAGGCTGACGGTCGCGACGCGCGTGTGGAACGCCGCGCCGTAATAGGGGACGTCGTTCGGATCGATCGGCCCGGTGCCGATGATGCCGAGGCCGATGCCGTTCCCCGTGAGACCGGCATTATAGGCGCCGGTGAAATCGAAGGCCCGCGCAACTTGTTGAGGCGAGAGCCCCGGACCGAAGGATGCCGTCGATGGGCGAATCAGGTAGTTGTGAACCTGCGAGGCGATCGGCACGAGCGCGTTGAGTGCGGCGAGCGGAATGCTCGAATCGACATGCGGCGTTCCGATCGGAGCGATAAAACGTTCTTTCCCATACTGGTAGTAGCCGAACTTCACGCCTAACGCAGCGGTAAATTGCGTGCTGGTGCCGACGAGCGATAGGACGAGATTCTGCGGCCACGAGCCGACACCGATGCCGTACTGCTGGAAGTACGCCGCGACCTTCGCCTGATTCGCCGGCGCGGCTCCGTAGAGCTGCCCGATCTGCTGCGGCGTGAGGAAGTGGCGATAATTCGGATTTCCCGGCGTGCTCGCCTGTTGCGCGTAGGTAATGAGCCCAGCCTCATTCTGTAATTGCGGCTGCGCCAGCATTGCGAGTGCGACGGGTTTCGTAAGAGGCCCGATGTAGCTCGCCTGTTGCAGCATTCGCTGTCCCCACCGGAACGATGAGGGGCCGGTCGAGCCAATCGGGCTATTCCCCCCGGTATTTGCGGTTGGAAGCGGGGAGCCGGCACCGCCGCCTCCGCCGCAGGCTGCGAGTAAGGATGCCGCGATGAGTGATGCGGCGGCCGTTCGGATGCGCTGCATGCGAAACATTAGCGGTTACCTCCGGGAAGAAGCGTGGGAGCGATGCGTACGAGCATCTTTTCTAGCGCCGTTCGCGCTTGCGCGCGTTCCTGCGCGATATGCATGCGGAAGTTGGTTCGATCCGCCGCATAGAGCGCCGTTGAAATCGGGGCGATCGCCGTGCTCTTCGTCGAACGCGCCTCGCTCTGAATCGAGGTCCCCGACGTTTGCAGCGTCAGTATCTGCGTATAGGTTTTCGTTAACTGCGGGGTACCGACGTAGGCCGCGATATTTGCCGCAGCCGCCGTATCGTTGAGGTAATCGTAATAATAGGTCTGCACGTCATTCATCGAGACGCAGACCGGGCCGAATCCCTGTGCGGTGTAGGTCGTCGTCGTCGTGACTTCGTCGAGTCCGAAGATCGGATCGATCTTCGTCACCGCCTGTGCGATGGAGTTGCCGCTCGTGCCGAAGCTGCTCGGAACCGCGCAGGATGCCGGAAAGTTCACGCCGGTACTCACCGCGTCGCTCTCTTGATAGAGTTTCGGCGAGGGTGAGAACCAGGCCGCGGGCGTCGCCAAGACGACCGGCGGATTCGGTGCCGGCGTCCCGGTTGCACCGGGAGAGGGCGCCGGGGTTGGGTTCATGATAGAGACCGTGATGCTCCCCGCAGAGGGCGCCGAATACGAGACGAGGTACGGCGTGCCGTAGTAATTGAAGGTCCACGCGCCCGAGCCATCGGCGTTTACGAGAAAATTCATCGACGGAATACCGCCGGTCGCGAACGTGTCGCTTTCGCTGTAACTGCCGTCGGCGTTCGTCGTACGCGAGATCGTCGCGCCGTCGGCGTCGGTTTCGTTATACGTTCCGGCGGGCGAGTTCGTCCACGTCGCTCCCGCGCTCTCGGGAAGTTCGTCGAGAATCTGCGGCGTCGTATAGGTCCACGCATAGGCGTTCTTGCTGTCGTCGACGCTCTGCTGGGCGTTCAGCACGAAATTCGTCCCACTTCCGGCGCTTAGCGTCGAATAATAGGAATCACCGCTCACCGTGCGCGTCGCACTCGTGCCGACCGTCGTCGTCGTGGAATGAAAATCGGTTCCACCACTCCCGAGCGGGTCGCTGCTTGCGGTAACGACGACGCTCTCAGAGATCTTCGCCGCCGTCGAGGTGTTGGGAAACGGACTTCCAACCGGGTATGTGTAAACGTCGCTCTCCTGGGAACTCCCGGAGAACGCAAAGGTGTCGCCGACCGTCGCTGGACGGGCGGAACTCGACGCGGCGGGATTGCCGGGGCCCCCTACGGGTGGGGCACTCGAAGGGAGTGCCGGGGCGCCGCCGCCGCCGCAAGCAGCGAGAAGTGCCGCTGCGACGACAGCTCCAAAGAGCATCGCTGGTATTTTCACGAAATTACAAACCTCTCCAAGAGGAGCAGCAAAATGGGGTACGTTAAGCTCTTGTTATCGGGAAAGGATTCATCATTCCTGCGACGATTGCCGCCTAAGAATCGTTTTTCGAACATGAATTTCCGTTCTCGACTCTCACTTCCAATCGCCGTCATCGCTCTTCTGAGCCTCACCCTCGCCGCCGCACCCTGTCGGCTCGACGGCGGGCGGATCATCGATACCGGGTCGACGAACGCGCAGGGGTTCACCATTGCGGTGCGCTCCGACGGCACCGGCTGGTGGCGCCCGTCGGCTCGGGAGGGGCAAAACCTGGCTACCGCTCATACGTTCACCATCGCTCAAGGCATCGCGCGTCGCTTCCTCGCGGCGATGAGCGAAGGGCGCGCACGGAACGTTCGCGGCGTACCGTGCATGAAATCCGCCTCGTTCGGCCACAGCGTCTTTGCCATGTGGCATGGTTGGCGCTCGCCCGACATCACCTGTCCGCTCGATTCTGCCGGCGCGCAGCGCATTTCGGCGAGTATCCATGCGGTGATCTCGGCCTCGGGGATGCCCGCTCGGACCGTCGGACGGCGCATCACCCTACCGAGCAACGAGCCGCGCCGTCAGCCAAGCGAACCGTCGCCCGCAGGGTCACCGACGGCTCGGCCGCGAAGCACGCACTCGTGAAGCCACAACGTATCGCTCTCGGCTGCTCGCTTGCAGCCCTCCTCGCTATGCCCGCCGCGGCTTGGGCGCACCCGGCCGCGCCGGCGACCCCGGCGCCGAAGCCCGCGCTCAAAGCGACGCCGAAACCGCCGCCGCCGCACCGAGTTGGAATCTCCGGTGTTTGGGAGATCCAAATCCAGTATCCGAATACAACGATCTACGCGCACTTTAGCATGCACCAGCACGGCGATGCGCTGGAGGGAACCTATCTCAGCCCCGATGGGAAGAAATCGCGGCTCGCCGGGAGCCTCTCCGGCGAAAACATGGTTGTGGTGGTGACCCTTGCCGATGGGAAGGTACTTCGCTTCGAATCGCAGCTGAACGGGACGACCGACATGGTCGGCATGCTCACAAAAGCGAACGGGAAGCGCGTGGTTTTCACGGCCTCCTATCGCCCGAAGGAGAAGTTCTTCGATTCGCTCAGCCCGGTCCCCGGCGGCATGGGCAGCGGCGGCATCGGCACCGGAACCGGCGGGTATAACCCGCCCCGGTAGATCGGCATTTCGCCCCGGCGGGGTTACGCTCGTTCGGCGAGCCGACGCTCGACGTACGGGATCAGACCACCCGCCTCGATCAGCGAGCGCATGAAGGGCGGAAACTCGGCGGCCTTATAGCTCGTCCCCTTCGTGCGGTTACGGATGGCCCCGGCGGCGGGATCGATTTCGATCTCGTCCCCGGCGGCGATCGCATCGACGGCCTCGGGGCATTCCAGGATCGGCAGGCCGATATTAATGGCGTTCCGATAGAAAATTCGCGCGAACGATTTTGCGATCACCGCCGAAACGCCGGCGCCTTTAATGGCGATCGGCGCGACTTCGCGGCTCGATCCGCAGCCGAAGTTCGTATCGGCGACGATGATATCGCCCGCCTTCACTCGCGTGGAGAACTCGGGGTCGATGCCTTCCATCGCATGTTTGCCGAGCTCGGCCTGATCGACGATATTACAGTATTTCCCCGGAATGATCACATCGGTATCGACATTTTTTCCGTAAGTATGAGCGCGTCCGCGCAGCGTCGTTTCCATTCTCTTTCGTTCCTCGTTCTTTATCGTGCGCGATCGTCGTTACGAATAGGCCGGCGCGCGTTCGACGACGCGCGGATCGGTGATGATGCCGGTGAGCGCCGATGCGGCGCAGGTCGCCGGGGAAGCGAGATAGACCTCCGCCTTCGGCGAGCCCATGCGCCCGACGTAATTGCGATTGGTCGTCGAGAGGCAACGCTCGCCGTCTCCGAGCGTCCCCATATGCCCGCCGAAACACGCTCCGCAGCCCGGCGTGTTGACGACGCATCCCGCGCTCGCCAGGGTTTTGAGAATGCCTTCGTCGGCCGCCTGCATCCAGACTTTTTGCGAACCGGGGTTCACGATCACGCGCAGGCTCGGCGCGATTTTCTTGCCGTGGAGAATCTTTGCGGCGATCCGCAAATCCTCGATGTAGCCGTTGGTGCAGCTGCCGATGAAGATTTGGTCGAGCTGCACGCGCTCGCGGAGCACCTCCGAGATCGGATGGACGTTATCAGGCGTGTGCGGGCAGGCGATCTGCGGCTCGAGCGCGGCGACATCGATGGCGACGATGCGCTCGTAGGCGGCGTCGGCATCCGCGCGTTCGACGACGAAGGGGCGATCGGTACGTTCGCGCACGAACGCCAGCGCTTTTTCATCGGCGTGGAAGATGCCGTTCTTCGCGCCGGCCTCGATCGCCATATTCGCCATCGTCAGGCGCCCGGTGATCGAAAGTGCGTCGATCGTCGATCCGTGATATTCCAGCGCGCGATAGGTCGCACCGTCGATGCCGAGACGTCCGACGGTTGCCAGCATGAGGTCTTTGGCGTAGACGCCGTCCTGCATCGCACCTTCGTAGACGACTTTTATCGTCGGTGGAACGCGCAGCCACACTTCGCCGAGAACGAACGCCGCAGCGATATCGGTCGAGCCCATACCGGTTGCGAATGCGCCGAGCGCGCCGTAGGTGCAGGTGTGAGAATCGCCGCCGACGATCAGTTCGCCCGGAGCGACGAGCCCCTCCTCCGGGAGCACGACGTGCTCGATGCCGCCGCGCCCGACGTCGAAGAAATGTTCGATCTTTTGCTCCGCCGCAAACTCTTTCATCAACCGTGCGAGCTTCGCCGACTGCGCGTCTTTCGCCGGAACGAAATGGTCTTCGACGAGAGCGATCTTCGACGGGTCGAAGACGCGCGTCGCACCCTTCATGGAGCGCATGACGGCGATCGCGACGGCCGCGGAGAGTTCGTTTGCCAGAACGAGATCGACCTTCGCGTTGATGATCTGTCCGGGTTCGACGCGGTCGAGCCCGGCATGGCGCGCGAGAATCTTTTCGGTGAGGGTCATTCCCACGATGTTGTGCTACCTCGTCGGAGTTGGGGGGCGAGCACTAACGGCTCTGCGGATGTTTTCGCCTCCTCCCAGGCGACTCCCGCAGTGCGGCAGGCAAAGCCTCGCCGGGGCGCGCACACCTCCATCATGAACGACCGCAGCTTCGGTTTTGCAACGCGCGCAATCCACGCCGGAACGCCGCCCGACCCCGTCACCGGCGCGCGCGCGGCCCCGATCTATCAGAGCTCGGCGTTCGTCTTCGGCTCCACCGAAGCGGCCGCCGAACTCTTCGCGCTGCGCGGCTACGGCCATATCTACAGCAGAATCAGCAACCCAACCGTTGCTTCGTTCGAAGAGCGCATGGCGAGCCTGGAAGGCGGGCTCGGCGCGGTCGCGTTTTCGAGCGGGCTCGCGGCGCAACTCGCCGTCGTGCTCGCTCTCGCGCGCAACGGCGACCACATTCTCTGCTCGCAGAACGTCTACGGCGGCACGGTGACGCAGTTCTCCATCACCCTCGACCGCATGGGCATCGGCGTTACCTTCGTCCCCATCGGCGATCTCGCGGCGATGCGCGCCGCCGTGCGCCCCGAAACGAAACTGCTCTTTGTCGAAACGATCGGCAACCCGGCGGGAGCGATCGCCGATCTCGAGACGCTCGCGCGCTTCGCCCACGAGAACGGCATCCCGCTCGTCGTCGATAATACCTTCGCCTCGCCCTACTGCTGCCGTCCGATTGAATTCGGCGCCGATATCGTCGTCGCGTCGGCCACGAAATTTATCTGCGGACATGGCACCACCGTCGGCGGCATCGTCGTCGATGCCGGCCGCTTCGATTACGGCAGCGGTCGCTTTCCCTTGCTCTCCGAGGCAAGCCGCGGGTACCACGGAAAAGTCTTTACCGAAACCTTCGGCGAGTACGCATTCCTCATGCGGCTGCGCGCGGAGATCCTGCGCGACGTCGGCTCGCAACTCGGAGCCCACGACGCGTGGCTGCTCTTACAGGGACTCGAGACGCTTCCCATTCGGATGGAGCGACACATTGCCAACGCCGCGATCGTCGCGCGCCACCTCGAAGCGCATCCCGATATCGAATGGGTAAGCTATCCCGGGCTGCCCTCGCACCCCGACTTCGCACTCGCGACTCGCTATCTTCCGCGCGGCGCCGGATCGGTCTTTACCTTCGGCATTCGCGGGGGACGCGAGGCGGGGCGCAGATTCATCGATGCGCTCGAACTCTGGAGCCATCTCGCCAACGTCGGCGATGCGAAATCGCTCGTCATCCACCCGGCATCGACGACGCACTCGCAATTGAGTGACGACGAAATGCGCGCTGCAGGCGTCGCTCCCGAGACCGTTCGCCTCTCCGTCGGTCTCGAGGATTGCGACGATTTGCTTTGGGATATCGACCAGGCACTCGAAAAGGCCCACGCCGATCGTCGGGTGAGCGCATGATTCTCACCGAAGTCACAGAGCGCCGTGCGCTGCTCGCTCGCAGCACGACCATCGCGATGGTCGGCGCCTCGGGCGATCCTTTGCGCCCGAGTTACACCGTCTTCTCCTACCTACGCACCGAGAGCGCGTTCATCGTTACGCCGATCAATCCAAAGCTCGACGAGATCGACGGCATTCGCGCCTTTGCGTCGCTCGCCGACTACGCGCGCGCACACGGCGCGCCCGATATCGTCGACGTCTTTCGCAATCCCGCCTCCGTCCTCCCGGTCGTCGACGAAAGCATCGCCATCGGAGCGAAGGCGATATGGTTTCAATACGGCGTCGTGAACGAAGCGGCGATCGCGCGCGCCGATGCAGCGGGGCTCGACGTCGTCGTCGACCGTTGCATCAAGGTCGAAATCGCGCGCTTTACCGGGGGGCTCGCGACGGCGGGGCTCAATAGCGGCATCATCTCCTCGCGTCGCGCGGGAACGCGATGAGTCGCGAGCGCGACGCCGCCGAACTCGACGAACGCATCCTCGGAACGATCGATGCCTGGCATCGGCACGGACGGAGCCCGAGCGATGCCGAGTTCGACGATCTCGCGCTCGCGATCTTCGCGCACCAACTTCGCTATAATCCCGCGTACGCCGCGTATTGCGCGGGATACGGCTACTCTCCGACCGCGTTGCCGACGACCTGGAGCGCGATCCCTCCGCTTCCGGCACGCGCGTACAAAGAAGCGGCGATCGCCGCATTTCCGATCGAGCGCGCCGACCTCGTCTTCGAGAGCAGTGGTACGACGCTCGGCGAACCGAGCCGACACTACATCGAAGATCGCCGGCTCTACGATGCCTCGCTCCTCGCGGGTTTCGAACGAGCGATGCTCCGGGATGGCACCCGCCTGCGCTATGCGTTGCTCGTTCCCAATCCCGCGCAACGCCCGCACTCCTCGCTCGGCTACATGATGGGCCGCGTCGCCGTCGCCTTCGGCGACGGCGAGACCGGTTGGTATCTCGACGAAGATCGTTTGCTGGTGGACGCGTTTGTGGCCGATGCCGGCGACGCCTGCGATCGCGGGCAGCCGCTCTGCCTCGCGGCGACGGCGTTTTCGCTCTTCCATCTCGTCGAGACGCTCGAAGCGCGCGGCACGACGATGCGCCTACCTACGGGATCGCGGATTATGGAGACCGGCGGTTTTAAAGGGCGTACGCGCGTCATCGCGCGCGAAGAACTCTACACGCGCGTCGAACGCGCGCTCGGCGTACCCTCCGAACACATCGTTGCCGAGTACGGGATGAGCGAGCTCTGCTCGCAGTATTACGACCTGCCGGGACCCGAACGAAGCGTCGCCGGCACGGCGTACCGCGTCAAATCCGCGCCGCCGTGGCTACGCACGCGGGTGCTCGACGAACGCGAACGCGACGTTCCGCCGGGGAGTGTCGGAGCGCTCGCGCACATCGATCTCGCCAACCGGAGTTCGTGCCTCGCGCTTCTCACCGAAGATCTCGGTGCGATTGTCGACGAGGGCCTGGTGCTTCTCGGGCGCGAGAGCGGAGCGCAATTGCGCGGCTGCTCGCTCGACGCCGAGGACCTCCGTCGATCGTGACCGCACTCTCCGCGGTGCCGCTCCGATCGATCGTGTCGGCGATCGGCGACGCCGCCGCCCGATGGTGCGACGCGGATTTTCCTCCGCGCGTCCGAGCGACGAGCGGCATCGTCGAACGAATGGGATACACCATTCCCGTCGTCGAGTACGCCCTCGATGCGCTCTTCGGCGCGATTCACCGCGATGCGCTCTTCGAAACGATCCGTCGCGAACTCGGCGATCTCGAGGGACTCGACGGGCCGACGGCGCGGATCTTCCCGCTCGGTCGCGTGGCGATTCTTTCGAGCCGTACGACGATCGGCGTCGCGATTCCGGCGATGTGCTTCGCGCTCGCAGCGAAGAACGACGTGCTGGTGAAGGATCGCGAAGATGCGCTCGTCGCGGCATTCGCGCGGACGCTCGCCGAGGAACTCGAAGGCTTCGCGGGGGCAATCGAGGTCGCGGCCTGGGATGGAGCGCACGATGGAGCGCGCTTGCACGACGTCGATACGATCGTCGTATTCGGAAACGACGAGACGATCGCTCGCGTCACCGCCGATCATGCCGGGCGCGCGCGCACCATCGGCTTCGGTTCGCGCACGAGTATCGGCTTTCTCGACGAAGCCATACAGCGCGACGATCGGGGGATGGACGCGGCGCTCGCGGGTGCGGCACGCGATGCGAGCCTCTACGAAGGCGAGGGGTGCATGAGCTTGCACGCGCTCTTTATCGAACGCAACGTCACGCGAACGCCGCGCGAGGTCGCCGAGCGCTTCGCGCGGGCGATGGAGAGCGCCGCGACCGAATTCCCGGTCGGGCAGCGTTCGGCGGAGAGCCGGGCGGCGATGCTCCAAGCGCGCAATCTCGCCGCCTTTCGCGCCGCCGCCGGTCGCGGGGGGGCGTGGTGCGACGACGCGCTGAGCTACCTATTGCTCCTCGATCCGCCCGACCGCGAACCTCCGCCCTTCCTACCGCGAACCGTCGCACTCGTCCCGGTGGCCTCCTTCGAGGAGGTCGTCGGGTACGTCGAACGGTTCGCACTGCCGATTGAAACGCTCGGCATAACCGGAACCGGCCAGATCGATACGGAACGAGCAATGCGAATCGGCGCCGCCCGTATCGCCGCGCTCGGCGAGATGCAGCGGCCGCCGCTCCAAGCACATCATGGCGGGCGCCTTCGGATCGCCGAATACGTTCGCTTTCTCGACCACGACGGAGAGACGAAGTGAACGAGCCCCTCGAAAACGTGCGTGGCCCCGTCCCCGGGAAACGCAGCACCGAATTGCTCGCGCGGCTGCGCCTCCACGAGTCGCGCAACGTGACCGCGATTGAAGAGCAGTTCCCCATCGTTTGGGAATCGGCGCTCGGGTCGGTCGTGACCGATGTCGACGGTAACGAATATCTCGATCTCACTTCGGCGTTCGGCGTCGCTGCAATCGGGCATAGCAATCCCTACGTTGCATCGGCGGTCGCCGACCAAGTGGTGCGGCTAGCCCACGGCATGGGCGACGTTCATCCGAGCGAGGTGCGAATCGAACTCCTCGAGCGCATTTCGTCGATCGTTCCCAAGGCCCTAACGCGCACCTATTTGGCGACCTCCGGCTCCGAAGCGATCGAAGTCGCGCTCAAAACGGCGATCCTCGCCACCGGAAAGCCCGCCCACGCGAGCTTTCGCAACGGGTACCACGGGCTGAGCCTCGGGGCGCTAGAGGTCACCGGGATCGAACGCTTCCGCGCGCCCTTCGCCGGGGCGATCGCCGCGAACGCACTTTTTCTCGAGTACCCGCGCGCCCGAAATGCCGCCGACGACGATCCCTCGGCGGCGCTGGAGAGCATTCGCAACTCACTACGCTCGCGCGGCGAGATCGGCGCGCTCGTCGTCGAGCCGATTCAGGGACGCGGTGGCGTGATACTTCCGCCGACGGGATTTCTGCGCGGCCTCCGCGAGATCTGCGACGAACTCGGGATGTTGCTCGTCATCGATGAGATCTGGACCGGCTTCGGGCGGACCGGAACGATGTTCGCCTGCGAACGCGAAGCGGTGGTTCCCGATCTGCTCTGCATCGGCAAAGCGATGGGCGGCGGCTTGCCGATCGCCGCAGTCGTCGGAACCGAGGCGGCGATGAACGCGTGGCCGCTCTCCGAGGGCGAAGCGCTCCACACATCGACATTTTTAGGAAACCCCCTCGCCTGCGCCGCCGCATTGGCGACGATCGGCGAGATCGAACGGCACGATCTGGTCGCGCGCGCGAAGCAGCTCGGCGTCACGATGGTCTCGCGGCTGGGAAGCCTGCACCGCCATAAAAACGTGATCGATATTCGCGGGCGCGGCATGATGTGGGGCATCGAACTCGATAGCGCGGCGAGCGCGCATGCCGCGGTCGTCCGCGGACTCTCGCTCGGAGTACTTTTATTGCAAGCCGGACCGGAGGGAAATGTGATCTCGATAACACCGCCGCTCGTGATGAGCGAACGCCAACTCTTTCGCGCGATCGATCTGCTCGATCGCGCGTTGGGCCTACGATGAGCGCACCGCTCCGCGTCGGTATCGTCGGCACCGGCTTTGGTGCGAGCACGCACCTTCCGGCCTTACGCGCGCACGCGCGTTTCGACGCGGTCGCTCTCGCCTCGCCGCGCAATGCGGCGCGAATCGGCGCGGAGCAAGGGATTGCGCAGAGCTTTACATCCTGCGCGGAGATGCTCGCCGGGTGCGCGCTCGATGCCGTGGTCGTCGCTTCGCCGCCCTTCGCGCATCACGACGACGTGCTCGCGGCGCTCCGCGCCGGAAAGCACGTGCTCTGCGAGAAACCTTTCGCGCTCAGCGTCGCCGACGCCGAAGCGATGCTTGCCGCCGAGCACGCGGCGGGAACGGTCTGCGCGCTCGCGCATGAGTTTCGCTTTCGCCCCGAACGAATCGCGCTCGCCGAACTCGTTGCCAACGCGCACCTCGATCCGATCCGCGAGATTGAGTACACGCACCTCATGGGTTTCCTGCGCGCCAAAGAGATGCGTCCGCGCGGATGGTGGTTTCAGCGTGCGCGTGGAGGCGGCATCGCCGGCGCGATGCTCTCCCATGCCATCGATGCATCGAACGCGCTCCTCGGCATGCAGCCCGACTCCGTTGTCGGGAGCATGCGGACGGCGAACCCGCAGCGCTACGACGCCGATGGAGTCTTTACGAGCGAGGTCGACGACGGTGCGTTCGCTCTCCTCCGCTATGCTAACGGCATCGTCGCGCGCTTGAGCGTCGACGGCACCGCCGCCGTCAATTCGTTCACGTTTGCCGTTCACGGCGAGAACCGTACGGCGGTGAGCAGCGGAAAGGCGTTCGCCGATCAGCGCCTGTTCAGCGTCGACGACGACGAGACCAACGAACTCGAATGCGCGCCATCACGGTATGCGCGCTTCGCCGCGATCAACGGCAACGTGCCCCCGATGATGGAGCTCTACGACGCATGGGCCGCCAAAATCGACGGTAGCCAGGCTGCCCCGGCGATCGGGCAGGCGCTCCCGAGCTTCGCCGACGGCCTCGCCACGCAACGCGTCCTCGCCGCCGTGGGATTCGGAGCGTAGCGCGCTCCAAACCCCTACGGCAGCGGGAAAGGCGACGCCGGAATCAGCGTCGGGACCAACCCGCTCGCACTCGCGCACGTCGCACTCGGGCTGCAAGGCCCCGAGGCGGCGAAATAATCTCCGGCGTCGACTTTCCCATCGCCATTTGCATCGAACCAGACCGCGATGCGATAGCTCGGTGCGCTCGCCGGAATATCGGCGATACGGAAGGCACCGTTCGCCGCTACGGGGACGCCGGCGGTAAAGTTCGCGTCGACGATCGTCGGGGCGGCGTTCACCGCTCCGCTGTTGCTGTACGCAAACGCGACGAACTGCGCCTTCGCCGGAATCGTCGGAGCGATCGTCGTGTCGTTTTCAAGCTGCGCCATCGCGCGGTAGACGTCGAGCCGTCCATGCCCCTGGTTGGGATCGTTGAGATTATCGGCGGTGCCGTCGATGAGCCCCTCGAGTTGCGGCACCGTCAGGCTTGGATCGGCGGAGAGCAAGAGCGCGGCCGCGCCGGTGACGTGCGGCGTCGCCATCGACGTGCCGGCGATCAACGTATAGCAGGTCGCAGGGGTCGAACACGGCGGGCTTCCGGTCGTCGAGTAGAGGTTGGAGATCCAATGCAGATCGTCGCTATCGCTGCTTCCGCTTGGGTCGCCACCCGGTGCGACGACGCCGAGACCGGGGCCGCTGTTGGAGTAGGAGGCGACAAATTCACCCGGTGCGGGTGTGTCGGCGGTCGGCAACGCGGCACTGCAGGCGGCGCTCACGTTCGGCCAGCTCGCTCCCGCACAGGCATTGTTGTCGTTGAGTGCGGTCGCGCCGACCGCCATCACCCCGGGATAGGCGGCGGGATAATCGAGCCCTTGAACGCCCTGGTTGCGTTCGTTTCCGGCGGCCGCCACGACCAGGACGTTGTGCGCTAACGCATATTCCACGGCATCTTCTTCCGTGAAATCGGGGCCGCTATTCGGTGACGAACCGAGGCTGAGGTTGATGACGCGGTCACCGTTTGCGACGGCACGATAGATCGCCGTTGCCTCGTCGGAGGTCGAAGCGGTCGCGTTCGCTCCGGAGCCGGAGAAAATTTTATAAAAGTCGAGCGTGACGCCGCCGGCGACACCGGCGAAACCGACGCCGTTATTATCGGCGGCGGTCGCGATCCCGGCGACATTGGTTCCGTGGCCGTCGTCATCTTGTACGGCGGGACACGAGACGCCGATATAGGGCGTCGGGCAGGGCGTGGTGACCGTGCTGCTGCCGCCGACCGGCGTGACATCTTCTTCCATGATCCCGACGTGCGAGATGAGATCGGCCTGCGCCCACGCGTTGCTCGGTGAGGTATCGATACCGGTATCGAGCACCGCGATCTTCGTCGCGGGCAATCCGAACCCGACCGGCACGGGCGAGGTGCTGCCGTAGTTCCACGCATGCATCATGCCGATCTGATACATATCCCATTGATCGAGCGGATCGAAGAGCCTGTCGTTCGGAGTCGGCGTCAGCGCTGCATTAAGCGGGTAGCGTTGCTGCACCGATTGCACGCTGAGAACGCCCGCGCTCGCACGGAGCCGCGCCGCAACCACCGCTGCGCTTCCGGCCGGGACGCGCACGATATCGCTGCGAACCGGCGCATCGCTCGGGGTGATCGTGCGCGCCAGCAGCGCGCCGCTCCGCGCGGCGAGGGCGAACGGGTGCACGCGCCCGGCGGCGACCGACGCGGCTGCGTACCGCACTTCCAGAAGCGTCGCCTGTCGAGCGATCGGCGTCGCCGGTGCAAGCGCGGGCGTACGGCGGACCGGCATGCGCACGAACGGAATCGAGGCCGGGCCGCGCGAGGCCGAGGCGACCGAAGCGATGCTTCCCGCCGTATCGGCGTTTTGGTTGTAGAGAATCGTAGCCGGATTCGCATTGCTCTGCACGCAGAGTGCGTAGGAACCGTTCGCGCCGCCTCCGGCGAACGAAACCGTCGTCAGCGTCTGACTATTCGGGAACGGATTCGCGCTGCCGCCGTAGGGCGGCGTCGTCGCCGTCGGCGTGACGCCGATCGAAGCGCCGTTGACGGTGACCAAAATTCCCGTCGGTACCGAGACGAATGAGAGCGCTGCGGGCGTCGGCGACGGGCGCGTGTCGGGGACCGGCGTCGGCCCCGGCGTCGGAGTCGCGGAGCCGGTCGGAACGATGCCGACCCCGGCCGTGCAGAGCCCCGGCGTCGGCACCGTTGTCGGCGTCGGAATCGGCGTCGGCGTCGGCATCGGCGTCGGTACGGGGTTCGAACTACCGCCGCCACCGCAGGCGACCAACATCGCGCTCGCGGCGAAAGAAGCGAAGAGTGCCGAGAAGGTGCGCGCGCTGGTTCGTCTCATCGCCGCCCTATTCGCGTTCGAGCGCTGCCGCTCTTTGCGCCTCTATTGCGCGGGTGGGAGATTCGGGTCGCCGAGCACGTCGGCCATCGCGCGATAGATATCGAGCCGTCCGCAGCCCTGTGCCGACGCGCTCACCCCCGGCAGAACGTAGGCATCGCTGCAAAGATAGTTCCGCACCTGCGTCGGGGTGAGATTCGGATGGACCGAGAGCAGCAGCGCTGCAGCGCCCGAGACGTGCGGCGTCGCCTGCGAGGTTCCGGCGATGAGGATCCGGCAATCGCCTTGGGAGCCCGATGGCGCCTCGAAATCGGGGGTACAGGTCGCGCCGCCCATCGCCGTGCTCGAATAGATGTTCTCGATCCAATGCAGATCGTCGACACCGGGGCCGACATTCGCCGGGTCGCCGCCGGGAGCAACGAGCCCCCACGTCGTGCTTCCGGCCTGGTAGTTCGAATACGAAGCGACGTACTCGACCGGAGCGCTCGGCGTGCCCGGTGCGCCGCTGCTGTCGGTACCGTTGGGGTAGCCGTCGGAGAGCGCGCTCGCTCCGACCGCTATGACGCCCGTATCGCAGGCCGGCGCATCGAGCGACGCACCTCCCGAGTTTCCCGAAGCGGCGACGACGACGACGCCGGAAGCGATCGCGCTCGCGACGGCGTTCGCTTCGAGCGGATCGTCACCGCCGGCACAGCTCGCACCGATACTCAAGTTCACGACGTTCGCACCGTGTGCGACGGCATCGTCGATCCCCGCGGCGATATCGGCAGTCGATGCGCTCGTGCTGCAGGCCTGCGGATTGCTGCTCAGCTGCGAGACGCAATTCGAGGGCGGCGACGGAAAGACGCGCTCGACGATGAGCGAGACGTTGCCGCCGACACCGACGAATCCGAGGTTGTTGTTGACTGCGGAGGCCGCGATCCCGGCGACGTCGGTTCCGTGCCCGTCGAGATCGGTGACGTAATTCGAACTCGATTGCACGCCGGAATTAATATCGGTGATGAAACAATGCGTGTAGACGACCTTCGATTGTAACTCCGGATGGGTAACGTCGGCGCCGGTATCGACGACCGCAACGCGAACCGATGACGAACCCATCGCCGAGGCGTTTTGATATCCCGGCGGTGCGTCGGTCACGCTCGAATAGGCCCACGCGTGGCCGAGCGATATCGCGTGCATGTCCCATTGTCCCGGAAGGCTCGTGCCCGGCGACGGGCTCGGGGCGGGATTTCCCGCTTCGTAATACGGCGATGTCGAACCGGGGAACCCGTGAAAGTAGGGGTCGTTCGTGGTGACCGGTGCGAGCACGCTCTGCGTGTAGCGAACGCCCATCGGCACGACCTCGGTGACGCCGGGAAGCATGCGCATCTGCGCGGCGATCGCCGCGCTCTTCGCCGGATCCACCGCGACGACATCGATACTCTTGCCGATATTCGCAAAGGTAAAGCGCTGCGTGACGTTCCCGCCCGCATGCGCGATCTCGCTCGATAACGTTCCGCGCGCCGTTGACGCGACGGTGCCGCGCACGACTTCGAGCAATCCCGGAATCGTACTCGGCTGCACGTTCGCCGACGAGCCGGGCTTGGTGGGAGCGCGGCGCACCGCGTCGCTGCCGAACGATGCGAGCGAGGCCGCCATGCGCCCCGTGCTCGTACCGTTGACGCTGCTCGGACAACTATACCCGACGCTCGTGCTTGTCGGCGGGTTCGTCGGGGAGGGCGTCGGCGATAACCCACCGATGATATTTCCGATGCCGCCTCCACCGCCGCAGGCTGCGAGGAGTGAGGCGGAGAGGAGCGCCGCGAGCGAGGTGCGTGCCGTCATCATAACCTCTAGACGTTACCCTTCGGCGATTCGTTTCACTCGGGCCGGGTGGCGAATCTCAGGAAATCTTTATCTCGCGCCACAGCAGGCCGAGCGCCGCGGTCGTCGCTCGGGCTTGGATCGCCGCGCGGTCGCCGCGCAGCTGCAGCGTCCAGGCGCGCTCGCCACGCGCATCGGCGATCGCCACGCAGAGCGTGCCGACGGGCTTCTCCGGGCTGCCGCCCTCCGGCCCGGCGATCCCGGTCGTCGCCAACCCGATCTGCGCGTGCAACGCGGCGCGAACGCCCCGCGCCATCGCCAGGGCGCTCTCCTCGCTCACCGCGCCAAAACGCTCGAGCGTCTCCTCAGGCACCCCAAGCTGCGCCTGTTTCACCGCATTGTCGTAGGCGACGATGCCGCCGAGAAAGTGACGCGACGCCCCCGGCACCGCGGTGATCGCCGCCGAAATCCGTCCGCCCGTACAGGACTCGGCGACCGCGAGGCGCTCGCTTCGCTCCTCCAGGAGCGCGAGGACCGCACCTTCGAGCGTCATCGCGTCGGTTCCGAAAACGTGCCCGCGCAGGCGCGCGCTCAATTCCGCCTCCAACGGCGCGATCGCCTCGCGCGCGCGCTCCGCCGAATCGGCTTTCGCCATAATTTTCACGTCGCAGCGATAATCGTGTGCGAGGACCGCGATCTTCGGGTTCTCCGATGAAGCGAAGAGATCGGCGATGCGATGGTCGATCTCCGATTCGCCGATGTTGACCGTATGCAGCACCCGCGTGACGATGCCGTCGCGCACGTCGAAGCGCGAGCGCAACCACGGCAATAAGCGTTCCGCAAGCATCGGTTTCATCTCGCGCGGCACCCCCGGCATGCACGCTACGAATTTTCCGTCGGCGCGAAGCGCGACGAAACCGGGTGCGGTGCCGTGCGGATTCGGGAGCGGAACGCTGCCGGCGGGCAGGTAGGCCTGTTTCCGGTTGTTTTCGCGCATCGTCCGACCGATCGAGGCGAAGAAGCCTTCGATCTCGGCGAGCGCTTCGCGGTCGAGCTCGAGCCCGAGACCGAGTGCGTCGGCGACGGCTTCTTTCGTAAGATCGTCGACGGTCGGGCCGAGCCCGCCGGTCGAGATCGCGCCGTCGGCACGTTCGAGAATCTCACGAAAGAGCGCCGCAATGCGCTCGCGATTATCGCCGACGGCATGGCTCGCGTAACAATCGATGCCGTTCTCGGCGAGTGCGGCGGCGACGTAGGCGCTATTCGTGTCCACGAGCTGGCCGAGCAGCAACTCCGTGCCGACGGCGACGAGTTCGACGCTACTCATCCTCGAGCACCTGCGGAGCGAACGAGAGCGCGAGTTCTTCTTCAAACCACTCGGGATAGATGAAGCGCACGTCGGCATCGAAGCCATCGGCGACGCGAATCATCTCTTTGCGGCGCAAGCCACCCTGTTCTTCGGAGCGGTAGCGACGCTTGATGCGCTCCTTCTGCGTCGCGAGGCACTCGATGAAGCGTTCGAATCGCCCGTCCATCGCGCGTTGGAGCGCCTCCTTGAGATTCTTGCCGACGCGCGGTGCGAGTCCCGTCGTCGAGACGGAGATGCGAACCGGCCCGGCTTTCGCGATCGCCGCCATGGCGACGAACCCGTAGCGCGGCTGATCGATGCAACAGAGCAGAAACCGATGGCGGTCGGCGTACTCGCGCAATCGCGCGGAGAGCCGCTCGTCCTGCGGGGTAGAGATCACGAAAAACGCGTCGCGTACGTCCGCCTCCGTGACCGCCGACGGGTCGGTGAGCCGGAGGAGATCGGCGCCGCTCTCCTCGAGCGCGGCGGCCTTTTCGACCGCTTCACGATCGTCGGCCGCGCCGATAACGACGCAGCGCCGCCCGCGGAGGTTCAGGCTGACGGGGTAGAACGGCGTGACCGGTTCCATCAGTAATCGACCGGCCGGAGATAGAATTCGTTGATTGCCGTATTGGTCAACATCGCGGTCGTCGGAAGATGCCGCTTCCAGTGCGTGCTCTCGACGCGACGGCGCACCAACGCCACTTCGGCGGCATCGAATCCGCGCGCGTGCAGTTGTTCGTCGCGATACCCCAACAACATCGACGAAAGAATCGCATCGGCGCGCGCGTAGCGAATGCCGAGATCCCCTTCATCGGTCTGGTTCGCTTCCAGATCCGCACTCGGCGCCTTGTCGACGATCGCGGGCGGCACGCCGAGATAGCGCGCGAGTTCCCAGACCTGCGTCTTAAAAAGATCGCCGAGCGGATTGATCGGCGGCGTATCGTCGGCATGCCAGGTAAAGTAGCCGAAGAGCCGTTCGGTCTTATTTCCGGTCCCAATCGGAAGCGCCGCGCGTTTCGCCGATTGGTCGAAGAGCACGAGCATGCGCGTGCGCGCCATCACGTTCCCGCGTCGGCGCGCGTCGGCCTCGGGTTCGTACTGGAGATAGCCGTCGACCGCCGCCGTAATGTCGACGGTATGGCCGACCGCTCCGAGTGCGTCGATCACGAGTTGTGCGTCGTTCAGGCTCGCGGGGCTCGAGGTACGGTACGGCATGCGCACGAGATGAACGTTGCGCGGCCCGAGTGCGTGCACGCAGAGATAGGCGGTGACCGCCGAATCGACTCCGCCGGAGAGGCCGACGACCGCATTCTCCACGCCGCGCCGTCCGAGACATTCGTCGCGAAGAAAGCCGACGAGCCAGCGCGCGGCGACGGCGGGGTCGATCTTCGGCGCGGCGTACGGGTCGCGTTTGGGCGGATCAACGACCGGCAGCATCGGTGCGCCCTCGCAACCAGGGTAACTCGTCGTCGGCGAGCAGATCGGGGAGTACGGCGCGGAGATCGCCGAGCAGCGGCAGATTCGCGCGTGCGATTTCTACGTCGTCGAGAAAGAACTCGGCGCGGACGACGCACGCCTCGCGCGCGTCGGCTTCCACCAGAATCTCGCCGTCCGGAGCGATCGCCCGCGAGGAACCCGTCATCCCCTTTCCGCCCTCGAAACCCGTGAGCCCGGCGTAGAGCACGAAGCAGCCGTGCTCCATCGCGATTCCTCGCAAAAGTTCGCGCCATCGCGAAATCGAAACCAGTTCGCCATCGCCCTCGATGCCGCGCCCCGGAGCGGCGCTCGGCACGACGATCGTGCGCGCGCCCTTCAACGCGGCGATCGTCGGAACGATCGAGTGCCAGGCATCTTCGCAGATGAGGAGCGCGGTCGGCCCGAGCAGTGGGGAATCGAAGACGCGTACGCGGTTTCCCCGAGAAAGAAAACGCTCTTCGTCGAAGACACCGTAGGTCGGAAGAAAGAGTTTGCGATGAACGTTGATGATCCGCGTCTCGCGCTCGTCGAGAGCGAGCCAAATCGCGCTGTTATAATACGATCCGTTCTCGACTTCGTAGAAACCCGCGGCGATTTCGACGGGGCGGGCGCCGGCGACATCGCGCCAGAGCGAGGAAATCTCGTGCCCGAAGAGCTCCGCGCTGCGCGCCGATTCGTAGACCGCCCCTTCGAGAAAGTATCCCGTCAACGCCGCTTCCGGCAGCACGACGAGTTCGGGGACGGGTTCGAGCGCGGCTAACTGGGCGAAGACCGCCCGCAGCGAGGCGAGATTCTCCGCGTAGGCACCTTTGCGCGGCTTACTCTGAACGAGAGCGACGCGCGCGGGGCCCGCCTCGCTATTGCCCTGCACCGACCGCACTCGCACCGACTTTTTCAGCGCACTCTTCGGCGGGGTAGGTCCAGATCTCGGCGAGCGTCGGATGCAGGTGCGGAATCTTCGCAAACTGTTCTGCCGTCGCGTTGAAGTGCATCGCGACGATGACTTCGTGGATCAACTCGGAGGCTTCCGGACCGATGCAGGCCGCACCGAGAATGCGCCCGTCGTTCGGGTCGGCGAGCATTTTCACGAAGCCGTCGGTCTTTCCAAGGCACATGGCCTTGCCGTGCTCGGCGAATGCGTAGGTTCCGGAGACGTAGGGCGTACCGGCACGCTGCAACTCTTTCTCCGAGGCTCCCGCAACGGCGATCTGCGGCTCGGTGAAGATGGTGTGCGAGCGTTGCAGGCGATAATCGGCACGCTCCTCGCCCCCCAAGAGGGCGTTACGCGCGGCGATCTCGCCTTGATAGATCGCGATGTGCACCAGCAGAAATTCGCCGGTCACGTCGCCGACGGCGAAGATCCGCGGGTTGGTGGTGCGCATGCTTCCGTCGATCTCGATACCGGTGACGGAATGCGCGGCGACGCCGGCGCGTTCGAGATCGAGCCCCGCGATGTTCGGCACGCGGCCCAGACAATAAAAAATCTCCTCCGCGTCGACGTCGAGCCCGATTCCGTCGCGTTCCAACCGGAGGATCTTCCGGCCGCGCTCTTTGCGGACCGATTGCATGCGCGAACGAACGTGAACCGCGATGCCTTCGTTCCGAAACGTCTCGGTCAACGTCTCGCCGATATCGGTATCCGCGCCGGAGAGCAGGTGCTCGCCGCGGATGACGATCTGCGTGTGCGCTCCCATGCGCGAGAGAAATTGTCCGAGTTCGCAGCCGACGTATCCACCGCCGAGAACGATCGCCGATTCGGGAATGCGCTCGATCTCCAGCACGGCATCGCTATCGAGAAAACCGGTCTCGACGAGCCCCGGAAGTGCCGGCGGTGCGATGTTGCTTCCGGTGGCGATTACGAAGGCGTCGGCCTCGAGAATTTCATCGCCGACCGCGAGTTCGCGATCGTTGAGGAAACGCGCCTGACCGCGATGGAGCGGAAAGCGTTCGATCCCGTCGATCCGATCGGCGGCGAACTCACCGACCAGCGCGCGTTTGCGCGCGGCGATGTAGGGCATATCGATCCGAGGCTCTCCGGTGGTGATACCCAGTGCGACCGCGCTGCGGATCGCCTGAACGCGATCGCTGCTCGCGAGCAACGCTTTGCTGGGCATGCAGCCGCGAAGGATGCAGAGGCCGCCGAGCGGTCCGCGGTCGACGATTCCGACGCTCGCACCGAGGTCGCGCGCGGTGCGCGCGGCGGCATAGCCGCCGCTTCCCGCGCCGATGACGACGAGATCGTAATGGCTTCGGGAGCTCATCTCCTACTGCCGAGATGGTGCGTGGTCGAAACGAAGCGTACCGTGCCGCCCGCCTGAACGAGAATCGACCGCGTTCGCGCGCGGTTCTCGTAAAAGCGAACGCCATGAACGAGATCGCCGTCGGTAATTCCCGTCGCGCAGAACAACACGTCGTCGCTCTTCACGAGGTCATCGATCTCGAGCACGCGGTCGAGATCGCCGAATCCCATCGCTTGCGCGCGCGCAGCCTCTTGCGGGTTGCGCGGCTTCAAGCGCCCCATGAAGTTGCCGCCGAGACATTTGATCGCCGCCGCGGCGAGGACGCCCTCCGGCGCTCCACCCGTTCCCATCGCTACATGGACACCGGTCGTCTCGATTGCGGTTGCAATGCAAGCGTCGACATCTCCGTCGGAGATCAGCTTGATCCGCGCGCCCGCCGAGCGCACCTGTTCGATGAGGTCGCCGTGGCGCGGGCGGTCGAGAATCACCACGCAGATATCGCCGACCGGTTTTTCGAGTGCGCGAGCGACGGCAGCGAGATTCTCCTTGACCGTCGCGTCGATATGCACGTGCGGCGCCGCCTTCGGGCCGACCGCGAGTTTTGCCATGTACGAATCCGGGGCGTGCAAGAGCCCGCCGCGCGGCGCGATCGCCATCACCGCGATGGAATTGGGCAGCCCGTTCGCGACCAGGTTCGTTCCTTCGACCGGATCGACGGCGATATCGACCGCGGGTCCGCCGCAGCCGACCTCTTCCCCGATAAAGAGCATCGGCGCCTCATCGCGTTCGCCCTCGCCGATAACGATCCGGCCGGAGATCTCCATTTCGCCGAGCGCGGCGCGCATCGCCTCGACGGCGGCGCCGTCGGCGATATCGCGTTCGCCGCGCCCCATCCAGTGCGAGGCCGCGAGCGCGGCACGCTCGGTCACGGTGACGAAATCAAGCGAGGGCTTCATACGCGCCTGCATGGTTAGATCGTTCATCCGCCTCAGGCTACAAGGGAAGCGGAGTGAATCCTTTAACTCCCCCCGGCGTGTCCGTACGTCAACCTGTTGCCGCATCGTCCAACGCTCATCCCGCCCATCGCGCCTTCGAAGGAGGCCTTCCTGCCCTCCTCATCGTGGCGCTCGCGGGGGGCACCCTCGGCTTCTTTCTCTGGCAGAGTTGGGGCGCGCCGCACCTCGGGTCGGCGCTCGGCGAGATGGCCTTCCTCGGATTACCGCTTCTCGGCGCCGCGTTCTCGCTCGTCCTCTGGCTGGAATACGCGCGCTACTTCAGCGCTCGCGCCGGCGTTACGTTTGCGAAGTCGCTTCGGCACGACGCCATCACCTGGGCGCCCTTTCTTTTGCTCTGGGCGACCTATATCGTGCCGCCGAATCTCGCGACCGGGTCGCGCTTGCTCGTGCTCGGCGCGATCCTCTTCGCCATTCTCAAAGTGCTCATCGCCGCGCGTTTCAACCAAACCGTCCGTGAAGTGCTGCTCGATTTCGTCGCGACGCGGGCCGCGATCATCGTGATCGCCGAGCTCGCCGCCGTGATCATCGGGCAGCGCCCCGGACAGCACGTCAGCGAATCGTCGCAGCTGTTGCTCGCGGTCTGGGGGCGCTGGGACGCCGTCCACTATCTCGACATCGCGACCCGCGGCTATCAAGGGACCGAGATGGCGTTTTTCCCGCTCTACCCGATGATGATTCGAGCGCTCGGCGTGCTCGTCGGCAATCACCTGGTCGCAGGGTTGCTCATCTCCAACGCCTGCTTTTTCTTCGCGCTGCTCTTTCTCTACAAGTTGCTCGAGCGGGAATTCGATCGTACCGTCGCTCGGCGCGCGATCTTCTACGTTTCGATCTTTCCGTCGGCGGTATTCTTCTCAGCCGTCTATACCGAGTCGCTCTTCTTCATGCTCACGGTCGCCGCGTTCTTCTACCTCCGCCGCCGCCGCTGGCTCTTGGCCGGCACGATCGGTTTTTTCGCCGCGATGACGCGCGTGGAGGGGATCTTGTTGCTCGTCCCCTTCGTATTGGAGTGGTATGCGGCCTATCGCGATCGGCTCGCCGAACATATCCGCTCGCTGCTCCCGGCGGCGTTGATCGGCGCCGGCCTCGCGCTCTATATGGCGTACCTCTGGGTCGTCACCGGCGATCCGCTCTTTTTCTCGCACGTTCAGGCGCATTGGAATCGACACCTCGCCCCACCCTGGGTGAGCGTGACGAACTCCATCCTCGCGATCGCGCACGCGCATTCCGGCGCGGCGGTCGCGAATCAGGCGCTCGAACTGAGTTTCACCGCGCTCATGGTCGCCGTGCTGATTTTCGGATGGAAGCGTCTGCGCCCGTCCTATATCGCCTACATGGCGCTCTCGGTGCTGATACCGATGTCCACCTCGAGCCTCATGAGCATGCCGCGATTCGCGCTCGTCCTCTTCCCGCTCTTCGCCATCCTCGCGCGATGGGGCGACCGACCGTGGGTCAACAACCTCATTCTCGCGTTCTCGCTCCCGCTGTTAGGGCTTTTCACCGTTCTCTTCGCCGATTGGTATTGGGTTGCATAGTATCGTTCAAAACGTCGCGAACCGGCGCGGCGTCCGACAATTCACGAAGTTCGCGATCGTCGGCCTCTCCGGGACGATTCTCAATTTCATCCTCTTCACGCTGCTGCAGCGCGCCGTGCCCAATCACGACCAGGCGCTGCCCTACGCGATCATCTACTCCATCGCGTTCATGGCCGGCGGCGTCTCCAATTACGTCCTCAATCGTCGTTGGACGTTCCGCTCGGAAGCGAACGCGGTACGTGAAGGGGTACAGTTCCTCACCGTCTCCGCGCTCGCACTCCTCGTCGGGCTCGGCGTCGCGCCGCTGACCAAGCCGTTTTTCGGGAACCACTACGGGCACCGCACCTGGCTGGTCGGCACCGTCGCCGGTATCTTCGTGAATTTCTTCGTCAATAAGTACTGGACGTTCCGGCACACGCGGTGAAGTCGTTTCGTTTTCTTCTCATCGCGGTCTGTATTTTCGGCGCGGCGTTGCGGTTGCACGGCATTCACAACCCGATTCTCGACCATCCGAATTGGCGGCAAGGCGACACGGCGAACATCGCGCGCAACTTTTATCGCCTCAACGGAAACATTCTCTATCCGCAGACCAACTACGACGGCCCACCGCCGCATTACGTCGAATTGGAACTGCAGATCGTTCCCTATCTCGCCGCCTCGCTCTATCATTTTTTCGGCATCCATCCGATCTTCGGACGGCTGCTGACCCTGGGTTTTAGCGTCGCTACCATCGCCGTGCTCGGGCTCTTCGGGCGCTGGCTCTTCGACGATGCGCTCGCCGGGCTGGTTGCGGCGCTCGCTTACGCGATCTTCCCCGGAAGTATTTACTACGGGCGCACCTTCACTCCCGATGCAACGATGGTCTTTTTCCTCACGGCGGCGCTCTACGCCGTCTCACGCTTACTGCTCGAGGATCTCGCCGTCGAGCCGCGGCGGCTCGCGCGTGCGGCGGGGCTCACCACGCTCGCGCTCCTTGCCAAACCCGTCGCTCTCGCGGGGCTCCTCGGCGCGCTCGGACCGCTCGTCGAACGACTCCGCGCAAAGCATCCGATCCGTCCGACCGCGCTCGTCGTCCTCGCATTCGTCCCGCTCGCGATTCTGGAGATGTACGACCACGCGGTGCGCGGGCACGCCCAGTGGCTCTGGGCGAGCGCGATCCTCTCGAAGCACGTCATCCCGCATCTACTCGCCTCGTTCGGCTCGCTCCACGGTTTTGCGTGGCAGGTCAAACACGCGGCATACGGGTTCAATCTCTTTCGCGTGACGATGCTGGGAACGATCGGGAGCATCGTCACGCTCGCCTCGCTCTTCGCGCTCCCACGCGTGCGGACGCGCTCGCGACTGCTGCTCCCACTCTGGTTTCTCGGCGCGGCGCTCTATACGTATGCCGTCATCGCCGTCGAGCGCGTCGACTACTATCTCTTCTTGCTCCTCCCGGCATGCGCGCTCGCCATCGGCGCGGGCGCGATATGGGTGCGCGATCGCTTTGGAAACGAACGCCGTGGCACCGTCGCGCTCGCGATCGGCGGCACGCTGCTCGGAGCAGCGATGCTCGTGGGCGGTCTCGCAGCGATCGCCCCGTATTATCGCTACAGCAAAGTCGCCTATCGCAATGCCGTCGCACTCGATCGCGCCTTGCCGCGCAACGCCTTACCCGTGATCGCGCATTACGGCCCCGACATTTTCTACTATATGGACCGCTTCGGATGGGAGGAAGACCCGTACCTCTGGACGCCGTTCGACGAAGAGAGCGCGATCGCCAAAGGATCGCGGTATTTTATCTCGATCGAAGACGCGCGTTTCCGTAAAAATCTCGAGCTCTGTGCGTGGATGTCACGCTTCCCGCTCCTCCACGTTCCCGGCGTCAGCTGGCCGGTCTATCACACCTCGCTCCGAGCGATTCTCCCGGGAGCACACCGGCGGTGGCGCGCATTTCGTCGCGCCGAGCGCGCCGGCAACGGGCGAGCCTTCCTTACGGCGCACGGCCTCTGCCTGCTTCACTCAGGGAAGGGGTAGGAGCGAGGTCCCTCCGAGGTTCGAAGAACTCGCGCCGGCAGCATTGGGAACCCCCGAACTGACCAACTGCCGATACGCGATCAATCGATTGGTGTTCCGCGCGACGTCGAGTTCGAGTTCGTACGAGGCCTTGATCGCCGAGGTCAGATCCGCGGTATCGTAGGTGTACGAAAAACGATGCAGGTTACGCAGGATCGCCCTATTGGCGATATCGAGCTGCGTGTACGCTTCCAAAATGCGTCGCGCCGCGCTCCGGTAGGTCGGGTAATTCGAGCTGACGATGCTCTGCTTGAGGCTCGCGCTCTCGATCTCGGCGCGCAGCGCTTGCAGGCGAAGGTTCTTCGGTTCGATGCGCTCGGCTTCACGGATCGTTCCTAACGCGCCCTGAAGATCGCCGAGGGTATATTGTTTGTGCGCCAGGTCGGCGGCGGCGGCGACGTAGCCGGCGCGTACCGTGGCGTCGTGCGGATCGATCTTCAGCGCGAGGCGGTAGGAGAGCTCGGCACCGCGCACGTCGCCGCGCGCGAGCGCGATGCGCCCCTGGTGAACGCGCGTCTGCGCGATCCACGATGCGACCGAGTGAGCGCAGCCGGAGAGCGCGAGCAGCGCTCCCACGAGTGCGAACGAACGAAGGCTAGAAGTGAACGTGGACGGCAAGGCGGGCTACCTCCTCGATCAAAAGCGCTGCAGGCACGAAGAGTAATTGCGAGAGTATCGTACCCAGAATCGCGGTTAGCGACAAGTAGAAAACCATCGAGCGCACCTCGCCGATGCTCCGTTTCCCGTGGATCGCCTGATCGGTGATCATCGAGGAGGTCGGATCGACGAAGAGCGTAAAGGCGATCGTGCCGATCCCGTTGACGACGCCCGAGAGACTAATCGCGGTGCGCGATACCGCCGGATCGAGCACCGAGGCGAGAAACGCGCCCTGAACGCCGATCGCATAGACCGCCATCACGAGGATATTGAAGATTAACATGCGGCGCGGCAATTGCCGCCACTGAAACGCGCGTAATTGGGCGAGCGTCGGGAGATGCTCCGCGCGCAACACTTCGAAGAAAATGCGTGGGTTCAACAAGCGCGCGACGGCGTGCGGCACCGATCCACGCGCCTCGAACGAAGCGACGCCGCGGCGGAACAGATACGCGAACATCGGTAGGAAGAGCGCGAAGACGATCATGCCGAAGGTCCCCGCGAGCACGATCAACCGCAGCTGCAGTTCGAAGGTATGCTGCCACGCAACCAGCGTTGCGGGATCGTTCCGATAGTGCACGACGGCGTGCCCGGCGGTATCGGAGAGCGGCCCGATAAAAAATGCCGAAAAAAGATTCGCGAGTCGGCCGGTCGTCACGAAAAGATTGAAGAGCGAGATCGAGGTGGCGATCCGTTTGGTTTGGACGCCGGCGAGGCGAGCGGCATACGCACCGATCGTCACTCCCTGCACGATGAACGTAATCACCATCGCTCCCCAGAGTTTTCCGGAGAACAGGTGCGGGAGCAGCGGAAAGCTATGCGCCATGCGCTCCCCAGCCGATCTCGGCGGCGGTGGTCGGGCCGACTAATGCGAGGCTCCGGCGCTGCGGAGCGAACGCGAGGTTCGCGATCTCGAGCACGCCCTCGGCGGTTACCGCGTCGATGCGCGCCTCGATCTCCTCTTGCGGAATCTCGCGGCCGTGAACGAGCTCCTGGCGCCCGAGGCGCATCATACGGCTCGAGGTACTCTCCAACCCCAACGTCATACTGCCCTTGAGGTGCTCCTTCGCGAGACGCAACTCTTCGGCCGCGACGGGGACGCTCGCGAGGCGATCGACCTCATCGAGAATCGTATCGATGCAGGGCTGCGCGTTCTTCAGCGAGGTGCCGGCGTAGACCGCAAGGCTTCCCGCCTCGCGATAGGTACTGCCGTAGGCGGTGATGGTATAGACGAGACCGCGCTTTTCGCGCACTTCCTGAAAGAGTCGGCTCGACATTCCGCCGCCGAGAATCGTTTGCGCGACCGAGAGTGCGAAGCGACGCTCGTCGCGCGCGCTCACGCAGGCTCCGCCGAGAACGAGGTGGACCTGTTCGATCTCTTTGCTGCGACGGACGAGCGCGTGGCGAACGGCGGGAGCCTGCGCTGCGGGGAGTGCCGCCGTTCCCGTCTGCGCGCCGAGCGCGCGCTCGGCCAAAGCGACGATTTCTTCGTGATCGACGTTGCCGGCGGCGCAGAGCACGACGGCGTTGGGCGCGTAGTGGGCGGCGAGGTGCGCGCGCAGGTCGCTCGATTCGAGCGCGCCGACCGTCTCGGGAAAGCCGATCGTCGGCGCACCCAGATCGGAGCCCTCCCAGAGTTGCTGCGAGAAGACTTCGTGCACGAGATCGTCGGGTGCGTCCTCGTACATCTTGATCTCTTCGAGGACGACGTTGCGTTCTTTGCGCAACTCCTCGGGATCGAAGAGTGAATGCGCGAGCATGTCGGAGAGCACGTCGATCGCCAACGGAACGTGTCGATCGATCACCTTCGCGTAATAGCAGGTCGTCTCTTTATCGGTAAAGGCGTTGAGGTCGCCGCCGACCGAATCGAGCGCCTCCGCAATCTCGCGTGCGCTGCGACGTTGCGTGCCCTTAAAGAGCATGTGTTCGACCATGTGGGAGATTCCGCGCAGGCGCGGCGCCTCGGCGCTCGACCCGACATCGACCCAGAGGCCGATGCTCGCCGAGCGCACCGACGACATCGCCTCGGTAATGACGCGAACGCCGTTGGTGAGGACGCTTTTCTTACGCATGGGGAGTGCTCCGTACGAGCGAGCGAGCGATCCAGTGGGGATCGACGACGATACCCTCGCCGCCGTTTAGGCGCCGCGCGAGATGGGCGGCGCTCTCGCCGCGCCGTACGCTCAGCGTCAAGACGTCGCGTTCGGTCGGCATCGCCTTGTCGCCGGAAACGATCGTTCCCGGCGCGACCGGTATCGGAACGACGATCCAGCAGTCGACTTCGCGTATTTGGGGCGAGACCGCAAATGCATTCTCCACCGCGGAGAGCAGTTCTCCGTCGAGCGTCGCTTTACTCACCGGCCCGTGAAATTTCTCTCCGGAGAAGCGGAGCCCGACGTAGACGCGCTTCCCGAGACCCGAGGCGCGTATCTCCAATAGCTGGACGGGCAGCACGCGGGTAAAGAGACGCTCGCCGATCGCGATGGCGATGGCGCGCCGGTTTCCGCGCGCGCGCGCCGCCGCATCGATCTGCACGATCGACGGACGCACGGGTTTCGCCGCGAAGGCCGGAGTCGATTGCGCCAACGCGAGGGCGACGGCGAGAGCGGCGAACGAAGCCTTAATACGACGCGGCAACGTAGGCTCGTACCTTAGCGGGCTCTCCACACGCGACGCAGACGCGATCGTCGCCATCCAGCGGCCGCAGAACGCGGGTCGTCGCCGAACATTCCGCCTTGATGTGCGCCTCGCACTCGGCGCGGTCGCACCAGGCGATATCGATCATTCCGGCGCGCGCGCGCGCCGCTTCATAGAACGCGTCGCGTTCGGTAATTCGAACGATGTGTGCGTCGAGCGCCTCCTTCGCTTGCCGGTAGAGCGACTCTTGAACCTGCTCGAGCGAGCGGCGCAGCTCGCTTTCGAGCGCCTCGACGGAGACGCTGCGCGAACGCTCGGCGGCACCCTTTTCGAGATCGCGCCGAACGAGAATGACGCTGCCCGCATCGACATCGCGCGGCCCGATCTCGATGCGTACCGGAACGCCGCGCATCTCCCACTCCGCATATTTCCAGCCCGGTGACTGGTCGCGATCGTCGACGCGCACGCGCATGCCGCTGCGTTTGAGCGCGGCGGCGAGCTCGCGAGCACGCTCGACCGCACGCCGGTCTTCACCGCGTACGATCGGAATGAAGACCGCCTCGATCGGCGCGAGCTTCGGCGGAATGCGCAGCCCGCGGTCGTCGCCGTGCGCCATAATCATCGCCCCGAGCATGCGCCACGAGACGCCCCACGAGGTGGTGTAGGCGTGTTTGATCGCGCCGTCGGCATCCGTAAACTGAATGTTGAAAGCGCGCGAAAAATTTTGCCCGAGATCGTGCGAGGTTCCCGATTGCAACGCTTTTCCGTCGGGCATCAAGGCCTCGATGCTATAGGTCTCGATGGCACCCGGAAAACGTTCGCTCGCGCTCTTCGGCCCGGAGAGAACCGGGAGCGCCGCGACGTTGCGCGCGAACTCTTCGTAAACGCCGAGCATTTTCAGCGTCTCCTCGCGCGCTTCTTCGGCGGTCGCGTGAGCGGTGTGCCCCTCTTGCCAGAGAAACTCCATCGTGCGCAGGAACGGCCGCGTCGCTTTCTCCCAGCGTACGACGTTCGCCCATTGATTGATGAGAATCGGCAGGTCGCGATAGGACTCGACCCACTGCGCGTACATCGTTCCGATCGTCACCTCCGAGGTCGGGCGAATCGCGAGCCGCTCGGTGAGTTTTTCTCCGCCTCCATGCGTGACCCACGCAACTTCAGGCGCGAATCCTTCGACGTGCTCCGCCTCTTTGGTGAGCAAACTCTCGGGAATCAACAGCGGGAAGTAGGCGTTTTCGTGCCCGGTGGCTTTAAAACGCGCGTCGAGTTCGCGCTGGAGATTCTCCCAAAGCCCGTACCCGTACGGGCGCAGAACGACGCAGCCGCGTACCGGCGCGTAGGAGATGAGTTCGGCCTTGAGGCAGACCGCAGTGTACCACGCCGAGAGATCTTCGGATTTCGGCGGGATCGATTTGGGGAGCGCGACGGGAGCTTCGGACATAAGCGCACCGGGTTCGCGCGATTTGGCGGGGCCGCCTGCGCGCGGGCGCGAAGCCGAGCGAGCGATGCCCAAACTTACCCGAATTTACACGCGCACCGGCGATGACGGGAGCACCGGCCTCGTCGGGGGCCAGCGAATCGCGAAGAACAGCCTCCGCATCGAGACCTACGGCACCGTCGACGAACTTTCAAGCGCGGTCGGACTCGCCCGAACCGAGATGCGCCCGCTGCTCGCCACGCACGAGCGTGCGCGGCGCCTCGACGCGTGGCTCGACTGGGTGCAGGACGCCCTCTTCAACCTTGGAAGCGATCTCGCAACCTTACCGGCCAACCGCTGGGAAGGCATGCCGCTCACCTCTGCCGAGGACGTGCGCGCGCTCGAGCGCGCGATCGACGAAGCGCAGCGCGATCTCGAACCGCTGGCGAACTTCATTCACCCCGGCGGTGCCCCGACCGGTGCCTTTCTCCACCTCGCGCGGACGGTCTGCCGCCGCGCGGAGCGCTTGCTCGTTACCCTGCGCGCCGAGGAGGACGGGCTCTCGATCGAGACCCTCCATTTTCTCAATCGTCTCTCCGATGCGCTCTTTGTCTGGTCGCGTTGGATCAACGCCGAACTCCACGAACCCGAATATCTCTGGAACCCCAAGAGCGCCCCGCCGACGCCCTGACAGGTTCCTAAGGGGGACGCCGCGACCGAGCCTGCGAAGAGCGCGGCCGATGGCATTTTTTGAACGGCTGTTCGCTACAACGAACGTCGAGCGGCTGCGCGCGCTCGCACAACGAAAAATTCTCAAACGCGCACTCTCCGCGAAGGACCTGGTGGCGATCGGCCTAGGGACGATGATCGGCGGCGGTATCTTTACCACCATCGGCACCGGGGTCAAGGGCGCGGGGCCCGCAGTCATCATCAGTTATTTGCTCGCCGGTATCACCTCGTTCTTCGCCGCGCTCTGCTATGCGGAGCTCGGTGCGATGGTGCCGATCGCCGGGAGCGCCTATACGTACGCCTACGCGACGATGGGAAAACTCTTCGCATGGATCATCGGCTTCGCACTGATCTTCGAATACGGGATCAGCGCCGCGCCGGTCGCGCAGCAATTTTCGGCGGCGCTCCAGGACGTCTTAAAATCCGTCGGTTTCGTGCTGCCGACGTGGGCGCAACAATCGAACCTGGTCATCCACGGCGCGTGGTGGCAGCTCAATACGTGGGACCTGGGCCATTCCCAAGTCGACGTCGTCGGCGCGCTCTTCGTGCTCGCGCTCTCGCTGCTGCTTTCGGTCGGCATTCGCGAAACCGCGACGACGAATAACGTTTTCGTCGTTCTGAAAATCTCGGCGCTGATGGTCTTTATCGTCGCCGGGCTCTTCCTCTTCCACCCGGCGAACCTCCAAAATTTCAACCCCTTCGGATGGGGAAAGCTCACGCCGTTCGGCGGCTCTGCCGACTATAACTCTACCGTACAACCCTATGGAATCGTCGCCATCGCGGCGTACGTGTTCTTTAGTTACATCGGATTCGATACCGCCACCACCACCGCCGAAGAGTGCAAAAATCCCAAACGCGACGTCCCGCTCGGCGTACTCGGAGCGCTCGGCATCGGCACGCTGATCTACTGCGCGACGGCGATCGTCCTCGTCGGCGCGATGCCCTGGTCGACGGTGCCGATCAAAGACCCGCTCGTCGTCGCCCTCGCACCGCTCCATCTTCCGTTCGTGAGCGCGATTATCGTCATCGGCGTCCTCGCTGGCACCACCAGCGTCGCCCTGAGCTCGCTGCTCGGGCAATCGCGCATCTTCTACGTGATGGCGCGCGATAAAATGCTCCCGCCGATCGTCGCGAAAGTCCACCCGAAATTCAAAACGCCGGTCAACACGACGATGTTTACCGGATTCGCGGTCGCGATCCTCACGCTCGTCGTTCCGTTGAATCAGCTCTTGAATTTGGTCAACATCGGCACGCTGATCGCATTTACGGTCGTCTGCGCCGGGGTGCTCTATCTCCGGAAACGGAAGCCCGATATGCCGCGAAGTTTCCGCGTTCCGTTCGTGCCCCTCTTCCCGATCCTCGGTATCGTTTCGTCGCTCTTTCTCGCTATCTTCGGGCTCTCGCGTACGACGTGGGAATGGTTTGCGGGCGCACTGGTGATCGGACTGATCTTCTTCTTCAGCTACGGATTCTGGCGCTCGAATCCCGAGCAAATCGTTCCCGTCGACGAACCCGAGGGGCTCAGCGAGGTTTAACCGCGCCCTGGAAGTTGAGCCCGGGGGTCAGGATATCGACGCGATTTTTCGCCTTTTCGTAGGCGACGTGAACGGCGAAGGCGCGCGAGATAATTCCCGCGTCGACCATCGTTCGGCCGTGCAGCACGAAGGGCGCGCGGCTCAGCTCGATCGACCGACCGTTGAGATTCGCAAATCGATCGCCGATGCGGAAACGCACGATGGTACGCCCGCGCAGCAAGATCACTTCGCGCTTCGCGGAATCGAGCTCCACTTCGCCACCGACGCGCCGGGCGATGCCACGGACCGGAAGATAGAGATGGTCGTCCGCGGTAACGAAGGGCGCGACCCGCGGATTGACCACGCGTCCGTTCACGCGCAATTCCGGGCGCTGCGCGAGCGCGAGCCAGAGTGCGGCAAAGGCGGCGAGCGCACAGGTCAGCAGAACGGTGCGAGCGCGCGGAACGGCGTAGGTCATGTGACGAGCGTCACCTCGTGTCGGTACGCCGGATATTTTTCCAGGATCACGCGCTCGATCTCCACGCGCAACGCTCCCAAGAGTTCGTCTTCGGGATAGGTGCCGATCAGCGCTCCAGCGCGGTAGATCGCGCCCTTTCCCTTGCCGCCGGCGACGCCGACGTCGGCCATCTTCGATTCACCCGGCCCGTTGACGACGCATCCCATGACCGCGACCTTCACCGGTGCGGTGTAGAGCTTCGCAATCGCTTCGACGCTGCGACCGAGTTCGAGCACGGAGATCTCCGCTCGCCCGCAACTCGGGCAAGCCGTAATGTCGAAGCCCTTCTCGCGCAGGCCGAGCGATTTCAAAATGCCCCAGCAGACCGGAATCTCTTCGATCGGATCGGCGGCGAGGGAGACGCGAATCGTGTCACCGATTCCTTCGAAAAGCAATATCCCCAAACCGATCGAGGATTTAATCGTTCCGTCGCGCAGCAAGCCCGCCTCGGTGATGCCGAGGTGGAGCGGGTATGGCGTATTTCGCTCGCGCAAGCGCGCGTCCATGAGGCGATAGGCGTGCACCGTGGTGATGACGTCGTGCGCCTTCAGCGAGACGGCGATATCGTCGTGGCCGTGCTCTTCGAGCATCTCGATATGTCGGAGCGCCGACTCCACCATCGCCTCGGCGCAATGTCCGAGCCGCTCCTCGATATCGGGAGCGAGCGATCCCATGTTTACCCCAACGCGAATCGGAATGCCGCGTGTTTTCGCCGCGAGCACCACCTCGGCGACCTTCTTCGGATCGCGAATGTTTCCGGGATTGAGCCGTAACTTTGCCACGCCCGCCTCGATTGCGGCGAGCGCCATGCGATGGTCGAAGTGAATGTCGGCGACGATGGGGACCGGAGAACGATGGACGATCGCCGGAAGCCCAGCCGCGTCGGGCGGGTCTTTCACCGTGACCCGAACCACCTCGCAGCCTTCCATCGCCAAGCCGTAAATTTGCTCGAGCGTCGCATCGGCATCGGCGGTATCGGTCGTCGTCATCGATTGCACGACGACGGGATGGTCGCCGCCGATCCAGACGCGTTTCACATCCTCCTTGCCGGTTTTATTGAAGAGTTCGATCCCCTTGCTCTTCCGACGAAGGCGCAACATCAGTTCAATGCCCCTTTTCCGGCGATGATATTGCCGATATCGTGAACCGCAATCACGGCGAAGAGCGCGAGCACCACGGCGAATCCCGCGAAGTGCACCATCGCTTCGCGCTCGGGATCGACCGGTTTGCCGCGCAGCAACTCGGCGATGATGAATGCGGCGCGGCCGCCGTCGAGCGCGGGAATCGGCAAGAGGTTAAAGAGCCCGAGTGCAAACGAGATCGTCGCTGCGAGCGCAAAATAGGGGCCCCAGCCGAGATCCTGAATCGCAATCGCGGCTCGGCCGATGCCGATCGGCCCGCTGACTTGCCCGGCATATTTCGTGAAATGCGTGACGAGCTTCTCGATACTGCCGACGCTCTGCGCCGCGATAAGGCCGTAGGTATAGCCCGCATCGACGAAAGCATCCGTAAAACCGACCCGTTCGTAGGGAACGCTCGGAACGATACCGATACAGCCTTCGCGCGGGTCCCCCGGACAGGGAGCGGGCGTAGCGGTACGGAGGATGGTCGCACCGTCGTGGAGGTACCCGATGTGCAGCGTCTTACCGAGGGAGGCGTGTAATTTCTTCACCAACGCCGTTCCGTCGGCGTACGCCACGCCGTCGACCGTGGCGATGCGATCGCCGGGAAGGATGCCCGCGCGTTGCGCCGGCGAACCGCCCTGTACTTCAGCGACGACCGTACTCGGATGCGAAGAGGCGACGCCGAACGCCAGGATGCCGACGACGAGAATCACGTACGCGAGAATGAAGTTGACGATCGGCCCCGCGAGCACGATGGCGAGACGGGCGAGCGGCGGCTTCCCCTGAAAATCACCATCCTCCGTCGCTCCGGCGCCGCGAAATTCCCGTTGCTGCTCGGCCTGCGTGCGCGTTCCGTCCTCACCGAGCATCGCGCAGTAGCCACCGATTGGAAGGGCGCGAACGGAGTAGAGCGTTCCGCTGCGCTGGCTGGTAAACCCGAACAGTTTCGGCCCCATTCCTAACGCGAACTCGTTGACGCGCACCCCATTGCGGCGCGCGATGAGAAAATGCCCGAGTTCGTGGAGCACCACGAGCACCGAGAGCATGACCAGAAACGTGAGGATTTTCCCCAACGTCGCGATGGGAATGAACGCTAAGAGATGCATCTAAACTCCAGTGGAGAGCGAGGAGTGCGCGGCGAGTCGAGCGCGCACGAACGCGCGCGCCGCATCGTCGGCACTGCGGAGGCCGGGAAGCGTGAGATCGTCGTGGGGAACGCCCTCGAGCGCCTCGCCGACGAGCGTGGGAATATCGCCGAAGCGAATCGCGCCCGCAACGAAGGCTTCGACGGCGATTTCGTTCGCCGCCGAGAGCACGGCGGGAGCGCAGCCGCCGCGCCGTAAGGCGTGGTAAGCGAGGGCGAGGCTTGGGAAGCGCTGCGTATCGACACGTTCGTAATCATAACGCAGCGACGTCGCATTCGGTTGTGCCCCGAGGAGCGCGAGGGGATCCAACGGCGCCTCCGCCGGCGCCCGCCCGAGCCGTTCGGGATAGGCGAGGGCGTAGCCGATGGGCACCCGCATATCGGGGGCGCAGAGTTGGGCTTTGACGCTGCCGTCGCTAAAGAGCACCGCCCCATGCAGGAGGGACTGCGGGTGAACGACCACCAGCACGCGATCGGCCGGCATCGCGAAGAGCCGGGAGGCCTCGATCGCTTCGAGCCCCTTGTTCATCAGGGTCGCCGAATCGATCGTGTTCTTCGTGCCCATGCGCCAGGTCGGATGCTCGAGCGCCTGCTCGAGCGTCGCCGCAGCGATCGCCTCGGCCGAGGCGCCGCGGAACGGCCCGCCCGAAGCCGTGATTAACAACGCCGCGACCCGCGTACGATCCTCACCGACGAGACATTGAAAGAGCGCGCTGTGTTCGGAGTCGACCGGGAGCAGCCGCCCACCGCCGCGCGCGACGGCATCGACGAGGAGCTCGCCCGCGGCGACGATCGCTTCTTTGTTGGCGACGGCGAGATCGATGCCGCGCTGCGCCGCAGCGAAGATCGCGTCGAGCGCGACCGCCCCCGTCGTCGCCGCGAGGACGATATCGGCGCCGCTCTCGGTCGCAGCGCGCAACAGGCCCTCCGTACCGTCGCGGACGTCGACGGCGATGCGCGGCGCAAACTTCCGCACTTGCCGCTCTAGCAGCGCATGGTTCTTTCCAGCCGCGAGCGCAACGACGTCGAATCGTTCGGGATGTGCCGCGATTACATCGAGGGCTTGCGTCCCGATCGACCCCGTCGAACCGAGAATCGCAACTTTTCTGCGCGTCATATCAGCGGACGCTCAACAGGCCCAGAATGTGGAGCGATGCGAAAAAGACGGTACCGCCGAAGAGATACGAATCGAAGCGATCGAGAAAACCGCCGTGGCCGACGATCGCGGTTCCCGTATCTTTCACGCCGACGTCACGCTTGAGTGCCGATTCGACGAGATCGCCCGCTTGCGCGCCGATATTGGTCGCCGCTGCAAGAGCCACCGCCTGCCAGAGCGTGAGCCCCAGCGGAACGTAGGTGCTCGCGATCGCCGCGAGCGCCGAGACGGCGAGCAACGCTCCCACCGAGCCCTCGACGGTCTTCTTCGGCGAGATACGCGTGAGCTGGCGGCGCCCGAAACGATTGCCGATCAACATGCCGAAGATATCGGTCATGGCGATGCAGAGCAGCGCAAAGACGGTCCACGCAGCTCCGACGCCGGGAACGTTCCGCAAAAAAACGAGATAGGTGAGGAGCTTGCCGATGTAGAGCACGGCGAGCAACGTATAGGCGGTGCGCGCGAAATAGCCGCGCTGATCGCCGTACATGCCGATGGAGAACGCAGCGATCGTCACCCCCGCGAGCAAGACGCCCTCCCATTTTTGTAACCGATTGAGGCTCGCGAGAACGATATATGCGAAAACGCCGAGAACGGCGATCGGATATTCGAGTTCCTGCCCTTTGATTTCGCAGAGCGCGTTGAGTTCGTAGATACACGCGAGCCCGATCGCGAGGACCAAGAGATCGAACGCCGGCGCCCATGCGATCGAGGGCAGTCCTATGGCGGCGATCAGCAGGCCGACGGCGACGCGGCGCTTGGTCACCCGCGCTCGCCCGGACATAACCGCGGAGGCAGAGCTCGACGCGACCGACTCGCTCATGCGCCCCAGCGCCGCGCGCGCCTACCGAACTCTTCGATCGCTGCGGTTAAATCCGCGCGCGAGAAATCGGGCCAGAAGATATCGCTCATTACCAACTCCGCGTAGGCGGCTTGATAGAGCAGAAAGTTCGAGAGCCGCTGCTCCCCTCCGGGGCGAATGACGAGATCGGGGTCGGGAAGATCGGCGGTCGCGAGATGCGCTGCGAGCGTCTCTTCGTCGATCTCATCGGGGGCTAACCTCCCCGCCGCAACCTCGCGAGCGACCGCGCGCATCGCATCGCGAAGCTCCGCACGCGAGCTATAATTCACCGCGAGGTTCAGCAGTAAGCCGGTATTCGACGACGTTTCGCGCGCGAGCGATTCCAGGGCCTCGCGCGAACGCGTCGGCAACGCTTCCCAATCGCCGATGATCCGCACGCGCACGTTGTTCTTCTTAAGTTCGGCGAGTTCGGTGCGCGCGAAAAAAACGCAGAGATCGAAGAGAAAGGAGATCTCGGTCGGCTCGCGGCGCCAGTTTTCGGTGGAGAAGCCGTAGACCGTCAGCACTTCGACGCCGAAGTCGCTCGCCGCGCGCGTCACCTCTCGCAAGGCGAGGATACCGCGCCGATGCCCCTCGACGGCGGGCAAGCCGCGACGGCGCGCCCAGCGGCGATTGCCGTCCATAATGATCGCGATATGGCGCGGGATCGCTGCAGCGGCCTCGGATGGCGGTTGCGGAGCGGAGGTTTTCACGACGCGTCGACGCGATCGTAGCGTTCGTATCCCGCGAGCAGCTCGAGGCCGCCCTCGGTCGCGCGCACGTTGATGACGCGGAGCCTCCCTACGCCGACCCACGCGCCGAAGGGGCGCACGACATGCGTCCGCAGGCACCGATCGCCGAGCAATCGGCGGGCCTGGACCTCGGGCATCAACGCGAAGTGCGGGTCCACGAAGCTCTGCGTCAGACCTCCATGACTTCTTTTTCTTTGGTCGCGACGAGCGCGTCGATATCCTTGCTGTAGCGATCGGTGAGCTTCTGCAGCTGCTCTTGCATGCGTTTGCTCGCGTCCTCGGTAATCGTCGAGTTCTTCAGTTGTCCTTTGATATCGTCGTGCGCCTTGTGCCGCACGTTTCGCAGGGCGATCTTCCCGTCTTCGGACTTCTTTTTTATCACCTTGACGAGATCGCGGCGCCGTTCTTCGTTCAACGGCGGCACGCTCAAGCGAATCGTCGTGCCGTCGACGTTCGGGCTCATACCGAGATCGCTTTTTTCGATCGCCTTGCGAATCTCGCCGACGACACCCTTATCGTATGCGGTAATGACGAGCGTCCGCGCGTCGGGGGTCGCGATCCCCGCCACCTGCTTCAACGGAACGCTCTGCCCGTAAGCATCGACGTGCAAACGATCGAGCAACGCCGGGGTCGCGCGCCCGGTGCGAATGGCGGCGAACTCGGCCCGCGTCGCATCGACGCATTTCTGCATCTTGCTTTCGACATCTTTGAAGAACGTATCGCTCATGCAACTCCTCCGGCGATCACCGTCGCCTCATTTTTTCCAACGTAGGTTCCGATCGCTTCGCCGTAGATCGCTCGACGAATATTGCCCGAGACTCCCATATCGAAGACGAGAATCGGCAAGCGATTGTCCATACAGAGCGCCATAGCGGTGCTATCCATCACCTCGAGCCCGCGATTGAGCGCGTCCATGTAATCGATCCGCTCGAAGCGTCGGGCATTGGGATCCTTCTTCGGGTCGGCGGTGTAGATCCCGTCGACCTTCGTCGCCTTCAAAATCGCCTCCGCACCGACCTCGACCGCGCGCAGCGCCGCAGCGGTATCGGTGGTAAAGTACGGGTTGCCGGTACCGGCGGCGAAAATGACGACGCGCCCTTTTTCGAGATGGCGGATCGCGCGGCGGCGAATGTAGGGTTCGGCGATTTGATGCATCGCGATCGCCGTCTGCACGCGCGAGGGCACGCCGATACGTTCGAGCGCGTCCTGCAAGGCGAGTGCGTTGATCGTCGTGGCGAGCATGCCCATGTAGTCGGCGGTCGCCCGCTCCATGCCGGCGGCTTCGTGCTCTTTCCCACGCCAGATATTTCCGCCGCCGACGACGACGGCGATGCTGATACCGCTACGAGCGACATCGGCGATCTCGCGCGCCATCGTTTCGGTCGTCCGCACATCGACACCGTTCGCGCTCGACGCGAACGCCTCTCCGGAGAGTTTGATGAGGACGCGCGAGAAGCGCGCGGGGCTCGCCTGCACGAATTCCTACTCGCCCAGCGCGAACTTCACGAATCGACGGACGCGAATATTTTCGCCGAGCGCTCCGACGGCCGCGTTGACGAGGTCGCCGACCGTGATCGAATCGTCCTTCACGAAGGACTGATCGAGCAGGCAATGATCTTCGTACCACTTGTTGAGCTTGCCCTCGACGATCTTCGCGGCGACCTCGGGCGGCTTGCCGGGAGGCACGGCGGCTTCGAGCTCTTTGCGCGCTTCGGCGATCACCTCTTCGGGAACCGACGCACGATCGAGATAGGCGGGCGACATGGCGGCGACGTGCATCGCGACGTCGCGAACGAGTTCGCCGAATTTCGGGTTGCGGGCGACGAAATCGGTCTCGGAGTTTACCTCGACCAAGACGCCGATCTTTCCGCCGGCGTGAATGTAGCTCCCAACCAACCCTTCGTTTGCGGCACGCTCGGATTTCTTCTGCGCCTGCGCCGCGCCGCGTTCGAGCAGGAGCGCCTTCGCGCGCTCGCGGTCGCCGGCGGCCTCCACCAGTGCTTTCCGGCAATCCATCATCGGGGCGCTGGTTTCGTCGCGCAGGGCCTTAATCTCATCGGCCTTCGGTTGGTAGGTCATAGTACTCACAGATTCTCTCCTTGGCGTTCGTTTGCTTTCATGCGTGCGAAGAGAGGCCGACGACGGCCTCCCTTGCGATGGGTTTTCCTCTCGGGCGACGACAACTAGCCGGCGACGGCCTCCGCCGGCTCGAAGGCACCCGCCTCGTTCGTCGGAGCCTGGGCGTAGACCGCACCATCGAAGGAGCTCTCCGCCTCGGTGCGCCCCTCGATGATCGCGTCGGCCATCTTCCCGACCATCAGCTTCACCGCACGAATCGCATCGTCGTTTCCGGGAATCGGATAATCGATTTCGTCGGGGTCGCAGTTCGTGTCGATCACGGCAATCGTCGGAATGCCTAACTTGCGTGCCTCGAGCACCGCGATGCGTTCCTTCTTCGGATCGACGATGAAGATGGCATCGGGGAGGCGATGCATGTCCTTAATGCCGCCGAGGAAGCGTTCGAGCTTGTTGAGCTCGTCCTGCAACTTCGCGACTTCTTTCTTGGGAAGGCGGTCGAAATCGCCTTGGAGGCGCATCTCCTCGAGCTCGCGCAGGCGCGCGATGCGTTTTTGAATCGTCGAGAAGTTCGTGAGCGTTCCGCCCAACCAGCGCTGGTTGATGTAGAACGTCCCGGCGCGCTCGGCTTCGTCCTTCACGACTTCCTGCGCCTGCTTTTTGGTGCCGACGAAAAGAATGACGCGCCCCTCGCGCGACATTTGCTTCACCACTTCGTAGGTGTCGCGAACGCGCTGGAGCGTGATGGCGAGATCGATAATGTAGATACCGTTGCGCTCCTGGAAGATGTACGGTTTCATCTTCGGATTCCAACGGCGGGTCTGGTGACCGAAATGCACGCCGGCTTCAAGAAGCTCGCGCATCGAAATAACGGACATTGAAGGGTTCCTTTCAGCTGGCCCCCGACCGCGGCGCTCTCCGAGCCGTGCGACCGTTCTTTGGGACCATCGAGACCCGGCCTCCGTGCCGGGCGAGTTGACAACCCTCGGAGTATAGCACGGGCGGAGGGAGGTCGCGCAAGCGCGAAGGAGCCCGCGATGCGTTATCTCGTTACCGGCGGCCTCGGATTCATCGGGTCGGCCTTCATCCGCCTCCTCGTCGCCGAGCGCCCGAAGGTGGAGATCGTCAATCTCGACGCCATGACCTACGCCGCGAACCCCGCCAACCTCACCTCGATCGCCGAAAACCCGCGTTACCACTTCATCAAGGGCGATATCACCGACCCCGCCGCGGTCGCCGCAGCGATCGGCGAGGGGGTCGACGCCATCGTCAATTTTGCCGCCGAGACCCACGTGGACCGCTCCATCCTCGACCCGGAGGCCTTTCTGCGGACCGATATCCTCGGCACCCACACCCTTCTCGAGGCACTCCGGGAGCGGCGCATTCCCCGCTACCTCCAGGTCTCGACCGACGAAGTCTACGGCGACGTCGAGAGCGGCGAATCGGTCGAGAGCTCCCCGCTGCGCCCCCGCAGCCCCTACAGCGCGAGCAAGGCCGGCGGCGACCTCCAAGTCCTCGCCTATCGCGCGACCTACGATCTGCCGGTCCTGGTGACGCGCGGCAGCAACACCTACGGCCCCTACCAGTACCCCGAAAAACTGATCCCGCTCTTCGTGACCAACCTCATCGACGATACGAGCGTACCGCTCTACGGCGACGGCCTGCAGGTGCGCGATTGGCTCCACGTCGAGGACCACGCGCGCGGCATCCTCACCGTTCTCGAACGCGGCGAGCCCGGCGCGATCTACAATATCGGCGGCGGCAACCCACGCACCAATCTCGACATTACCCGTCGCCTGCTCGCCGGTTGCGGGCGCTCCTTCGAGAGCCACGTGCGGCACGTCGCCGACCGCGAGGGGCACGATCGCCGCTACGCAATCTCCAGCAGCAAAGCGCACGCGCTCGGCTGGCGCCCGGCGGTCGAGTTCGAACGCGGGCTCGAAGCGACGATCGCCTGGTACCGCGACAACGAGTCGTGGTGGCGTCCGCTGAAATCCGGCGAATTTCTCGCATACTACCAGCGCCAATACGCGCACCGATAAGGAGCGTTCATTCGCATGAAAGGCATCATCCTCGCAGGTGGGCTCGGTAGCCGCTTGCGCCCGCTGACGAAGGTGACGAACAAGCATCTTCTGCCGATCTACGACAAGCCGATGATCTACTATCCCATCGAGACCCTGGTACGCGCCGGAATCAAGGATATTATGATCGTGACCGGCGGCAACTCCGCCGGCGATTTTCTGCGCTTGCTCGGAAACGGCTCGGAATTCGGCCTGAAGGATATCTATTACACCTATCAAGAGGGCGAGGGCGGCATCGCCGACGCGCTCAAGCTCTGCGAGCATTTCGCCGAAGGGAATCGCGTCGTCGTGATTCTTGGAGATAACATCGTTCAGGACGATATCTCGCCGTACGTGCGGCGATTCGAACAGCAGGATTCCGGAGCGCGCATCTTGCTCAAAGCGGTGCCGGATCCCGAACGTTTCGGCGTACCCGAACTCGACGGCGAACGGATCGTTCGCATCGAAGAGAAGCCCGCGCAGCCGAAGAGCGGATATGCCGTCACCGGCATCTATATGTACGACCGCCGCGTCTTCGATTTCATCCGTCGCATCAAACCATCGAATCGCGGCGAGCTCGAGATCACCGACGTCAACAACCACTACATTCGCGAAGGCGACCTACACTACGACGTGCTCGACGGATGGTGGACCGATGCCGGACAATTCGAGTCGCTCTTCAACGCGACGCAGTTGATCGCGCGCGAGCGCCTGGGTACGGGCATCGGTTCGTGAGCGTCCGATAAGCGATGCCGTTCTGCATCGTCTGCGAACGAGAGGTCGACGCGTGGTTACCGCATCCCAACGCCGACGCTCGCAGCCCCCTGATGGTGATGATGGGGACGGTAGGATCCGATCTCCAGCATTATCTTTGCCCGAACTGCGGTTGCAACGATCGGGACCGTCATCTCTGGCTCTATCTCACGGTCTCCGGGCTCGCTGGCCGCTTCGCGGGCGCGCGCGTCCTCCATATCGCGCCGGAAGCGAAAATCTCTCCCCTCATCGTCGCCCGCCAACCCGCCGAATATATCCGCGGCGATCTCTTTCCGACATCGCCGGAGTTTCTGCGGGTCGATTGCGAGCGCATGGAGTTCGGCGACGAGTGCTTCGACATTATTCTCTGCAACCACGTGCTCGAACACGTCTCGAATCCCGAGGCCGCCTCTCGCGAATTCCATCGCACCCTCGCGCCCGGCGGCTACCTCGTCGCCCAGACGCCCTACGTGCCGACCTTGAAGTTTCGCTTAGAGTTTACCGATCGCATAGCACCGGATCGAGCGCGCTTTTTTTACGGGCAAGAGGATCACGTTCGTCTCTTCGGACGAGACGTCGCCGACTGCATTCGCAGCTCGGGGCTCGAAGGCGACCTCTTCCCGCACGGCCACGTGCTCCCGGATCACGACGCCGCTCGATACGGCTGTAACCCATCCGAGCCATTTTTTCTATTTACGAAAAAATAACCAGTTCCAAAGACGCCGTGGGACAGGACATCATCGCCCCGGCCGTTCAGCGAAGCCCCCAGAAGACGCCTCGCATTTTTTGCTGTGGAGGCCATTCGTCATCCCCTCATGGATATCCGGCGCGGGAAAGTCATACCGCTCGAATACCACGGGAAAGCCCGCTTCCAGAACTCCCTGAAGTAGATCGGCTCGCGTCGGCCAGAACGAGCGAGAGTTGCTCTAGGACGCCCACCGCAGATCTGCATTGAGGTGTGTGCCGAGCCCCGCAAGGCCGGAAATCGGCCATCTGGCATCGAAGGGCGCCACCATATGGGGAATATGCGTTAAAAGTTCTTAAAAGAGGAATGCGAGCCCGGATCGACTGATGATTGCGAATTTCGAACACACGAACTCCATTGGCTGATGGTGATGGTATGGAATATCCAAAATCTGATTACATACTTCTCCGGCGAGACGCTGCAGGCTACGTTTCAACCCAACGTAAGCCTCAAAGCATTACGACGGGCGCCCGTTACGCGGATCTCTCATTTTTCTCCCCGGAAGATACGCGGCGATTCCTCCTACGCCTAAGAATCCGCTTTTGTAGCGTTAGAGCTATCTCCGAAGGACCTTCTCCGGATCGCGATCGGCGCGTGAATCGCTTCCGCCAGCAAAAAGTGCGGCCGGGAGCACTCGATGACCATACCACGCAGATAGGTATAGGGCGGGCGCAAGCGGGGTTTAGCCGACTCGCCCAATTCAACCGTTCGGAAGATGGCCGTTCGCCGATGCTTGACGCATATTTTACGCCGAGCAATCGATACGATGTCTTTGCCCCCCAATACAAATACAGGGTACAGTAAATGCTGGATAACGAAACCACAGCGGCGAAACATTCGATAGATGACCTCGCAGCTTTTGGCGGGGTTCCCACCTTTGAAAGAGCCCGGCCAACATCAAACCTCGTGCGACCGAACATTGATTCATTTCTCGACTACTCACGGTTATTTTTCGACGAGCGTCGATTTACAAACGGTGGGCCAACGGTCCGACTTCTTGAAAAGCGCCTCGCCCAATTCCATGGCGTCAAGCACTGCGTCGCACTAGCGAATGGATTCTGGACGCTTGTTATCGCCATGAAGTGTTTAGCCCTTCCCGGCCGGCGCGAAGTAATCATGCCGTCCCTTACGTACCGTCGACTCGCAGATGTTGCCGCATGGGCCGGGCTCACACCGCGTTTCTGTGAGGTCGATGAGGCTAGTTTGGCAATCTCTCCCAAAGCCGCCGCCGCATGTATAAATTCTGAGACTGCGCTATTGATGGGCGTCCATCCGATCGTTAATTGCTGTGACGTTGATGGCCTGGAGGCCGTTTCGAAACGCTCGGGGATACCGCTCCTATTCGACACCGTTGAATCCAACTATGAAACCTATCGCGGTTACCGGGTAGGAAGGTTCGGCCGAGCCGAGTGCTTCTCTCTCCACGCAAGTAAGCTCCTCAACGGATTTGAAGGTGGTTACCTCACCACGAACGACGACGAATTGGCACAGCGCGTTAGTTACATGCGGGGATTCGGATTTAAGGGCCAGGACACCGTAATTGACTTCGGAAACAACGCAAAACTCAACGAGGTTCACGCCTCGATGGCGCTGGCGGCGCTCGACGACCTTCCGGATCAGGTGCGCCGCAATAAGTCGCGGTATCGGTGCTATCAGCGATTGCTCGCCGATGTCCCGGAATTACGATTAATCGAATTTGACGAACACGAAGAAACGAGCTTCAAAAATATCGTTGTCGAACTTTGCGATTTGTGGCCGATCAATCGGGCCGCGACGTTGCGGCTACTGAATTCGGAAGGAGTACTCGCGCGAGCGTATTATGCGCCCGCATTACACCAAAAGAAAACATCCTACGAAACACGGTTTGACGAACTGCCTCTAACGGAGGAACTCGCCGAACGTTTTTTAAATCTTCCATGCGGCGAGCACGTATCTCTCAATGACATCGAAAGCATAGTTCTTCTTTTGAAGTTCATCCGCGACCATGCTAACGAGATCGGCTCTCGTATATGAGCCGGCTTGCGATTCTCGGAGGTTCGCCGCGCTTTTCTTCTGAGTTGCCGGTTGGGCAGCTCTATTTCCCTTCCTGGGATCGATATGAAGCGGCTATGCGCGGGATTTTCGAACGACGCTTTTATACGAATCAGGGTCCGCTAACGAACGCCCTCGAGGAGAAGCTTCGTGCGTTTTTCGGCGTAAAGCATGTCATAGTTGTAGCAAATGCAACGTTAGGTCTGATAATGGCGGCAAAGGCGCTGAACCTGCAGGGGAAGGTTATTGTTCCGGCATTCACGTTTATTGCTAGCGTTCAGTCCCTAACGTGGGCAGGCATCGATCCCGTATTTTGTGACGTTGACATCGAAACGCACGGTTTGCACCCTGCGAGTGTCAATAGGTTGATCGACGGTGAGGTCTCGGGAATTCTCGCCACCAATCTTTGGGGCGGAGCCTGTGCGATCGAAGAGTTGCAGAAAATTGCTCTCGAGAGAGGCGTGAAACTGTATTTTGACTCAGCACACGGCTTCGGAGTAGAAGCCTTCGGCCGCAGACTAGGAGGCTTCGGCGAGCTTGAAGTATTTTCTTTTCACGCTACGAAAATTCTTAGCGCGACAGAGGGCGGATGTATCTGTACCGACGATGATAATATTGCCGCGAGGCTGCGCAATATGCGTAGCAGCTATGGCGCCGGACCCCCGGTAGATGTACCCCTTACGAGCAACGCTCGTATGTCCGAAGCGCAGGCAGCAATCGCTCTAATGAGTTTGGAAGATTTCGAAACAAATGTCGAGAACAACCGACTGCAAAGCGCGGCCTATTCTCGTACAATCGCCGGCATTCCCGGGGTTTCTCTGGTTCGCGTCGATGCTGCTTCTAAATCGAATTTTCAATATGTTGTTTGTCGGTTAGACGAAGACACTTTTGGCATGAGTCGCGATCAGTTGTTAATTGCTCTAAAATGCGAAAACGTGAATGTTCGACGTTATTTCTATCCTGGTGTCCATCGGAGCATTCCGTATAGTGAGGCGTTTTCTCAATGTAACACTTTTCTTCCCAATACCGACAAGCTTTGCACGGAGCTTTTTCAGTTGCCGGTCGGTGCGATGGTGGATGTTGACATTGCCGCCGCGATCGGTGAGTTGATCGGTGATATTTCTGAACATGCCGGGGAGATTCGGGGGCGTTTGAGCCGATAAGTGCGTTTAGGGATTATGCAGCCGTACTATTTCCCAAATATCGGGCACTTCGCATTGATTGCGGGAACGGATCGATGGATCGTTTTTGATATCACGCAGTATACGCCAAAGTCATGGATGACTCGCAACCGTGTTCTACGGCGCGAAGGCGGCTGGTCGTATATCAACCTTCCGTTACGCGATTCATCGCGCTCGCTGCGCATCCACGAAGTTCGCATCGGCGATCCAGCGGCGGCGGCGGCCTCGCTTCTCGGATCGCTCAGCCACTACCGGAAGCGTGCGCCTTTTTCAGGCGTGGTTGAAACGATCGTGCGCGAGACGTTCGCTACGAGGGACGACTCGCTAGTCGCAATTAACGTTCGAGCGCTGCGTCTGGTTTGCGACTACCTTGGAGTGCCGTTTCACTACGAAATATGCTCTCAGATGAGTCTTCGGCTTCCTGCGAGCAGCACACCCGGCGGTTGGGCTCCAAGGATCGCAGAAGCGGTCGGCGCCGATGAATACGTGAATCCGATCGGCGGTCGCGAGCTTTTTGACGAGAACGAGTTCACGTCGCGAGGAATCCGACTCCGTTTTTTAGAGGCACCGCCATTCGAATATGCGACGGCGCCGTACACTTTTGAGCCGGGCCTCTCGATCCTCGATGTGATGATGTGGAACGACCCGCTTACGATCCGCAGCGCTCTCTCGCTCGCGCGTATCGTCGATGCTTCTTCTTCGTAAAGGGAAGGAACGGCTCGACGACCTCGCATTCCTACTTTGCGCGATCTTAATTGGGCATAACGCGTCCGTGCTGGAATCGCCTCGCTTCAAATCCGACGCATGGTTTCCATCAGGATAACCCTGCCTTTTTACCAAACGACGCAGCCTCGGTGGTGAGATGCATGAGCACCTCCGTTGGCAAATTGTTATTTTCGAATTGTTGGTCGCGACAAAATTGCGTCGAACCGATAATGTGATGCGAAAAATGTGCTCGCCATAACTCTCACTTCACACGACCAACCCGCGCTTACTGCTAGTTCGATTAATTCACTTTTGGATCGCCAAATACCGATCTGAGAGCGATGTTGATTCAACAGGTCATTATCAATATCCGATTCTAAGTAATACTTATGGGCACGATCTTTGTCCGGGAGGTTCCCTAAATATAATTTGCTAAGATTCGGAAATTTAATGGGCGACTTATAGATGAGCAGGCTTGCATCGTCATGACTAAAGTACGAAAAGCTCCCATAGCAAAGCGCTTTTGTTATGCGATGGTTTTCAGTAGAATCGGCGAATAGCTCGTTTATTGAGAGACGATCGAAGGAAAAGTCGGGCGGGCGTGCAAAATTTGTTTTGGCTACCTGAATGAGGTACTCCGAAGAGTCTACTCCGTAAAACGTTGCGACATCTGCAAAAAATTCTTTAGAGAGCGCCCCGTTCCCGCATGCAACATCCAGTAGACCGTCACTCATATCGAAAGAGAGACCGCTGCGAACGGCTTCGACAATCATCGCAATTTGTTCATCCCCGATCGGAGATCCGTTCACCGTGCGGCGGACTTGCCCCCAAAAATCATCCGGCGCGAGAGTCTTTGGATACTCGTCGTAATCGTACTTAGGAAATGTCGGCCTGTTATTGCCGGCATCAGGCATTTAAATCGCTCGTTTGCATTATCGAAGAATGCCCAATCCGTGAGTCAACGACTGCGTGTGCGGAATCGAGCACCTCTAAAAACTCGGTCGTTAAATATTTCCCATTGTTGCCTCGACCGGCCAATGCGATAAATCCATTAAGCTCCGGAAAATCGACATGATTCGGTCTATAGAGTTCAACGACCAATCGTGCCATTGCTCGCAGGTAACTCACTTCGTCGACCCAGCCTCGGTCGGTCGCCCATCTAAGGATAAATTCCCATTCGAAGATTCCGGCCGAATATATGGCTCCCTTTGCTTGGGAGTTCTGTGAGGAGTGACGGCGAAACGCGCTCCCTAAATACCCGATTAACGCTATCTTCATGTCGGCTGCGAAAAAGTTGCAGTAAAGAGCGACGTCCGTAAGAAATCGCATCCTACGCTCCTGCAACATAAACGGCCGATCGAGTTGACGCAGAGAATCGCTGGCGATGAGTATACTGCTCGGTTCGCCAATGATATTTCCCAAAACGCTTACGACACGTTCCGCAAATTCACGTTTTTCAAACAATCGTGCTTTATCAAAACCAAAAGGAATCGTTGCTTCTAGAATTTGTCCGTTCTTGTCCACTTCATATCGTGAATGAAATGCCAAGTCTGCGCCAAACTCATCGGCAAGTGCAACTAATGTCGACACTGAATCGGGCAACAAAAAATCATCGTCAAAAAGAAGCTTCAGATAACGTCCTCTGGCATGTTCGATCAAACCGTCACGATTGGCTCCGGGCTGCTGGCGATTCGGGTTATTTATATACCGAATTCTTTCGTCTTGCCATTTTGACACTACCGATTGCACGGCGTCGCCTATCGAGTCGTCACTTATAAGAAGTTCGAAATCTCTGTACGATTGCCCCAGAGCGCTCGATATGCAGATATCCAAAAAGTCGGGGCGGAAGGCGGGCACGAGAATCGATACGGTCGGAGCGGGAGTATGAAAAACAGGTGCTATCGTTTTTCCGTACGGGGCGCGGCCCTCGCGGCGACCATGCTGGATAAAATGGTAAAATGGCTCGACGCCGGCCGAGGCAACGTCAGGGTTACACTCAAGGTAGCGGGCGGGATCAAAATCGGCGCGCGGGTTCCGCCGCTCCTTCCATCCGTAGGTGACATAGTGATAGACTGGGTCGATACCCGAAAGCGCCACATCGCTGTATGCATTCCTATAAAACGAGCAGTCGAATTCGGTTCGAACGACGCGCAGCATTGAATCGACGACCTGAGGAATATATTGCTGCATCTTACTCCAGGGCAACAAGGGCGCCGAAAGCGTCGCGCCGGTCGGCAAGGTGCCTCAATTGACCGGGTTCGCGATGGGTGCCTTTATTTTTCTCTTTATACGGTAATTCTACGCATGAGGCGTCGTTGACCTCCGCTTCATGGCGTCTAAAATTTGCTGCTCTCCGCCCCCCTTTGGCTTGGGTGAGATGACTCCGTTGGCGCCCGGTTCTCCCACCCAAACCTCGCGAGGCCGCCCCTACGGTTTTATAGCGACGACGGCGTTCCCGTTGTATAAAGCGACCCACATCCGGCCATCGGGGCCCGCCACAATGCCGAATGGGAATAAGCCGCTTACTCCAATGCAGCTCCCCGGAGTCACTCCGGGCTCGCAATTTGCCTGGCCCGGTGTGATACCTAGGGTACTCATCGTATACGTCGCGAGGGGCGACGGAGTCGCCACCCCGGCAACGGCTTGGTTCGGGGAATACACCATCACATGATCCGCGGGGGCGTCGACAACCCAAAGATTCCCATCAGGACCGGTTGCAAGGTGTGCCGCCCAATTCACGTTGGCGTTAAATGGGTTATACGACTGGAAATAGATCTCCTTATCGGGCCCGTGTTGAGCTCCGTAGGCGAGACCAGTACTTCCGGGATCGCTGGGAGAGATTTCGGCGAGCTCTCCGGTACCACTGTCCACCCACCAAATGTTATTATCCGGTCCTACGACGATTTGGTTCGGCTTCGGTGGCTCCTGTGGGCTGTGCCCATCGAGGTTCCAGTTCGAAGCGGCAAATTGCTTCACAACGGTATGCGACGTAATGGAAAATGCGTCAACTCCACCGTTTCCGAATTCGGTAAACCATAGGTTGCCATCGGGTCCGAACGTCAGGTAGGCCGGCGTAATCGGCTTCCACACTGGTCCACTCAACGGGTATTCCGTAATATTTCCTTGGTAGTCAATACGGCCGAGTCGATACGTTCCGTCCGGGCTCGACCACTCGTTAAACCAGAGCGCGTTATCCGGGCCTCGTACGATTTCCCAGGGGCCGCTCGGCGCGGTCGGGGTATGAAAAACAGTCGTTACGTGAGTGCATGGATCGAACCGTGCGATCGCATTCGCTCCGTATTCCGTGAACCAGATATTCCCGTCGGCGCCGACAACCGGCATGGCCGGCTGGGGAAACGCTTGGCTGCCGGTCAAAATCGACCAACTAGAAGTCCCCGCGATGGAGAGATCGCCAATCCCAGAATTGTTTTCCTGGGTAAACCAGAGTTGGCCGTCAGGCGTAAAATTGATAAACGACGGCCCGGCGTTTGTGGCGCTGTTAATTAGATATGCCGTCATGTTTCCTACGGATATTGTGCCCGTAGTCCCCGCGGCGGTCATCGCGCTGGGCTTCCGCAAAATATTAGGCCCGCCGCTAGGGGCAAGTCCGGAGCTCCCTCCCGAGCATCCGACAATGCCAACGACGAGCCCTATGAGGGCCAACGCAATCTTCTTCGACATGGATAATCCTTTGCGCTATTTTGAATAAAAGTAGTGATGGTATCTCGAGCATGCGTGTGACACCCGGCAGCCGGATCGTCTTGAGATCGAAAACTGCGCTGGGCTCTCTTTGCGCCGCAGACGCCGAGAACAGCCGTGAATTCGTACAGTCACGCTGCGCCCCCTGGACTCCGCCCGAGGAGATTATCCCTATCCTCGATCCGTTGTCGCCCATTCTCGAGGGGAACGCCGAAAGCAACACCCTTAAAAACCGGTGGAGACGGCAGTGTAGACCAAGGGGATTCGCTCGGAGGAAGATTCTTGGCCCGTAACGCCAATAACCTCTGCTGCATGGCGCGATATCATCGGCACTTCGGGCTCGAGCGGGACCCCTTTCTGGATACCGCCGATCCATTTTTTTACTGCGAACTCGGCGCGTTGGCGAAGGCGCGGACGCGGCTCTCCGCCTCCGTCGATGCCTCGCGCGGTATGACGGTCGTCCTCGGCGAGCCCGGTACCGGCAAGACGAGCCTCTGCGCCGCCTTGGAGCAAGAGCTGCTCTCCGACGATGCGATCGTTCTCGGCAAGATTCTCGACCCCACCTTTGCGAGCGATACCGAGTTCTTAGTCGCCGTCGGCAAGGTCTTTGGGCTCGCGCTGCCGCCGCGTTCGAGCGCCGCGCTGAAAAATGCGCTCAAAAACTTTCTCTTCGAATCGGCGATCCTCGAAAAGCGCACGCTCGTCCTGATTATCGACGAAGCGCAGAACCTCAGCGATGCAAATCTCGAAGCGCTGCGCATGCTGCTGAACTATCAAGTCCCGGCGAAGAAACTCCTCAACATCCTCCTCTTCGGACAGAGCGAACTCGCCTTGCGAATTGAAGCGCGCGGGAACCTCGCCGATCGCGTCGACGGCTGGCTCCGGCTCGATCGCCTCGACGACGGCATGGCGTCGGCACTGCTCGATTACCGGCTCACGCGCGCCGGGCTGCCGCCCGGGCGAGCGGTCTTCTCGCCGGAGGCGCGCGAGGTGCTGATTCGCGCCGCCGCAGGTCTTCCGCGCCGCCTCACCATGCTCGCGCACTTAGCCATGGAGGAGGCTGCGGATCGCAGCGCTCCGCTCGTCCTCGAAGATCACGTGCGCAGCGCGCTCTTTGCCCGCGGGATCGAACTCCCGGTGACGCCCCCGCCGGCCGCCACGGCGCGTAACGCGCAGCACCACGAATCGTTCTTCGCGCGGCTCTTTCGGCGATTCGCCACGAAGTAGCCGACGATGGCGAAGCGCCCCGACTTCGAAGTGAGCGCCGACATGCGGCTGCTCGAACTCCAGCGTCAGGCCGCAGGAGCCCCGGTTCGCGAGACGCGTTGGGAACCGAGCGCCGCCGATCTCGAGGAGCTCGAAGATGCTCCCCAGGTCGCCGAGCCCCCAAGCGCACCCTCGACCGGAGCGGTGCTCCACCTCGCACTCGCCGCAGGCCCGGAACGCGGTCTCATTCCGGGGGCGCTCGTCAGCGTCACCATCGCGCTCTCGAACGACGGCGGCGTTCCCGCCGAAGGGATCGTGCTCTCTCTTCCGCTTCCCGCCGCCGCACGCTATCGGAGCGGCACCCTACAGCGTGACGGGCGCACGCTCGATGACGAGCGCGGCGAGGAGCTCTTTGGCGAAGGGCTCGCGATCGGCGCGCTCGCTCCCGGCGAACGCTGCACGATCGCCTATCGCATCGAGGTTGGGGCGGGCGTTACCCCCTTGCTCCTGTTGCCGCACGCCCGCTCGCTCAATGCCGCCGTCATCGGCGCACGTCCCCTTCGCCTCGCACGCGGTAGCGCCGGAACGGCGTTCTCCAGCGCGGTGCGCAACGAACTCGCCGATCTTCCGGCAGCGGAGCCGAGCGAGGAAGAGTTGCCGATCTACGAACTCGACGAGGAAGAGCAACTCGAATACGAAGCGACCGCTGCCGCGCTCTCGAGCGCTGCACCGCCTTTCTCGCCGCCTGCGGAGCCCACGCCTCCCGAGCCCGCACCGCCGTCCGCATCCACCCCCGCACCGGAGCCCTCAGCTGCGACTCCGCCCGCTCCCGCACCACGCACCGCACGCGAACCTGTTCCCGCACGCGAACCCGCTCCCGCACGCGAACCCGCTCCCGCACGCGAACCCGCTCCGCTCCCGCGCAGCGTCCCCGCGCTCCATCGTCGGCTCGACCGCGCGTCGGTCGCATTTTTCGAACGCTCCTTCGCCGCCGGGCGCGGTGCGACGCTCGTCGGGCACGCGCTCTTTGCTTCGGCGCTCGCGTGCGTTGATGGCGAAGAATCAGCGCTCCTCGCCCACCTCGATCGGCAAGCCGCGCTGCTCCACCGCATTACCCTCCACGCAAAACTTGGCCGCGCGGAGCGACTCGCTTCCTATGCAGGGGAGAGTTTCGTTCCCACGATCGCCGTCGATCTGCCCCCGCCCGCCTCGGCAAAAGGCGAGATCGTCCTCACCTTGGAGATCACCGACGCCGTGCGCGAGCGCATTGCGAGCGCGATCGGTGGGGATCGCCCGTGGGATTTTCACCGCGCTCGTCGTCTCGAACTCGCGCTCATGGCCGAAGCGATCTCCGCAGGATATCCGAACGAGCGCGAAGCGGAGCTCGATCGCGAAGCACTCGCCGAGTACCGCGCACTCTGGCAGGCCGCTCTGCAGCGGCTCTTCGTCCGGGCGCGCCTCGAACCGAGCATCGCCGTCGTTCAGAGCGCCGACGCGGCCCTCGATACGGCGGCGCGGCGCCTCCTCGAACGCCTCAAGCGCACGAACGACGCGGGATAGCTTCCCGGTCCTTACTGCTGCGAATCGAGCCCGGCGCGGCGCGGCGGAATGGAGTTCGCACCGATGGAGCGCGCGTAGGCCTTAAATTTCACGAACGTCTTCAAACGCTCGCCGAGTTCTTCGTGATAGGCGCTCAAGCGCACGATCTGACGGTCTCGAATTGCGTGAATGCGTTCGAGCCGTTCGCGCACGAATGCATCGAAGGCTTCGTCGCGATCGAGATCGGCGCGTTCGAGCTCCTTCTCCAGCGAATGCGTGATGCGACGCGCGTTGCCGATCGCCGTGTCGAGACGCTCCCAATCGTGCTCTTGCAGCGCCGATTCCAATTCCGCACACGAACGTTCGAGCGCGCCGATCTCGGCGAGCGCCGCCGTGCGCGCGGGGCTATCCGACTGCGGCAAAACCACTGCTCGCCGTCGGCTCGCTCGCCTCGCTCTCGTTTCGCTGCATCGCCTTAAACTGCGAGACCGCCTCGGCCCAGGTTTTGCGATAATCGATAAAGTCCGGGAGCAAGCGTTCGACGCGTACGACGTCCTTCTGCATGTTCGCCATCACGAGTTCGTGATGCCAAAACTCGTAGACGCGAAAGAGATTCGTCGCGAGTTCGCCGCCGATCTCCATATCGAGCGCACCCATCAACACGGCGAGAGCGCGCTGCGCGCGCAGGAGCGCGCGGTGAATTCTCTCGATATCGCCGACGTCGGCATGCATTTTCTCGACCGCCTGCTGTGCCGAAAGGATCAAGATATCGAAGACGCGCACGATCAGGTCCTCTTTCGAAGCCGTTAAGATCGCCGTTTCGACGTACTTGTCGTTTGCCGAACGCGCCACGTGCCTGTCTGGTCCCTAACTTCCCGAGCTCGAGCCGTTAAAGAAGCCGGCGAGCTGCGATTGCAGCGATTGGTACTGCGCTAGCGTCGCCTCGGTCTGTACGAACTCTTGCCGCAACGTGTTCGCTTGTTGATTCGCGTTATCTTGAATCTGCGAGATCTGCGATTGAAGCTGAGTGATCTGGTTCGTATTTTGGTTTTGGAAGGTCTGCAATAACGAGACCGGGGGGACGCTCCCCACGATGCCGTTACTCAACAACGTCGGCAAGCCGGTGGCGTAGGTGAGGTAGGAGCCGAGTTGGTTGGTCAGGCCTTGCGCTCCGTTGAGGAGATCCTGCACCGCGTTTGGATTCGCAGCGAGCGCCGCATCGAGCTTTGTGACGTCCAACGGCTGCAACGTGCCGTCGGTACCCTGGAACGTCGTCGTATTGACGGCCTGCTGTCCGGTCGATCCCGGCTGCGTCGCCTGACTGTTATACGAAAGTTGCGAGAACGCGCTGCTGGTCTGGAGCCCGATCTGCGAGAGCGAATTATAGCCCCCGAACGATCCGCTTCCCAAGAAGCCGCTGACGATATTGGTCAGTTGGTCCTTCAGATTCGTAACGCTGTCGACTCCGAAAAGAATACCGCCGCCGACCGCCGGTGCCACCTGCCCCGGTAGGGCCGTTCCCTGCGCGGCCTGCAGGACGATCGGAGCCTGCGTCGCGCTGTTGATCTCGGTCACCGCGGAGTTATATGCCGAAACGAAGGTGTTGAGCGCATTCACTAACTGCGAGTTATCCTGCGCCACCGTCACCGTAAACGGAGAAGGGGTGTTGCCCGTCAGTTGCAACGAGACGCCCGGTATTGCGGTCGTCACCGTGTTGCTGTTGCTGTAGTACGTCGTCGATCCGCCCGACGGATTTGCAACGACGACCTGCGATTGCTGTCCGACCGTCGTCGTCGCTCCCGCTGCCGAGGTGAGCCCGACCGCGGTGAGAAAATTGCTGGTATCGCCCGAGGAACCGACGATGATCGATTGCGCGCCGCTGCTCTTGTTCGTCAGCGAAATGCCGCCGGTCTGCGCGTTATACGTCGCGATGACGCCGGCATTACTCGTGTTGATCTTTGCAAGCACCGAGGCGAGATTATCGCCCGTGGCCGAGACGCTGATGGAGACGCCATTGATCGTGAAGTTTCCGCTGGTAACCGGGGTGACGAAACCCGCGTTCGTGCCGGTCGAATCGAATGAGACCGCTTGATTGATGCCGCCGACTCCGGCGGTCCCGGTAACGCCGGTCGTCGGCCCGGTATTGTTGATCTGCGCTCCCGAAAGGCGGAGCACGTCGAGAAGATTTCCTTGATCGTTCGCACTACCGAGTGTGATCGGCTTGCTTCCGCTCAGGACGACCGCACCCGATGCGTTCAGCGATGCGGTGAACGACGGATCGTAGGCTTGCACCGCGGTTTGAATATTCGCGAGAATCGTATTGAGCGACTGCGTGTTGACGTCGTAATTCACCGATACGCCGTCGATCGTTACCGATCCGGTCGATCCACTGCCGTTGGTCGGCGTGATCGCCGCATACGAATCGACGAGCGGAACGGTATTCGAGGCCTGGCCGGCGTAGATCCCCGCCGTCGCCGGGAGCAGGTCGGTAATCGCGTGTCCGGCCGCCGTATTGCTGAGGACCGAGGTCGGCGTCGCCGTCTGTACCGAGTCGATCGTATAGACGCCGGGAACGGCATTCCCGCCGGCGATCCCCGAGGCGACGATCGCCGCGAGGTTCGTGCTCGTTGCCGAAACGGCATCGTAGATATTCGGTTGCGAGAGCGCACCGAGCGCCGTCTGCACGGAAGAAAGGAGATTGTTGATCTTGATCAGTTCGAGGTTGGCGGCATTGAGCGTCGCAATCTGCTGATTGATCTGCGTTGTCGGCGCCAGCGTCAGCGCGGTCAACTTCTGAATGATCGAATTATAATCGATACCCGACACGATGCCGGGAAAAGAAACGGGGGGGATGTTCGTCCCGGGGATCTGGCTAGTGGACATGGATTCCTTTCCTCACTGCGCCCTGCGAGCAACGCATTACGCGTTGCTGTCGAGCGTCACTCCTTGATGCTGATCGAAAAACTCGGCGATCCCGATGAGGATCTCCGGCGGGAACTGCGCGACCTCTTGATTCGTCCGTGGATCGGAGAAAACGGTCACGATCTCGTTGGGATGGTGCAACACGCGATACGATACGTTAAGGGTAACCGGTTGTGGGTTCGTGGGCGGCCCGAAAAAACGCGCGACCGACGAGACGACCTTCCCGTCGCCGTTCGCCGGCGCCGGGCCGAAGCCGACCTGGGGCGGAGCGCCCGAGGAATTCGGTGTGCCGATCGGCCCCGACGGGGCCGGAGGGACGCTCGCAACGCTCGGCGTTGCGCCTTCTAGCGGTGCGTTCTCACCCGCGCCCGGAGGGGCGCCGTTCGCACCGGAAACCGCGGCGGCTCCGGGAATCGGTGGCGGCGCGACCGCCGCTGCAGACGTGACATCCATGTGAAATCCCCCTCGAGTACTCTCTTCTTTATCATCGGCGCCGCACGAGGGGCAGTTTAGTCGACGCCCGCGCGGCTCCGAGCCCGTTCGCCGGCGAGCTGATAGGCGGTCACGTAGGCGACGAACGCGGTGGTTTGATCGAATGCGACGCGGACGTGCGAGCGCAGGGCATCGCGCTCCGCAGGCGTCCGCTCCCACGCCCGCGCCAGCCCCGCCTCGATCGAGGCATGGTCACCGGGGTCGACGACCTCGGCGAATGAACCGAAGAGCTCGCGCCCGTATCCCGCTGCCGAGAGTACGGGAAAGGCCCCGGTCGCAGCGGCGGCGGCGACCACGTGGAGGCCGCGCCCCGACCAAGCGCAGTCGGCGACGACGCGCGCCCGCGCCCGAAGCCAGGCGCGGTTGGCAAGGTTGAGGTGGCGCTGCGGTACCCAGATCGCCTGGACGCCCATCGCCTCCATGAGGCTCTGGAACCACTGATGATCGATGACCGGCCCCGTAAAGACGATGGGCAGCGAGCGCTTCTTCGCCGCCAGCGCCAACGCGATCTGATTCGAGCGCGCTTCGACCGGGAGATCGCAGAGAACGAATTCACCCTCCCCGGCGAGGACGCGCGCATCCTCGTAGCGCGGTGCACCTTCCACAAGCCCCGGCACCGCGATCGCGCTCCCCGCCCAGCCGAAGCGGCTGCGCAGCAGCGCCTCCTCAGCCGGGCACGAGAGCACCGCAACGTCGCACCGTTCCAGCATCGCCCGAACCCCGGCCTCCGCGGCGGGGCGCGGGTCGAATTCGCGCTCCGGCGCGGCATTCTCGATCGAGAGCGCGCGGGCACCGAGCGCGGCGAAATAGAGATCGAACATCGCCGCGTCGTTGACGTTACCGTAGACCGCCTTCGTCGCCTTCGGCCCGGAGAACGCTTCGCCGCGCGGATCGTCGACGGAGAGCGAGGCGACGAGCGGCATCGCGGGCATCGATTTCAGCAGCGCGACCGCCGCCGGAGCGACCTCGCTCCCCCAGGCGTGCACGAGATCGTACGATGAAAGATCGGCGTGTGCGCCGACGGGGAAGACGCCGACGTCGAAGCCCTCGCGCTCCAAACGCCGCGCGAGCACGTGCATCGCCATTGCATCGGCGTCAGGATTGGTCAACGCATCCTCGCGCACGAGCATCGCGATGCGCCCCGAGGATCCGCCCTGCACCGCCGGCTCGTTCAGCACGCTCGCACGCGCTTCAACCGAAGTGCCCGCAAAGGAAACGCCGAGCGTACTCGCCGTCGGCCCATCATCGGGATCGAACGAGACCGTGATCGCCGGCGGTAGCGCGACGGTCACGGGAATTGCAATATCACCGCTCTCTCCGCCGTCGCGAAGCACGCGTACCCGCGCGTCGGGGAGCGCTTCAGGGCGCTGCGCAACGACGAGATCGTAGGTTCCGGCGCGGTCGAGCGGAGTGGGAGCGATGTCGAGCCAGCGCGCGGCAAAAGCGAGTGCCTCGGGGTCGCCGAGATCGAGCGCGATATCGGCGCCCGCGCGCGCGAGCGAGAGCGCACCGACCGCCCCACGCGAATCGACGATCGCGGCCCGCGTTCCGGGCCGCACGTAGCGCGCGGCAAAAACGTAGGGCGCGAGATCTTCGTATAGGTCGGTGTAGCTCGTCACACCGAGGAGGCGCAATTCCCGGGCACGCGCGATATCGCGCTCCGTGCGAGGATCGAAGATCTCCAAGCTCTCGGCGCGCGCGCGCCGATTGAGAAATTGAACGCGGAGCCAGGGAAAGATCTTCCGTTCGATATCATCGGCGCGTTGCGGATCGAGCGATCGATAATCGAGCGGCCAGAGCAGCACGCTGCTCTCGCGCTCCAGCAATGAAGCGACTTCAATTTCGCAGTTGAAGACGATCGTCCAGCGCTCCGCATCGCGAAAGCCGAGATCGATCGTGCAGCGTTGCGTGAGCGACCAGCCGGGTTCCAAGCGCGCGAAGGCGAACGTCGCGGCACCGATCGCGGCCATCGCTTCATCGCGAGGCCGCAGTGAGAAGCGCCGATGGCGATCGTGGAATCTCACGGTTTCTCCACTTCGACGAGTCGCCGCAGCGAGCTCGGGCTCGCGTTGGGAATGTCGACGATGGCGACGGTTCGCGCGGCGACTTCGAGCTCTTCATCGAGGTCGATCACTTCGACGTCGGCGCACCTCTCCGACGAAATATCGAGCGACGCAAGAATTTTTTCGATCCGGCGTTCGACCGCCGCCGCATCGCCGCCCTCGCCGAGGCGCAACGTCAGCACGACGGGATCCTCACTGCGGAACGCACGCAGATAGCGCCGCATGAAGCGCCCGACGGGTTCCCAGGCGGCATCGCCTCCGGAAAACTCGGCGACGAACCGCACGTCGGCGGCGCGTTCGTTGCGCTCGCTCGGCCGCTCCTCTCGAGGTGCATCGAGTTTTGGTTTCGGTAACGCAGCGTAATGCAGCGCGCGATTGAAACCGTTGAAGTATCCCGGACGCGGGTCGTAGCCGCTCTCGGGATAGGCGGGCGGGTAGCCCCATTTCGCCGCAAAGTACGTCCAGTTCGCGCGCATCGTCGCGCCGTAATCGACGTTATTGGCAACGAAGCTGCGACTGCCGAAATGATGGATGAAGGCATCCTCGCAAACGAATATTTTGTACCCAGCCGCACGCGCGCGCATGCAGAGATCGTCATCTTCGAAGTTGCCGACGCCGAAGCGTTCGTCGAAGCCGCCGATTTCATCGACGAGCGCTCTCGGCATGCAGAGACAGAAGCCGACCGCGCGGTCGGTGTAGTATCCACGCCCCTTGAACCGACGCCCGCGCTCCGCAGCGAATGCCAGCATCGCCGCCTCGTCCTCGTAGCGCGCGTTCGGAACCTGCTGGTGCCCCGAGACGCTATTGCTCCGCGGAGCGGTGATGCCGACTGCGCGCTTATCTCGGTACGGGCGCAACAGTGCCTCCAGCCAACCATCGCTGACTAAGACGTCGTTATTGAGCACGACGACGTACTCGCCGCGCGCCGCCGCCATACCGATGTTGTTTCCCGCACCGAAGCCACGATTCACGCCGTTGTAAAGCACGCGGACGTGGGGGTCGTCGATCGAACGCAGGTAGGCGATCGTATCGGGCCCCGATCCATTATCGACGACGATAATTTCGAACGGTTCGCGCGTCCTTGCGAGCAGGGAGTTCAATGCCAATTTCGTGTATTCGGGCGCGTTCCAACTGAGCGTGACGATCGAAACGAGTCCGGGTTCGGGTGCGTCGGCAACCGTCAGTCGCTCTTTCAAAAATGCGTCGTCGCGACCGATCAAGGAAGCGATGCTGCGCTGATAGGTGCGTTCGAAGAGATCGTCGCGCTCCGGCTCGGCGTTGCCTTCCACGACCGCCTCGTCCATCCCGACGACCCCGATCCCGAGTTCGAGGGCACGTACGCAGAGATCGGCGAGGCTTCCGGGGAGGCTCGGAAACGGCTCGAGCCGATAGTGCTGTGGAAGCCGCCACAGCGCGACGAGCAGCGCGCGCGCGTCACCGCACGCCGGCGACGCATCGAAACCGAGCATCGCTTCGGGCGCACCCGTCGCCGCAAACGCGTCGTAGCGGATTTCGAGGCGCCGCGAAAGGTGTTCGAACCACCCGGGAGCGAGTGCGATGCGTGCGTCGAGAAAAAACGCGTACCGATTTCCGCGCAATTCCATCGCCGCTTTCGCAGCATCGATATCGTCGCGACCGATCCAATCGATCCCGTCGATTTTTACGGGAGCCGCGCGCAGGTCGCGTTCGATACGTTCGCGGCGGTCCGGCGTCACCTCGCCGTGAACCACCGCACGCATCGACGGAGTCGGGAGCATCTGCGCCGAGACTACGGCGTTCGGCATGACGACCGTTCGCTTCACGAGGCCGCGTTCGTAGTCCCAAAGCCCGGCGTCGATCCGCGGAAAATCTCGCCAGCGTCGCTCGAGGCGCGCGATATTGGGCATGACGCGCCGGAAGCGCTGCGAGCCGGATTGCGATTCGTAATGAAAGAGCACGGCCTTCGGTTCGTAGACGATGCGCAGGCCGGCATGGCGAATTTTCAGACAGTAATCGACATCTTCGTAGCCGTTCCAAAAGCCCTCGTCGAGCCCACCGAGACGAACGTAGAGATCGCGCGGCGTTGCCAGGCACGCTCCCGTCACCGCCTGAACGTCGCGGCGCTTCATGACCGTCGGTTCCTCTGTCGGAGCGAGAAATCCGAAATGGGTCGGCGCCATCGTATTGACGCCGCTCAACACCTCGTTGAAGATCACGCCCGCGTGTTGAATCAAGCCGTCGCCGAATAGCAGACGGGCGCCGACCGCGCCGACATCCGGGTTTTCGAGATGCGCGAGCATCGCTTCGATCCAGCCCGGCATCGCCTTCGTATCGTTGTTGAGGAGCACGAGAAAACGCCCCGAAGCGACCGCCGCGCCCTGATTGTTCGCGACGGCAAAGCCGAGGTTCCGTTCGTTGACGATCGTCTTCACCCACGGGAACTCAGCGAGGACGGTGGCGGTATCGTCGGTCGAGCCATTGTCGACGACGATGACCTCGCCCAGAACATCGCGCGGCAACGTCTCGGCAAGCGCCTGCAAACAGACGCGCGTCAACGCGGCCTTATTGAAGACGGGAATAACGATCGAATAGAGCAAGGCCGGGGCTATCGAACGAGTGCGGCGTCGGCGATCCGGCGCGCGTCCTCAAAACGCTCTTGCTTTAAATACAACATCGAGAGTTCGACCGCGACGCGCTGCGGATCGAGCTGGAGCGCGGCGAGTAACATTTGCTCGCTTTCGGGCTCGCGGCCTAGTTGTTGTAAGAGAGCCGAGCGCAGAATCACCGCTTCGATGTTCTGCGGTGCGCGCGAGAGCACCATCTCCGTCGATGCGAGTGCCTCTTCGAGGGCTCCGCGTCCGCGCGCGTCGAGCGCGAGCATCATCCGCGCCCGCAAAAAGAGATCGCCGCTCTCCGCAGGCACCCGCACGGCCCAGCGCCGCGCGCTCTCCGCATCGCCCATGCTCGAGCATGCGAGCGCCGCGCCGAAGAGCAGGGCTCCGTCGGCAGGCTCGCGTTCGAGGCCGCGCTCGGCGATCGCCCGCGACTCCGAGAAACGCCCTTGCGCGAGCAGGCGGCTCGTGCGACGTCGAAAATCTGCAATCTCGAGCGGTTCGGTCGCATCCTCGGCTGCATAGAGCCGTTCGAGTCCCGCTTGGTCGCCGCGCGCCCGCAGAATCGCCTCCAACGGATCCAACGCGAGGGCGGCGCCCGGCATGCGTTCGGCCGCCTCTCGCAAAAACTGCTCCCGTTCCGGCCACCCATTCCGTTCGCAGACTGCCGCACCGGCCATCAACACCGGAAATTGAGCGGTCGGAGAGATCTGCGGAACCGCCGCGCGGATCGCATCGAGCGCTTCGCGGTCGCGATGGGCGCGCAGGAGAAAGTTTACATAATCGACCGCGCTCTGGTCGGAGGGAAGATCGCGGAACGCCGCCGCGAAGGTCGCCGCGGCCTCATCGATCCGCTTGAGCCGTTCGTAGGCGCGCGCGAGATTGAGCCGCAGCGGCAACGCCGACGGGCGATTTTTCAGCCCTTTTTCGAACCACTCCACCGCCGCGATATCGTTTCCTTCGGCCACGTAGGTCGCGCCGACTTCGCTATACGCCTTCCATTTCGAAACTTCGTCGTCGACGACGAACTGCAGGTGGTTGTATTCGCCGTCGCCGATCGCCGCCTGAAACGCCTCGCGTGCATTGACGAGTCGCTTCTGCGCGACGAGCGCCTTGCCGAGTGCGAAATGGCCGTTTGCATAACGCGGCGAGAACTTCAAACAGAGACGCGCCGCCTCTTCTCCTTTGACGGGATCGTTGAGCTTTTCCGTATAGACGTCGGCGAGCGCCGATAGCCCGTTGGCGAAAAATCCGCGCGGTTGATCCTTATTGACCTCGATCATCTTCTCCAGCGCCGTACGCGCGGTTTCGTAATCGCCGATCAAGAAGGCCGTCGTCCCGAGATTGAACCAATGGAACGCCTCCTCCGGTTCGCGCTCCACTGCCGCCTTCACGATCGCGATATTCCGCGCGCCCTTATCTCGCTCGGTCACGATCTCTTTGAGATAGCCGCTATGCTTGATCGCAATCGGCGATGCCGAGGCCTTCAGCCCCAACTGCGACTGGTCGAGCGTGATGAATTCGTGGATCAGGCCACGATATCGAATGCGCGGGTGGTTCGGAAAGATGCGAATCAAAAGATGCGACATCTGCCCGGTGCCTTGGTAGTCGTTCGATTCGTTGTAACAACGCACCCAGACGCCCGTATCGAAGGCCGGGACGTTTTTGAGTTGAGCGAGAAGCGATTCGCTGCCCGGCAGATACTCTTCATCGGCGTCGAGCATAAAGATCCACCGATACGACGCCATCGCAATCGCTTCATTCCGCGCCCACGAAAAATCGTTCCGCCATTCCCGAATCTCGATTTTGGCGCCGAACTCTCGCGCGATCTCGACGGTTCGATCGATCGATCCGGTATCGACGATGCAGATTTCGTCGACGTAGGGCGCGATGCTCTGCAAGCATTTTGCCAAGAACTTTTCTTCGTTCTTGACGATCATGCAGAGGCTCAGGCCCGCAGGGAGCTGCGGGGCATCGGCCGGCGGGCGCGGCAAAGAGATCGTTTGCGCGATAGTCGCAGGCTGCGTCGGCGAAGGAGAGACGCTCGGCGGAGCGGCCGCCTGTTTTTTTGCTTTGATCCGAACCGGCATTCTCTCTTCTCTTCGGCATCTTCGCGGCAGGCTCTTACTCGGCGAGCGCGGGCGCGCATAAAAAAACGGGGCCCGCTTGCGCGAGCCCCGCTCCCAGGTTGGTTACCCGAGGATTCCGCCTTAGCGGAAGAGTCCGAGAACCGACTGAGCGTTCGTGTTGGACTGAGCCAACACCGAGGTGCCGACCTGTACCAGCACTTGCAGCTTCGTGAACTGCGTCGTCGCTTGACCGACGTTGAGGTCGCGGATCGACGATTCCGAGGCCTGCAGGTTGACGGCCGCGATGTTGTCGTTGTTCGAATCTTCGTTGAGACGGACGACGACCGCACCGAGGAGTGCCTGCTGGTTGAGAATCGTGTTGAGCGCCTGGTCGATCTGACCGATCGCGTCTTCCGAACCGATCGACGGGTTGTTCGCCGCCGAGAGTGCCAGGTTGATGTTCGAGATGCGCAGAGTCTGCGTATTCGTGGCCTGGATGCCGATTTGGATGACGTCCCCCTCGTTCGCTCCCGATTGGAAGTTGAACGCGGGGTTATTCGGATTGGTCAGCGCAGCGACGTTCTGCGTCACTTTGACGTACGAGGTCACACCGACATCGAGCGAGCTGATCGACCCGATGGTGACGTTCACGTTGTCGAACGCACCGGCGACGCTGGTCGCGCCGTAGAGCGTGCTCGAAACGCAGACCTGGCCCGTCGCGCTGGCGACGAAGGTTTCCTGAACGGCGATCGAGACGCCGGTGTTGATCACCTGGAGTTCGATCGTGCCGTCGAGCGTCGAACCGGTCGCACCCGAGAGACCGGCTGCGGGGCCGGCTGCCGTGGTGAAGAAGTTCGCGCTGTTGGCGACCGCCGAAGCGGCGAGGAAGCCGTAGTTGAAGCCCGAGACTTGGAGCGCTCCGTTGGTGGAGAGCGCCGAGTTCGAGGTAACGTTGATCGCAGCTTGCACCTGCGGCTGGAAGCCGGCATGGCTACCATCGAGGAGCGGCTGACCGTTGAAGTTGACGCTCTGCGAGATGCTGTTGACTTCGAGCAACAACTGGCTCACTTCAGCCTGAAGGTTGACGCGATCCTGATTGCTGTTGAGGTCGGACGAAGCCTCGACTGCGAGGCTACGAATGCGCTGCAGAATGTCGGTCGTCGTAGAAAGCGCACCGAGCGCGACTTGCGCCGCGTTGTTCGCGTTCTGGACGTTCTGAACGGCGGTGTTAAAGCCATCGACCTGCGTTTGCAGATTGGTGGCGATGGCGAGACCGGACGGATCGTCCGCCGCGGAGTTGATGCGCAAACCAGACGAAAGCTGAGTAACAATGTTCTTCAGCGCAGCCTGGTTATTGTTCAGGTTAAACTGAACGCTATTGGCCAACAGGTTGTTGGCGATGCTCAGACCTTGAGCCATGTGATTTCCTCCTTGATTGTTGCGCGCAGAGCGCACAGGTAGAGACTGGTCATCTGCGAGGAAGCGTCCTGCTCCCTCCCTCAGTTTATCGGAACCCCGGGGTGGCGACTTTAGGGGAGAGGAGCCCTTTTTTAGCGCTTTTTCGAGGGAATATGCGGCCGGAGGGCGGCGACCCCGGTTTTCCCGGGTGCCGGCTCCCCGGTGGGGGCCGATTCGGCGGCGGCGCGCTGGTTCGCCCGCTGGATCTCTTCATAGACCTCGGAGCGGTGCACCGGGATATCGCGCGGGGCGTCGATGCCGATCTTTACCTGGTCGTGGTCGAGCGAGACGACCACCAAACGAATATCATCGCCGATCATGATCGACTGATTCGCTTTACGGCTAAGAACGAGCATGGAAGCGCCCTCCGTGGCTACAGCGGGCCGCAGACGGGCCCGTTTCGGGGCGAATTTCGCGGGGTGCGGAGTGCCCCCCTGCGCCGGAGGCGGTTAGCCGCCCTGAAGCGCCGCCGATTCACCGGCGCTCGCCTTACGCGGCATCGGCATGCGGACCGAGTAGGAACTTCCGTCGAGCGGGATTTGGCGTCCGCGATGGTTCTTCAGGTTGAGCAGAATCGGCGCGAAGAGGTTCATCGAGATCTCTTCGGCGTTCGCCGAGACGAGAACGACGCAGAGGGTCGCGAAATCCGTCGGTGCGGCGATCTCCAGCGAGGCGATCGCGTAGGCCGGGATACGCGGTGCATAATCTTCGAAGACGGCGTAGGGATCGGCGGTCGGTATCGCCACATTGAGGTCGTCGAGGCTCTGCAACCAGACGAAATTCGGCTGCGACTCGAGCGTCAGAGCGAGCCAACGATGGAGCGACGGGAAGCCCGGCAACCCCCACGTGAAGTCGAAAACATCGGGCGGGGTGAACGTGAAGGTTCCAAAACGCGGAAAATCGATCGTCGTGCTCTCAGGCGTACTCTGCACCGATAGATCATTCATCGTTAACACCGTAAAGCCTCTCTATAAGTCCCTTATGAGATGTAGTCGAAGAGACTCTTCTGCTCGATCTGAGCGGTCGTACTAAATGCCGCCTGCAGCGCGGTCTGGGTTAAGGAAAACTGCGACGTCACTTTAGCGATATCGGTATCCTCGATATTCGACTGCACCTGCGTATCGTTAAGAACCTGTGCGTTCACGGCGGTGCCGGCGGCTTGAATCGATTGAATATTCGCGCCGAGGAATGCACGCGCGTTCGAAACGGCCTGAATCACGCGATCGATGTCGCCGAGCTGCGTGCTGAGCTGCTGGACCGTATTGGCCTGCGTTTGCAGGTTGAAGACCGCGGTGAAGTTTGCCGCCGTCGTCGTTCCCGCGCTCGGTACGTTATTCACTTGGAACGCCCCCGCGGAGTCGCTTAACAGCAAGCGTTCAGCGCCTTGTTGGGGGAACGTCCCCGGAACGAACTGCGCGGTCACTCCGGTCCCCGAGCCGTCGATCGCAGCGATCACGGCACCGATCGTCGCCGTCGACGCAAAGGTGAGCGTCACCCCCGACGGGACAGATGCGTTGGAGATGTTTATGGAGATTTGTCCGCTGCCGTCGGGCACCATCGAGGTGAGGAATCCCGCGGCGTTGAGTTGCGTGCCCAAGGTTATATACGAGCCGCCCTGGTTCACGGCGACGCTACTTTCGTCGACGACGGTCGAACTCGTGAGCGCGAGTTGCAGATTCTTCATCACCTGAAACACGTCGGGCGATCCGTCGGGGGAATTGTAGTTAAACGCCTGCTGGAAGGTCACTGAAGAATCGACGATCTGTCCGTTGGGAAGGCGCTGCGTCTGCGCTTGCAGGTTGCCGCTAAAGGTGATGCCGTTCGGCGCGGTACCGACCGCCTGGACCGGCGTCCCGGCGGTATTCGCCGTTCCCGCGAAGACGTATTGCCCGGCGAACTGCGTGTTCGCGAGTCCGACGCTCTCCTGAAAGAGCTGGTTGACCTGCGTCGCGATCGCCTGGCGCTGCGAAGCCGTCACGGTATCGCTCGCGCCTTGGATGGCGAGCGAACGAACCTGCTGCAAGACGCTGGTTAACGAATTGAGCGCGCCGTCGACGGTGGTGAGCTGGTTCGAAAGATTGGTAAGGTTCGACGAGGTCTGCGTTCCCAGGGCGCCATCGGTACGAATTGCGAGGTCCTCGGCGATCAACGACGGATTATCGGAGGGTTGGTTCAGCGACTTTCCGGTCGAAAGCTGCTGCCCTTCGTTTGCCTGTTGGACCACGAGGTTGTCGATCGCATTGGTCTGTTGCTCGTAGAGCGATGAAGTGGCGATACGCATGTTCGAACTCCCTATCCTTAGGATCCGACTCCGAGGTTATTGATGAGCGTCTGCATCATCTGGTTGATCACGTTAATCGTGCGCGCGGCGGCAGAATAAGCGTTCTGATACTGCACGAGGTTCTGCGTCTCTTCGTTGATATTGATCCCGCTAATGCTCTGACGGACCTGATTGATGTTATTAGCAAGCGTCGTCTGCGTCTGATTGCCGGCAATCGCAGCTTGCCCGTCGAGGCCCAGGCGCGTTACGAAGTTTCCGTAGAACTGTCCGAGCGTCTGCGTTTGCGCGCTTTGAACCGAGTATCCCGCCGCATGGGCGAGGCTCGGCGTAAAGGTGACCGATTCGATTCCGGTCGTCGGATTCACCGAGATCGCCGAAACCACGACGTTCTCTTGCGGTGCGCCGCCGCCCGAGGTCGCATCGATCGTCAACACTTGCCCGACCGCGACGTTACTGACGCCGGCGGGCAGCGCCACCGTCGTGGGCGTCCCCGCGGTCGCCGCCGCAGCCGAGGTCGTCAGGAGCGCCGGCACGCCGACGTTCGCCGAGAAGACCGAGAGCAGCGCGTTCGCGCCGGAGTTGTCCTGCGCGCCGAAAGCATTCCCCGCATTTTGCGCGACGCCGTCGATCGCCCCGGCACCGAGGACGCCCAAAAGATATTGATTTGCGGGCGTCGTTCCCGGAACCGCATCGAGCGAATCGCTAATCGTAAAGCCTGGTTGCTGAGGCGCGCCGCCTTGCACCGCTCGGCTCGCAGGATCGACGTTGGTCGGGTCCTGAGCGAAGACGATCCGTTGCGAGTTGGGGTCGAAGGATGCGGTAACGCCGAGGTGCGCGCCGTTGAAATGCGTCACGAACGCGTTGACGCTACCGTCGGTCGTTCCGGTATTGTAGTTGAACGTCTGCGGAATGCCATTAATCGTCACCGTCAACGTGCCCACGAGCGGTGCGGTCGGAGGATTCGCAAGCGAGGCATAGTTCGTCATGGACGCGGAGGTATCGATGCTGTTATTGCCGGAGTTCATTGGAATCACCAGACTCCCGGCGGCGGTCGACGCAAATGCGATCGGCAGCTGCGCCGGGTCGGTGATGCCGGCCTTGATATTCCCAGCAGAGATCGGAAGATTCCCGACGATCGGCTGAAAGAGCGCAGCGCCCGCCTGCCCGTTTTGGTCGTACGCCGATTGGGTGATCCGATTGACCTCGTTCGCGAGCGAACTCGCGAATTGATCGAGCTGATTCCCATAGACGGTGAGCTTGTTGTTGTAGAGATCCTGAAGGGCGGCGAGCTGGCCGCTTCCCAACGGAATCCCCGGCGCGCTCGACGAGGCGGGGGGCGTGCTCTGGAAATTGATCTTAAAGGTCGAGGTGCCGTTGCTCGCGGTTCCGATCGTCGGCGCCGCCAGATGGTAGACGACCGTGTCGTTGACGAGCGCTTGACCGTTCACGCTCACCAAGACCGAGCCGTCGGACTGAATCGAGGTTTGCGTGGAAAGGTACTGCGAGAGCTGATCGATGAGGTAGTCGCGCTGATCCTTGTAGGTGTTCGGGCTATCGCCGGCCGCGGTCGATGCACGAATCTGACCGTTGAGCGCGCCGATCTGATCGAGGATGCCGTTCGCCGTCGTTACCAGCGTCGTCGCTTGCGAGAGCGCGGAATTTTGCTGCGTGACGATCGCGCTCGAGGCGTTATTCAGCGCGGTCGAGAGCGCCTGTGCCTGCGCGATGACGCTCGCGCGCACGGAGGTGCTCTGCGCACCGCTTCCCTGCGCGACGAGCTGGTTGATCGCGGTTTGAAAAGCCGTATACTGCGCGCCGATTCCAGAGTTGGGATCGCCGAGCGTCGATTGCAGTGCGTTGAGCGTATTTTGTTCGGTGCTGTAGAAATTTTGCGAAGATGAGGCACCACGGAAGAGCTGATCGTAATTATCAGCATGAATGCGAAGGATCTGCTGCACGAGCACGCCGTCGCCGACGGTCCCTTGCGAATGCGTCGGCGAGAACGGCGAGCCGGCGATCGGCGGAGCCTCGTTGAGAATCACGCTCTGGCGCGATGCGCCGGGCGTATTCACGTTCGCGATGTTATTCGAGGTCACGCTCTCGGCATATTGGAAGGCGTTGAGCGCGCCGCCCATCATGCTGAGATCGAAAAACGTGCCCTGCGGAATAAAACTCATGCTTTGCTGCTCACTAAAACGCTGTTGCTGGGCGGAGCGACGAAGCCGCGCCGACGATAGGTGCTCGGCTCGCTCGCCGCGCGCTGCATCGCCAAGGTCGTCTTGACCAACCGATCCATCCCGCCGGCGATCAACGCCTTATTGTTGTTGTTCGTAATCGTCACCCCGATCGAGGTGGTCATGAGCTCGGCGAGACGTTGATTCATCTCCCATGCCAGCGCGCGCGGAGCGTAACTGCAGACCTGTCGCAGCGTCATCGTGCCGAAACCGCGAACTTGCATCGCTCGGCGCTCGGAGGCGGCCCGAGAGAAGCTCTCGCGAGCCTCGTCGAGCGCCCGCTGGGCGATGGTTATCTGCTCGGCGTCGAGCTGGACCAACGCCTTGGAGAGGGCCTGCGCGCGTTCGCCTAGGACCCGTAGTGCCTCGGATTCGGTGCCGAGAGCTTGGGCAAATAACTCCCATGAATCGTTCACGGTCCGCTACTCCTCTTGACGTTCACTTTCGCTTCCTGCGATGCATCGGAGAGAACGCTCGCTTTGAGCTGCTCTTCCAACATTTTGGCGATTCCGATGCTTCCGGTTTTGGCCATCTCCTCGGCGCGCTGTTGGTCGAGCATCGACTGGAAGATTCGCTCCCCATTGCTCTGCTTGCCGAAAATCGAGTCGTGCGATACGGTCTTATCCATCGCACCCATGACGAGTTGGAGGAAAACGCCCTCGAGCTGCGTCGCAGCCTGATCGAGGCGTTTCATCGCTTGCTGTTGGACGGGCGTTAAGGGCGTCGCCGCCGCTTTACCGATCTCACTCATTATTGTAAGACCACCTCCGCTTGTAACGAGCCGGCGCGTCGGAGCGCCTGAACGATCGCGATGAGATCGCGCGGCGCCACTCCCAAGGTATTGAGCGCGCGAACGACCGACGCGAGCGTCGCGGCACCGGCGATAAACTCGAGCCGCTTTCCCTTATTGGTTGCGGTCACCGTGGTATTGCTCTGCGTTCCCGGCGAGGCGGTGGTAAACGGCTGCTGCACGACTTTATTGCGCGTCGAAATGGTAATCGTGAGGTTGCCGTGGGCGATCGCGCAGGGAGCGAGCTTGATATCGCCGCCGAAAACGATCGTGCCGGTCCGCTCGTTCATCACCACCATTGCGGGCTCGTCTTGCTGCACGCCGAGATCGGATGCGTCGGCGAGAAACTGAACGGCGTTCCCCGCATAGGCGCGCGGCAGCGTTACGTGCACCGTCTCGGCGTCGAGCGCGCGCGCGGTACCGTATCCGAAGTGCCCGTTGAGCGTGTAGGCGAGATCGGCGGCGGTCTTAAAATCGGGGGTCGTCAACACGTAGTTGAACCCGCTTCCGCTCTGGTTCGTAATCGGCGTCTTCATGCTGCGAGCGACGATGCCGCCGCGCGGGACCATACCCACCGCGGTGTAATTCTGCGTCACGCTATTTCCGGCCGCAGGGCCGGCGACGAAGCCGCCGACCGAGATCGGCCCTTGCGCGGTCGCATAGACGAGATTGTTCGCGGCATGTAGCTCGGTGAGAACCAAGGTGCCGCCCTGGAGCGTCGATGCATCGCCCATCGCCGAGACGGTGACGTCGATCTTATCGCCTTCGTGCGCGAACGGCGGCAACGACGCCGTAACGATCACCGCTGCGACGTCGCGCGTCCGCACGGCCTGGCTGCTCACGGTGAGGCCGAAGGATTGGAGAATATTCTGAATCGTCTGGCTCGTGAAGAGCACGGAGGTCGAATCCCCGGTTCCCTGGAGGCCGACGACGACGCCGTAGCCGACGAGCTGGTTCGAAGTAACGCCCTGAACGCGCGCGATATTTTTGACGAGCACGCGTTCGTAAAATGCCGCCATCGTGGCCTGCGGCGCGACGAGCGTCGCAAGAAACGCGAACGAGGCCAGCAGGGCGGCGAATCGGCGGAGGGCGTGGTTGCTACGTGCGATCATGGCTAGAACAGAAAGTCCAAGAGCTTGCGGATGAGCCCCTTGTGGCCCTCCTGGAAATTCCCCGAGAAGGTCGCCTGAACGTCGGCGATACGCGAGCTGAGCACCTGATCGGTCGAATCGATATCCTCGGGGCGAACGTAGCCGATCACGTGCAGAACCTGCGCGCTTCCATTGACGGTGAGCCCTTGGTTGCCTTCGATCTGCAGAACGCCGCTCGGCAGGACGTTGGTCACGGTCGCCATCATCGCCGAGACGAAGCTGTTTTGGCCGGTATGCTGCGTCTGTGACTGCACCTGCGAGGAGCCGCCGATCGAGGTGGGGATCCGAAGGAACGCGAGCGCGAGGTTTCCGGTCGCCCCGGGGTAGCCGAGGCTCGCGGTTTTGCTATTGTTGACGATGTTCGAGCTATTGCTCGAGACGCTGAAATCATAGACGACGTAAACGAGGTCGCCGATCTGCGAGGCACGGTGATCGGGGCCAAGCTGCAACGGATGCCCCGGTCCTGCGGGCGCTGGAGCGGGCACGTAGAGCGAGCCGGCGAGCGCACTTGCGGGTGCGAGAACGAGCGAGAGCCCGACGAGCGCGAGGGTGCGAATGATTCGGTTCATCGTCCATCTCCTCCGGAGAGATCGAGTTCGACGCGGTCCGGCCCGACGACCGTGCCGGAGAGCAGTTTATTGGTTTCTGGATTATAGAGCGAGACCTGATCGCCGAGTCCACCGCTGCTCCGAGCGATGACGTCGGCGACGAGCGAGACGCCGTTGTCGCGAATGACGAGCACGCAGCTCATACCGGCGCGAACGATCTCGTTCACGAGCGTCTGCTCGATAGCGATCGGTTGTCCGGCACGAACTGGCGCGATGATCTGCCGGCCAACGAGGACCTTCGTGCCGTTGATCGGAAGGCCGGTAAAGGGAACCAGCGCCATCTTGAGGTCGGTCGCCGAAAGAACGGTTCCGGGAGCGAGATCGTGCGCAGCCGTCGCCGCCATCACGTAATGCTGGATGCGATAGCCGACGAAGACGGTGCGCACAAAATGTCCGTTGAGATCGATCGCGATCGGAACGTTGACGTACGCCGGGGTCACGAGTGGCGAGCGCAGGTGCAACGAGACGCGTCCGGGATCGACGTATTGATCGGAGAGCGAGGAGACCGGCAGATAGGCGATGGTGGCGCCGTGAGGCAGCCGAGCGATTGCAGAACGAGCGAGCGCCGTCAGTTTGGCGGCAGGAATGCGCTGCGCGTGGGAATATGCCGCCGCTGCCGGTCGCGCATGGATGACCGACAGTAGCAGCATACACCCAACGAGCATGGTGCGCACGTTTGTTACTGCACCAAGTTATTCGCCGTTTGAAGCATCTGGTCCGAGGCGGTGATCGCCTTGGAGTTCGCTTCAAACGCGCGTTGCGATACGATCATATTCACGATTTCGTTGACGACCTGGACGTTCGAATTCTCCAGGTAGCCGCTCTGGAGCGAGCCGGCACCGTTGAGTTCGGGCTGGGTGACCACCGGAGGGCCGCTCGCCGCGGTCTGCGTGTAAATGTTCTGCCCGCCGATCGGTGAGAGGCCGGCGTTGTTGACGAACCGCGCGAGCGTGAGCTGCCCGAGTTGCTGCGGGATCGCGCTACCCGGAACGAGCGCGGTGACCGTGCCGTCCTGTCCGATCTGCACCGAGGTCGCGTTCGCCGGGATCGTGATCTGCGGCTGAACGAAATATCCGTCGGCGGTGACGATCGCACCGTTGGCATCGACCTTGAAAGAGCCGTCGCGGGTGTAACCGGTCGTGCCGTCGGGAAGCGTCACTTGGAAAAATCCGTCGCCTTCGATCGCCACGTCGAGCGGGTTACCGGTCTGTTGCAACGAGCCTTGGGTGAAGACTTTCTCCGAAGAGCCGACCTTCACGCCGAGACCGACCTGCTGACCGACCGGAACGATCGAAGCGCCGATCGGCGCGCCGGGTGCCTGGATTTGCTGGTAGACCAGATCCTGAAAGTGCGCGACGTTGCGACGAAAACCCGTGGTATCGACGTTCGCTAAGTTGTTGGAGATCGTGTCCATATTGTACTGTTGGGCGATCATCCCGCTGGCGGCCGTATAGAGCGCTCGCATCATGGTAGAAGTTTCCTCTCTCCGTTATGCCGTAGTGCCGACGTCTTGAATCGCCAGCTGGGTAGCTTGATCTTGCATTTTGACCGATTTGGAGTTCGAATCGAACCAACGCTCGGCGACGATAAGATCGACCATCGAGCGAACGACGTTGGAGTTGCTCTTTTCGAGCGATCCTTGAATGACCGTCGCATTCGCCGTCGCTTGCGGTTGTGCGTTGCCGGTATCGACGAACAGATTGTTGCCCTGTTTGCGCAGGTCGACGATATTGTTGAAGCGCGTCAGCGCGAGGCGATCGATCGTGAGGCCGTTCTGCGAGACGGTGCCGTCGGGACCGACGGTGACTGCACCCAACTGTTGCTGCACCTGAATCGGGCCGTTCTGGCCGAGCACGTTGTTCCCGTCCATCGTCACCAAATAGCCGTTCGGGTTGACCGTGAACTGGCCGTCGCGCGTGTACCGCACGCCCTGGGGCGTCTGCACGTTAAAAAACGCGTTCGTTCCGCCGAGTGCGAGATCGTACGGGTTTCCGGTTGCCTGTAAGGGGCCTTGGGCGAAGGTCTCGGGCGTATCGTAGACCCAAGCTCCAGTCCCCAGTTGGCCGACCGGCGCAGCGACCGAGACGCCCGGAAGGGCGTTCGTGCCCGTTCGCGGACCGGGATCGGTCTGCAAACGATAGATGTCGAGCGTCGGAGCGGATTGAATCTCCAGCAACGTCTGCTTGAAGCCGTTGGTATTGACGTTGGCGAGGTTATTCGCCACCGTATCGGCGAGTTGCTGCGCGACGAGCATCCCGCTCGCAGAGGTATAAAGACCGCGTACCAATACAAGACCCTCCGCACGGATTCGGTTTCGTATATCGTGGTCGAACCATCAATCGGTCAGGTTCGCCCTGCGGCCCCGCCCCCGTGCGAGAGGTCGTCCAGCCGCATCTTCTCCTAGTGCTATCGGCGAAAAAGGGGCGGGATTTTAGCCCACCCGCGCGAGCGCCGATCCCGGCCGGCAGCCGGCCTCATCGTGCCCGGGGGCTGCCGGCGCGACTCGGTTCCCGGCCCCGCGTTTCCAGTCGCTCGGTCGACACGCGCGAACGAGATCGAGTGGCGGTAGGGGCCACCCAGCTCGCCGAACCTGCGTCGACCGAAGGGATCGTCGGTCGCATGGCGGATGCGCCGAACGAATCGCGGGTCGGATGTGCGCGCGCCGTACGCTGCGACGGGCTTTTTCGCTGCTCGGTTGCTTTTGAACCACCACAAATACGCGTTTGGAGCGCACGCGCGGGAGCAGGAGCGCGCACCGCCGACGCGAACGCCGCGCCGCGTCTGGGGGGACACCGATCCTTGCGCGTTTCCACCGGTGGGAACCCGCAACGGTTGCTGTTTGCTTGCGGAGAGCGCGTCTCTTCGCTCCTTTCAGAAAGGCCCTTCTTCGTGAAACAGATTCGTCCGGCCGCGCTATTGGCGTTGCTCGTTCCTCTGGTGTTCAGTGCGTGCTCGGCGGGAAGCCCTGGCGGCGTCGTGCCGAAAGGAGTTCCGAACGGCTCCGGAACTCAGGAGGTTGGAAGTTTTCGACCTCAAATTCGCTCTTACCGCGACGCGCTATCGGCGGCATTGTCGACAATGCGCCCCGGTCAACGAGTCCCAAATGTTTTTGCCCAAGCGCAAAACAGGACGCTCTCAGTTTCCGAAATTGCTACCTATATTGACCCAGCCGTCACGGGGACTGACCGACTGACAGCGGAGCGCATTATGAGCTATATGCCGGCAAATCAACGTGGCGATTTTGTGTACATGGCTCCTGACGGTCACCTCATCAGCAATAACCCGTCGCTACTCCAGTACGTTACTGCAACCAACGGATACACTAAGCGCCCTTCGACGGCTGCCTACCCGACATCAAACGTGACGCCGATGTACTATACATCAAGTTGTTCGCCGCCTCAATCAAATTCAGGCGCATTCATTCGAGAGGTTTCTGTTTGTGGGATGACAGATGGGTGGGCGTTTGTTTCTGTCCCGTGTGGCTATACGAGTTTTGCGACTGGCGACGAAGGACAACTGTACTTCGAGCTGAGAGGGAATGCGGGAAGTTTAAGTGAGGGCGGGCTTCAGTACAACAGCGACTCGTCGATACAACCCTATATGCGCACCATTGGTTACTCGAGTAACGGTTATCAGCAATTGCTCGGTGGCAGTCAAGAGTACACATGCAATGATGGTACCGAGATCATTCACCATGGGGCCACGAGTGATGGTCAATATGATTTTACAGAGGTTGGATTACTTCCATCAAATATTGGCGCTGATCCACAAGATCAATGGATTAATATGAATTCTCAATTCTTTCAAGCAATAAATGCTAATTGGTTATTTCTTAGCGCGCCTTCTGACATTTCCGGTTCAGGGACGGATGCAGCGGGGTACCCAACGCCGTGCACGGCTTGTTCAATCACGAAGGTTACGTCGATTGCGCAATCCGGCGGTTATTCTGAAGATGGATCGTATTTTGGGACTGACGGCACAGCTAACTACATCCAGTGGATGGAAGTTGGTTTTGGTGAACTTGCGGCGAGTTGCTCACCTGCATTCAATGGGGGCTCGCTGGGAACGTGCCAGGCCGAAATTTCTAATGATCCCACCGTATACTATGGGGGAATACAGAATTACCCGAACGGATTTGTGGCGTCGTCGAATTTCTACACGCTTACCTATGGCCCATATGAGAGTTATGATGGAATTGCCGTAGGGACCGCGTCTGCGCAGTCGACAACGCGTCGGGTTGCTGGAGGGCCGTTTGATGAGCCGTTGCCGCCATCGCCTTCACCGGTGCCGGTCCCACAGCATACACCATTCCCAATTCCCCACCCATGTGGATACGCCGCGCGAACGAGCAGCACTGGTGCTAAATCGCTGTTTGCGTGCCCGCCACCAATTCACTAGCCGTCACCGATGCTAATGCACCTATTGTCAAGTAGACGACGGGTGCATTAGCATCAATCATTCTCTAAAGCGAGGCTTACGATGAGTAGAAGAGTTCCCCCCATTTTGTTGCTCTTCGTGTTTTGTATCTCTACTCTTGCATGTAGCGGACAACGACCGCGAACGCAGGCAACCCGCGATCCTGGCTCGAGGCATTATGCAGGCGGGGCGGAGGCTACGGTTTTCCAACCGCCGGAGGCCGTTCTCGAACCAAACGGGGCGCTTACGCCGGTTGAAGTGCAAATGGGGTTAGGTACCGCATGTTATCTTAACGGCCAAACCAGCGCCGTAAGCTTCGCCGTAAGTGATATTGGAAGACCGGGCGTTCCTAAGGTACGCCCTTCAGATTTATCCATGTTGCATGCAATCATGCGCTACGTGCATACCAGAACATTGCGCTTTGTTTTCCTTAGCGGAAAATTTTACGTTTACGATGCATCGGCTGGCTTGTGTAATCCAAGCCCATCGGGCTATTATGTGTTGAACGTCTCCTCATGTAACGAATACTATCAGCCGCCGCTTGACTTGAAGGCTCCTCACGCCGTCCCTGGTTGTTGGAACGTGCCTCGTCCCTGGATACCGCACGATCGTGGGCGCGGAAAGGGCTCTTGGTCACACTATCCTTCCGGTAACCCCGGAGGACAAATCACGAGAGGCGGCCCCGGAAAACTGGAGTGAGCGTTCGAGGAGATGGTTGTGCCGAACGATACGGGGATCTCCGAAAATCCACAAACTCCCGTTTGAAGCGCACTCGGTCGTCGGCTTCGGCGAAACGAAGGACGAGTAACGCAGTTTCGAAAAATCCCGACCGTGTTTCGAGCGCCGTCGGAGGGTAGGAATTATTTGTCGGAATACAACTCGAATGAAAGAAAGACGCCGTTAAGCGCACGAACCCTCGCTAGACCTGCATCTGCTGAATCTCTTGGTACGCGGTCAAGAGTTTGTTGCGTACCGCGAGCGTAAATTGAAAGGCGAGATTCGCCTCCTCGACCGAGGTAATCACCTTCTCGCTGTTATGGGTCTGGCCGGCGGCGAGCTCGGTGGTGAGCTTGTCGGAGGTCGCCATCTTTTCGTTCACGCCGCCCAAGAACGACTTCACGGCGTCCTTGAACGATCCGCCAGCGACCGGTGCGACCTCGGGGCTCGCGCTCGGGGTTCCGCCGCCCGGGGTGACGTCGGGAACGAACGTTCCCGGTAGGACCTGACGCACGGCATCGGCGTAGCTCTTGATATCCATACGAAGCTCCTTACGAATCGCTAGCTTAGGAGGCCGATTTCGGCACTGTTCATCAGACGCGTCTCTTTGATCGCGGCGACGTTGGCTTGGTAGGCCCGCGAGGCGGCCATCATATCGACCATCTCTTTGACGACTTGAACGTTGGGATAGTGCACGTAACCGCGCGCATCGGCCTGCGGATTTCCCGGATCGAAAACTAAACGATCCGGCGACTGGTCCTGCGTAATACCGAGCACTTCGACACCGGCTTGGCCGGGGTTTTGGGTGTGGAACGGGTTGAACGGATCGCTGCTCGATTGCGTCGTCGCATCGGGCTTCTGTGCGAAGACCACCAACTGCCGCTTGAACGCGCCGCCCTGCGGCGTCAGCGTCGTGTTGGCGTTCGCGATGTTATTGGCGATAACGTCCATCGCCAGGCGCTCTGCGGAGAGCCCCGACGCGCTAATATCGATCGCGGTATAAAAGCCCATCTTACGGTTGTTCCTTGATCGCTTCGGAGTATCGGTTGTACTGCTGCAGGAGCAACTTCGCCATGTCCTGCGCGTACCCGGCGTTCATCGAGAGATGCGCCATCTCTTGATCGATATCGACGTTGCTGCGGTCGACGCGCATCTGCGTGCCGGTATCGATGATGGGAACCGGGTCGAACGGCTTGGGCGGCGCTCCGTCGCCGATGGCGAACTGGCGCGCGCTATTGGTCTCCATCGGCAACTCGCTCGTCGAGGGCGGCGTACCCAACGATTCGGCGAGCAATTCCTTGAAGTCCGTGGTCGTCCGCCGATAGTTCGGCGTGTTCACGTTCGCGATGTTATTCGCAATCTGCGTTTGCTCGAGACCGGCGCCGGACAAGCCCTCCTTGAGGACGTTGACCGTCGATCCGAACGAGAGCCCTGGAATCTCTGCCATCGTCTTCACCTATCGGCGCCCGCGCCGCGGAACTTGAGTCTCGCGCCCCCGGCTCACGCGCGGTGCTCGGCGAATTGCGCCTCGTAGAGCGCGGCGTACGCGCCGCCCCGCGCCATCAACTCCTCGTGGCTCCCCGACTCGGCGATGCGCCCGTGTGCGAAGTAGAGGATGCGATCCGCCCTCCGGATCGTCGAGAGGCGGTGCGCGACGATGAGCGTCGTGCGGCCGGGAAGCAAGCGATCGAGCGCCGATTCGATCAGCGTCTCGGAGTGGGTATCGAGCGCGCTGGTCGCTTCGTCGAGAATGAGGATCCGCGGGTCGCGCAGGATCGCCCGCGCGATCGCGATCCGCTGCCGCTGCCCGCCGGAGAGGCGGACGCCGCGCTCGCCGACCTCGGTCTCGTAGCCCTCGGGGAGCTCCGAGATGAACTCGTCGGCGTTCGCCTCCCGAGCGGCGGCGATGACCTCGTGCTCGTCGGCTTCGAGCCGTCCATAGCGAATATTTTCGAGGATGCTCCGTCGGAAGAGCTGCGGATCCTGGGGAACGATCGCGATCGCGGCGCGGATATCGGCGAGCGGGTAGGCGTCGAGCGGATGCCCGTCGATCGCGATCTGACCCGACTGCGGCTGGTAAAAACGTGGGACGAGATTGATAAAGGTGGTTTTGCCGGCGCCCGAAGGTCCGACGAGCGCGACGATCTCGCCGGGCGCGATATCGACGCTGACGCCGTCGAGCGCCGGGCTCTCACCCTCGGCATAGGAAAACCGAACGTTGTCGAACGTGATCCGGCCGGCGATCGCCGGAGCGGAGAGGGGGCGAGGGGGCTCGGCTTCCTCCGTCGGAAGATCGACAATCTCGTAGATGCGTCCGGTTGCGACGATCGCGCGGTTGAGATCGCCAACGAACGCAGCGACGCGGTTGAGCGGGTTGACGAGATTCACGAGTAGGAGATAATACGTGAAGACTTCGCCGACATTCAAACGCCCGACCAACACTTCGCGGGCGGAGAGCCAGATCACCACCGTCACCGCGAGGATCATAATCGAGCTGACGACCATCGGCTGCGTCTGCACGAATTGCGTCATTTTCAACGATGCGGTCACGTAATCGTCGGTCCGTTCGCGAAAACGCCGGACTTCATAGGATTCGCGCCCGAAGGCTTTGACGATACGTTGCCCTTGTAGTACCTCGCTCAGCGCCGCAATCACTTCGGCAATACGCATCTGCGTCGTCGTCGTGCTCCGCGTGATCAGTCGCGAGAAGCGAGAGACGGCGAACGAGATGACCGGAGCGACGAGTACCAAGACCACCGTGAGCAACCAGTCGAGCCAGAGCATGTACGCGAACGACGAAACGAAGGTGACGACCGAGACGACGAGCTGGGGGAGCGAGATCGTCACCGCGTCGCTGACGATCTGCAAGTCGGAATTAAAACGCGAGATGAGGTCGCCGGGGCGCCAACGGTCGAAGATCGGCAGCGGCAGCCGGAGGATCCGGTCGACGAGCTGCAGGCGCAGCATCGCGATAAAGTGTTGACCGCACCACGCAGTCGCGTAGGTCTGGGCGTAGGTCGCCGCTTGCGCGGCGATCAGCGGCAGAGCGACGAGCCCCAGCATGCGGTAGAGCACCCCCAGATCGGGGTGCTTCGCCTCGAGAACGCGGGAGATAATCTGCCCGAAGGCCCAGGGCGGAACCGTGGTGAGCACGCCGGCGACGGTTCCTAATGCGACAGCAACCGCGAGGCGTCCGAGATAGGGGCGTGCTTCGCGCGAAAGACGTCGCAATGTTTCCTGTCGTGTCATGATCTCGGCGCGAAGTTGCCGCAGTGCGCCGATGAAACCTCTCGAGGCTCCCGGCGGTAGGTGCAGGCAAAGGGAGAATCGAGAATGGACTGTTTCTTTCACGCTCGCGTCCCGGCGGTTGCCGGATGCCCGACCTGCTCGAAGGGGATCTGCGCGACCTGTCGCGACAGCAGCGGCCTCTGCCCGAGTTGCCGCCTCGCCGCTCGGATCGAGAGCGCGAGTTCGCAGACGACGTTAACCGGCGGGCGCGCCCCCAATCGCGGCACCGGGGCGACCTACGATGGCGGCGCCGTTGTGCCGCCGCGGGCGGCGACGGTGAGCGTCGGCGATCCGCTCGACCCGGTCGAATCGCGTGCGCTCGTCGCGCTCGGCTATCCGCTTCTCCCGCTCGCATTGCTCTCGTTGCTCGAACGCCGCCGCTCGCGCTTCCTCAAGCGCGCCGCGATGCAGGCGATCGGTTTCAATCTCGCGTTCGCCGCCTTCTGGGGTGTCCTTCAACTCATGAGTTCGCTCGCGATTCCCTGGATCGGGATCGAGTCGGCGATCCTCATTCCATTTCTCGTACCGCTCTTTTTGGTCGCCTCAGTCTATTACGGCGTAAAGACCTGGCACGGCGATGAAGTGCGCGTGCCGATCGTCACCGACTGGATCGAAGAGCACCTACCGGCTGCGTAGCCGCGCGCCACAGGGAGTACCGCTCCAAAAATGCGACGGCGCGTGCGCGGTGGTCGAGCATTGGGCGCGGATAGCGCTCGATCTCGAAAAAATCGAGCGCGAGTTGGCGATCCTGCCATGCGTGGAGCTGCCGCGCGTCGGAGAGCAGCGCGAGTTCGGGAATCCAGCGCCGTACGTACCGTGCCTGCGGATCGCCCCGGAGGAACTGTCGCTGCGGATCGATGATGCGCGGGAAATGCATATCGACGCGGAGCCCCGCGCTCCAGCGCCAATTCCCGATCGCGAGCGCTGGCTCGTCTTCAGTGAGATATCGCTCCCATTCCTCCATTCCGACGCGCCAATCGAGCCCGAGGTCGAAGCAACAGAACGAGGCGACGACCGAGCGTACCGCGGGGTGCATCGTTCCGGTCGCAACGAGTTCGCGCATCCCCGCGTCGACGAGCGGAAACCCGGTACGCGCCTCGGCGAGTGCTGCGAACTCGGCGCTCGCGCGGGTGAAGAGGCGTTCCTCGGGTTGCGGAGCTTCATCGCATCCGGCGAATAGCAGAAAATCTCGTCGCGCCATCGCACGGAGAAAGCGTTCGATTCCCGCACGCTCCTCGGCTAGCAAAAACGGATCTTCCAAGCGTTTGCAAACGTTACGGACGACGTCGCGCCCCGAGAGCAATCCGTAGGAGAGCGGTAGTCCAAGCCCCGAGGTCGGAAGCGCGGGCGTGCGAACCGCGCGCGCGTATTCAACCAGGCGGTCGTTGACGAAACGTTCGAGTTCGGCGCGCGCGACGCGTTCGCCGACCGTGCCGGGAAAACACGAAGCAGCGAACTCCTCGGGGTGAGGCAAAGGTTCGCTCGGTAGGACGCTCGGCGAGAGATGTGCGGCTGCATCGACCGGCGACCGCACGCTCTCCGGCGCGCGCCAACGCCGATAGAACGCATTGAAGGAACGAAACCCGGCATCGCCCTCATCGTCGATTGCGAATCGTTCCGGATCGACCGCGACCGCCTCGTGCACGGCGAGCGCGCGCATGCCGTGTTCCTCGGCGATCGCCTGCAAGCGCAGGTCTTCGCGCGCGCCGGCGGGATCGTATCGTTTGCTCCAGGCAACGACCCGCGCGCCGGTCGCCCGCGCAACCGAGCGAATCGTCGTGTCGAGCGGCGCTCGACGGACGAGCAATCGCGAACCACGGAGCCGTAATTCGGCATCGAGTGCTTCGACCGCCGCACAAAAATACGCCGCACGTCGCGGATTGCGAGCGATGCGCTCGATACGGCGTCGATCGAGAACGAGCAGTGGAACGATCTGCGTACCCGGCTCCAACGCTGCGAAGATCGCTCGATCGGTGAGCCGAAGATCGCGGTCGAAACAGAGCAGCGTCGGATTCATTTGTCGGCGGCGATTCCATCAATATAGGCCGCAACGTCGGCGAGATCGCGACGCGTCAGCTGCGAGGGATAGAGTTTCGGCATCGGCGCCTCGGGCTCTTCGATTGCCACGAAGATCCGCTTCTCGTTCCACGACGGTGCGAGTGCGTGGAGCGACGGCCCCAGGCGGGTTCCACGCGCCTCTGCCCCGTGGCACGCGGCGCAGCGCTCGAGATAGACGCTCCGCCCGCGCGCGCCGTCGCCTCGTATCATGCCCGCGCGCTCGCCGCTCGCATGTCCGGAGCATGCCGTTAGGAGGAGGGCGAGGCCCGCCACGCCTGCTCGATTCTTCACGCGACACGCGTTCGCTCCGTGCAGGCGCTTCTCCCCACCATTTGGAAAGGAGCGCTCGTGGCAGGACGCAAGATTTTCCTCCGCTTCGCACAAGCAAGCGATGTGGAGCGTCTGACGCGCGAGGGCGTCATTACGGCTCCCCCACCAGCGAAAGAGACGTGGAACCAACGCATCGTGCGCTGGCTCTCCGAGCAGCGCGCGGGGCGGCGCGCCGTGCTCGTCGCCGAAGACTCAACCGGCCTTCTCGGAATCCTCCATCTCGTCTTCGAACTTCCCGTCGGATTCAAGGACCCCGAAGCGGCGAATGGCTTCGATATCGCGATGATCGAAGGGCTGCATATGCGCGCCGGCGTCCCTCCCGAAGTCGGCAACGAAATGGTTGAAGAGATCCAGCGCATCGCAACCAAGCGCAATGTGACGACACTGACCTTCTGCATTCCGATGAATCAGCCACGCGCGATTCGCCAGGTGAAAGAGTGGGGCTTCGAGGAGTTCCGTATTATGGCCGAGCCGTCGAAGATGCTCGCTTTTTTCCGGAAGACCGTCTAGAACCCCGACGGATCGAGAGCGAGAACCGCCTGGTGTACGAGGTCGAAAAACCGATCGAACTCTTTCGCAACGCGCAGGCGCTCTATCGCGCACGGCAATTCGAGGAAGCCGCAGCGGGCTATCGACGTTGCATCGCCCTCGTGCCGGATTTTGCGACCGCCCATATGCGGTACGCAGAGCTCCTCATGCAACTCGGGCGCGCCGACGCCGCGCTCGCCGAGATGCGCGCCGGCTTTCGGCCCGTCTCCGGACAGATCTCTCCCTTCCGCGGAACGGGCGAGCCGCTTCGCGTGCTCCAACTCGGCTCGTCGTCGGTGCAGGGGCAGACGGGAACCGAGCACATTCTCGATTCGCAACTCTTCGAAACGACGACGATCCTCGTGCAATACTGGGATCCCGAACTCGCGCTGCCGGCACACGACCTCACGTTCAATCTCATCGCCGACCCCGATATCGACGCGCCCGCGCTCGCGATGGCAACCGAATTGCTCGCCGCCGATCCCGCGCCGGTGCTCAACCCTCCGCATCTCATCGCCACGACCTCGCGCGTCGCTCACCCGGTGCGGCTCCAAGAGATTCCCGACACCATCGCACCGGTCGCGCGCCTCCTGTCGCGAACGGAGATCGAGGCCGAACATTTACCCTTCCTCCTGCGCTCCCCCGGCTTCCATAACGGCGCACACTTCGAACTCATAACGACCGAGGCGGAGCTCGTCAGCGCGCTCGCAACGCTCCCCGGCTACGAATTGCTCCAGATCGAATACGTCGACACTGCCGCCGCGGATGGACGCATTCGGAAATATCGCGCCATGATCGTCGATGGCGTTCCGTACCCCGCGCATCTCGCCATCGCACGCCATTGGAACATTCACTATTTTAGCGCGGAGATGGGCGCCTCGGAACGAGCGGAGGAGATTTCCTACTTGAGCGACCTTCGCGCGCATCTCGGCGACCGCGTGACCGACGCGCTCGTCGCGGTCGGTCGTTCGACCGAACTCGATTACGTCGGCGTCGATTTTTCCGTTTCGCACGACGGGCGTCTCGTCGTCTTCGAAGCGAATGCGGCGATGACCGTCTATCTTCCCGACGAGAGCGCGGGTGTTCCCGAACGCCGAGCCGCAGCCATACGCATCTTTACGGCAGCACAAAAGATGATCGCCGAACGGGTCGCTAGCCGCCGATCTCGCTGAACGCACGCATCTGCGATGCTGCCTCGCCGACACGCAAGTGGTGGCGCTCGGGTTTCACCAGCATCGATGCCAATATCCGCTCGCGAATTCGTTCGTCACTCTCGCCGGCCCGCAGCGAACTCTTGAGGTCGAGATGGTTCTCGCCGAAGAGGCAGAGCCGCAGGCGACCGTCGGCGGTGAGGCGGACCCGATTGCACCGCTCGCAATAATCGTGCGAGAGCGGGCTGATGACGCCGATCGTTCCCGCGCCGTCGGCGAACCCAAAATAGCGCGCCGGGCCGTTGCCGGGCGGTCCTGCGACGGGAACGAGCGCATCGATTGCCGATAGCCGTTCGAGAATCTCTTCCGCGGAGATATACGCGTCGGCGGCGATACCGAGGTTTTCGTGGACCGGCATCAATTCGATGAAGCGGACCGTTACGTCTCGCTCGCGGGCATAACGAGCGAAAGCTTCGATTTCGTCGTCGTTGCGCCCGCGCATCGCGACGCAATTAATCTTCACCGGTCGCGCACCAACGCGCACGGAGGCATCGATCGCCCGGAGAACGTTCGCGAGCCCGGGACGGCGCGCGAGCGCTTCGAAGCGATCCTCGCGTAACGTATCGAGCGAGATATTCACGCGCGTGAGCCCGGCATCCATCAGGTCGGGAAGCCGCTCTTCGAGCAGGATGCCGTTGGTCGAGAGCGCGATCTCGTCGATGCCGCCGACCGCCGACAACATGCTCACGAGCCGCGGGAGATCGCGCCGAACCAACGGCTCGCCACCGGAGATGCGCAACTTGCGCACGCCGACCGAAGCAAAGATACCGACGAGCCGTTCGATCTCCTCGAAGCTCAGCAATTCGTCGCGCTCGATCCACGCCAGTCCCTCGGCCGGCATGCAGTAAATGCAGCGGAGATTGCATTTATCGGTGACCGAGATGCGTAGGTAATCGATCCGGCGCGCGAATGCATCGGTGAGCGGGGCGTCGAGCAGATCGATCGTTTTCACTCTGTAGCGCCTTCAACGCCGGGAAGAGCGCTTTTGGATGCAAGCGCGATTTCCTCGAGCACCGTCGCCTCCCGTTCCTGCGCGTGCGCTTGCAGTAAGAGACGCCGCGCCGCCGATCCGCCGATTCGGCCGAGCGCCCAGGCCGCCGCGCCGCGCACGAGCGGGTGAGGATCCTCGGCGAGCGCGCGAGCGAGCGCGGGAATCGCCGCACGGTCGAGCGCGTTTCCAAGCCCGATAGCGGCATTGCGACGCAGCACCGCGGCCCCGCGCCAGCCCATCGCCGTCGGGCGATATCGACGCTTATACGCTCCGCTTCGCAGCGAGAGCAATTCCTGAAGATCGGGGGCTGCAAGTCCCTCCTCGAAGGGGTCGAATGCCGCATCGCCGCGCGCTCCCGCGCGAACCGTCGGCGGACAAATGTCCTGGCAGAGATCGCAGCCCCAGATCCAATCTCCGAGCAGCGCTCGCAGGTCGCGCGGGATCGCGTCAACGCGCTGCGTGAGATCGGCGATGCAGCGCCTGGCATCGATCGTGTAGTCGCCGCGGAGCGCACCGGTCGGGCAGACATCCACGCAACGCCGACAGCTGCCGCAATGGGTCTTCAGCGGCGCGTCGGGCACGAGCGGGAGCGAACAAAAAATCTCGCCAAGAAAAACGTACGAGCCGAGTTCGGGCGCGATGGCATTGGTGTGCTTGCCGATCCAGGCGAGGCCGGAGCGAGCCGCTCGGGCGCGCTCGGCGACCGGTGCGGTGTCGCAGGCGAACGCCGTGACGGCACCTCCCGCGGCGCTATCGATATGTCGAGCGATATCGTCGAGAACCGCGCGCACCCGGCCGTGGTAATCGCGCGACCACGCATACTTCGAGACGCGCCCGCTCCCGCGCGCCCATCGCTGCGGCGTCGGCCGGGCGTACGGTATCGCGACGCAGATGACGCTACGCGCTTCACGAAGGATATTCAGCGGATCGGCGGCGGCAATGGCGTACTCGTCTCCGTATCCCCACGTCTCGAGATCGCCGCGCTCGAACGACGCTCGCAGACGCTCCCGCGTCTGCGCGTCTTCCTCGGCATCGGCGACGCGCACGCGAACGCCCAACGCAGCGCCGCGCTCCGCAAGTACGCCGCGCACCTTTGCGAGATCGAGGATGCTAGATCGTTGCGAGATCACCGAGCGGCCCTCGTGGAAACGCGCGGTCGATCGCGTCGATCTCCTCGTCGCGCAAGAGGATCTCTCCGGCGCGCGCGTTTTCTTCCACGTGGGCGACCGAGGAAGCTTTCGGAATGGCAAAGAGCATCGGATCGCGCGTTAAGAACGCGAGAACGATCGAGCGTACCGTCGTTCCGCGCGCCGTCGCGATCGATCGCAGCGTCGCATCGGCGAGAAACGCCTCGATATTGCGCCGCCCGAACGGCGTGTAGCCCACGACCGGCACGTCGTGGGTGCGAGCGTACGGCAGGAGGCGATGCTCCGGAGTTCGTTCGCCGAGATTGTAGAGTACTTGATCGCAGAGCAAGGGATAAGGAGCGAGCGAGCGACGCGCGATCTCGAGGTCCTCGACGTCGCAGTTGCTCGCCCCGGCGAAACGGATCTGCCCGTTCTCGATCAGCGTTCGCATCGCGCGCATCGTCTCTTCGATGGGGTAGGCGCCGCACCAATGCAAGAGGTATCCGTCGAGATAGGGCGTTCCGAGCCGCTCGAGGCTCCGTCGTGCCGCCGCAAGCGTCCCTTCGTAGCTCGCATTACTCGGCAAGACCTTACTCACCAGAAAGAGCGCGCTGCGGTCGAGCGGCGCGATAGCTTCGCCGACGACGCGCTCGACCTCGCCCGCGCCGTACATCTCCGCGGTGTCGATATGCGTCATTCCCAGTTCGACGCCGCGACGAATCGCGGCGATCGCATCGGCGCGCCCGCGACGATGCTCCGGCAGATTCCAGGTACCCTGGCCGATAACCGGGAGCTCGCGTTCCGTTCTCCCGAAGCGTCGCCGTCGCATCTAAAAAAACTCGAACCCGGCGTCGAGCGCGGCGTAGCGAAGCAGCCCGCCCTCTAAATGCGCCACGCGTTGAAAGCCGGCATCGCGTAGCCGTGCGATCGCCCAGCGCGAACGCACGCCGACGCGACAGGCGACAATGTAGCGTTTTGCGGAGTCGAGTTCGTGCATCCGCGCCTCTAACTGCGAAGCGGGGATATGCACCGCTCCGGGAATCACGCCGAGCACCGCTTCGTGCGGTTCGCGGACGTCGAGCAGCAGCGCGTCGCGCAACGCGGCATCGAGTTCCTCGGGAGCGACCTCGGCGATTCCGGCGATCGATGCCGTCGATTCGTCGTCGTGGGCGTCGACCGGATCGAAGAGCGTCGGGCGATCGCCGCAACGTATGCAATCGGGGTCGCGGGCGAAGCGGACTTCGCGCGTGCGTGCGGCGAGCGCATCGACGAGCAGCAGGCGCCCGCGCAGCGGCTCGCCGATCTGCAGCAATGCTTTGAGCGCCTCGCTCGCCTGCCACGCGCCGACGATACCCGGCAGCACTCCCAACACGCCGCCCTCGGCGCAGGTCGGCACGCTGCCGGGTTCGGGTGCGTACGGAAAGAGGCAACGGTAGCACGGCCCATCGGGATCGAAGCGCGTCACTTGGCCGTCGAAGCGAAAGATCGCGGCGAAGATCTCGATCTTCTTCTCCAACGAACAGGCATCGCTCGCGCAATAGCGCGTGGTAAACCGATCGCTGCAATCGATCACAACGTCGTAGAGGCGCACCAAGTCGCGAGCGTTGCTCGCATCGAAACGTACTTGCAGCGCGTCGATGGTAATCTGCGGATTGAGCGCTTGCAGGCGTTCGGCGGCGACCGTCGCCTTGGGGCGGCCGATATCGGCGTGCTCGAAGAGAATCTGCCGCTGCAGGTTACTCTCGTCGACGGAGTCGTCGTCGAGAACGCCGATCCGTCCGACTCCCGCCGCCGCAAGGTAGGCGAGCACCGGCGCGCCGAGCCCGCCCGCACCGATCACCAGCGCGCGCGAGGACGCAAGCCGTTCCTGACCGGCCAAGCCGATCTCGGGGATGAGGAGATGCCTGCTATAGCGCCGCAGGTCGCGCGATCCGGCGAGCGTCACGATCGTGGGAAACGTTCGTCAAGCCACGCCAAAACCTCGGCACGAGCGCGAGGCCCGGCCTCGGTGTGGTCGCTCTCGATGGTGACGAAGTGCTTCTCGTCGGGTGCGCGTTCGTACAAATCGCGTACGCTCGCCGGCGAGACCATCGCATCGGCACGCGCGGCGATGTAGAGCGCCTGTCGCCCGAGCAACCGCGGAAGCGCTCGATCGAAACGCCGGTCGATCCCTTCGACGAGCTCGGGAAGGCTCGCGCCGTCGACGTACCCGGAGCGAAAATCCGTCACCCCCGCGCGTTGCAATGCCGAGAGCGCGGTCGGGCGGCCGTACCCGGTAGCGATAGCGATAGAGCCGAGGATCGCCGCATCCTCGGCGGCGGCGAGGAGTGCCGCCATCGCGCCCATGCTATGCCCCAGCGTCAGCACCCGCGCGAACCCGTGGCCGCGCGCGAGTGCGACGACGGCGGCGACGGCCGCGACGGCATCGTCGGCATCGCGCAAGCGCCCGCCGCTCGCCCCGAGTTTATGTCCGGGAAAATCGAGCGAGTACATCGCACATCCGTGCGCTGCGAGAAACGCGCAGAGTGGATCGAGATTGTGTTTGCTGCTCGAGTAGCCGTGACCGGCGACGATGGCGAGGTCGCGTGGGCGGCGCGGCTCGTAGGCTAACGCTGCGATGCTGCCGTTCTCGGTAGCGACGTGATGGAGATCGAGCCTCACTGCCGCTCCCCACTACAGCGATTTTCGACCCAGAGCCGTTCGCCGTCGGAATACCGTTCTTGCTTCCAAATCGGCGAGCGCTCCTTGAGCGCGTCGATGGCAAAGCGCGCGGCGGAGAAGGCCTCCGCGCGGTGCGGCGCGGCGGCGGCGACGACGACCGCAATCTCACCGACGTTCAACGCGCCGATGCGGTGCACGATTGCGAGCCGAACCTCAGGCATCGTCGCGAGCACTTCATCGGCGATCTCGCGAAAGCTCGCGCGCGCCATCGCTTCATGGGCTTCGTAGCGCAGCCCCTCGACGGCGCGCCCGTCGTCGGCGCGTTCGCGAACGCTCCCGCAAAAGCTCACGATTCCGCCGCAGCCCGGAGCGAGCACGGCACGTTCGATCGCGCGCAGGTCGATCGGATCGCGAACGATCTCCAAAAGCACCCGCTACCCTCCGCCGAAGGGTGGCAGCAGCGAGATCTCGTCACCCTCGCAAAGCGCCGTCTCCGCGCCGCAGAGCGCGCCGTTTCGCGCGAAACGCAATCCTCGCGCGAGCGCCGACGCATGCGGCTCCTCTCGCAGCAGGGTATCCCAGAGGTCGCCGACCTTTGCGCCCTCGGGAAGAGCGATCTCCCGTCGCTCACCGAAGAGTTCGCGAAGCCGGGCGAAGGCGACGAGCCGTACGACGGGCATCGCCTTAGAAACCGCCGAGATCGGTGCTGTAGCCGTTGCGGTCGAGCCACGCGCGAGAGGCGGCGTGAAGGTGCAGCTGGTCGATGCGATTGCAGATAATTTTATGCATCAGCACGCTCCAAAAATGTTCGTCCTTTTCATAGACATCGTCGGGAATCTGGTTTTCGCTCCGAGCGAACTCCCGCAACGCCGCCCAATCGCCGTCGGCGAGAATCTTGCGGAGCCGCGATTCGTACTCCGGATTCGCATTCGGTTGCATCATGCGCTTCTTCTCCCTTCCGAGACCAAGGCGTATCGTTCGATCGCGCGCGCGACTCCGTGATGCGCGACGTCGAGCGTCACGCGTCCGACCGACTCCCGTACCGCCGGTTCCGCGTTCCCCATCGCAACGCCGATGCCCGCCCAGCGCAGCATCGGCAGATCGTTCGCCGAATCTCCGATCGCGAGCACGCGTTCGCGCGCGATCTGAAAATCCGCACAGAGTCGTGCCAAGGCCCGTTCCTTCGTCGCCTCGCGCGCGGTGACCGCGCACTCTTCGAAGTCGCCCCACCGTTCGAACTTTGCGTGCAGCGGGCGCCTCGTCAGCTCCGCGCGTATCCCTTCGACCGCGGCGTTTCCGAGAAAGCGAAGCATCGTCGGCGCACCGTCTTCGAGAAAACGAAAATCCTCGACCTCGACCCAATTCGGCCCGACCATATCGGGCATGTAGCGTTCCCGGCCTGCGAGGCGATGGAATCGTTCCTCGTGATAGACGGCGAGGTCGAGATGGCGCTCGATCGAGAGATCGATCAGCTCGCGTGCTTCGCGGAGCGGCACCGGAATATGTCCGAGCGTCCGGCCACTGAGGAAATCTTTCGTTAACGCCCCGTGACAGCAGATGATGGGCAGATCGAGCCCTAATTCTCGCGCGAGCATCGAGGGAAACTCGGCACCGCGCCCGGTAACGAAGACGACGCGGATTCCGCGAGCGAGCGCCCGCTCGATCGCCTTGCGTTCGGGCACGGCAACTCGGTCGTCGGCTTGCAACAACGTTCCGTCGAGGTCGAGAGCGATCAAATCGATATGTGCCACGGCCTCATAGCATAACCGCTGCGGTCAATGTGAGGGGTGCGACCATCGGCGGTCGAACTGGCAGATCATCGTGAAATTCCCGCTCTTCGCTCGCCGGCGCTCGCTCGGCTCCCTTTTCGCCCTGGCGACCGCGCTCTGGGTGGGAAGCCTTGGGATCGCGCGGGCCGCCTGCAGCAGCGAGAGCTTCACCGTCGAGGGCACGCCGCTGACGATCCAGCTCTGCCTCGCCTCCCTCACCCTCGACCCCACCGCGGCTTCCCGGGTCGCGCACGTCGAGGCGACGACCTCGACGCCGACGCGCAGCGCCACCGCACAGCTCGCCCTGCTGCTGCCCGTCGGGAGTGCCCCGGCGCACGCCCCGGCTTCGATCGAGCTCGCTCCAGTGGGCCTGGTGGGGACCCTGCACCTCACCCTCCACGTCGCTCCGACGACGGTGACGATCGACTCCGCCCTGTTGACCCCCGGCGCGGTCATCATCAAGTAAGGCGAAACCGAGTTCGAGGGAAAGGCGTTCCAAAGCATCATGCGGCGACGTTACATCGCGTATAACTCAGCAAAAATCCCCGACGGCTGTCGATAGAGGTTTCTTTTGTCCTGTACGTCCACCATCCCCGACCTGACCGCCCGCGAGCGCGCGCTTCAGGTCGAAGCAGCGATTCCCCCGGGCCTCTTCCGGGTCGAGAACGAGCAAGACCGCATCGCTTGGCGCGTCGCCCCCGAACCCTTTGGGCTCTCGGAGGAGCAGCTCTCGCAGATCGAACGCATCGGTAACGATCTCCTCCGCTTTTATAAAGCGCTCAACACGCTCTATACCCGCAGCGTGCGCGGAACCGCTCCGGCATTCATCGCCGAGTACCTCGATCTCGGGAAACCCGAACATATCGTCCGTCTCTCTCGGCAGAATCGATTTAAGAACGATATTCCGGCGGTGATTCGCCCCGACCTCTTGATCACCGAGAGCGGCTTTGTTGCCTCGGAGCTCGACAGCGTTCCCGGCGGCATGGGGTTCGTCGGCGCGATGGCGCATGCGTACTGCTCGGTCGGCCTCGAAAGCGTCGGCGGGCGCGAGGGTATGGCGCGCGGCTTCGCCGAGATCTTCGCCGCGCAGACCGGTAAGGAGCGCCCGAGCGTTGCGGTCGTCGTCTCCGAAGAATCCGGTGATTACCGCGCCGAGATGAGCTGGCTCGCCGCCGATATCGCGCGGTTGGGCATCGCGAATATCTCGGTCGTTCGCCCCGAGCAGATCCTTTTCACCGAGGAAGCGCTCTTCGTGCGCGACGAAACCGGCGGCGAACATCGCATCGACGCGCTCTATCGCAACTTCGAACTCTTCGATCTGCTCAACGTTCCCAAACAAGAATTGATGCTCTACGCGGCGCGCCATCAGCGCGTGAGAATGACCCCGCCGCCGAAGGCGCATTTAGAGGAAAAGCTCTCCTTCGCGCTCCTCCACCATTACGCGCTGCAACGGCTCTGGGTCGGAGAGCTCGGCGAAGAACTCTTTATTCGTCTGCGCTCGCTCTTTCCCGAAACGTGGATTCTCGATCCGCGACCGCTGCCGCCGCAGGCGGCGATCGTCGGCGTCACGGTCGCCGGCCGCCCCGTCGACGATTTCATGCATCTCGCCGAATTGACGAAAGGCGAGCGCGAATACGTGGTAAAGCCGTCGGGCTTCTCCGAACTCGCGTGGGGATCGCGCGGCGTCAAGGTTGCCAACGACCTCACGCGCGAGGAATGGAGCGAGGCGCTTCGCAGCGCGCTCGCGGCATTTGAGAAAACGCCGCATATTCTCCAGCGCTTTCATAAGCCCAAACGCGTACGTCAGAGCTATCTCGACCGCAGGAGCGATGAAATCCGCACCTTCGACGGCCGCGTTCGGCTCTGCCCCTATTACTTCGTTTCCGGCGATGCGGTCCGCGTCGGCGGCATCCTCGCAACGGTCGCACCCGCCGACAAACGCTTGATCCACGGCATGACCGACGCCGTTATGGCCTCCTGCGCGCTCGCCCCGGGGGCGGCGGCGGCCGCTCCCTAGCTTCGGCTCCGCAGAAGAGGGGCTCGGCGTCGAGCGATTCTGACCAGACGGTGCGAAGCCTCACGCGCTACGATGGGCTGAGAAAAGGGCCGAGCGTAACGCTCGAGGTGATCCATGAACCAGCATGCCGTCGTCGTCGCTCTCTCCGGGGACTTAGATCTCGAGGTTCGTGACGAACTTCAATGGGATCTCGCGGCGTTGATCGAAGCGCCGATCGCCATCGTCGATATGACCGCAGTCACGTTTGCCGACACGACCTTCGTGAACGCCGTTCGCGAGACCACGCGCATGCGTGCCGCGCGACTCGGGAATGCCACGCGCTTACGAATCGTCGGGGCCTCGGAGATCGTTACGCGGATGTTTACGATCGGACACCTCCAGTCGCTCGTCGATTTTTTCGTCTCGGTCCATGAGGCCGAAATCGAATGGAGGCCGGCGACCTTTCCCCGCATCACGCTTGAGGATGTTGCGAACCTCTCCCGATAAGACTAGACTTTCGAAGCGAGTGCGGCGAGAAACGCATCGATCTCCGCGACGTCGTTGTATCCGTGCGGTGAGACGCGAATGCCGTTCGCACGCCAGGTCGTTACGAACCCTTCGTTCTGCAGGGTTTTTCCGAGCGCGACGCTCTCGCGACCCGGCATCGCAAACGTGAGAATTCCCGAGGAAGCGAAACTCCCCGGACGCTCCACGACCGACGCACCGACCCTGCGTACTCCTGCAGCGAGACGTTCGCGCAGCGAAACGACGTGCCGTTCGATGCGTGCGATGCCGACGGAGCGAAACAGTTCGAGCGAAGTCGCCAATGAGAGCGCGCCGACAAAATTTGGCGTTCCACCCTCGAAGCGCGACGCATCGCCGATCCATCCCTGCGACTGGTTGTGGAAGTCCCACATATCGGCGACGCTCCGCCATCCCGGCGCGGCGACGCGCAACCGTTCGCGCAACTCCGGAGTGACGTAGAGCATCGCGACGCCCTGCAACGCGCAGAGCCATTTCGCTCCCCCCGCAAAGAGCGCATCGATCCCGGTCGCGACGACATCGAGATCGAGTGCCCCGAGCCCTTGAATCGCGTCGACGACGATAGAGCAACTGCGGGCGTGAGCGACCGCCGAGAGCCCGGCGAGATCGTGGCGCGCGCCGTCGGCATACCCGATCCACGAGATCGCGAGCACGCGCGTCCGTGGCGAGATCTCGCGATCGAGCCGCTCGGGGCTCAACACCGCGGCCGAGCAATCGAGTTCGCGCACCCGCACGCCCTTCGCGCGGAGCGCGCGCCAAGGCCACGCATTGCTTGGAAACTCTTCGGCCGGGAGAAGCACTTCGTCGCCCGGCTGTAGATCGAAGCCCTGGGCGAGCACCGTCGCGCCCTCGCCGGTATTGCGGAGAACGGCGATATCGCTGCCGCGCGCACCGATCGCTGCGGCGACCGCTTCCCGATAGCGAGCCATCGAGGCTTCGTAGGGAAAGGTTCCGAGAACGCCGCCGGTTGCATGGGCGTCGACAAATCCGTGCAACGCCTCCGCAGTCGGGGAGGGGAGAACGCCGACGGCGGCGTGGTTGAGATACGTGCGCTCGCGCGTTACCGCGAAAAGACTGCGGTCGAGCGGCGGAGCGAGCTCCCCCACGCTATTCGCCGATCATGTCTTTCGTGTGCCACGCGATGTTACTCGCGCGATCGCCGACTCGTTCTACCGCGGTCAGCACGAAGAGATAGCGCGTTCCGGAGGTGACCAGCTCGGAGTCGCGCTGCATCTCTTCTTGCAGCAGCGCGATGCTCCGCTTGTAGAGTCGGTCGACGTCGTCGTCGCGCGCTATGACCTCGGTCGCGAGCTCGGAGTCTCGTTCGGTGTACGCGCGCATCGCGTCGAGCAGCATGCCATGAGCGACAGCGGCGATCCGATCGATCTCCACCTTCTGCGGGCGCAGCGCGGTATCTGCGAGTTTTATCGCATTCTTTGCGATCTCAACCGCGTAATCGCCGACCCGCTCGAGGTCGGTCGCGATCTCGAGCATCGCGGCGATCTCGCGGAGTTCGCCGGCGACGGGCTGCTGGCGCCAGATCAACTCGATGCAATGCGCCTCGATCTTGCGACGAAGGTCGTCGATGATATCATCGCCGGCGACAACGCGCGCGCCGGTCGCCTCGTCGCGGCGCTCGAGGGCATCCACGCTCACGCGAATGGCGTCGCCAACCAGCGCGCCGAGACGCACGACATCGAGCCGGGTTCCCTCTAGAGCCTCATGATACGCTGTCCGCACCGATACCGTCTCCCCTTTCTCCTAGGGTGATACCGACGAGAGGACGAAAGCACCTGCGCTCTTTATCTCATTTTAAGGAAGCGAGAGGTTTTCACACGTGTCAAAGATTCGTACTGTCGGCGTCTGCGGCGCCGGGCTCATGGGTAACGGGATCGCGCAAACCGCGGCAAGCGCCGGCTTCGACGTGGTGCTCATGGAGGTCGCCGATGCGCCCTTACAGCGCGGCCTCGCATCGATCGCCAAGTCGCTCGACAAGTTCGTCGAAAAAGGCAAGCTCCCTCAGAACGAGCGCGACGCGATTGTCGGGCGCATCAAGGGAACGACGGCGATCGCCGATCTCAAACATTGCGACCTCGTCATCGAAGCGATCGTCGAAAACCCCGAAGCGAAGAAGTCGCTCTTCAAACAACTCGACGAACTCCTCGCTCCGCACGCCATCATTTGCACGAATACGTCGAGCTTTTGCGTGATCGAACTCGCGGCAACGACGAAACGCCCCAATCGCGTCGCCGGCCTGCATTTTTTCAACCCGGTTCCCATTATGAAACTCGTCGAGGTGGTCCGCACGATCGCGACGACGCAGGACACGATCGACGAGCTCTACGCGTTCGCCAAGACGCTCGGCAAAGAGCCGATTCTCGCGCAAGATACGCCCGGCTTCGTCGTGAACCGGCTGTTGATTCCCTATCTTCTCTATGCCATTCGTTGTTACGAAGGCGGCCTCGCAAGTAAAGAAGATATCGACAAGGGAATGAAACTCGGTTGCGGTTATCCCATGGGCCCGCTCGAGCTCCTCGATTTCGTCGGACTCGACACCACCTACTACATCGCCCAGATCATGTTCGAAGAGTTCAAGGATCCAATGATGGCGGCGCCGCCGTTGCTCAAACGCATGGTGCTCGCCGGACGGCACGGACGCAAGAGCGGAAAAGGCTTCTACGATTATGAGTAGCGCGTACGTCGAGCTCCTCGTCACCGAGGCGGGGCAGATCGCGACCATCGCGCTCAACCGCCCCAACGTTCTCAACGCGCTCAACGCCTCGTTGCTCGGCGAACTCTCGCGCGCGCTCGCCGAGCTCGACGCGCGCCCCGATATCCGCGCGATCGTCCTCACCGGCTCCGGCGAGAAAGCCTTCGCCGCCGGCGCCGATATCGGCGAGCTCAACGCGCTCCCCAATGCCGGAGCGGGCGCCGACAAAGCGCGGATCGGGCAGGCGATCACGACGCAGATCGAATCCCTCGCAACCCCGGTGATCGCTGCGGTCAACGGCTTCGCGCTCGGCGGCGGCTGCGAGTTGGCGATGGCCTGCGATATTCGCGTCGCCTCGGAGAATGCGAAATTCGGACAGCCGGAGGTCAATCTCGGCCTCATTCCGGGATACGGTGGTTCGCAGCGAAGCACGCGTCTCGTCGGAAAAGGAATGGCGCTCTATCTTTGCCTCACCGGCGAGATCGTCGACGCCCGGGAAGCACTGCGCATCGGGCTCGTGCAGCGCGTCGTGCCGCTCGCCGGGCTGATGGATGAAGCACATCGCATCGCCGCGGCGATTGCGACGAAAGCGCCCCTCGCGACCGCGGCCTGCAAACGCGCGATCCATCGCGGAGCGCATCTCTCGCTCTCCGACGCGCTCGAAGTGGAAGCAATGGAGTTCGGCCTTCTCGTGAACACCGACGACTTCCGCGAAGGGACGAGCGCCTTTCTCGAAAAGCGAAAAGCGGCTTGGGCGGGGCGGTAACCGCAGGTACCCCTATCTTGCAACATTCGAGCAGATGTTCGGCGATCGAGAAAAGGGGGTGAGCCTTCCCTAACGGAAGGGGCGCCCATGTTTTCTACGCGCGCTCTACTGAGCACGATCGCCGCGTTTGGAGCGCTGCTCCTCACAGCGTGCGGTGGATCCAACGCGACGTTTCTTCCGTCGCAACCCTCGGCTCCGCTCGCCGTCGCAACGCCGGCGACGGTCCCTGGGTTTATCAGCGGTCTCACGACACCGCTTACCTTCAACATCACGATTCCCTCGCCGGGAGTCGGAGCCGTTACGGGGGTATCCGTCAGCGGCAACATTATTGGCCAGCCCGCGCAAACGGTCACTGCGCCTTGTACGCCGACTGGATGCAGCGTGAGCGTTCCAAACGCACCGGTCGGGCCGAGCGGTTACGTTATCAACCTTACCGCCGGAAGCACCCTCCTCTCGACGGCGACGATCGGCCAATACGTGCTCTATCACGCGCAGAGCGTCGGCTTGAGCTTCGGCGGATCCATCTCGTCGGTGAAACTCTCCGTCGAGCCGACGACCGTCAAGATCGGTACTCCGCAGAACGTCCTGATCACGCTGCTCGCGTACGATGCAAACGGCAATCGGATCGTCGGCTCGCAGCCGCTCTCGACGCCGGTGCTCGTCACCCCCCCGAGCGGCGCTCCGGGAACGCTCCCGGTCATTCAGTTTACGAGTGCGAACCAGCGGTTGACCTTCGCCTATAACGGCGGATCGTCGGGCTATGGAGCGACGGTCTTCACGGGAAGCGTCGGATCGCTCACCGGAACGGCAACGCTCGTCGAACACATTCCCAACGACACGGTGAACGTCAATGGGACGACCGATACCGTCGGCGGCGATCAACGCATGACGAATGAGATGGCGGCCGCCTTCGGCGACGGCAGCACGACGTTTAGCGGCGCGGCGCGGCGCCCGCTCGCCGTGCGACTACCGCAGTCGGCGATTATCTCGGTTCGCCCTCCAAGCGGAAACCAAGGATCCCAAAGCTCCTGCGTCGCCTGGGCGACCGGGTACATGACCGCCTCGACGATCTCGGGAAACCGTTTCGGATACACGAGTTTCTTAACCGGCGCCGGGGCACCCGATTACACCAAGATCCTGTCGCCGGCATTCGTCTATAACCAAATCAACCGCGGGCGCGACGCCGGAAGTATGGAAGCCGACGCCCTAACGCTCCTCATTGCGAGGGGCGATGCGCCGTGGGTCAATATGCCGTTCAATCCAACCGATTATTTGACGCAACCTACCGCTGCGGCGTTTACCGCCGCGCTACCCAATCGCATCACGAACTTCACGCATATTCCGCGCACCGATCCAAACGGGCCGGCACAGATCAAAGCCTCGATCGCCGCCGGCGTTCCGGTGCTCTGGGGAGCGAATGTCGATCCCGCGTTCAGTAACCTCACGGCAAATGATATATGGACCGGCCCAACGGCGACCGGTGGCGGACACGCCATGACGATCGTCGGCTACGACGACACCAAGCAGGCCTTCATCGTGGCAAACTCGTGGGGCCCGGACTGGGCAAATCAAGGTACGTTCTACCTCGCGTATAGCGCCTGGAACATCCCCTCGAGCGACACCTTCATCGTCAATCCCTAGAACGATCTCGCTCTAAAAAAAGCGGTAGGGGCGTACGCTCCTACCGCTTTTTCGTGAGGTCGTGCACTGCGTGACTCATCGCGAGGCCGATCGCCGGATTGAAGCCGGTCCAGGTAGCGCGAATATTTCCCTGCGGATCGATCGTCACGATCGTCGGAAATCCCAGAACCTGAAAGAAGCCGCGTGAGAGCCGATCGGGATCGAGCACGACGTGCCGCATGGTATGCGCGAGAGCAAAACGGCGGACGACGGCGGCCGGTTCGCCGACATCGACGGGGACGACCAACGCACGCGGGTGCGCGCGCTCCCACGATTGGATGAAGGGCAGCTCCGCCCGACACGGCGTGCACCAGGTCGCAAAAAAATCGAGAAAGAGGACGCGCCCGCGCGCCGAGGCGATGGTAAACGGCGCGCCGCCATCGAGGCGAGCGAACGCAACGCGCGGTGCCGGATAGGCGCCGGGAGCGTTGAGGAATCGTGGGGCGACGAAGAGCCTCCACAGCGCGAACAGGATGAGCGCGAGCGCCACGCCATCGAGAATGCGCCCCCACGGCACGCGGCGTTGTGGGGGCGCCTGCTCGCCGTTCATCTTACTCGGCGGCGAAAACCGCGGCGATCCCTTGCCCGCCGCCGATACATGCCGACGCCACCGCGATCCCACCGCCGCGGCGTTGGAGTTCGTGCAGCGCGGTGTAGGCGATGCGCGTACCGGAGGCTCCGAGCGGATGCCCGAGCGCGATCGCGCCGCCATGCGGATTGAGATTGCTCCCGTCGTCACCGAGATCGCGAAGGCAAGCGATCACCTGCGGTGCGAACGCTTCGTTGATCTCGACGAGGTCGATCCGATCGCGCGCGATACCGGCGCGCTGCAAGGCCGCGGGGATCGCCATCGCCGGGCCGATGCCCATGATGTCGGGTTCGACGCCGACCGATGCTCCGCCGAGCAGTCGTCCGATCCAACGGAGGCCATCCGCGCGCGCTTGTTTCACGGTCGTCAACACGACCGCCGCCGCTCCATCGGTGATGCCGCTCGCGTTCCCCGGCGTCACGACGCCGTCTTTGCGGAATCGCGCCGGCAACTTCGCGAGCCGTTCCATCGAGAGCCCTTCGCGCGGCCCTTCATCACGATCGATCCGTTGGGTCGTCCCCTTCGGCCCGGGAACATCGACGGCCACGATCTCGTCGGCGAAATATCCACTCCGCTGCGCTTCGAGCGCGCGTTCCTGGCTCGCGAGTGCGAATGCATCGCACTCCTCGCGCGATACCGAATACTTCGCAGCGAGGTTCTCGGCGGTAATCGCCATCGGCATGCCGTTGTACGAATCGGTCAGTGCTTCCCAGAGCGAATCTTCGAACGCGACTTTCGCACCGAGTGCGAAGCCGCTGCGAGCGCCGCGAACGACGTGCGGTGCCTGGCTCATCGATTCGGCTCCCCCGGCGAGCACGTATCGCGCTTGCCCGAGGGCGAGCGACTGGGCGCCCGAAAGAATCGCCTGCAGCCCGGAGCCGCAGAGCCGATTGAGGGTGAGGGCCGGGGCCGCGACCGGAAGGCCGGCCCGCAGACCGATGTGGCGTGCGAGGTAGATCGCGTCGGCGCTGCTCTGAATGACGTTGCCGAAGATCACCTCGTCGATCGAGGCCGCCGGAACGCCGCTGCGCAGGATCGCGCCGCTCGCCGCCGCGACGCCGAGGTCGGTTGCGGTCAGCGCCGAGAGCGCCCCGCCGAAGTTGCCGAACGGGGTGCGGGCGCCGGCAATGATGACGATGTCCTGATCTGATGGGGTACTGTTCATACCCCCCCACTTCTGCCTGGGAAAGCCTCGCTCCGGCAGGCCCATCCCTCCTCCATCCATAATGAGCGCGCGTTATGCCGATCAATCGACCTGCTGCCTTTACGCTCGATGCACGCTCGCTTTCGCCGGCGACGAAGACCGACCAGATCCTCGAAGCCTTCGATAAACTCCAGCTCGGAAATATCTTGGAGATCCGCGAAGAGGGCGACCCGCGAGCGCTGCGCAACGAACTCACCCAGTTGCGACCGGGGCGTTTTTCGTGGGACGCGCGCAACCTCGGCGGCAATCGCTGGACGCTGCGACTCGAACGCATCGACGAGCATGCCGATGGCGAAGTTTTTCTTCAGCACGTCTCGCAATTCAGCGACGCCAAGGCCTCTACGATTAAGGAACTCGCCGGCCAGTTGAGCGAACGCTCCTTTAAATCGGGCGATACGATTTTCGACGAGGGCGAACTCTGGCCGTATCTCGGCATCGTGAAAAGTGGCAAAGTTATTTACACGCTGCTCTCGCCGGACGGGAAAACGCACACCATCGGCGAGCGGCTCACGCACGACACCCTCAACGAAAGCGGCACCTTCGACGGCGGGGGCGCCACCACGCGCGCCGAAGCGCTTACCGACGCGACGATCGTCACGATACCGAGCGAAGCGGTCATTCACGCCTGCCGTAACGATGCCGAGCTCGCGCTCGGTTTTCTCATCGGCTCGTCGCAGGCGCGCCGACGCTCGATCGATACGATCGCCGATCTCGCTTTCGCACATGTGTTGCAGCGAGTATCGAAGTTTCTGCTCGGTTACGCGCGGACCTCGGTCGGTATGACGCGCGGATTACCGGGCGTCGAGAATCTTTCGCAAGCGCAGATCGCCGCAGCCGCCGGCACCGTCCGCGACATGGCCGCGCGCGCGCTGCTCCGATTGAAAAACGCGCACGCGGTCGAGTTAGACCGCGGGCGCGTCAAAGCGATCGATCGAGCGCGCCTGGAAGCGTTCGCGCAGAACGTCCAGGCGCCGCCCGTCTAACGCTCGCGCTCTCGTTTACGAGAGCGCTTCTACCGCTTCGGCTTCCTCCGGCGCCTGCGCATCGAATGCCAGGCGCTTATTTTTTGCGGCGGCATCGGCGAGCGGATCGTTTGTTACTGCAGCAGCGGCAGCGGGCTGCGGAACGCGACCCGCAAGTGCATCGCGCCCTTTGCGCACCGAAGCGAGCGCTCCACCGAGACGACCTTCGAGTTCGGCGAGCATCTGCTCGGCGTAGTGATCGGCGCCCTCGCGCACCTTCTTGGCGCGCTCCTGCGCGTCGCGAAGCACCGCCTCGGCGGTCGCTCGCGCGCGGCGAACGATTTCGTGCTCGTCGAGTAATTCCTCATGTTTCGCCGAGGCCTCGGCGAGTAACGCTTCGGCCCGTTCTTGAGCGTTGCGCACCAAAAGATCGCCATCGCGTGCGATCACCTTCGCGCGACCGATCTCGTTGGGAAGCGAATCGCGAATTTTATCGACGAATTCCTCGATCCGCTCGGCCGAAAGAATGCGATATCCGGCCGGCAACCACATCCCTTCTTGGACGTAGGCTTGAAGTTTCTCGAGAACGCGTTCAACCGACATTATTACCCTCCGTTTCGATGCGAACGTTCGCTGCGTTTGGTCGACATCATTCGAAGCACGGGATCGGGGACCAACCCGCTCACATCCCCGCCGAGAAAAAACACTTCTTTGACGATACTCGAACTCACGAACGAAAATCGCTGATCCGACATGAGAAAGAGCGTATCGACGTCGGAGAGCGTTCGATTCATGAGTGCGGTCGCCATCTCGCTCTCGAAGTCCGAGACGACGCGCAACCCCTTGACGATAACGTCCACCTTCTCGGCGCGAACGAAGTCGGCGAGCAGGCCCCGAAAGTGGCAGACGCGCACGTTGCCGAGATGCGCGACGGATTCACGTAACATTCGTTCCCGTTCGTCGAGCGTAAACATCGGGTGCCGCTTCTGCGGATTGACGACGACGGCGACCAGGAGTTCGGCGAACGCATGCGAGGCGCGTTCGATGACGTCGAGATGTCCGTTCGTCGGTGGATCGAAGGAGCCCGGATAGATCGCACGGGTCACGCGGCGGCGATCCTAGCCGTTGTCGGGTTCGAAAAACGCGAGAGCGACATCGCCGTAGACTTCTTCTCGCACGCCGCGATACCCCGGTATCGTCGGCAAAATTCGCTTCGCGCTATGTTCGTAAATCACGACGGCGTTGGGTGCGAGCAGTTCGCGTTCGGCCATCAGTCGGAATGCCTGAAGCGGCACGGGGTCGGCGTAAGGCGGGTCCATGTACACGATATCGAAGGGACCGGCGACACGATAGAGCGCCCGCTCGACCGGAGCGGCAAGTACGGCATACCCGGGTTCCCGAAGTCCGAAATTCTCGGCGGCCGCTTCGATCGCCAGGGCGGTCTCACGATGCCCTTCGACGCTTACGACGCGCCCCGCACCTCGCGACGCCGCCTCGAACCCGATCGCCCCGGTACCGGCGAAGAGATCGAGAAAGGCCGCTCCCGCGATACGGGGAGCGAGGATCGAGAAGAGCGATTCCTTGACGCGCCCCGGGGTTGGGCGAACGTTGGGGCCCTTTGGCGATTTGAGTTTGCGGCTATTGAGTGCGCCGCCGGTTATTTTGGGCATCGTGCTCTCTTACGGATTGGGGCGTCGAACGGTTCCATACCACGGCGGTCTATCATACTGCCGCCGCGCTACAGAGCGATAGTAATTCATCGAGCGCGTGAATGACCGCAGTTGGCGGGGGAATCTCGGCAGGATAGGGTCTGTTGCCGCCATCGAACCAAATCGCGGAGAGCCCTGCCTCAAGCGCACCGCCGACGTCGAGGAGGGGGTCATCGCCGACGTAGGCGAGCCGCCCCGGCGCGATACCCATATTCTGTGCGAGCCGTTCGAACGCCGCCGGATCGGGTTTTCTTACGCCCATTTGCTCGCTAGCGAGAACCGGATGATAGAAACCGATCTGCGCGGCCTTGCGCTCCTGAAGGGGGCTCGGCCCATTCGAGAGCGCGGCGATCTTCAGCCCCATTCGCTCCAGCGCCGCGATGCTGCGCCGCGCTCCAGGCATCGGCAGCACGAACTGTGCGGTCAGATCGAGGCACCGCTGCCGGAACCAGGGCGACCAAGAAGCCCCCTCGCGCCCGCCGCAGCGCTGCACGAAGCGCTCGAGCATCGCGTCGAGCGCCTCACCCTCGTTGCGATACCGCGAGAGCTCGTCGTCGGCGACGATGCCCGCTCGGTCGAGCGAGAGGCGCATGGGCGCGCCCGCGGCATCGATACGCACGATTAAATCGAGAAGGGCAACGCGCTCGAGGCGGTTATCGACCAGCAAGGTGTGGTCGAGATCGAACGCCACGCCCTCAAAGCGAAGCTCCATGGGGGGCTGGTTCGCCGCGCTGGGTTGGGCACCTCGACCGCCGAGGGAGAGCGCCTCCTCTCTGCAGAGAAAAGCCCTCGCACCATGACGATGCGAGGGCTTGGGGAGCGAGTAGCTCGCGCCTAGCGCGGGCCGGGGCCGGTGACCACGCGGACGAAGTCCTTCGGGCGCACCCACTTCGCAACGGCCGCCTGCACCTGTGCGGGCGTCGTTGCCAATTCTTGGCGCGCTTCGAGGATATTTTCGTCGAGCGGTAAGCCTTCTTGAGCGTAACCGAGCAAGAGATCGGCAACGCCGCCATAGGATTGCTGGCGCACCGGGATGAGTCCCAGCAAGAGCGCCTTGGCGCGCAACAGACGATGCGCTCCGAGCGGATGCTGCTGGAGTTGCTCGATATCGGAGACGATCTGCTGCTGGGCCGGAACGATATTCTGCGGATTCGATCCGTAGCTGATCGTAAAGACCGAGCGATGCTTCTCGATGTTGAACTGCGATCCAACGTAGTAGACCCAACCATGGATCTCGCGCAGATCGTGGTAGAGCATCGAGCTGTAGAAGCCACCGGTCAACACGGTATTCGCTAGTTGTAGCGCGGCGTAATCCGGATTCGCGCGGCCGAAGGCCATGCTCTGCGCGAGCGTCGTTGACGACTGCACGCGCCCGGTCGCCGGGACGACGGCGGCTCCCGGCGGGTTGTTCGGTTGCGAGGCGAGCTCGGTCTGCGGTTTCGGACCGACGGCCTTCCACGATCCGAAATAGCGCTCGACGAGAATCTTCGCGCGCTCCGGAGTGATGTCACCGACGATGGCGATCGTCGTGAGATCCGGGCGATACGCCGCGTGGTAGTAGTTCTGCAGATCGGCGAGCGTCAATCCCTTGATCGACGCCGGCGTTGCGTGACGCTGGGTCGGGTCACCCGCCGGATAGAGCAACTTCTGCAATTGCTCGCGTGCGAGCGTGTCGGGTGCGTTTTCAGATCCGAGAATCGCCCCGAGCGCTTGTTGGCGGACCACCGGGAAGACCGTCGCGGGGAGTGCGGGATGCAATTCTTCGTCGGCGAGGAGTTGCATGCCGCGGGCGACGTGGTTGGAGAGAACGTCGAGCGAGAAGTTCGTACCCACGCTGACGTTTGCGGCGATCTTATCGAGCTGTGCCTGGTAGGCGAGCCGGTTGTAGGTTGTACTTCCGTATCCCATCAAGGTTGCGAGGACGTCGCCGACCCCGGATTGCCCCTTGGGTTCCTGAAGGACCGGAGTGTTTTCGATCGAGCCGCGCAGGACGACCGTCTTGCTCAGCTTGCTCGGAACGACGATGACGCGCAAGCCGTTGGCGAGGGTGAACGTCGTGGGATGAATCGTCTGCGGCGGAACCTTGAGATTCGCGAGAATATTATTCGCCCACGCCGGGAGCGCTTCGTGCTTCGTCGGCGGGATCGAATTATTTTCTTTCGCCAGGGCGCCGGTTCCCATCGAGATCTTGCCGGAGTTGCTGGGAACGGCGTAGGCGAGAATCGATGTATTGTAAACGAGGTAGCGACGGAGCACGGCGTTCACCTCGGCGGTGGTGACGTGCTTGTACGCGGCGATCATTTGGTTCGGCGAGCGCAATCCTTGCACCGCGAGCGCCGTCGACCATGCGAACGCGAGGTTCGCGATGTTGTTGTATTGGAACGACGCCTGCGCCACCTCGCGACGGATCGCGGCCCGTACTAACGCGGCCGGGACACCGTTCTTTTTATAGCCTTCGATCACCGCTTTCATCTCAGCGGCGATCGTCTGCGGTTTCGTGCTCGGCGCAACCGCGGCAAAGAGGAACCCACCCGAGAGTTTCGGATGATTGTCGCTCTGAAAACCGGTGAAGAGCGCCTTGCCGTCGGCGGTAAGGCCGTAGAGCGCTCCGCGCTGCGAGTTCAACACATCGGAAGCAATCACCGAGGCGGCGTACATTTTGCTGTCGTAGCCGGGAAAGCGAAACGCCTGCGCGACCAACGTATAGGGTTGGTCGCTCGTCTCGGAGATGACCTGCGCCTTCATCGGCAGCGGCGCCACCTTCGGACGCGCCGGTAATTTTGCGGCGGGAATCGAACCGAAGAGTTTTTTCACCATCGCGATCGTCGAATGTGGATCGACGTTGCCGACGATGACGAAGATGGCGTTATTCGGGTGATACCACGTGTTATAGAAGTCGATGAGTTGTTTGTGGTTGATCTGCGTCGAGAACGTCTTGATCGTTCCCAGCGTGTTGTTTCCGTACGGCGTCCCCACGTAGACCGCCTTTTGGATCTTCATCAGCATGCGCGAGATCGCGTTGCTGTTATCCTGCGTGACCTCTTGTTCGATCGCGCCGCGCTCTTGGTTCCATTGGTTTTGCGCCATGAGCAGGCCGCGCGCGCGGGAGGCTTCGAGACGAAGCGCCACGTCGAGATATTGGGAGGGGACCGTAAAGAAATATTGCGTCATTTCGGCCTGAGTGTCGGCGTCGAAATCGCCGCCGGTGAGGCCGATGATCTCGGTGAGCTGATTCGCCGAAATCGTCTTGCTGCCGCGGAACATCATGTGTTCGGTCGCGTGCGCGAGACCGTCGAGCGGCTCTTCGTTCGAGCCGACTTTGTAATTCATCATCGTCGTGACGACGGGCGCGAGCGTATCGCGTACGACCACGACCTGAAGACCGTTAGAAAGCGTAGTGCGGGTGACGTTCGAATCGGCACGCGCTTGCCCGACGAGGGCGAACCCAAGGGCGAGCGCCGCCGCGAACGCGACGAGCGGGCGAGTAAATCGCACGATAGGAGGACTCCTTCAGTTACAGAGGGCGATGTAGACTTTACTGCGGCCTTACGAAGAAAGTTGCAGATCCCGGAGATTTGGCTCGGCGAGGAGCGCTGCGCGGAGTCCCGCGTTCCCGGGATCGCGCAATTCGGGGTCGCGCTCGAAGATCTCGCGGGCGGCCCCGGCGGCCGCGATGAAGAGCGCCCGATCCGCGATGGGGTCGCCGAAGCGCATCCCGCTGTGCCCGGACTGCAGGATGCCGCCGAGCTGGCCGCCGCCGCGCAACTCGAGATCGCGTTCGGCGATCGCGAAGCCATCGGAACTCTCCAGGAGAAACTCGAGTCGCGCGCTCTGCGACGTCTCGTCGGGATGTACCAGCAAACAGTAGGAGGAAGCGGCTCCGCGCCCGACGCGCCCTCGTAATTGGTGGAGCTGCGCGAGGCCGTAGCGATGCGCGTCGAGCACGAGCATGACGACCGCGTTGGAAACGTCTACGCCGACCTCCACCACCGTCGTCGCCACCAATACGTCGATCTCCCCGGCGGCGAACTGTCGCATCGTCCGATCCTTTGCATCGCCCGGCATGCGCCCGTGGAGCAATCCCACCCGCAACCCTGCGAACGGCCCGGCGGCGACGCGCTCCGCTTCTTCAACCGCGCCGATCAGGCCGGTCCCTTCATCGTCGTCGCTCTCGATCGCGGCGCAGACGATATAGGCCTGTTGGCGATCTTTCTCGACGCGCTCGCGAATGAAGCGATAGGCGCGCTCGAGCCGACTCATCCGCAGCACGTAGGTTTCGATCGGCGTGCGTCCGGGCGGCAACTCATCGATCGACGAAATATCGAGCCCGGCGAGCAACGTCTGCGAGAGCGTCCGCGGAATCGGCGTCGCCGTTAAATGGAGCGTGTGCGGCGTACCTCCCTTCGCGCGTAAGCGCGCGCGCTGCTCGACGCCGAAACGATGTTGTTCGTCGATCGCGACGAGACCGAGGCGGAAAAACTCGGTGCTCTCCGTCAACAGCGCATGGGTTCCAACCGCAACGGCGGCTTCGCCGCTTCCGAGACGCCGCAACGCCTCTCGGCGCTCGGAGGCACGTTGGCTACCGAGAACGGGTTGGACGGCGATGCCGAACGGCATGAGCAGCGGCCCCAATTTCTGCGCGTGTTGGAGGGCGAGCAGTTCGGTCGGCGCCATCAACGCCGATTGCACGTTATTCCGCGCCGCGATTAACATTGCGGCGGCGGCGACGAGCGTCTTGCCGCTCCCGACGTCGCCCTGCACCAATCGATTCATCGGTACCTCGCCGGCGAGGTCGCGCGCGATCTCGTCGATGACGCGCCGTTGCGCGCCGGTGAGCGGGAAGGGCAGATCGCATTCGAGTTCTTCGATGCACCGTCGCGCGTCGGGCATCGCCTCGGCGCCGCGTTCGAGAGATCGCACCGCTCGCCGCCGGAGCGACGCGAACGCGTGAACTAAAAATTCACCGAAGGCGAATCGCTCTCGCGCGCGCCGCGCGTCCTCCGGGGCCTCCGGTGCGTGCAGGATCCGATACGCTCGCTCGATCGGCTCGTAGCCGATGCGTTGAAGGATCGCAGGCGGAATCGGATCGGGGGGTGCTTCTTCGAGAAGGTGCGGAAAATTTCGCGCGATCGCGGCGGCGATCGTTTTACTGGTAAGCTCGCGCGTCGCGTGATAGATCGGCACGAGCGCGCCGCGGTACCGTTCGTCGCGTTCGAGAATGCGATAGGTGCTTACGCTGATGACGGGCCCCGCGAGCGAACGCTCGACGCGACCGCGCACGAAGAGTCGCATTCCGACTTTAAAGCGGCCGATCGCGTACCGATTGCGGCCGATCCATTTTGCGCGAAAGACTCCGCTCTCGTCGCGAAGATCGACTTCGACGATCTCGATCGCGCGCGCCCGTCGCTCGCGAACGGCAAGAACGGTGCCGACGGCATTCTCTTCGCCGCCTCGCGTGCCTAATGCCGTAGCGGTGGTCGCTTCGCGAAGATCGTCGTAGCGAAATGGGAAATGCTCCAGAAGGTCGCGCGGCGTTTCGATCTCGAGGGCGGCAAAGGCGAGCGCCCGCTTCGGCCCGATGCCGGCGAGTTCGCGAAGCGTCACGTTTTCGCGCGTTGCAGCAAGTGCGAGCCGACGGCATCGGGATCGATGCCGCGCGCTTCGAGTAAGACCAACAGATGGAACAGGAGATCGGCCGACTCCCAAATCAGTTCGTCGTCGTCGGGGTTCTTCGCGGCGATGACGACCTCGGTCGCTTCTTCGCCAATCTTCTTTCCAATCCGGTCGACGCCGTCGCGTAAGAGACGAGCGACGTAGGAGCGATCGGGATCGCTCGTACGTCGAGCGGAAATCGTCGAACGTAGGTGCTCGATCGCTCGACGAAGATCGCCGGCGGGAGCATCGGGTTCGAGGATCCGGTCGTGAAAGCAGCTCGCGGCGCCGGTGTGGCACGCGGGTCCGCGCGGCAGAACGTAATAGCAGAGCGCATCGCGGTCGCAATCGGTGCTCACCGCGACGACGTGTTGCTCGTTCCCCGAGTTCTCGCCCTTGCGCCAGAGGCTCGCGCGCGAACGACTATAGAGCACCGTGCGCCGCGTCCGTAACGTTTCGTCGAGCGCGTCTCGGTTCGCCCAAGCGAGCGTCAGGAGTTCGCCGCTCCGTGCGTCGCAGATTGCGACGGGCATCAGCCCGCGTTCGTCCCAGTGTAAGGTCTCGGTTGCCACGGTCGCACCATTATGCCTCGCTCGCGCAGTTCTTCCTTGAGCCGTGGGATCGCGATGCTCCCATCGTGAAAAACCGAGGCTCCCAGCGCCGCATCGGCGGCTCGCGCGGCGAAGAGCGCGGCAAAATCAGCGACGCTCCCGGCACCCCCCGAGGCGATGACGGGGATATCGACCGCCGCGCGGATCGCTGCGGTCAACTCGATATCGAAGCCTTCGCGCGTACCGTCACGGTCCATACTCGTGACCAGCAACTCCCCGGCGCCGCGCCGCTGTGCCTCGCAGGCCCATTCGAGCGCACCGCGCTCGCTACGCGTCCGCCCGCCGTCGAGATAGACGTCGAACGCCCCGGAGTGGCTACGACGGACGTCGATTGCCACCACGAGCGATTGGCTCCCGAAGGTTCCTGAAATTGCGTCGATCAGGGCCGGCGAGCGCACCGCTGCGGAGTTCAGCGAAACCTTATCACAGCCGGCGCGCAGGAATGCACGCACCGTTTCGAGGCTTTCGATGCCGCCGCCGACGGCGAACGGAATGCTCAACTCGGCGCCGATGCGCGCGAGCATCTCGAGCGAGGCGGTACGCCCCTCCACGGTCGCAGCGATATCGAGAAAGACGAGTTCGTCGGCGCCCTCACGTTCGTAACGTCGCGCGAGTTCGAGCGGATCCCCCGCATCGCGGAGCCCTTCGAAATGTACGCCTTTCACCACGCGCCCGGCGCGAATATCGAGGCAGGGAACGATCCGCGGCAGCACGCTCATCGTGTAAAACTACTCTCGAGTCCGCGCAGCAGACGCAGCATCGTGCTCGCAGTCGGCGTCGGCACCGAGACGCGCTCTCCCAACTCGACGGTCGCGCCGACGATCGGATCGATCTCCATCGTGCGCTCGGCGAGAACGTCTTGGAGCATCGAGGTTCGCACGTCGCTCAAGCGCGCGGCGTACTGCATCCGCTGCTCGATATCGACCTCGCCGACGACGCCGAGGGCGCGGCCGACGGCGAGGGTCTCGCCGATCGCTTGCGCCACGAGGTCGCGCGTCTCGGCGCACGCGAGCATCGGCGCAATCGAAAGGCGCGTCAACGCGCTCACCGCATTGAGCCCGACATTATTCGCGAGCTTCGCCCAGAGAACGGCGCGCAGATCGGCGCTCCGCTCCGGGGCCAATCCCGCGCTTTGCATCGCGGCGATCAATCGATCGCAGAGGGCCTCGGCGCTCCCGCCTTCGGCGATCGGCGCGAGGACGTAGCGCGTGCCGCCGCTCTGCACGATGCTGCCGGGCGCCTCGATGTGCCCCGAAACGTGAACGACGCCGCCGATCGTTCGCCGGTCGTCGAAGAGCGCGTCGAGGAGTCCGCCCCGATCGACGCTTTCGAGCGGTGGCCGTCGCGAGAACCAGAACGGGACGCCGTTGTGAAGCGTGACGACGCACGCTCCTCGAAGCGAGAGGCGTTGCAACGCGTCGTGGAGCGAGGGAAGCTGGTGGGCCTTCACGCAGAGCAACGCAACGTCGAACGCGTCGAGTTCGTCGAGGCTCGACACGACGTGCAACGGCATCGTGTACGTGCCGAGGTCGCCGCGAACGCGAAGACCGGAACGGGCGATTGCGGCGCCGTGAGCGCCGCGAGCCACCACCGCGACCTCGGCGCCGCTGCGCGCGAGCGCGGAGGCGATGAAGCCGCCGATGCCGCCGGCCCCGATGACGACTATACGCATCGAGGGAGCGAGCTGGAGGCGACGGGCAGATTCGAACTGCCGAATGGGGCTTTTGCAGAGCCCTGCCTTACCACTTGGCTACGTCGCCGGACTGGAGCGGGTAGTGGGAATCGAACCCACGCATCAACCTTGGGAAGGTCGCAGGCTACCATTACATCATACCCGCACGTACACGGCGCGCGATGTTCTGTGCCGCCTTCCATGCGTCCTATCAACGCGCGTTTCGAACGATTGGTTGCCGGGAGGATCGAGGAGGGATCCCTTCGTTCGAGAAAGGCGCGATGGTGGACTGGATCTATGGGATACCGACCTGGTTCTTTGCAATCGCCGCGATCTCGGTCGCCTGCACGCTTGCAGCATGCGGACTCTCGCTCTTCGAGCGGCGCGTCGCATGGGGAGGGCTGACCCATAACGATGTCGCCGGGCCGATCGTCGCGACGATCGGAACGATCCTCGCCGTCATGCTCTCGTTTATGGTCGTCACCGTCTGGCAAGAATTCGACCAAGCGGCGGCGACGGTCCAAGGCGAAGCCGCCGCACTCGGCGACCTCTATCATCTCTGCGAAGCCCTTCCAAAGAGCTTCGCGACGCCGTTGCGATCGGAGATCGTGCTCTACGTGCGCGCCGTCGTCGAGCGCGAGTGGCCCGCAATGCAGCACGGTGGGTTCAGTCGACTAGCACGAAATCGCGCCCACGCAATTATGGAACGTATCGCCGGCTTCCACCCAACCGACGCGCGCCAGGCCGCCGTTCTCGCATCGATGCTCGAACTAACCAATCGTTTCGTCGACCGACGACGAACGCGCCTATTCGACAATCAAGAGAGCATCCCACCGGTTCTGTGGGGCATGATGCTCTTCATCGCCTTCGTCACCGTCGCCGGCACCTATCTCTTTCGCGTACAAAGCCGGCCCGCCCATTACGTGATGGCGATGTTGCTCGCGGCGACGATCGTTGCAACGATGGTCGTCATCGCCGAACTCGATCTCCCGTTCCGCGGCGACGTTCATATTTCGCCCAACGCGTTCATACGCACGCGATTGCTCTCGCAGTCCCAATTGTAAGCGTTCGTCGCGGCGAACTAAATAACGTTAATAGCCCGTGAGACGACGAGCGCGATCGTCACGAACGAGATCGACGCTTCGACGAGCATCAACATTTTCGCCGCTCTTGTGATCGGCATCGTATCGGTCGGGCTAAACGCCAAAGCGTTCGTGAATGCGACGTAGAGATAGTCGAGAAAGAGCGGCTTCCAATGCGGATCGACGCAGCGTACGCGTTGCGCGTCGACCATCATCTGCGGAAAGAGAAAACTCGCTTTGAGATCGGCTGCGGCGCTGCGCGCTCGGCTCCGCTGCCACGGCCCCCCTCCGTCGACCTCCCAAAACCAGAGCGCGTAGACCAGCACGTTCGTCATCCAAATTTGCGCTCCGGAGAGCAACAGACGCTGGCCGGTGATACCGGGCACGCCCTTGGGATGATGGGAAAACGCATCGAACACAAGTAGAAGCACGGAGAGCACGTTAAAGATATTCAATAGAACGATTGAAACAATCGAGGCGACACGATGAAGCGGCGTCTCATCGTCGCGATCCGGGGCGAAGACCGAGAGCGGAACGAGCACCGCCAACACGACGATCGGTGCGAACCACGCGGGGCCGAAAACGAGCCGTTGCGGCAGCAACACGTATAAAATCAACGCGCCGATCGCCGCTAACGAGGCATGCCAACGCGGCTCGTCGATCGCCTCGACGTTCGCACCCGCCTTCGGTGGGCTCGCGCTCGGTCGTTCCATGCCTGCGGGGATTCCAAGGCGCGAAGGAAAACCCCGCCGCTCTGAAACCCTCTCGTTCGCGCGGAGGGTTCGTAAGAAGCGCGCCGCGAGCGCAGGAACGAACGCTACGAGAGGAACGAAGATGGGATCGACGATCGAATTTACGCGCCCCGATGGAGCGAAGGCTCCCGGCTACCTTGCCGAACCTGCCGATGCGACGAACGCCCCCGGGGTCGTCATGCTCGAAGAATGGTGGGGTGTGAACGACCAAATTATCTCCACCGCCGAGCGATTGGCCTCAGCGGGTTTCCGCGTATTGGTACCCGACCTTTACCGCGGGCGCGTCGCCGCGACCGGCGATGAAGCGAACCATCTCATGCAAGGGCTCGATTTCGGCGATGCCGCGATGCAAGACGCGCGCGGTGCGGCGCAATTCCTCGCGCAAAATGGGGAAAAAGTCGGCGTCATCGGTTTTTGCATGGGCGGTGCGTTGACGCTGCTCTGTGCGATGCACGTGCACGAATTCGCGGCCGCAGTTCCCTTTTACGGTTTTCCTCCCGAAGAAGCGGGCGATCCCGGCAGCATCAAGATCCCGCTCCAGGGGCATTGGGCGCTTCGCGACGAGTATTTCCCGATCGCTCGCGTCGATGCGATCGAAGCGCGCCTCCGGGAAGCGCACGCTCCCTATGAATTCCATCGCTACGACGCCGGACACGCATTTTCGAATCCCGGAGGAATCGGAAACTACAACGAGGCCGCCGCGAAGCTCGCATGGGAACGTAGCCTCGCATTTTTCCGGCGCACTCTAGCCGACTAAGCCCCGGTCGGGCGCGCTCTCTCTAATGCTGGTAGAGCTTTCCGGCGTTTACCGGAATCGAGCGGAGCGCGCCCGCCTGGAGATGCCACTTCTTCAGCAAGCGGTCGTATGTTCCATCGGCGACCATACCTTTCAACGCATTGACGATCTCCGTCCGTAGAAGCACGTTCCCCTTGCGTACCGCGATCCCGTAGGGAATTTGGTTGAACGGTCGCCCGGCGACGACGAGTTTGCCGTTCCCGACGGTACGCGCGAGATAACTCACGATCGGAAAATCGGCGATATGAATCTCGACGCGCCCGGCGAGCAAGGCTCGCGCGCCTTGTTCGTCTCCCGCGACCGATACGATGTGAATGGCGCCGAGCCCTAATGCGCGGCATCGCTTCGATTGCTCGTCGAGCGCCGTAAACTGGAAGGTTCCGACCTCCGCGCTCGCGGTGAGGCCGCAGAAACCGGCGAGCGTGAACACGTTCTGCGGGTTTCCCGCACGTACCATAATCGCGGTCCCCGAAAGGAAGTAATCGACGAAATCGGCGATCTTTTCGCGGAACGGCAGATCGAACATCGAGGAGATCGTAAAGTCGACTTTGTCGGCCGCGACCGAACCGAGGAGATTCCCGAAGGGCATATCGACGAACCGCACCGGGCGACCGAGGCGTTTCCCGATCTCGCGCGCGATGTCGGCATCGAAGCCCCGAACGAGTCCGCCGGGCGTTCGGTAAAACTCCAGCGGCGGATGCGAGATATCGGTACCGACGCGCAGAGGCTGCGCCGCCGAGAGCGGCTGCGATATGCCGCCGACCAATCCGACCAGAAGCGCGATCGCCGTTACGGCACGAATGAGATACACACGCATCGTCTAGTGCTCGTAGAGCGTCCCGGCGTTCATCGGCGTCGAGCGAAGCGCCCCCTGTCCGAGCCCCCACTTTGCGAGCAATCGGTCGTAGGTTCCATCGGCGATCAGCGACTGCAACGCCGACTGCACTGCGGCGGCGAGCGCGACGTTCTTCTTCGCGACGGCAATGCCGTAGGGGACGACGTCGAATTGTCTCCCCGCCACGGCGAAACGCTTTCCTCCGCCGAGGGTACGCGCGAGATAGGCGACCACAGGATAATCGGTGACGTGGACGTCGCTCTTTCCCGCGAGCAGCATGGAGAGTGCGGCATCGTCGGTCGACCGTTGCTGCAAGAGAATCGGGGCGAGCCCGACGGCCTTACAGGCGCGCGATTGCGCTTCGAGGGCGTTCGCTTGCGAGGTTGCAAACTGGACGTCGACGGGGAGCCCGCAGAGGGCGGCGAGCGAAAAAATATGATACCGATTCCCCGTCGGAACGAGCATGCCGCTCCCCGCCAAAAAATAATCGATAAAATTTACCTTCTTTTCGCGCGCCCGCGTATCGGAGATCGCGGAGATGGCGAGATCGATCTTTCCGTCGGCAACGTCGCCGAGCAAGGAATCGAAACTTCGATTTTCGATCCGCACCGGTCGCCCGAGTCGAGCGCCGAGCGCGCGAGCGAGATCCATATCGAAACCGTGCGGCTTGGGGTCTCCTTTGCTCAAAAATTCAAGCGGAGCATAGGAGATATCCGATCCGATGCGCAGCGGCGCTCCCGCGGCGGCCGCCGGGGCCGGGGCGCCGAGGGCAAAAAACAGCGAGGCCCATACGCAGAGCACCGCAAGGCAGCGCGCAAGCTTAATGTCCGTCATGCCGCCTCGCTTTCTTGCGCGGCGGTCAACGCCCTGCGCCCCGAGGGCGGAAGTTCGGTCCCGCGCTCCAACGAAAAAGCGCCGAACGAATCGGCACTTTTGCGCGTCTTTTCCAAATGGTGGGCGGTAGAAGGATTGAACTTCTGACCTCTTCCGTGTCAAGGAAGCGCTCTCCCACTGAGCTAACCGCCCGCAAGACCCAACGCAGAATAGCAGATGCGCCGAGCCCCGTCAAAGCCCCTGCGAGCGGAGCGACCGTTCATTTCATTGAAGAGCGCCCTCGATGAGTGCTTTACGCCAGCGGGTCGCCGAGGCGGCTCGCCGGATGTCGACGCTGCTCGTTGAGGATATTACCCTGGAGGCCGTTTTTGCGAGCCTCGCGGACCTTCTCGCCACGTTCGTTGAGGCGACGGAGGTGGTTGCGATCCTCCGCGAAGGGCACAGCTGGCTGCGTCTCGCCTCGGTCGACGGCGGGTTTCGGCGAAGCGTGCTCGCCCAGCTCCCGGCGGCCGATCCGCTGAGCATCGTCATTCGCGACGGCATCGCACGGGAAGCGCGCGAGCCGGCCGCGATGGCGATGCCGCTGCGCATCGGGGACGAGGCGGTCGGCGGTTTCGCCGTACGCAGCGGCGCCCTGCGCTTTTACGACGAGAGCGACGCGGCGGTCATCGAGAGCCTCGGCCCCTACGTCGCCGTCGCGCTACGCCAACGCATGCTTCGCGAACAGATCGATCGCGAGCGCTTCCGCGCCGACCACGATCCCCTCACCACCCTGCCGAACCGCGCCGCATTCGCCGCCGCGCTGACCAACGGGCTCGCTCGAGTACGGCGGAGCGGCGACCGGCTCGCCGTGCTGTTCATCGATCTCGACGGCTTCAAAGATATCAACGATCGCTACGGCCACGAGGCCGGCGATGCCGTCCTGCGCAGCGCCTCCCGCCGCTTAGTTCGTCGCCTGCGTACCGGCGATAGCGTCGCGCGCCTCGGCGGCGACGAATTCGCTACGATCCTGCGCGGCATCGGGAGCGAAGAGGATGCCCGCTCGCTCGCCGAGGAAGTGCGAGCGACCCTCGAGCGTCCGACGACCTGGCACGGGCAGAAGCTCCGCGTGGGAGCGAGTATCGGCTGGGCGATCGCCCCGCGGGACGGAACCGAGATCGCCGAACTGCTCCGCCGCTCCGACCATCGCATGTATCGCGATAAACGCGCTCGCCGCGAACGACGCGCGGGCACTTCAGTGAAATAGCACCTGCGGGCCACGTTCGAAGGCTTCGATCGCCGCCCGCCAACTATCGGGAACGACGATCGTCCGCTGCGCTTCGAAATCGAATGCGACGACGGTGGTCGTGCCGTATGCCGCTCGGTGCACGAAGGTTTCGCTCCATATTTCGTAGCTGAAATCCCACGATTTCGTCCCCATGCGCGAGACCTTGCATCCCACGGCGATCTGCTCGCGATAGGCGAGTTGCTTTTCGTACGTGAATGAAATATTCGCCTGGATCATGCCGTGGTTGCCGTCGATCGCTTCGCCCATCACGCGAGCGAAGTATTCGGCGCGCATCATCTCCGCCCAGCGAATGTAGGCGACGTTGTTCACGTGATGCAGCATGTCGATATCGGCAAAGGGAACCGAGAAGCGCGAGAGCAAGGGAAATCCTTCGAGCATACGCCGTCCTTCGACACCGAGAGCGCGATCGCCCCGAGTTTATGCCGCGGAAACGCTAGACAAGAGCCATCGCGATAGGATACCATCCGAAATCGTCTAACGGTCCCCGGACGCCGGGTATCGTGGGCGCGTAGCTCAGTGGGAGAGCATCCGCTTCACACGCGGGGGGTCGTTGGTTCAATCCCAACCGTGCCCACCATCCCCTGGCGCTGTAGCTCAGTTGGTTAGAG
>JAJYRH010000018.1 GCA_021794205.1 bacterium
TTTTTATCGAGCGTCGATGCAACCGCATCGATCTTCTTGTCAAGTTTATCGCACGCTTCGCGAAGGTCGGCTTTCGTAACGACGTTCTCCTGAAACACCATGCCGAAAACCTCGGCGACGGCCTCGGCGTGTTCGGGCGTATCGCCGGCTTTTTGGAGGCGTTTGGATATCGCGAGCGTGTCCAACATGCTACTCATGGTATCGGTACTCTCCTGACGAAAGTTCAGAAGGCGAGCGTACCGCACCGATATGACCCGGGGGTCGCCGCGTTATGGCCGCGAAGCCAACGCCGCCTGAGCCGCCGCGAGACGGGCGATCGGCACGCGATAGGGCGAGCAGGAGACGTAATCGAGCCCGAGCGTGTGGCAGAACGCCACGCTGCTCGGCTCCCCGCCGTGCTCTCCGCAGATACCGATCTTCAGCCCCGGGCGAGCGGAGCGGCCAAGTGCGACCGCTTGGCGCATGAGCGCGCCAACGCCACGCTGGTCGAGCACCTGGAACGGGTCGTCTTTGAGGATTCGCTTTTCGAGATAGTGCGGGATGAACGACGCCTCGGCATCGTCGCGACTGTAGCCGTAGGTCGTCTGCGTCAGGTCGTTGGTGCCGAAAGAAAAGAACTCCGCCCGTTCCGCAATTTCGTCGGCGACGACGCACGCGCGCGGCAATTCGATCATCGTTCCGATGTGGTACTCCAGATCGATCCCGCGTTCGGCGAGCACCGCGTCGGCGACCGCCTTGGCGGCATCGTAGGTAAAGCGCATCTCTTCGGGCGTTCCGACGCCGGGAATCATCACCTCGGGACGCGCGTCGATACCGCGCGCCTTGAGCGCGCACGCCGCTTCGAAGATCGCCCGCACCTGCATGGCGTAGATCTCGGGGTAGAGGATGCCGAGCCGACAGACGCGCAGCCCCAACATGGGATTCTGTTCGTGCAACTGCTCGACGCGGCGCAAAAGCGTTTCGCGCTCTTTATAGCGCGCCGACTCCGTGCCTTCGCGCAGGCGCAGTTCGGTCGTTTCGACGAGCAGCGATTCGAGCGAGGGCAGAAATTCGTGTAGTGGAGGATCGAGCAATCGAATCGTTACCGGAAGTCCGGCCATCGCTTCGAGAATCCCGACAAAATCGTCGCGTTGAAACGGCAAGAGACGCTCGAGCGCGCTGGCACGCGCCTTTGCATCGGCCGCGAGAATCATCTCTTGCACGACGGGGAGGCGTTCGCGCGCCATAAACATGTGCTCGGTGCGGCAGAGCCCGATCCCCTGCGCGCCGAGTTCGCGTGCCTTCCGCGCATCTTCGGGTGTATCGGCATTCGCCCACACCTGCATGGTCCGCGCGCGGTCCGCCCACGAGAGAAAGGTTGCGAGCCACTGCGGCAGCGTACTCGGCGGCGCGAGTAACGGCGCCTCCCCGAGAATCACGGCGCCGGTGCTCCCGTCGATCGTCAGCCAGTCACCTTGGCGCAGGGCGGTGCCGGCGAGAAGCGCGCTTCCGGCACGACGATCGATCTGCAGCGCCTCGCAGCCGGCGACGCATGGCTTTCCCATACCGCGCGCGACGACGGCGGCATGGGAGGTCGCGCCGCCTTTTGCCGTCAGGATTCCTTCGGCAGCGATAATTCCGTGCATATCGTCGGGCGTCGTCTCGACGCGCACGAGAATCGTGCGTTTTCCGCGTTCCCGCCACGCCACCGCTTCGTCGGCATCGAAGACGACTTGGCCGCTCGCCGCGCCGGGCGACGCGTTGAGGCCGTGCGCGGTCGGCGCGATCGCCGCGCCGGGATCGATGCGCGCGTGAAAGAGCGCGTCGAGCGAGCGCGCGTCGACCCGGCCGACGGCGGTCTCTTCATCGATCAAACCCTCTTCCACGAGCGCGAGGGCGATTTTCACCGCGGCCTCGGCGCTGCGTTTCGCGTTGCGCGTTTGCAGCATGTAGAGCTTCCCGCGCTCGACCGTAAACTCGAGATCCTGCACGTCTTTGTAATGCCGTTCGAGCCGACGCGCGATCTCGACGAACTGATCGTACACTGTCGGTTGTCGCTCTTTGAGATCGGTGATGCGTTCGGGGGTGCGAATGCCGGCGACGACATCTTCGCCCTGCGCGTTACGGAGGTACTCGCCGAAGAGCACGTCCTCGCCGGTGTTCGGATCGCGGGTAAATGCGACGCCGGTGCCCGAATCGTCGCCCATGTTGCCGAAGACCATCGCCATGACGTTGACCGCGGTTCCCCAATCGTCGGGAATCCGGTTGTAGCGTCGATAATCGATCGCGCGGCGCGAGTTCCACGAAGCGAACACCGCGGCGATCGCGAGGCGCAACTGCTCGCTCACATCCTGAGGGAACGCACGTCCCGCTTCGCGTTGCACGATCGCTTTAAACTCGGTGACGAGTTCGCGCCAGGCATCGGCGTCGAGCTGCGGATCGGTTTTGACACCTCGGGCCAACTTTGCGCGGTCGATCGCTTCTTCAAAATGATGTTTTTCGATATCGAGGACGACGCCGGAGAACATCGCGATAAAACGGCGATAGGCATCCCACGCAAAGCGATCGTTCGCGGTCCGCGCCGCGAGGCCGAGGACGGTCTCGTCGTTGAGGCCGAGATTCAGGATCGTGTCCATCATGCCGGGCATCGATGCGCGCGCGCCGGAGCGCACCGAGACTAAGAGCGGATCTTGAGCGTCGCCAAAGCGCTTGCCGATGCGCTGCTGCAACGCCTCCATCGCCGTTTCGATCTCGGCATCGAGCCCGTCTGGGAAGCGGTTTCCGGCGGCGAAATATTCGACGCAAGCGCTCGTCGCGATCGTAAATCCCGGCGGCACGGGGAGCCCGGCACGCGTCATCTCGGCGAGGCCCGCGCCCTTCCCACCGAGGAGATCGCGCATCGAGGCATCGCCCTGCTCGAAGGTATAGACGTACCCCATGCTAACGAGCGGCTCCGGTCGTCGCTCCATGCAGGTAGCCGACCAAGGCGTCGATCGCGACGCGTTCTTGCGTCATGGCATCGCGGTCGCGAACGGTGACTTTTCCGTCCTCGAGCGAGTCGTAGTCGAAGACGAGACAGTACGGCGTGCCGATTTCGTCCTGCCGACGATAGAGCTGACCGATATTCCCCTCGTCGTACTGCGTGCGAAAGAGCGGGCGCAGTGAGGCCTCGATGCGCTTCGCGGCTTCGACGAGTTCGGGCTTGTTGCGCGCGAGCGCGAAGACTGCGACCTGAACGGGAGCGATCTGCGGATGGAAGTGGAGTACGACGCGCTCGCTGCTCTTCCCATCGGCTCCAGCGACGATTTGTTTTTCGTAGGCATCGACCAAGAACGTCAATGTCGTGCGGTCCATTCCCGCCGAGCTTTCGATCAGCAATGGCGTGTAATGCTGCTTCGAGGCTTCATCGAAGAAACGCAAATCTTTCCCGGAGAGCGCCATATGCGCGTCGAGATCGTAGGTACCGCGATGTGCGATCGATTCGAGCTCGCCCCAGCCCCACGGAAAAAGATACTCGACGTCGACGCCGGCCTTCGCGTAATGCGGCCGCTCCTGCGGCGTCAGCTCGTAGAAGCGCAGCCGATCCTCGGCGATGCCGTAGCCGGCGTACCACGCCTTTCGCCGCGCGACCCACTCTTGAAAGATCTCCATATCGCGGCCGTCGTCGGGGACGAAATACTCCAGCTCGGCCTGTTCGAACTCGCGAACTCGGAAGGTGAAGTTTCCGGGGGTAATCTCGTTACGGAATGATTTTCCAATCTGCGCGATACCGAACGGCGGTTTTTTTCGCGCGCTCTGAAAAACGTTTTTGAAATTCACGAAGATGCCCTGCGCGGTCTCCGGGCGCAGATACGCGCTCGATGCGCTATCTTCCATCGGGCCGATCTGCGTGCGCATCATCAAATTGAAATTTCTCGGCTCGGTGAAGCTCGCCTTACTTCCGCAATCCGGGCATTGGTTCGGATCTTTCAAGTGGTCGAACCGAAAGCGATGTTTGCAGACTTTGCAATCGACGAGCTTATCGTGGAACGCGTCGACGTGCCCGGAGGCTTTCCAAGTGAGCGGGTGCATGATGATCGACGAATCGAAGCCGACGACATCGTCGCGCAATTCAACCGTGTCGCGCCACCAGGCATTCTTCACGTTCCGTTTGAGCACCGAGCCCAGCGGGCCGTAATCCCAGAAGCCGTTGATGCCGCCGTAAATCTCGCTGCTCTGAAACATGAACCCGCGCCGCTTGGCAAGCGCGGTAATTTCGTCCATCGTTACGCGGACATCGTTGCTACCCATAGGGGCGACTAGGTTTCTCAGCGGGCGCCCAAAACCCTCACCTCCCAGGCTTTCGAGCAAGGCACCCCCTCCCGCGGTCGAGGCAGGCCTCGAGAAACGTCGCCGTTATGGCCACCATCTCCGGAGCGCGCGCCTTCCGATTGCGCGATACGTTAAGGGCCTCCGTCAAAAAGCTGGGGTGGCCGCGAGCCTCTGCGCTTTCGGCTGCGTCTCGACGCGTAATTGCCCGCACGCGGCCGAGATATCGGTGCCCATGTTGTGTCGCACGGTCGAGGGAACGCCGGCGTCCTCGAGGATCTTCGCAAACTTCCATACCCGCTCGTCGCTGCTGCCCTGGAATGGTGCGTCGGGGGTGGCGTTATACGGAATCAGATTCACGTGATAGAGATGCCCGCGCATGAGATCGGCGAGCGCACGCGCGTGCCGGTCGCTGTCGTTGGTTCCGGCGAGCATCACGTACTCGAAAAAGACCTTCCGTTTCGTCGCTGCGACGTAGCGCTCGCAGGCGGCCATCAACTCGGCGATATCGTGACGGCGATTCACCGGCATGATCGATCCGCGCGTTTCATCGTCGGGGGCGTGCAGCGAGATCGCGAGGTTCACCTGGAGATGTTCGTTGGTGAAATCGTCGATTCGATCGACCCAGCCGACCGTCGAGATCGTAATGTGGCGATGGCCGATTCCCATACCGTTGGGATCGTGCAGCAACGCAACCGCCTCCATCACCGCATCGTAATTATGAAACGGCTCGCCCATCCCCATGAACACGATATTGGTGATCTTCTTTCCACGCTCTCGGAGTTCGCGCGCAAAGAATCTGGCCTGGTCGGCGATCTCGGTTGCGGTAAGGTGTCGCGAAAAACCGGCCTGTCCGGTCGAGCAGAAGGCGCACGCGAACGCACAACCCGCCTGCGATGAGATACAGACCGTGGTGCGCCCTTCGCGGTGCTCCATCAGCACCGCTTCGACTTGCTTGCCATCGCGAAGCCCGAGCAACGCCTTGGTCGTCTGCCCGTCATTCGAACGTTGCACGACCACCGGCTCGACGGTAGAGAAGCGAATGCCGCGCTCTTGCAAGCGCGCGCGCAGATCGAGCGACAGCGTGGTGACATCCTCGACGCCCCCGAGCAACTCGCGCATCGCCGCTCGATAGAGCTGCTCGATGCGGTACGGCTTGAGTTCGAACTCGGCGGAGAAGGCCTCGGGGGTAGCAAATCCGGCGCGTCCGACGACCTCGCGCAGCCAGATCGCTTTCGGGTCGCGATACATGGCTCTTACTCTACCACGGAGGGCCCTTCGAAGAGGTCGACCTGGCGCGCACTCGCGGAGGGGAGCTCCGCTCGGAGCTCGTCGATCCGGCTCCGCACCGCTTTGAGATCGTCCCAGACGAGGCGCTTCACCGCAGTCAGCTCGCCGCCGGTCTGCCGGAGCACGTACGCGGGGTGGAATGTGACCAGCAGCGGAATCTCGAGCGGGCCGCGCTCCCAACGCCCGCGCTGTTTGGTGATCGCGTAGGACGGGCCGAGGAACGATTTCGCGGCGGGCGCCCCAAGCGCGAGCAAGACTCTCGGCCGGATAATCTCGATCTGTTCGTCGAGAAAGGGGCGGCAATTCGCCATCTCCGCCGGGTCGGGGGCCCGGTTCTTCAGCCCCCGCTCGCCCTGCGAGGTCGGCCGACACTTGACCGTATTGGCGATATAGACGTCCTCGCGCGCCAAGCCGATCGCTCCCAACATCTTCTCGAGCAGCTCGCCCGCACGCCCCACGAACGGTCGGCCGAGGCGATCTTCGGTTTCGCCGGGCCCCTCACCGACCAACATGAGATCGGCGCAGGGGTCGCCCTCGCCGTACACGTTATTCCGGCGCTGCGCTCCGATCGCGCAGGCCCGGCACGCACTCGCGCGTGCGGCTCCCTGCTGCAGCGCGCGTTCGCGCCGTGCGCGCTCCTCCAAGCTCATTTCCTCTCCTCGCGCACGACGCGTACCGCTTCCCCGAAGGCGATCACCACGCACGAGCCGTCGGGGCGCTCGCTGACGTGAAATTGCAACCCGAGCACTGCATTCGCGCCGAGTCGTTCCGCGCGCTCGCGCAGCCGTTCCAGGGCCTCGGCGCGCAGGCGCTCGGCATCGCTCACGAATTCCACCGGCGCGAGGCCGACGAGCAACCCGATGCTGCGAAAGGTCGAGCGAAGGCGATTCTGCGGCTGCTCGGCCTGCCCCGAGACATACCCGAAACGCCGGACGATGCGCCGCCCGGGGAATTCGGCGAAGGTAACGAGATTCTCGCGCGCAAGCATAGCTCGGCGTGACTGATTCCTCATCGGCCCTCATCGTCCGCCTCGACGCCCTCGGCGATACGCTGGCGCTCGCGCCCTTACTGCTCGCCCTGCGCGACGCCGCGGTCCCGACCGATATCGTCGTCGCGCCCGCCGCGCGCGACCTCTTCGTGCGAGCCGCGCTGCGGCGTGCCTACATTGCACCCTTCGCCCAACGCGACGATAGCGCGGCAAATCGGAGCGCGATTCGAGACTTCGCCGAGCAACTGCGTCCCAATCGCTATTCGCACATCCTCGTCGCAACCGAAGATCCCGCGGGATATCGGCTCGCCGCAGCGCTCGCGGCTCCGCATCGCGTCGGTTTCCAGAACGGTTGGGGCAAACCGCTCAAGTCGCTCTGGGTTCGCTCGCTGCTTACCGAGACGCGATATCGCAGCGCGGGGCTCGACGCACGCGCGCCGCACGAATGCGAGGTCCTTTTCTCGCTCGGCACATCGTTACTCGCACCGGGCGCTCACCCGTCGCGCGACCCCGCCGCACTTCGCGGCCTGATCCTGGAGCGCGACGTCGCCGCACGCCATCGCATCGCGCTGCAACTCACGTCGAAGTGGGAGCGGCTAGGCATCGCCCACTCCGACGTTCGCACCTTTCTCGACCGAGCGCGCGAGCGCGTCGGCGATATCACGCTGCTCGCCCCGGACGCCGAACGCGCGAGCATCGCCGATCTCACGGCGGGGCTTCCGGGAATCGAATGGTTCGCAGATCTTCGGTCGTGGATCGCGGCAATCGCAGCGGCCGACGTACTCATCGCCCCCGATTCCGGTGCGATTCACGTTGCGGGCATCCTCGGAACGCCGTGCGTTGCCGTCTATGAAAGCGGACGCGACTATGCGCTCCAACGCGCGCGTTGGAGCCCCTGGGCCGCGCCTAACGCGACGCTTGAGGGCACTGCGGAATGGCCGCAGCGCGCGCTCGATTCCCTCGCATCATTACAAGAATCGATCCACACCTAACGACGACGCGCAACCCCCCATCGGCTTCGAGCGCCGCGAGCCGCGCGGCGTTCTCAACGAGGCGCGGCGAGCGCGGATACGCGCGATCGATCAATACGATCGCAGCGGGTAACGGAGCGCTGCCGTCGTCGGGAAGCAACGTCGCCCTCGCGTCGCGAAGCGCGAGGTGGCCGAAGGCTTCTTCTTGCGTGGCGACCGCGAGCCCGGCGGGCCAGCGTTGCAGGTAGGCGTCGAGCGCGCGGTCGCGCGCTTCGATCGGTCGGAGGTTCAGCGCCGGATGCAGGGGATCGGCGAGCGCGAACTCGAGCACGCAGAACGCAAGCGCGACATAGGTGCGACGGCGAGATGCCTGCGGGATCGCGAAGGCAAAGGCGGCGAGCACGTAGCCGATCCACGCACCCGCGTAGTGCGTCCCCATCGTAAACGTGGTGGGCATTCGCGAGAGCAGCACCTCCGCGAATGCCGGAATCGCCAGCACGATCGCCCGTGATTGCAGCGGAATACATGCCAGCGGCGCGAGCGCGAGGACGAGAAACCCGAGGCGCGCCGGCACGGTCGCCGGCAGCGCGCGAACGTCTGCGGCGTTCCACGCGTAAAAGCGCGTTGGTTGCCATGCGGGGTTCGCGCCGACGTGCGGTGCGATAGCGAAAAAGAAGAGCGCCACGACGACGAAGGCGAGCCCCGAGAGCGCGAGCAAAAATCGCCGCATCGCGGCATCACCGCGCAACGCCCATGCCGCCGCGAGAGCGCCGACCGCGATAAAGAGCGCCTGATCTTCCTTCACGCCGATGGCGCAAGCGGCGAAGAGCGCTGCGAGGCGGAAACGGCGCGCGTCGAGAGCCCAGACCAACCAGAGCACCGCCGCCGGCGCGAACGCATTTTCGTGAAAATCCACGAACGCCAACCCTGCGAGCGGAGGGTAGAGCGCGGCGATCCATGCGGCCCATGCCGCCGTACGCGCGTCGGCGCGACGTTCGACGATGGCGTAGACCGCAGGAATGACCAGAGCGCAGGCCACCGACTGTACCGCCACCAGCACCAGTGGCGAATTCCACACGTGCAACAACAGCATCGGCACGCCGAGGACCGGCGAAAAATGAAAGGCCCAATGGCTGCCTTCGATCGTGTTGCAAAGACAGAGAAAATTGCTTCGGAGGCTCTGAGCGAAGATTCCGAAATCGACCAAGTTTCGGTGCACCGCATACCGCCACGCACCGAGCGCGGTAAAAAGCACCGCATATCCGGCGGCGATCGCCCAGGGAAGTCGCCGTCGCACCGCCGCTACTGCGTGGCGCCGATTGCGGCGCGGCGCGTCTGAAGATACGGCCATACGAACGCGTCGATTTCGCCGTCGAGGACGCCTTGGGCGTCGCCGACTTCGACGTTGGTACGATGGTCCTTGACCAGTTGATACGGCTGCAGGACGTAGGAGCGGATCTGCGATCCCCATTCGTTGGCCTGCCGTTCGCCGCGCAAGGAACTCAGGCGTTCGTCGCGCTCCTGTGCGGCCCGCTGTACGAGTTTCGCGCGCAATATATTCATCGCGACTTCGCGGTTCTGTGCCTGCGATCGTTCTTGTTGCGATGCGACGATAATACCGGTTGGCTCGTGGATGATGCGGATCGCCGACTCGGTTTTGTTGACGTACTGGCCGCCCGATCCCCCCGACTTAAAGGTTTCGATGCGGACGTCGTCGGGCTTGATGACGATTTCGCCGTGTTCCTCGCCGGTAATCTCCGGAATCACGTCGACGGCGGCAAACGACGTGTGGCGTCGATGCGCTTGATCGAACGGCGAGAGGCGAACCAACCGATGGACGCCGCGCTCGCTCTCCAACATGCCGTACGCGTTCCGACCACGGACGAAGAACGTCACGGATTTTAGCCCGGCCTCTTCCGCCGGCGATTCCTCGACGAGTTGCGTCTGGAAGCCGTGACCTTCGGCCCAACGCAAGTACATGCGCAGGAGCATCTGCGTCCAATCGGCGGCGTCGACTCCGCCCGCACCGGCAAAAATACTGACGATCGCTCCGTGATTGTCGAACTCGCCGTCGAAATTCGCGGCCATCTCCAATTCGTTGAGTTCGCGTTCGCAGGTGGCGATGCTCGTATCGATCTCCGTCTGCGCGCTGTCATCGTCGCCGAAGAGTTCGAGCATCTCGCGTGCGTCGGCGAGCGACGCGGCGATCCGGTCCATCGTGCCGAGCTCCTCTCGGAGATCGGCGAGTTCTTTCATCGTCCGCTGGGCGGCCCCGGCATTATCCCAGAAGCCTTCCGCACGCGACCGCTCGTCGAGTTCGGAGGCACGACGCGCCTTACCGGCATAGTCAAAGACGCTCCTTGAGGCCCTCGAGGCGAGCGCTACAGGCAGAGATCGAGGTTCGTTGCGTTTGACTCATTGCGGCGCGGTCGCTTCTGGATTTTTGCGCGAGCACCTTTCCAACCGTGGCCCCGCGCGTGAACGAGAGACACCACTACCCCGATGGAGGCATCATGCTCGATTTCAACACACAGACCACGTTGCCCAATATGCTCGGCGGGCTCTCATCGTTCGCCGACCCGCTACAGGCGCTCGAAAGCCCGGGAACGCGCGGCGCCACCGGCACGAACGACGGCATCGCGCGCTTCCTCCCGCCGGGTTTCTCCGAGGGCGGCGGCGCCTTTCCGGTACCGGGGCCCTTAGCCGGCATTTCCAATTTACTGATGCAACTCATCGGTATGCTCGGGTCGCTGCTCAACGGCGGAGGCATGCCGTCCGGGGGCGGAAACCCCACCGCAGCGCCGGAAAATTATTTTTCGAACGCCGGCGGCTCCTCGACGGGCGATCCGCACCTGCGTTTCACGGGGCAGAGCACGGCGGGAAATCTCGCCGGCAGCTGGGATTCGATGAGCGGACACGGCGATCTCCTCGACTCGGATTCAGTCCCCGGCGGATTTTCGATCTCCACGACGCCGACTGCGCCGAATGCGCGGGGCGTCACCTACAACGCTTCGGCGAGTATCACCACCAACGGCGGCGCCACCATTCTCACCTACGGCGCCGACGGCACCGCAACGATCTCCCAGAACGGAAACACGACCGCGCTCGCACGCGGCCAGAATCTCTCGCTCCCCGGCGAAGCGATCTCGTGGAATGCCGACGGTTCGATGCAAGTGAATGTCGACGACGGCAACGGTGGGACGATCGCCACGACGCTATCGCAGAACGGAGAAGGCGTCGACGTCCGTGCCAACGCACAGAACGTCGACCTCGGCGGCGACCTCGTCACCGGCGCGACGCAGGGACCGCCTCAACGAATCGGCGGGCCGATTCCCGTGCCGCCGCCGATCCTCGATCCGCGCATTCGGTACACGCGGCTCTAATCGCGCTCCCGAGCGGCGGTTAGCTAAGTGCCGCCGCTCCCGGCGCTCCGTGGCACTTCTTGAATTTTTTTCCGCTCCCGCAAGGGCAGAGATCGTTCCGGCCGACCTTCGGCTGATCGCGGTGCTTCGGCTTCGCCGGCTCCTCGCTTCCGAGATTCGTTCGCAACTCGCGCTCCGGTCGCGTACCGCCGGGAATCGGGCCCAACAATGCCTCGACGTCGCGCTCGGAGAGATGGCCGCCCTCCGCCTCGCCCTCGCCGCCCTGCAGCGAGATCGGCGCTCCGTTGGGGGCTTCTTCTCCGTATTCGATCTGCACGTGGAAGAGTGCTTTAATCGCTTCGTCGGCGATGTTATTTTTCAGGTCTTCAAAGATTTCGAAGGCCTCTTTTTCGTATTCGACGCGCGGATCGATCTGTCCGTATCCGCGCAGGCCGATACCGTTCTTCAGATGATCCATCACGTACAAGTGATCGACCCACTGACGGTCGATGATCGGCAACAATAAGAAGCGCTGTTCGACGACGCGCATCATATCGGGGCCGACCTCGGCCTCTTTTTTCTCGTAGGCCGCGATGGCGCGCTCCTCGAGCAAGCGACGGATTCCCTCGCGATCGTGACGCCCCAACTCTTCCAACGTCACGCTCTGCTTCACCGGGAAGATAATATCGAGCTCGTTGAGGAGCTCGGGGAGGTCCCAGTCGCCGGGGTGTGCGTTTTCGGCGATATTTTGTTCGATCGATTCGTTGATCTTTGCGGCGAGCGTTTGCAGCATAAACGAGCGCGAATCGAAGGTCCCTTCGAGGATCGCCCGCCGATCGGCGTAGATGATCTCGCGCTGCTTGTTCATCACGTCGTCGTATTCGAGAACGTGTTTGCGGATTTCGTAGTTGTGGTTTTCGACGCGCTTTTGCGCGTGTTCGATGCTGCGCGACACGAGCTTCGATTCGATCGGCGCCTCGTCGGTAAAGCCGACCCGTTCCATCATCGAGGTCATCCGATCGCCGCCGAAGAGACGCATCACTTCGTCTTCTAACGAGAGATAGAAGCGCGTCGAACCCGGGTCGCCCTGACGCCCCGAACGGCCGCGCAACTGGTTGTCGATACGTCGAGATTCGTGGCGTTCGGTGCCGATGATATGCAAGCCGCCGATCTCGGCGACCCCATCGCCGAGTTTGATATCGGTGCCGCGGCCGGCCATATTCGTGGCGATCGTTACTTGCGCGTAGCTGCCGGCATCTTTGATAATGTCGGCCTCTTGCTCGTGATACTTCGCGTTGAGCACGTTACATTCGACGCCTTTGCGACGGAGATTCCCGGCCAGCAATTCGCTCTTTTCGATCGAACGCGTTCCGACGAGGACCGGGCGCCCCTTGCCGTGCTCGGCGATAATTTCCTCGACCACCGCCGCAAACTTCGCCTTCTCACTCTTGAAGACGATATCCGGGAAATCGTTACGTACCATCGGCATATTCGTCGGGATCGTCACGACGTCGAGACTATAGATCTCGCGGAATTCCCGTTCTTCGGTCTTGGCGGTACCGGTCATGCCGGCGAGGTGATCGTAGAGGCGGAACAGGTTCTGGAAGGTGATCGTCGCGAGGGTTTGATCCTCACCTCGAACTTTTATGCCTTCCTTCGCTTCGATCGCTTGGTGGATACCGTCGGAGTAACGGCGTCCGTACATCAATCGTCCGGTGAATTCGTCGACGATGACGATTTCGTCGTCTTTAATAATATATTGTTGGTCGCGATGAAAGAGATTCCACGCCTTGAGGCCCGCATTCAATTGATGCGCCAGCTCGATATTCCGTTGGTCGTACAGGTTGGAGATGCCGAGCATCTTCTCGACCTTGGCGACGCCGGCTTCCGTGACGGGAACGGCGTGCGCCTTCTCGTCGACCGTATAATCATCGCCTTTTTTGAGGCGCGGAATTACCTGTGCGAACTTCCCATAGAGATCGGTCGATTCTTGCGAGGGACCGCTGATGATCAACGGCGTCCGCGCTTCGTCGATGAGGATCGAGTCCACTTCGTCGATTAGCGCGAAATAGAGATCGCGCTGAACGAGATCTTCTTTCTGCCACGCCATGTTATCGCGCAGATAGTCGAAGCCGACCTCGTTGTTCGTCACATAGGTGATATCGCAGCCGTAGACTTCGCGGCGCTCGGTCGGCTCGAGCCCGTGTTGGACGATACCGACGGAGAGGCCGAGCGAGCGATAGAGCGGCCCCATCCATTCGGCGTCGCGCCGGGCGAGGTAGTCGTTGACGGTGACGACGTGCACGCCGCGCCCGACGAGCGCGCGCGCGTAGACCGGGAGCGTGGCGACCAGCGTCTTGCCTTCGCCGGTCCGCATCTCGGCGATACGTCCTTCGTAGAGTACCTGGCCGCCCATAATCTGCACGTCGAAGTGACGCATCCCCAGAACGCGACGCCCCGCCTCCCGCGTGACGGCGAAGGCCTCGGGCAGAAGACGATCGAGATCTTCGCCCCGGTCCAGGCGCAGACGAAACTCCGTGGTCTTTCCGCGTAGGGCTTCGTCGTCGAGCGCGGAGATCTCCGGTTCGAGGGCGTTGACCTGGGCGGCGGTCTTGCGCAGACGCACGATGTCGCGTTCGTTTGCGTCGAAGAGGGTTTTCAGGAAGGCCATGCTGAGCTATATACTCCGAGAAAGGTCAGATGTTATGGTGCGTTCTTGTACCGGCACGAGCGGAAGGTCGACCGAGAACGTGCTCCCGGCATTTTCTTTAGAACGCACCTGAATGCTTCCCCGATGCGCTTCGGCGATTTTTTTGGCGACGTAGAGGCCGATTCCCGAGCCCTCGATGCCTTGGTTCCGCGCGTTACTTCCGCGACCGAACCTCGAAAAGACCGTTGCTAGGTCGCCCTGCGGGATGCCGATACCGCGGTCGGTGACTTCGAGGACCGCGCGACTTCCTCTTTTTGCAACGCTGACGACGATCTCTTCGCCGGAGTACTTCAACGCATTAGAGATAAGGTTGTCGAGTACGTGACGGAAACGCGAGCGATCGAGTTCGACGATCGCTCCTTCTTCTCCGGAAGCGAAAACGACGCGCGGATTATTCGGCGCGATCTCGGCGAGGTTTTCGGCGACGTATTTCGAGAAGTCGGTCGGCTTTTGATCGAGCGCGAAGCTCTCTCCCTGTGAATGCGCGAGCGCGAGGGCGTCCTCCGCGAGCCGCACGAGCCGTCTCGCCTGCCCGTAGATCGTTTCGATCTCTTCGGAGTTGGTCTTCGCGTTCTCCATGAGCAGCTCGCAATATCCCTCGATGACGGTCAGCGGACCGCGAAAATCGTGCGCGAGCATCGCGAGCAGATCGTCCTTGAATTGATTCGATTCTTGCAGCGCCCGGTTCGCATCGGTCGATGCCGCGTAGAGTTCGAGATTGCGCAACGCGAGTGCCGTGAGCGCTCCGAGCTCTTGCAGCAACCGCAAACGGTCCCGACTAAAGCGAATCTCTCCCTTCGCGCCGACGAGAAGGAAAGCGTCGATCGCATCGCCCGACCCTTCATTCGCTCCATGCACCAAAGGCGCGACGGCAAAACCGACTCCTTCGATGAGCCGCTGAACGCGTCGCTCTTCGGGGCCTATCCCCATCGCTTGCGTGACGCGCATATCGAGGGCGAGCCCCGTGCGAGCGATAAGGCCCTCCACCGGCCCGCCGTACGAGCCGACGAGGCCGTACCGGTCGCCCATCCAGCGCAACACGCACGCTTGCTCGGCATCGACGAGCGAGGCCGCTAAGCGCGACATGACCTCGGCGAGCGTCGGCAGATCGACCTGCCCGAGAATCGTTCGCGCCGCTTCGGCGAGCGTTTCGCGCTCCTGAGCGCGGCGCCGTTCGCGTTCGTAGGCGTGGGCGTTCGCGAGCGCAATCTCCAAGTGCGAGGCGAGAGTGCGTACGAACATCGCCCGCTCGTCTTGCGGCCAGGTGAAGCCGCCGTCAACGCTGCGCATGGCGATCAGGCCCCACAGGTTCCCGTCGATCCGCAGCGGGACGACGACGCCGGAGCCGTCGCCGAAGAGCGCTTCGCGCGCGGCGCGAGGGAGCAATGCCGAATCCGAAGGATCGTCGACGACGAGGAACGGTTCGAGGCCCGCTCGTTCGACGCGGTCGAGCGGGGTAAAACCGCGCGAACTATCGCGCGAACGCATCGCACGTCGCACCAGCGAATCGCCGTCGAGAATGTATGCAAAACAATCGATCGGCAACTCGTGCGAGGTCGTGACGACGAATACCAGGAGCACTTCGTCGACGTATTGCGTATCGCGCAAAATGCGAACGACCCGTTCGAGCGACTCCGCCTGCGTTCGCCGCGCGCGTTCGCGCTCGTAGAGCCGAGCGTTGGAGAGCGCGAGACCGACGTGGAACGCTAGGGAACGTAGGGCGCTAATATCGGCGTCGTCGAACGCGTGGGGTTGCGCCGATTCGAGAACGAGCGCATTTTCAATTTTACCGTCGACGATGAACGGAACGCCGATCGCGCTGCGAGCGCCACCTTTAGCGGCGTCGTGCCCGGTGTCGTAATCGTCGCGGCGCGCCGCCAATCCCGAGAACACCTTACGCAGTTCGCTTTCGAGTTCGATCGCCGTCGTCGGGGCGTCGGCGAACGGCGCGCTCGACGCGACGGGGACGACGCGATTGCTCCCGGATCGTTCGAAAATCGTACATGTGTCGGCATTGAAGGCCGAGCGAACCCCGCTGACGATACCCCCTAGAACGTCCTTCCGATCGAGCGACTTGTGAAGGCGTTCGTTCACCATCGCCAACAACTGGCTGTCGCGCGAGAGTCGATGCGCCGCTTCGAGGGCGCGGGCGGTATCGAGAAGGTGCGTCGCGACGCCGCAAAAGGTAACCAGGTCTCGCTGCACGGCTTCGTCGAGCGGATCGTCGAGACCGACGACGAGCACGCCGATCGTTTTCTGCGAGGTAATGAGCGGCACGAAAAGGGCATCGCAATCGATCGCCGCCGGGCTCACGCCGGCGAGGACGCGCTGCTTATCTTGCGGCACGAAACAGATGCCTTCGCGCTCGAAGCGCGCGAGGGCGTGAAGAAAGAGCCGCCGCAATTCATGAGAACCGTCGCGTAACCGAAAGCCCGCCGCACCCTCGGGGACGGTGGCGACGACGAGCGAGTCGTCGACGAACAGCAGCGCCGAGGCGAAGCGTACGCGCGCGATCTCGGCGGCACCGCGGGCGAGTACGTTCGCGCGGTCCTGCGGATCGCTCGCGGCGATTAACGCCGCGAGCGCCGAATAGAGCCCACGCGAATCGCCCTGGGTCATCGTCTCTGCACGTTACGGGCTCAGCGCGATGCCGACGACCGTCCCCCCGACCGAAAGCGAGGCTTTCGGAGCGACGTTCCCCGTGGCACCAGGGGCGAAGACGAAGACCTTATTCGCGCCGCTGTCGGCCACATAAATGTTTCCGGCAGCATCGATTTTCACGTCGCTCGGAGCGATGAAGCCGGTCGACGAACCGGCGATGATCGCGGTCGGTGCCACGTTCCCGGTCGCATTCGCCGCGAAAACGAGGACCGCAGGTCCGATGCCGACCGCCGAGGGATCGGCGACATAAATCGTGCCGTTGCTCGCGACGGCGACACCACGCGGCGAGCCGAGGTGCGTCGACGATCCAACGATCGCGGAGGAAGGTGGAAGATTCAGCGGCGTCTCGACGGGCGAGGGAGTCGGCGAAGGGCTCGCCGTCGGCGAACCCGACGGACTCGGCGACGGAACCGGGGTCGCCGTTGCGACCGGGGTTGCGGTCGCAACCGGTGTCGGCGAGGGCGAGGGTAACGTATAGGTCGCCACCGTCGCATCTCCGCTATTAGCGACGATTACCGCATTCCCGCTCACAAACGCAGCTCCGGTGGGGATATTCAGCAAGGTTGCCGCTCCGCCGATTGCATTTTGCAGCATCGGCGAACCGCCGGCGATCGAATACACGAGCAGCTGGCTCGGGTCGATCGAGGCCGGGTTGAGCGTCGTAATCGCCATGAGATTCTGCGCTCGCTCGATGGTGAGCCCGCGCGGCTCGGGAACCGCGAGCGAAGAGCCTATGTACGTCGCATAGGGAAGCACGTTGCCCGTCGCTTGCGGCTGAAACTGAAGGATCGAGGACGCCCCAGTGCTCGCATTGTAATTGGCAACCCACAGGTTCCCGGTGGAATCGAAATCGAGGTACTGCGGAGCGTTCAGGGTCGTCGATGTCCCGCCGATCTGATAGCTCGGCGCGGTTAACGAACCGGTCGTCGACGAGAATATCGCCACGGCGTTGAGCGAGGTATTGGACGCATAAAGCGTCGAGGTGGCGAAATTCGGACCGATATTAAGGTTGGTCGACGTACTGGAATTGCACGCAGCGACCGCGACTGCGACGCTGATGGCGGCGAGTCCGAGGGTTAAACGACGAAGCATGAAGTCTCCTTGAGAGCGAGCTGACTCAGGTTCCGCCCCGCCCCGATCTTTCCTTGGCTCACCCGGGTAGGGGGAGCACGGTGCAGCAACCAGAGCGCGAGAACGAGCCCCGCGAGAACGAGGACGGCGAGGAGCATGCGTCGGAGCAGGCGCCGACGGTAGATCGGGCGACTCGATTCGGTATCGATAATCGAACGGGGCACGAAAGGTTACTCCTTTAAGTAGGAAATGGGAACGGAGAGTCGTCGAGCGCCTTCGACGCGTCGGGCACCCAGAAGCGAGAGCATCTCACCGACGGTCACAAAACGATAGCCCGCTTGTCGGAAGGCCGGAACGATCTTCGCAAGCGCCTTGACGGTGGAGCGTTTCCCGCTATGCAGCAGCAGGATCTCCGGCTCGGTTGCGTGCGCCGCGACATGCATCTCGATCTCGCGCGAGGTGAGCTCGCGCCAGTCCCCGGCATCGTCGCTCCAAAATATCGTCTTCATCCCGAGCGATTGTGCGATGCGAAGGGTGGCTGCGGTATAGCGTCCGTGGGGCGGGCGGAAAAGTACGGCGGCGGAGCGATCGCCGGTGATTCGAAGGAGCGTGTCTCGCCCCTCAACGAGCTCGCGGCGAACTTGCATCGGATTTTCGTGGTCGAGATCGGAATGGGTCTGCGTGTGATTGCCGATCTCATTCCCATCGATTGCAATCCGCCGAGCGATTTGCGGCCACCATCCCGCGTCGCGACCGATGAGGAAGAACGTCGCGCGTACGTGGAGCCGCGCGAGTTCGTCTAGCAGCATCGGCGTGTAGATGGGATACGGCCCGTCGTCGAAGGTCAGCGCGATCAAGCGCTCTCCACTGCTCCGCGGCGCCGGCACGAGCTTTCGAACGACGCGTTCGGCGCGAACGAAGGGGCCCTTCCCAATCGCTCTATGCAACGAGGTCGTCGGTTCGATCAACGTCGGATGCGGTTTCGAAACGCGTAAAAACCAGCGCACGCCCTCGATGCCGAGCAACACCGCGAGAATCGCGAGAACGATGCGAAGGGAAGGGCGCACGAATCGTTACGGCGACGGAGACGGATGGGCGCCGGGCTTGGGCAGGTCGTGAACCGCGAGCCCATCATCGCGCCCGAGCACCACGGTCACGTCGCTGGTCGAACCCGCCGCTGGGGCTTCGACGACGAGGGCGTTGCGCATCGCCTTCGGGAGTCCCGATGCCACTTTATCGCCGGCGAACGCCGTCGCCGAATGCGCGCGTACCACGCTATTGTCGTGATACGACGCGCTGTTGCCCACCTTTCCGATACGATAGCCTTCCGCTTTGAGAATGCGCGCGAGATCGGCGGCGGCACCATCGATTCCGCTGCCGTTCTCCACGTCGACGCGCAGCGTCGAGGGTGCGATCGCCGCGAGCGTTGCGGGGTCGGCGGTGGGAGCGGGCGACGGCGGAGCGATCAACATCGATTCAACCAAACGGCGACGCGCGTTTTTATCGGGGACGATCGAATCGCCGTATCCCGGCAGATAGACGTTCGCCACATAGGGAACCTGGTGCGCGACGATCTGCGAGGGTTTGATGCCGATATAATAATGGGCGAGCGAAATGAGTTCGGCCTTCGAAAAATTCGTCTGGACGTTGGCGAGCATCGTTTTGACGAGTTGCCCGGCATGCAAAATCGTGTTGAATTTATCGCGCTCCAACTTTGCCGCGAGAGCGTGAAGTACTTCTTGCTGGCGACGGATGCGACACGGATCGCCGCACCAATCGTGACGATAACGCATGTAACCGACCGCCTGGGCGCCGTCGAGATGTTGAATCCCGGTCTTTAGGTGAATGTGGAGGTGCCCCCAATTATCGTCGTAATTGATCGGGCTTTTATCCTTGGGGTCGCTGTTCTCGACGTCGACGGTCACCCCGCCGATATCGTCGATTAGCTCGCGCGTTGCATTGATGCGTAAGATAACGTAGCGATCGAAGCCCGGAATACCGAGCCAATGCGAAATCACTTGTTCGGCTTCCGCGACCCCACCGTCGGCCTGCGCCTGGTTGATCTTCGCTTGGCTTCCATCGGGCATGGTGGCGACCATATCGCGCGGCACCGAGAGTTCGAAGATGCGCTTGTTGACGAGATCGAGATTGACCGCCCATATGACGTCGCTGCGCGCCTGCGCCGAGAACGGCAGGTCGTTATCGGTATAGTCGTAATCGAGGCCGACGACGAGCACGCGCAACTGCGAACGGCCGAAGACCTGCTGCGGCGAAGGAATGAACGCGTCGCCCAAAATCTGCAACGGCGTCTCGTGTTTAAAAATCGAGAAACCCAATACCGTCGAGAGCGCCAAGAGCGCGACGAGCCCGGCGACGATGCCGATTCGGCGAGCGACGCGCGGCGGGCGGGGCGGCGGCGTTTGGAGCGGCTGAGAGGGTTGCGCGGCGCTCCGCCGCGGGCGCGGAGTAAAGTCCTCAGACATGTGCGGGTGCTCCCCTGACGACGCGCGCGGCGAAATCGAATGCCGTTGCGGCGGTGAGTTCGAGGTCTACGAAGGTTCCCGGCGCGAGATCGCCTGCGACGAAGACTCCCCCGTCGACACCCGGCGCCTCGCCTTGCGAGCGACCGTACCACACGGTTGCGGGGAGGTGCGCGCGCAACGGATCGCCGCGGCGCAGAGTTCGACGTTCTTCGACGAGCACGCGCTCGACGCTACCGACGCGAGCGAGTCGGGCCTTCTCCGATGCCGCCCGCTGCGCGTCGCGCAAACGGAGCAAGCGCTTCCGGCGTTCGCGCGCGGGAACGCGCGAGCCCAACTTCGCCGCCGGCGTGCCTTCCTCGGAGCTATATTCGAAAAAGCCGACGCGATCGAGACCGGCGCGCCCGATCCATTCTTCGAGGTAGGCCACGTGCTCTTCGCGCTCGCCCGGGAATCCGACGATGAAGGTCGAGCGCATCGTAATACCGGGAACGCGTTCGCGAAACGATTCGATGATTTCCAGGTAACGCTCGCCGTTACCGGGGCGAAGCATCGCCCGAAGGACCTCCGGGTGGGCGTGCTGCAGCGGCATGTCCATGTATTTGCACACCTTCGGCAAACGCGCCATCGCCTCGATGAGTTCGCTATCGACGGTTGCCGGATACAGGTAGAGCAAGCGAATCCACTCCAGACCATCGATATCGTGCAGCCGCTCCAAGAGCGTCGCCAAACCACCGCGGCGATAGCCGCGATCGCGCCCCCACATGGAGGTGTCTTGCGCGATGAGGATCAGTTCGCGCGTCCCCGCCGCCGCGAGCGCTCGAGCCTCGGCGAGAATCGATTCCTCGCTGCGGCTGCGGAACGCACCGCGCAACTGCGGAATGATACAGAAGGTACAGGGATGGTCGCATCCTTCCGCGATTTTCAGATACGCGGTCGCCTGGGGCGTCGTGATGAGCCGCGGCAAGAAATCGTGTTCCGGTTCGGTTTCGAAGGCTAAGCGTACCGGTTTGCTTCCCGCTCGAACGTCGTCGAGCAGTTCGACGATCGACGCATAGGAGCCGGTCCCAACCACGCCGTCGATCTCGGGAATGAGCGACTGCAGCTGCTCGCCGTATCGTTGCGCCAAGCACCCCGCGACCACGAGCTGTTGGTTGGGGCTTTTCCGCTGCGCCCGTTCGAGAATGACTTCCGTCGATTCCGCTTTCGCCGGATCGATGAAGGCGCAGGTGTTGATGATGACGGTGTCGGCGGCATCGGCGTCGCTCTCCAATTGCCATCCGGCGGCGCCGAGTTTGGCAATCATCACCTCGGTGTCAACGAGGTTTTTTGCGCAGCCTAAACTCACGAACGAAACGGAGGGCATCGCGACGACTCCTAGCGGTAATTCACGAACTGCAAAGGCAATTCGAAATTTGCGGTTTTGAGCGCGGCGATCACCGCCTGGAGGTCGTCGCGGTTTTTCCCGGTGACGCGGATCTGCTCGTCCTGATATTGCGCGCTGACTTTGAGTTTGAGCGCTTTGATACGCTCCATCAATTCCTTGCTCTTGTCCTTCGGAATTCCGCTACGCAAGACGATCTTGCAACGAACCATCGAATTGGCGGCCGGTTCGTTCGCGCCGATTTCAAAGGCCTTAATATCGATACCGCGTTTTGTAGCCTTCGCCTGTAGCATATCGATAACGTTGCGCATTTTCATCTCATCGTCGGCGAGCACCGTGATGCTCTTATCGTCGGATTCGACGCGCGTCTTACTGTTGCGAAAATCGAAACGCGTCTCGATCTCTTTTCGCGTTTGATTCAACGCGTTATCGAGTTCTTGACGGTCGATTTTTGAAACGATATCGAATGAGGCTTCGCTCGGCATTACAGCGTAAAGGTCCGTTCCACGACGACGCCGGCACCGCCTAAGGGCCCGACGTTCTTACCGTCGACGTTGAAGGTGACGGCAGCCGCGTTTCCGACGCGCACGGTGACGTCCTTTCCTCGGAAAGCGCGTTGCGTACCGGCGGGAAACGTCCCCACCATGCTAACATTCCCGTCAACGGTAACCCGCAGCCACGAGGTGCCCGCGAGGCGGAGGATCAGCGTCCCCTGCCCCGGGGTAATGCTCGCGGAGCTCGGGCTGGCGCCGGGGCTCGGGCTAACGCCGGGGCTCGGGCTAACGCCGGGGCTCGGGCTGACGCCGGGGCTCGGGCTGGCGCCGGGGCTCGGGCTAACGCCGGGGCTCGGGCTAACGCCGGGGCTCGGGCGAACGCCGGGACTCGGGCTGACGCCGGGGCTCGCCGTGGGGCTCTCGACCGCTACCGAAACGCTCGGCGGCGCAGAGCTCGTCAGCGAGTACGTGAGAAAGGCGATGAGCAGGACCGCAACGACCCCGGCGGCCCAGAGCCACGGGGCGAGCGTCTTTCTCGCGGCGGCAGGCGGTACGCCCCCTCCCTCCTCGTCATATGCCTCGCTCTCGTCGGCCGCTCTCGAGACGGACGAACTAGACGCGTATTCACGAAGCGCTTCCTCGACGTCGAGCTTCAGAAAGGCGCCGTAGGTGCGAATGAACCCGCGGACGTAGACCGCGGCCCCGATCCGCTCCCACTGCTCCTCCTCGATTGCGGCCAGGTAGACCGAGCGAATCCGAGTCTGTTCCGATACCTCCGGCAGCGTGAGGCCACGGGCCTCACGAGCAACCCGAAATCGTTCTCCAAGCGCCGCCATTTGCGCTTGTGGTTAGCCTTGTCAACCCGTTATCCTCGTATCAAGCTATGGCAAAGATGCGTGTGATCGCCGCAATGAGCGGCGGGGTGGACTCGGCGGTTGCGGCCGCCCTCCTGGCCGAACAGGGCTACGACGTCATCGGCGTGACGATGCGGATGTACGAGGCGACCCAACCTGCGCACGCCAAAAGCTGCTGCGGCATCGACGATTTCGACGACGCGCGCCGGAGTGCCGCGATTCTCGGGATCCCACATTACGTGCTCGATTTTGAAAAGGCGTTTCGACGCAGCGTCATCGAGCGCTTCGCCGATGAGTACGCGCGAGGCCGCACGCCCAACCCGTGCGTGAGCTGCAACAATCACGTCAAGCTCGGAACGCTCCGCAATTACGCCGATCGTATGGATGCGCGTTATGTGGCAACCGGCCATTACGCACGAATCGATCATCGCGAAGACGGGCCGCACCTCTTCCGCAATCCATCGGCAAAGGATCAAGCCTACGCGCTCGCGCAGCTCACTCGCGACCAGCTCGATCGTTTGCTGCTGCCGCTCGGCGAACTCGATAAAGAACGGACGCGCGAGCACGCGCGCCGTTTCGGCCTTCCGATTCACAACAAACCAGAGTCGCAAGATATCTGTTTCGTCGAAGGCGGTGATTATCGCGACGTTCTCGCGCGCGTACGTCCGGAGCTTCGCAAGCAGGGTGAGATCGTCGGCGCCGACGGCGCCACGCTCGGGAGCCACGCCGGCGTCGCCAATTTCACCGTCGGGCAACGAGCGCCGCTCGGCGGCTCCGCGGAGCCAAAATACGTTATTCGGCTCGATGCGGCGAGCAATACCGTCGTCGTCGGCCGCGGCGAAGAGCTACTTGCGGATGGCTTACGCGCCGATGAGGTGAACCTCATTCGCCCGGAAGGCTTCGACGAGGGCCGTGATATCGACGCGATGATTCGCTACCGCAGCATGCCGGCGCGTGCGCGCGCGCGGCGCGAGGCAGATGGAACGCTGACGCTGCGCTTCGTAGAGCCGCAGCGCGCGATCGCTCCGGGACAACTCGCCGCCCTCTTCGCTCCCGGCGGCGACGAAGTGCTCGGCGCGGCGACGATACGCGAAGCGATTCTTTCCTAAATCGCCGGGAGCGCGAACGGTGAGCGCGAAAGGATCTTTCATGTAAAGAAAGTTGAGGTTAGCGATCGATGATCCGCAGAACTGCAATTGCCCTGTTCGCTCTCGTCCTTTTCAGCTCGTGCGCGAAGAGCGCGACGACGACGAAGACTCCCGAATCGACGACCGTTGCTACGGCCTCACCGCGGAGGACGACCAATCCCAAAACTCGTACGACGCTCCTTCCACCGCGCGCCGCGACGGCATCGGCACGCCCGAGTGCGAAGGCTTCGAGTTTACCTCAGCAACGCACGGCCTCGCCGCGCGCGCTCGCGCCATCGGCGCGTCCGTCGGCGCATTCGGTCGCACCGAGTGCCGTGAAAGCGAGCGCCGCTCCTTCCGCTCATCCCAAGGCGGCCGCGAGCCCCGCTCCAACGACTAGGGCGACGGCAACCGTGACGAGTACCCCTGCGGAGGTCGCCGTAACCGGAGATATCGCGCACGGACACTCGCTCTACGAGCAACATTGCGCGAACTGCCACGGTGCCGACGCGCAGGGCGGCATGGGTCCTTCGCTGCAAAATGAGGATTCGCGCAAGAACCTCGCGCAGACCGTTGCGTGGATTAAAAACCCCGCGCTGCCGATGCCGAACCTCTATCCCGGAACGCTCAGCGATAAAGACGTCCTCGACATCGCAACCTACGTGCAATCGCTAAAATAGCAGTCGATCGGATGCGGAGCGGGGGTTATATCGATTCGGGCGTACGTCCGTTCGTCATGATTCCCATGGCGTGAAAACCGGAGTCGACGAAATGCACCTCCGCCGTCACCGCTCGCGCGAGATCCGAGGCGAGGTAGACGGCCGTCTTGCCGACATCTTCGGGGGTCACGTTACGGCGCAGAGGTGATTCGGCAGCGACGACATCGAGAATGTAGCGGAGTCCGTGCACCTGCCGCGAGCTCGCCGTTGAAATCGGTCCGGCGGAAATGGCGTTGACGCGAATGCCGCGCGGGCCGAGATCGTAGGCGAGATAGCGAACGATCGCCTCGAGCGCCGCCTTCGCTATGCCGGCCAAATTGTAGTTCGGCACGATCGCCGTAGAGCCAAGGTAAGTCAAAGCGATAATGCTGGCGCCGTCGTCGAAGAGATCGACGAACGCATTCGAAAGCGCGATCAACGAGTACGACGAGATGTCGAGCGCGAGCGCAAAACCGTCGCGCGAGGTGGTATAGACCTTCCCTTTGAGGTCTTCCTTATTCGTGTAGGCGATCGAATGAACCAACGCGTCGAGGCGGCCGTAGTCTCTCCGAACGGCGGCGGCGAGCTCGGCGAGCGCCTCGTCCGAAGTGACATCGCAGGGATAGCAATGCGCTCCCCCAAGTTCGGCGGCAAGCTTTTCCACCTCGTCGCGAACGCGCTCGCCCTGATAGATGAAGCACAATCGGGCACCTTGTGCGTGAAAGGCCCGCGCGATACCGGTGGCGATCGACCAACGATTAGCAACGCCGGTGATCAATGCAATCTTACCGTCTAAAAGTCCCACGAAGATTCAGTATTTGCCGACGAGCGAGCAAGGCCTCTTATCGGTTAAGCGCCGGTGACATTGGAAATAACGTCGGCTGCAGTATACGAAAGGCTTCCGGGCTGGAGGAGACGTTCGATCTCGACGAGGTCGTCTCCGGAGGTGACGATGCTCGGCTCGACGGTGCCGTCTTTGCGTATCTGCGGCATCCCTACCGACGCCAACAGCGCGTTGCAGATACACTTGCGCCCGACGGTGTTCTCGACGTCGCCGCCCTTGGCGACGTAAACATTCTCGGGTTCGCTCGGGCAACGAAAGGCGATCTTCCCAGAGGGCGTTTTGTAAGCCTCACGCAGATATCCGAGATCGCAAATGCGCTCGCGCCCCTCGTACACATCGTCCTGCGATATGCTCCCTTCCATCTGAACGACCTTAAAAGGGAATCCTGTGGGCGAGGCGAGTGGATCGGTCTTGACGCGTACGTTGCGCGCGATCGCTTGCTCGACCAACGCGCGTTTATAATCCTCCCGAAGCCCCGATTCCGCGCAAAACGCAAAAGCGGTTCCGATTTGGACGCCCGTCGCTCCCGCCGCGAGCGCCGCGCGCAGTTTTTCAGGCGATCCATATCCGCCCGCGAGCCAGAACGGCAGGCCCAAAGCGCGTATTTTTTCGAGATCGACGCAATCGCGTTCGCCGTAGAGGATCTCGCCGCTTTCGTTGAGTTGCATCTTACCGCGCGGAGGCGCGTTGTGCCCGCCCGCCGTCGGCCCTTCGATAACGAAGCCGTCGACGCGTCCGCCGGTTTTTTTCACCATCGTCGTCGCGAGCGTGTTTGACGCGATGATCGCAATAAACTTCGGACGTTCGAGCGGGGGAAGATCGCGCTCCATATACTCGCGTGGAGCGAATTTTAGCGTCGTATCGTCGGATTCTCCCGCCCCGGTCACGGCGAGGGGATACGTGGCGCTCTCGTGATTGATGAAGCGATCGATGACATCGGGAATCTTTAGCGGAATTCCGGCTCCCATAAGAATGTAACCGACGCCGGCGAGCATCGCGCCGTAAATCGACGAGAGGTGCGGGAACTGGATCTTTTCGAGATAATTGATTCCGACCGGATTATCGTGGCCTTCACGAGCGAGGAACACCTCGACGAAATTGGCCAGCATGCAGAGCATCTGCATTTTCGGAAGGCTTTGCTTCACGGGCATCGGCAGCGTCTTGTAGGGCTGATTCGGCGCTCTGCCTCCCGGAATGTAGTAGGTCTTCCAGATGCGCTCTACCAGGTGTTGGAACGGAAATCGCTCGACGCCGCGCCGCATATGCCCGCCCGGGTCGCCATCTTGCAGGCGACGGGCAAAAATTTGATCGAGCGCGACCCCCGAAACGACGCCGAGTTGGCCGAGCCCGGAAACGGCACCAGCCAGCCGCCAGCTCGAAACGCCAACGCCCATGCCACCCTGAATGATTGTCGGACTGCCGCTCATTCGTTCATTATCCCACAATTCACCCGGGATTACTCATTATGAACCCGCTATTTGAGTCGTTACCGAATGATTCCCGCATTTTTCGCGAGATCGGCACGAAAGAACGCTCGTTTCGTAGGCGCGATTAGCTCGCCTCACCGAATCACGCCGTCGCGAGCGCGGGCTCCGTGCGTAGATTCCAATACGTGTCGCGAATCACGGGGCGGAATCCGGCGCCGATAATTGCGTTCTCGAGGTCGCGGCGCGTCGCTTCGTTGGTCGAACCGGCGTCGTGCACGACTTGCTCTTCGAGAATCGTGCCGCCCATATCGTCGCAACCGTAGAACAACGCCAGTTGCCCCATCTTGAGTCCCGGGGTCAGCCACGAGGCTTGGAGGTGCGGAACGTTATCGAGGAAGAGCCTCGATATCGCGAGCACGCGCAGATACTCCAATCCCGTCGCTTCTTTCCCGCGCAGCGGCGTCTTGAACGGAACGTAGTACCAGGGAATAAATGCCGTGAAGCCCTGCGTTTCGTCCTGGAGATCCCGAAGGACGCGCATGTGTTCGACCCGCTCCTCCGGCGTTTCGATCGACCCGAACATCATCGTCGCCGTCGTCGGCATGCCGAGTTGCTGCGCCTCGCGCATCACGCCGATCCACGCCTCGGGCACGACCTTCCGCGCCGAGATGCGTTTGCGCACGCGTTCGACGAGAATCTCGGCGCCGGCTCCCGGCAACGATTTGAGCCCCGCGGCCTGCAAGCGCTGCAAAACCTCGCGCGTCGAACGACCTTCGACCTTGGCGATTCCGACGATCTCGGAAACCGAGAGCGAATGGATATCGACCTCGGGATACTCGCCGCGCACGCGTGCGAAGAGTTCTTCGAACCAGGCGAGGCCGAGTTCGGGGTTGACGCCGCCCTGAATCATAATCTGCGTCGCACCCTGATCGGCGGCGTATTTCACTCGTTCGAGCACGCGATCGTGCGACATCGTGTAGCCTTCTTTATGATGTTCGGGGCGAAAGAAGGCGCAGAACGTACAGTGAACGTTGCAGACGTTCGTATAATTGATCGTGGTATCGATGACGTAGGTAACCGTATCGCCCGGATGCATCGCCAAACGGCGTGTGTGCGCCGCGGCGCCGAGATCGTGGAGCGAGGCCTCATGATAGAGACGTACGCCGTCGTCGTAACTCAGGCGACCGCCGGTGGCGGCGCGGTCGAGCAGATCAGCGAGCGACGGCATCGGTAACCTCCGGAGCGACGAGAGGAGCCTGCGAAATCGCGCCGATGGCATAGAGTTCTCGGCAATACGCCGCGAGCCCATTTCGCGCGGCGGCATGAAACGTAAAATTCAATTTCTCGTAATAATCCTCGTAGAAGCCCGGCCGGCGCTCGAAGCGCCTTTGCGCCGCAGCGATCACCGTCCCCATATTTCGCTTCGACCAGGTCAGCGCGTCGGTCAACGCGTCCATACAGGCGCGCACTTCTTCGTTCCGTTCGTCGACGATCTCTCGCCGCGCGGCCCAGACCGCAAAGACCGTCTGCTGTCCGGTCCACTCGTGCCAGAGCGTTCCGAGATCGTAGACCTGCGAACGGGGAAACTCTTCGATCGCGTCGATCGCGCCGTCGCCGATCAAGAGCGCCGGGAAGCCGCGGCGCGCGCGTTCGATCGGCGCGCCATCCTCGACGTAGGACGGGGAGATGCAGTAGCGGCGCTCCAGAAGAACGCGCAACAGGTTCCGACCGCTCGCCGATTCCTGCGTGACGAAAATTTGCGTGTTATCGAGCAGCGCCGGCGGCGTCTGCGAAACGAGCACCACCGATACGACTTCGTCGCGCGCGCCGATGCAGAGATCGGGGAGCAGCGCGAGCCGGTCGGCGTTGCGCGCCCAAGCGAAAGCACTAATCGGCGCGAGATCGAGTTCCCCGGAGAGCAGCATCGCGTTCAGTCGCGTCGGAACGTCTTCGTGCAAGGTGCCCGGATACCGAATCACCCCTTCGTCGAACGCGGCGAAGATCGGCAAATCGTTGGTATAGCGAATGCGACCGCAATTAAGCATCGGGGCTCCAATCGTGCGCGAACGTTTGATAGGTCGAGTTGCGGCGCACCGGAGTATACCCCGCGTTCTCGACCAAACGTCGGAATTCGCGATCGTCCACATACTGCCCCGAACGCGTTCCGGCAGCGTGATAGATCATCTCTTCGTCAGTAGAGCCATGCGTGCCGTCCATATCGTCGGCACCGAACTCGAGCGCCACCTGACAAACGTGGAGCCCTTGGATCATCCAATAGGCTTTGATATGGTCGAAGTTGTCGAGCATCAACCGCGCCACGGCGAACGTTTTAATATCGTCGATGCCGCCTGTCCAACCGCAATAGCTGAGATCGTTCCCATCGGGATGATAGGCGAGCGGAATGAACGCATTAAAGCCCGGCGACCGACGCTGCGATTCGCGCAAGCGGATCAGGTGATCGATGCGGTCCTCGATCGATTCGATATGGCCGTAGAGCATCGTCGCATTACTCGCCACACCTTGCCGGTGGAGTTCTTCGTGAACCTCGAGCCATTGGTCGGCAGTCACCTTATTCGGGCAGATCTTCTTGCGCGTCTCCTCGGCGAAGATCTCGGCGGCTCCGCCGTTGACGTTGTCGAGCCCCGCCTCTTTGAGCCGCGCGACGATCGCCGGGTAGCTCAGGCGATGGCGACGCGCCATATAATCGATCTCGGCGGCGGTAAAGAGCGAGAGCTGGACGTGCGGCAACTCGGCCTTAAAACGTCGCATGAGCGGCAGCCAATAATCTAACGAGAGTTGGCGCGGATCGTGCCCGCCGACGATGTGCAACTGGTTGAAGTTCCGGCCGGTCTCGAGCGCCTTCTCGAAAACCTGATCCGGGGTCATCCGAAAGACGCGCGCCTTTTCTTTGAATTCGTCGGCGGCAAACGAACAAAACGTACATCCGGCGTAGCAGACGTTGGTCGAATTAATGTAACGATTTAGGACGTAGTAGACGCGGTCCCCGCTCTTGCGTTCTTTCTGTTCGCGGGCCAAGCGCCCCAATGTATGCAAATCGCGCGTCGCGTAGAGCGCGAGCCCATCTTCGAACGACAGCGAGAGACCCGCCGCGATCTTTTCTTCAATCTTTGCCAGCGTAGGGTCGCCGGCCACCATCGCAACGCTCATTGACGACGATGCTATGCCCGCCGCGAGGTGGCGCCTACCACCTTTATCGTCTCGACCGCGGCCGCAAGCGCGAAGAGCGCCGCCAAACCGACGAACGTGCCGCCCAGGAGATCGCTGGGGTAATGCGCTCCGAGCGCGAGCCGCGACCAGAGGATGGCGACCCAGAGCAAGACGAGCAGGCCCGGAAGAACGACGCGTGCGGCGGTCGGCAGGTTGCTTCGCGCGATGAGATAGGCCCATAGAAGGTAGAACCCGCAGGCAATCGCCGCATGGGAGCTCGGATACGAGAATGAGGTCTCGTGGTGGAGCACCCAATCGGTACGACGCGGCCGCTTGAAGAGGTGCTGCAAGAACGCATCCAAACGCCACGACGCAAGCAACGAGAGAAGCGAAAACGCGATCCGTCCGCTCCACGCGCGAAAAATGAATGCAGCGACGATGAGCGCGATGCCTAATGGAGCAAGCACCTCGGGGCGCCCGATCAGCGTGAAATCCCAGGCGAGATGCGGGCGCACGCCGACGATCGCGCGCGCGAACGCCATCGCCGGCGCCGGATCCGCCGATCTGCCGACGATCGCGCCGAGCGCGAGCGCCGCCCCATACGCAACGAGCGCGACGGCGAGAAAGAGCGCCACCTTCGCGAAACTCCGCATCAGTCGAAAAGCCCCTGTTGCGAGCCTTCACCCTTGCCCATGCGCGGCGCGAGCAACTCCAGATCGCCGAGGGAGAGCGCGATCTTGCGCGGCTTCGTTCCTTCGTGCGGCCCGACGACGCCGAAATCTTCGAGCTGCTTCATCACGCGCACCGCACGCGGATGCCCGATCGAGAATTGCGCCTGGAGCGCGGCGGTCGACGCGACGTTCGTTTCGATAATGAATTTTGCGGCGTCGTAGCAGAGCGCATCGACCTCGCGTTTTCCGTTCTCTTCTTCGTCGGTGACCGGAACGAGTTCGACTTCGAGTAAATTCTCCGGGCGCGCTTGCCGCGCCCAAAACTCCACGAGCCGCGTCACCTCGGGGCCGGAGATCAAGGCGCCCTGCGCGCGCATCGGCTTCGGAGCGTCTATGGGAAGGAAGAGCATATCGCCGCGCCCGAGCAATCGCTCGGCCCCCGCCTGGTCGAGGATCGTGCGCGAATCGACCTGCGAACTCACCGCAAATGCGATGCGCGAGGGGATGTTCGCTTTGATCAACCCGGTGATAACGTCGACCGAGGGCCGCTGCGTTGCGACGATGAGATGGATGCCCGTCGCGCGCGCGAGCTGCGCGAGACGCATGATGGTCGTCTCGACGCGCGAGGGCGCGACCAACATCAAGTCGGCGAGTTCGTCGATGATGATCACCACGAAGGGCAGACGCTCGTCGGGGTACTTCGCGTTATACTCTTCGATCTTGCGCACGCCCGCTTTTGCGAAACGTTCGTAACGCGCGTCCATCTCGCGCGTCATCTCCAGCAGCGCGCCCGCCGCGACCTTCGGATCGGTAATGACCTCTTTGATTAGGTGCGGGATGCCGTTATAGACGGTCAGTTCGACGCGCTTCGGATCGATCATTAAGATCTGCACTTGGTCGGGGGTCGCCGCGACGAGCAGCGAGGCCACGATCGTATTGAGACAGACCGATTTTCCCGAACCCGTCGCTCCGGCGACGAGCAGATGCGGCATCTTGCCGAGATCGCCGAAGACCGGGCGGCCGGTGATATCTTTGCCCAACGCCATCCAGAGCGGCGGGATCTGCCCGCGGTTGGGAAGCGCCTCGAGAATCTCGCGAATCGCAACGACGGAGACGTTCGCATTAGGAACCTCGATGCCGACCGCCGATTTTCCGGGAATCGGCGCCTCGATGCGAACGCTGGTCGCCGCCAGTGCGAGGGCGATATCGTCGGCGAGCGATGCGATGCGCGATATTTTGACGCCACGCTCCGGGCGCAATTCGTATCGGGTAATCGACGGACCGCGCTCGATGTGCACGACCTTCGCCCCGACGCCGAACGAGGCGAGGGTATCCTCGAGGACGTGTGCGCGATTCGTCTCGTCGACGACCTGCCGAGCGGGTGGATCGAAGAGCGCGAGATCGGGGAGACGATAGGTCCGCGCGCGCGCTGCGGGATCCGGGGCCTGGTACTCGCCCTCGACCGGGCCCGGAATGCGCGCCGGCACCGGCGCGCGCGGCGGCTCGGTATAGGCGGCGCTTTCGTCGTAGGCGCTCCGTTCCGCGCGGGGCGGCGGCTCCGGCGCTGCCGGGAGCGGGCGCTCCGAAGGCGCTGCGGGGAGCGCGGGGCGCGAGAAATCCGGCATCCGCCACTGCGGCATCTTGAACTCCGGAAGGCGCACGCGCGGACGAGGCATTCGTGCGAGCAGGAGCGCGAGGAGCCCGAGGACGCGCTTGAGGCTGAGGTTTGCCAGCCACATCGTCAGCACGACCGCCGCGAGGATGAGAAAAACGGCACCGCCGAGGCCACCGACGAGGCGATGGAGCATCCACCATATCGAGGCTCCGAGAACGCCGCCGGAGCGGTCGCTCCGGGCGCCCAGGGCGGCGTCGGCGAGTAAAAAGTACGCGACGGCGGCTCCGCCATAGGTCGCAATCAAGCGTGGGACGTCGATTTCGAGAAAGACGATAGCGCCGATCAGGGCGACGAGCACCGGGAAAAGCGGGGCTCCATCACCAAAGATGCTATGCAACATCGTGGCGCCCCACCGCCCGATCTCGCCGGAATGCTGCGGTAGCGCCAACGCGATTCCGAAGAGCAGCGCGCATCCGAGCGCAAGAAGCCCGACGATCTCCGAGTTTAGGCGATCTCTCGAACTTGCCTTACGACGCACGCGTGCCATTGGGCGCGTTAATTCGTCATCGTACGAGGAGTTCTTTTGAGCAAGCCAACCGTCGTCGTCCTCGAGGGCGATCAAACCGGACAGGAATTATTAGAGGAATCGTTGCGCGTCATCGCGCGCGAAACGATCGACCTCGATCTCGAGCTGATGCGCTTCGACCTCTCGCTTGAAAACCGTCGGAGCGGAAATAACGCGGTGGTCCACGAGGCTGCGGCCGCGATGCGAAAGCATCGTTTCGGCATCAAGGCAGCCACGATCACCCCCGAACAGCGCGACGACGTCGGCTCGCCCAACGCGATTCTCCGCAAAGAGATCGACGGCAAGGTCATCGTTCGTACCGGTCGTCGCCTGCCGCGCGTACGTCCGGTCGGCGGCATCCACGCACCGATCGCGGTCGTGCGCATGGCCGTCGGCGACGCATACGGCGCGAAGGAATGGCGCGAGAGTGCCGACGGGGATGAGATCGCCTATCGCACCGAATCGATCTCGCGCACGATCTGCCGCTACGTCTCCGAGTATTCGTTCGCGCACGCCCGCAAAGTCGGCGGACGCGTCTTCGGCGGCCCGAAGTATACGGTCAGCCCGGTCTATGAGGGCATGCTGAAAGAAGAGATGGATGCGGCGGCCGAGCGCAACAAAGACGTGCCGTACGAACCGCAGCTCATCGATGCGACGTACGCGCTGCTCTTAAGCTCGGTCGGCGACGACCCGCTCGTCATTCCCTCGCTCAATCGCGACGGCGATTGCCTCTCGGATTTCGTCATGCAACTCTTCGGGTCGATCGCGGGCGCCGAGTCGGTTCTCCTTTCGTTCGAGGGCTCGCCCGAAGCCGGCGAGGCGTTCAAGCCAAGCATCGTCATGGCCGAAGCCCCGCACGGCACCGCGCCGCGGCTTTTCGGGAAAAACGTCGCCAACCCGCTGGCGATGATCTTAGCGGCGGGCGCGATGCTCGGCTACATCGACGATCGACGCGCGAGCAACGCCTCCCGCGCGATCTACGAAGCCTCCCTCGAAGCGATCCACAACGGCGTCGCAACCGCCGATCTCGGCGGCCATGCGACGACCACTGAATTCACCGATGCCGTGATCGACGGCGTGAAACGCAAACTCGAGGTCTGGTCCTCGCTCTAGGCTCCGCGGAGGGGCGCCCCACGATGGCGGCTCCCCTCCGGGTTTGTTCCGGCTTCTCGATAGGGGTCTCGGCTGCCGACCCGTGAATAAGGTGGTGCATGTCCTGGATAACGCGAGGTTCGGGCGGCTCCGGCAACCCTCCGCGCTCGAACGGCGAACACGCGACTCCCAAACGGGCGACTTTCCGACAGTCGCTCGAGATTCCCATTTCCTTCGAAGCGGGCGGGAAAGCCGCTCAGGTCTACGGCACCCTCATCGATATCTCGGAGACCGGTTGCCGGCTTCGTTCGCTGATTTTGCTCGATCGCGACTGCGTTATTCGCTTCGAATTACGGCGTAGCGGGGGCGCGGCGCTGCGACTGCGCGGCCACGTCGCCGGGCGCAGAGCTCCCAGCGACGGCGCGGGCTACGAATACGGCATAACTTTTGACGGAATATCGGCCGCCGAACGCAAACAATTGATCGCCGAAATCATGGAAATGCAACGGCGGGAGGCCGCGGCGCGCGCACACGCACGCGACGAAAAAACGCCGCAACAAAACGACCAACGTCGCAAAAATTTACGCCAAAGCATTTCCTTTCCTATCTCGTTCCGTCGGCCGGGATCGATTTGGCTAAATGGTTTTTGCGCCGACGTCAGCGCCGGCGGCATTCGACTGGTATGCGGAGATGCGATCGAAGACGGCAGTGAAATCGAATTGCGTTTCACCCTTCCAAACGAGGTCCTCGACGTTTTCCCGAGCGGCGGCGAACGCACGGAGATTACGCCGTTCGGCCCGCGTCGCGTGCGGGTTCCCGACAATCGGCGCCCGTTCGACCAAATATTTGCGCGCGCTCAAGTCGTCGGAAAACTCGCCCCGATCGAAGGTCGCAATTCGTACGGGGTCGAGTTCGTAAATCTCGACGGGTACTCGCGCGAAGAGATCGTTCGCTTCAATCACGCCCTGCAACTGCGTCGCCTTCGAACCGGAGGAAAGTAGCGCTCGATGCGCGTCCTTTTCGTTCCGCGCGAAGACGGGCGGCGCGTTTTTGGCGGCGATGTCGTGCAGATGGAAGCGACGGCGCGCGAACTCCGGGCGGAGGGCGTCGCGGTGGAGATCGCCCCGGCGGAGCGCGCTCTGGAAACGGATTTTGATATCGTCCACCTGTGGACGAGCCTGCATTTGCCCGACGTTCTCGCCCGGCACCTCGATGTTCTAGATCCGGTACGCGAACGGGTACGCGTCGCGCTTTCGCCGATCTGGGCGCCGCACCACACGCTGAGGTGGATGCACGCGGCACGCCGCTGGCTCTTTGAAAGCAGGCCCGACCGGGGCGAGCTCGACATCGCAAATGCGCGCGATATTCTGGAACGGATCGCGCGCCGCAGCGTCGATCTCACCGTCGACGGCGTCACCCTCACCGCGTGGACCGCGCATCCGTCGACGGCCGCATGCCGAGGCGTCCTCGCCCGCATCGATACGATCTTGCCGAATTCTTGGATGGAATTGGCGGCGATATTCACCTACCTCGGCGATTTTTGCGATCACGCCGTCGTCCCAAACGCCGTCGACGCGGCGATCTTCGCCTCTGGAGATGCCTCGGCGGTCCCCGAGGAGCTGCGCTCCGCGCCCTTTGCTTTAATGTCGGCGCGATTCGACGCGCGCAAACAACAAGATTTCGTGCTGCTCGCGCTCAAACATACGGAGTATCCGCTCGTGTTCGTCGGCGATGCCACCGATCCGGAAATTTTTGCGCGCTTCCGCGATCTCGGCGCAAAAAGAAAAGCCTCGGTTTATTATTACCCGGCGATCCCGCAGCAGCAATTGCGCCATCTCTATGCGGCGGCACGCGTCCACCTACTCCCAAGCCTCTTCGAATCTCCCGGGCTCTCGTCGCTGGAAGCGTTGCTCGCCGACACCGCAATCGTCGTTGGGAATCTTGGATTCGAATCGGAATATTTCGGCGAAGCGGCTTACTACTGCGACCCTTGCGACGCCTGGTCGATCCTTCGCGCGACGCAACGGGCCTGGAATCGATACGAACTCGACGCAACGCTACGCTCGAGCGCGCGTACGCGCATCGTCGAGGAATTCACCTGGGCGCGCGCTGCGGATGCGACGCGACGCGCGTACGAACGAGCCCTCGAGGGTTAACTATTCGACGCCGGGCGGACGCATGGTGTGGAATGCGGTGCGCGCCTGATAGCGCATCGCGAGCGCGACGAGATCGCGCTCGCGCCACGGGTTCGCCATCATTCCAAAGCCCGTCGGCAGCCCATGTTCGCCAAAACCGTTGGGGACGCTCATCGACGGAAGGCCGCAGAGATTACCCGGCGTGACCGGATCGACCGCCCCCGGCGCGTCGGGGTAGACCTTGTCGAACGGCGTTCCGATCGGATACGCGACGGTCGGAAGCGTCGGGAACAATAACGCATCGTAGGGAGCGATCGCCCTCCCAACGGCGTCGACGATCTCCCGCCGCCGCCGCATCGCATCGACGTAATCGACCGCGCGCGTTTCGTACTGAATGTATCCCCCAATTCGATCGTCGGGGGACTGTAATTCGCGCGTCTTTCCGCTCTCGATGAGATCGCGGAACGCCGCGGCACTCTCACCGTTCAGCAAGGCGCCGATCGTCGCGCCATATGGAAGATCGGGGAGCTTCACTTCGTCGGCGCTCGTCACCGCATCAGCTATTGCGGCGAGCGAGGCATCGAAGTTCTTTACCACCGCCGCCTGCGTCTGCTTGCGCGCTCCGACGATGACGGCGACGCGCGGCTTTTTTTTCGGCGCGTAGAGCGGCACCGCGCGGGTGCTGTCGTCGCGCGGATCGCTCCCGGCGACGATGCGGAGAACCGCCAGCGTATCGCGCGCCGATCGCGCCATCGGCCCGAGCTTATCCGAGCTCCACATCAGCGCCATCGCCCCGTACCGACTGACGCGCCCGAACGTCGGGCGCAGCCCCGAGACGCCGCACATCGCGCTCGGCGTTAAAATCGATCCGTTCGTCTCCGACCCAATCGCGAAGCCGACGAGCCCGGCGGCAACTGCAGCGCCCGGTCCGCTCGAACTTCCGCCGCTCCAATACTCGGGGTTCCACGGCGTTCTTCCGGGGCCGGTGAACGACGCATCGGCGCCGTTGTAGCCGAACGCTCCCGCAAGCTCGACCATCGCGAGTTTTGCGATAAGGACGGCACCCGCGGCGTGCAATCGCTCGACGACCGCGCCGTCGAAATCAAAGGTGCGGTCGCGGTAGGGCGCGGCGCCCCACGTCGTCGGCGCGCCGACGGCGGCGAGCAAGTCCTTCACTCCATACGGAACGCCGTGCAAGGGGCTCCTTCGCTCGCCACGAGCGAGAGCGCGATCGGCGGCCTTCGCCTCGCGTAGCGCGCGTTCGTGGAGAATCGTCACAACCGCACCGAAGCGTGCGCCGTAGCGTTCGAGTCGCGCGAGGTAGAGTTTCGTCAGTTCGAGCGACGAGACGCGCTTGCGAGCGATCTCGCGACCGAGCGTTACGGCGTCGGAGAATGCGAGATCGATTTCGTTCACGGACGCACCTCGAATTGCGGAACCGGCGCGTCCCCATTCTGTAAAAACGTACCGTGCGGGTTCAGCGAGGAACCAAAGGTATATCCCTGTTCGATGCCTGCCGCGATCTTTTCGATCTGGGGCTCGGTGAGCTGCGGATCGAACCGGCGCATCGCGCGCGCGAGGTCGAGCGCCCCGGGCGAAGGCGTCGGCATCGGTGCCGGGCTCGGCGTCGCAGCCGGTGAGGGCTCAGCCATCGGCGCACCCGGTAACAGGGCGGCTCCGACGCCGAGTGCGGCGCCTGCGAGAAAGATTCTCCGCGAACTCTTCATGACGTGCAAGAACGCCCTTTGACTTCGAAGGTTTGCACGCCTGCACCGACGGTCTAGCCCGCCGCAATCATCGCGACCGCAACGAGCGCGAAGAGCACGCCGGCCCATTGGATGCGTGAGAGGCGCTCGCGCAAAACTATCGCCGCGAGCAGCACCGTGGAGGCCGGGTAGAGCGAGGTTAATACCGCCGAGATCGCGAGCCCGTCGATTCGAGCGGCGAGGAGGTAGAGGATGTTCGCACCCATATCGAGCGCCCCGCCGAGAACGAGAATCCAGAGCGCTCCCTTCGCGCGGATCGACGTTCGAGTAGCGAATACGATGGAACCGAGCAACCCCACCGAGGCGAGGCGCGAGCCGAGTAACGCAAAGAGCGGCGCACCCTCGCGCGTCATTCCCAACAATGTAAAAAACGCGCCGAATGCGATACCTGAGAGCACCGCCTCGCGCAGCCCTGCAGTTGAGTACTCACGCTCCCCGCTGCTATCGAACGATGCTGAAATCGCTACGATTGCCACCGCCGCCAGCACGAGCCCGCAATAAACGAGCGGCGATGGCCGCTCGCCCGTCGCGATGCCGAAGATCACGGGCACCGCAGCGGCCAGCAACGCCGTTACCGGCGATACCACACCCATTCGGCCGATCGAGAGCGCGTGATAGAGCAGCGAGACTCCCGCGGCGCCGGCGAGACCGGCGAGCGCGCCCCAGCCCAGCGAGACGGCGCTGAAGGCCTCCGGATGCAGCTCGAGGACGGTCCCGATAACGAGAAGCCCGACCGCCTGCGTCGCGAGAGCGACCGCGAGCAAGGCAACGCGACGCGCGGCGATTCCGCCGAGAAAATCGGCGCTCCCGTATGCTGCGGCGGCAACGAGCGCAAAGAGGAGCCCCAGGGCGACGTTATGCCTCGATGACGATCGGCACGATCACCGGGCGGCGCCGCGTGCGCGAGAAGATCTCCTTCGCCAGCGTCGCGCGCACGTGCTCGCGCACCGAGTTGGTATCGCGCAACGCATCGTTCGAAAGCGTCGCCAACATCGCGCTCAAGTGCGAACGCAGGTGTTCGATCAGCTCCTCCGACTCCGGTTCGTAAAACGCCCCGCGCGTCACGATATCGGGAACGCCGATCGGTTGTACCTCTTCGGCGTCGATGGCGACGACCGCGGTCACGATGCCGTCGTGCGAGAGCATCTTGCGATCGCGCAGTACGGCTTCGCCCATCTCGCCGAGCCCGGTTCCATCGACGAGGACCATGCCCCCGTACGTCTTACCGATCTTGTCGCCGTATTCGGCGGTGAATTCGACGATATCGCCGTTTTCAATGACGAAGACGCTCTCGGGGTGCACGCCGGTTTTCGTAGCCAGGCGACCGTGCGTCACCAACATACGATACTCGCCATGAACGGGGATGAAATACTCGGGGCGGATCAGATTGAGCATCAAAAGCAGCTCTTCTTGAGACGCATGTCCCGAGACGTGCGCGCGCCCTTCGTTTCCGTGAATCACGGTGGCTCCGAGGCGATAGAGATTATTAATCGTCCGATAGACGCTCTTTTCGTTCCCGGGAATCGGGGTCGCACTGATGACGATCGTATCGCCCGGATCGATTGCGAACTTCGGATGGTCGCGCACCGACATTCGCGAGAGCCCGCTCATCGGTTCACCCTGCGAGCCGGTGGTCATGACGACGATTTGATCGGCACGGAGGTTGCCGACGTCCTCGATCTTCACCAGAATATCGGGAGGAATCCGAAGATGGCCGTGCTCGCGAGCAAAATGCAACACGTTGTTCATCGAGCGTCCGAGAAACGCAATCTTCCGTCCAAACTTTTCAGCGTGATCGATCGCCTGTTGGATACGCGGAACGTTCGAAGCGAACGAAACGATCAAAATCCGCCCGGTCGCCTTTGAAAAAATCGTCGTGAAGGCTTCCCCGACGACGCGTTCGGATTGCGTGTGCCCCGGCCGCTCGGCGTTCGTCGAGTCGGCGAGCATGCAGAGAACCCCCTCTTCGCCGATGCGAGCGAGCGCCGCGAAATCGGCCGGGCGGCCGTCGATCGGCGTCTGGTCGAATTTGAAGTCGCCGGTGTGGAAGATCGTGCCGCTCGGCGTGCGAATCGCGAGCGAGCAAGCGCCGGCGACCGAGTGATTGATATGGACGAATTCGGCCTCGATTTCGCCGTAGCGAACGCGGTCGCCGGGGGCGACGGCGACGAGCGGCATCTCGCCGAGCTTGTGCTCTCGCGACTTCGCCTTGATGAGCGCGCCGGTGATCGCCGTGCCGACGATCGGCGTGTTCGGAAATTCGCGCAGGAAGTAGGGGATGCCGCCGATATGATCTTCGTGCCCGTGGGTGACGAGCACCGCGCGCAGTTTGTGCGCGCGTTCGCGAACGTAGCTGAAGTCGTTGATGACGATATCGACGCCGAACATCTCCTCGTCGGGGAACATCAGCCCGCAATCGACCACGACGAGATCGTCGTTGGTTTCGATGACGGTCATGTTGCGACCGATCTCACCGCATCCGCCGAGCGGGACGACGCGAACGAACGGCTCCTTCGGAGCTTTAGGAACGGAGATACTCTGCGTCTTCAATATGGGGGCCTTTACAACGGCTGCTTGCGTGGGAATGACGGGCGGAGGAACGCCCATGCGATACAGCCACTCTATCACGCTCGCGCTACTCGCCGCGACCCTGCTCGGTAGCACCCCCCACCACAAGCGACACGCAGCCGCGCCTCCAGCGTCGCGGCCGCGGGCAGAATCGCTCTATTCTTGGCATGCACTCCGCCAAACGCGGGATATCCTCGTTCTCCACTTACTGGAACTTCGCCGGGAACGCCTGGGACGGCTCGAGCGGCTGCTGCGGGCAGAGACACCTATCGGTTGCTTGCTCGCCGACCCGTTGCTGACAGCAAGAACCGAGAAGCCGTCCGCCAATAGTCGCCGCCATGACAACTGCACCACCTCCTCAAGAGAACGCGGGGCTCTCCAGCCTCGTGGAGACCATCGTCGCCCCGGCGAGCGCCTTCGACCGCCTCGCCGAGAAGCAAACCTGGGGCTGGGCGTTCATCGCCTCCTCTATCCTCGCCGCAGTCGGCGCTTTGGCGAGCGCTCCGGTCAATAGGCACCTGGCGGAAATCATTCTCCAGCAGCGTATCGCTTCAGCGCCGACCGCTCAACAGGCCTCAGCGATAGCGAGCGCCGGGGCGATCGGCATGAAATTTTCCCAGATCGGCTGGATTTTCACTCCTCTGATAATGCTCTCCGTCGTGTTGTTCGCAACCGTTATCCTTTTTCTCGTCGGGGCAATCTTCGGTGGGAAGGCGACCTTCAAGCAGCTCTGGTGCGCGGCGATGAATGTATCGGTTGTCTACACCCTCGGCGTTTTGGTAACGTCGATCGTGGCCGCTTTGCGAGGGCCCGACGTCGTGACGAATATGTTCTCGTATTACCGCGATTCCGTCACGCTCGCAGCCGCAATTCCCACGGCGAACGTCAAGGTTCTCGTTTTCCTGGCAGCGATCTCACCGTTTTCCCTGTGGCAGCTTTGGTTAAACTCGCTCCTCATGCAACGCATCGCACGCCTCGCCGCTCCGAAAGCATGGGCGGCGGCGCTCGCCGTGTTGCTCGTTCCCGCCCTCGTCGGCGCCGCATTCGCACCCGCTCCTCCGGCGCCCGCGAGCGGCGCTCCCTCGACGAGCGCCTCGGCAAGCCCCTAAGCGCTCCTGAAACTTTTTTACCGCTGCCCCGTAGTAGGCGACGTATGCGTCGCCTACTTTTCGTTTGTACCTGCGCCCCTGCACTACTAGCGGGAGCACTCTTCGCCGGCCCGGCCGGCGCCGCACCGCTGCCGTTGACCCTCCGGCAAGCGGTCGCCTTCGCGCTCGCGCACAACTCTACGGTCGCCTCTTCGGAGGCCGCAGTCGCGTCGGCCCGCTCCAACTTCGCGGTTCAAAAAACGCAGAATCTGCCGACGGCCGGAGCTTCGCTGAACAACGTCATGTCGAAGAGTTCGAACTACGGCGGAGCGTACGCCGTCATCGGCGCTCAGCAACAGAACATCTTCAGCCAAAATACCGCGCAATTGCAGGCGCAGTACACGTTGACGACCGGCGGCCTCTCGGGAATTCAACTGGCGGTTGCGAAAGCGAACCTGGAGCAGGCAAAGGCGAACCTCCGCAACGCGCGCGCCCAAGTTGCTACGTCGGTAACCGCGGCCTTCAATACCGTCGTGCAGGACGACGAGCTCGTGACCGTCGACCGCGGCGATTTACGCTACCAACGCTTGCTCTTACAGAACGCGCGCGTTAAAGAGCGCGCGGGCGTCGCCGCCGGCGTCGACGTCCTCTCGGCCCGCGTCGCGGTCGCGCGGAGCGAATCGACGTTGGTAGCGGCGCGAGCGAACGTCGCCAACGCGCTCGATTCGCTCTGCCAGAGCATCGGCGCGCCGCTCGGAACGCCGTTCGCATTACCGAAACAACTGAAGCTCCCCGCTCTTCCTGCGATCTCGTTGAAAAAAATCGAACGCATCGCGCTGGCGAACCGCGCCGATATCGCGAGCGCCCGCGACGCGCTCCGCGTCGCCGATCTCAATCGCAAGAGCTGGTTGCCGCAGCTCTTCCCACAGATCCAACTCTCGGCCGCGTTCGGCAACCAATTTTCCCCGACGAATGCCGTCTTCGAGCAACAGCAACTCGATAACGAGTACGCCGCCGGTCTGATTCCAAGCAGAATCCTCGTTCCTCGCGGCACCCCGGGCTTCTGGCAAATTCAAGCGATATCGACATTCAATTTACCGCTCGTCGATTACGGCGCCCGGCGCCTGTCGCGCGTCAATTACGATGCGGCGGTGAAAAGCGCCAGGCTCGCGCTCGTCAACGCAAAGCTCGTCGCTCTCAACGACGTTCGCAGCGCCTACCGCGCCGCGAAATCGGCGCTCGCTCAAGTCGGATACGCGCGACAGGAAGCGCGTTTGGGAATCGAGAGCGCGAATATCAAACGACTTCAATACAAAGCGGGCGTCGCCGCCCTCTCCGATGTCGTGCAAGCCCAGCAAACTTCTATATCGGCGCAGAACGACCTCATCTCCGCGCGCGTCGCGTATGTGAACGCGCTCGTCCGGTTGCGCACATCTATGGGTATTTTTTCACCGACGGGCGCCGTCGCCGACCTTCACTAAGGAGCAGCATGAACAAGAACGCCCGGATCATCGTTATCGTCGCGATCGTCGCGATCGTCGCCGTCGGACTCGCGCTCGCATTCCGCCCCCACTCGAGCAACTCGATCGCCGCCAAGACGTTAAAAATCGAACCGACGACCTTCGTCGTAAAGCTTCCGGAGAACGGCACCGTGATGCACCCGCACATGGAGACGATACCGGCGTTGGTCAGCGGAAACCTCGCCAGCATCGACGTGAAAGCCGGCAGCCGCGTCTCGGCCGGCGAGTTGCTCGCAACCATCGAAAACCCATCCCTCGACGCGAGCGCCGCCGGAGCGCTCGCCGACTATCAGAGTTCGGTTGCAGACGTAAGGACGGCGGCGATTCAGGAGCGCAACGCTCGCGTGCAGTACCAAGCAGCCGTCGATACGGCGAAAAGCAACCTCGACGAAGCGCGCCGCGTCCTGACCGCGGACGAAACGCTCTACGCCGACAAAGCGATCCCGCGTAGCCAACTCGACGCCGATCGCGCAAAAGAAGAGCAGGCAAAGGTCGCCTACGACCAATCGGTCGAGCAACTCAAGCTGGGAGCGGTGACCGGATACGGAACCAGTTCGGTTCAGGCCGCCAAGGCACAAGCCCTGAAATCGAAGATTCTCAACGACCAAGCACAGCAACAACTCGGCTTCGAACGTATCGTCGCTCCATTCTCCGGAGTCATCGAGAGCGTCGCACCGCGCCCGACCGATGCGAACCGCACCATCCTTCCCGGCGACGCGGTCTCGGCGGGACAGGCGATGTTCACGATTGCCGAAGGCAGCAACTACGTCGTGCAGGCGCAGGTCGACGAACAGGATATCCACGCCGTCGCCCTCGGCATGCCGGTCAACGTCACCAGCGAAGATTTCCCGAACACCACCTTGCACGGACATATCGAACGCATCTCGCCGCTTGCGACCCGCTCCACCGACGCGGGCTCGACCGCGCGTGAAGTGTTAACGACGGTCGCCCTCGACGAAACCAATCCCGTCCTTCGAGACGGCATGACGGCGAACGTCGATATTCTGACGACGAGTATCCCGCGCGCCCTCGTCGTTCCGACGACGGCGATCGTCCACGTGAAAAAAGCCACGAAGATTTGGCTCGTCCGCAAGGGTAAAGCGCACGAAGTCACCGTCGTCCTCGGCAAGAGTAACGATCTTCAAAGCGTCGTTCGCTCCGGTTTGACCGCCGGCGAGACGATCGTCGCCTCGGCGGTGCCGACGCTGCACGAAGGTATGCGGATCGTACCGCTTCTGCAGAGCAGCCCCTCGGAAACTCCGTGAGCGTTCTCGCCGCATATGTAGAGGAGGCGCTCGCGTCGCTTTGGCGCAATCGCCTCCGCTCGGCGCTCTCGCTCCTCGGCACGATCATCGGCATCGCCTCGACGATCGCCGTCTTAGGCTTAAGCCAAGCCGGAGCGCGCGGCCTCGAAGCATCGCTCAGTAGCGGTGGGAACCCGGGTTGGGTTGCGTACGTCGACCGTTCTTCCGATAACCCGCTCGCGTCGACGCTTTATTATCGCGACGTCGCGCGACTCGTCGCCCGCAGCAACGGCACCATATCCAGCGCCTACGCCGGTTATTTCGGGCGGCCTTTTCCGGTAAACGTCGCCGGAAAGACGCACTACCCCCAGGTCAGTGGAATCGATACCACCGCAGAGGGCATGGTCATGCTGGAAGGGCGCAAAATCAATCGCGACGACGTGGTGGGTGCGGCGAACGTGGCGATCGTATCGAAGACCGCGCGAAAAACGCTCTTCCCGCACGAAAACCCCCTCGGGCACGGCATCTCACTTGGGAATACTCGCCTGCGCATTATCGGCGTTTTCGACGCCGCCGGTAGCCTTCTCAGCAACGCCGTCGGAGACGCAATCTACGTGCCGTACACGACAATGCACCGCATCGCCCCGGGCCCAATCGACGGCATTTTCTTTTACGCATCACCCGGCGCGACCTCGGCGCAGGTGACCGCAGCGACTGCCGCCGCTCTCAAGAGCCTCCACGGGCCACACGCGAAGTATACGATTCAGGATCAGGCGAAGTCGCTGGGAATATTCTCCCGCGTCCTCGGCGGCATCACCGTCGGCATCACGCTCATCGGCGGCATCGCCCTTTGCGTTGCCGGGATCGGCATCATGAACATCATGCTCGTCTCGGTGAACGAGCGCACGCGCGAGATCGGCATCCGCAAATCGATCGGAGCGAGCTCCGGCGATATTTCGTTGCAATTTTTAATCGAAGCGACGATTCTCTCAGCGATCGGCGGTGCGATCGGTACGATTTTCGGCGTCGCTATCGTCCTCGCATTACAGGGCAGCATCATGCGCTTCGTCGGCAGCGCGCCGGTACCGTGGGCGCTCGTGCTCTCGATCGCCGCCTTCTTTACCATAGGCATCGGCATCGGCTTCGGCGCATATCCGGCGATTCGCGCCGGCAAACTCGATCCCGTCGTGGCACTGCGGAGTTAACATGCTCGACTACATTCGCGAAACGCTCGAGCTCATGCAGGCGAACCTCACGCGCACCATTCTCACGTTGATCGGCTTGGTCGTCGGCGTCGCCGCCATCATTTCGATTCAGGTCGCGGCCGCGGGCATGGCCGCAGCGGTTAGCGGCGCATTCCGTGGAATAAACGTCAATACGTTCTTTATTTTCCCAAAATCGACGCAGGGCAGCACCCAGCGCGCGAATCTCGGGCTCTCCGACCTAACGCTTCT
>JAJYRH010000019.1 GCA_021794205.1 bacterium
TGAGGGCCGGCGAGTGGTTACGGCGGGTGCGTTTTCCCAAGATATGCTCCTTCTTGAAGGCTCTTTCGCCTTCGACGGAGCGAAGTCACCACTTACGGCGCTGTCCAGCTACCCGGGGCCACCTCTCAGCAATACGTTGTCCGCGATTCGTAAGTAGTATTCGCAATCGCCCTGGAGGGCCGAGTAAATCGGCAGTGGTTTTGCCGATTACCTTGAGGATTCGCGCGCGCGCCAACATTCGCACAGATGGGCCAGGTGGTTCGCCCTTGAGATCGATGAGAACGTTCGGAGCGTTATATGCCAAATCGTAGAGGATGGTACCAAGGAATTTTGCTTTGCAATAGTCCGAGGAGCGACGCGAGCATTTGCAAGCAGACTCCGGAGGAGGGACATCACAACGACGATCGCCGAAAAATATCCCACCCATCGTATTTTTCTCACATCGAATCCACAGCTAGAAAGGCCGTGCGTGATTTTAGGCTCTCAAAAAGCCAGGACGTCTCGCGGTCGGCCACCTCGTTCCTTTCGCTAGAACGGGTGTTCTAGATTTTCCCCAAGAACGCGCGGGAACGGAGGCTCGAATTCATACGCCGTTCCATCCGATGCTAGCGCGGGTCCGGCTCCACAGAGCATAAACGGCGGCTTTGGCATGTTGAAGTTCCGAATGGCACGCGCATTCAAGGCTCCAGGCCCCGTCTCGTTGTCAACCAAGACCGACGATCGCATCTCGTGTGGTTTCAGATTTTGAATGAACTCTTCTCCGATTCCGGAATCCAGATAGACACTGAGAACGCGAACGAGTGAAAGCGTTTTGTTCGTCCGATTGAGCACCGTGAGGTAATCCGTCGTTGAATTATTCGCGGATCCAAACGGTTTCGCAAGCTTCATGCTACACGATAGGACGACAACCGGCGCGTCGGGATTCTGGATTGGAACCCCCGGAATCAGGGTCGACGAGCTATTAACAATCGTGGAACGTACGTGCGTGTACTTACCCTGCGACCAGAACTCCAAGCCGGGAATCACCTGGCCCGGACGCACGTGGCGAATGATGAGATCGCGCTGAGGACGAGGCGACGCAATCCCTTGCCCGCTCGCCCGCGCACACCCAACAAGCGAAAGCATGAGGAGGGCGACCCCCTGGATTTTCGACCTCGTCGCTCTGCCTACCATCGCATCACCTCGCTCTTCACGCTCCATCGCCATCACCGTGCACTAGTATGGAAAGCTGGACGCCATCGGGATCGACGAACGTCAAAATCCGGTCGTCAAACGCCGGAGGACGAACTTTCTCTGGAGCCGACGAGCGGACTTGAACCGCTGACCTGCTGATTACGAAAACTATTCACTCAGTCTGAACCTCGCTATTTTACGCTTATTCTCTTGTACAACGTGCCGACTGCTAACATAGTCTATTGACCTTTTGGCTATCGTTAGGCTATCATTCGTACAGTACCGGACGGCACTGTACGATAACGGGAGGCAACGATGAGAAAGCGGACGGCAAAGAACGGCAGGACAACGGGGCAACGCATGACGGTCGGTTACGTTCGCGTTTCGACCGACGAGCAAGCCGAGAACGGCGTGAGCCTGGGCGCCCAGGAGGCGAGAATCGCCGCGTATGCGCTCGCGATTGGCTTCGAGGTATCAGAACTCATCCGCGACGCCGGAGCCTCAGCCAAGAGCCTGCAACGGCCTGGAATAGCTACGCTGCTCGAACGCGTCCGTCGTGACGAGATCGAACGCATTGTCGTCGCCAAGCTCGACCGCCTCACCCGGTCGGTGCGCGACCTCGCCGACCTCATCGATCTCTGCGCCAAGCATGACGTGGCGCTGGTAAGCGTCGGCGAAACCCTTGATACCGGGAGCGCGGCGGGCCGGATGGTCGTCTCGATGCTCGGCGTCGTCGCCCAATGGGAGCGCGAGGCGATTGCAGAACGCACGGCTACCGCGCTCGGGCATAAGCGCCACCAACGCACCGCCTACGGCCCGACGCCGTTCGGCTACCTCCGTAAAGGCGACCGCCTTCTGCCTGAGACAAACGAACAGCAGGCGCTCCGCGAGGCCGTCCGGCTCGACGAATCCGGCGCGAGCTTCCGCGCGATCGCGGCGCACCTCACCAAGATCGGTGCAAAGCCGCACCGGGCGACGACGTGGCACGCATCGAGCGTGCGCGCCATGCTCCGAAGCCGCATCGCGACCGAGGCCGTCGCGTAGGGGAAACGAAGGAACGTCGAATCGAAAAGTTAACGGTATGACTGGCACCGTCGATAAAATCGCGGGGGTGACGCGGATTCCCGAGGCAGAACAAAGGAGTAGGCAAATGACACATTACCTTCGATCCGTTGCATTCGTCGTAGCAATCGTTTCTCTCGGCTGTACTGTGGCCGCCTGCTCTCGCATCGGAGGAAGCAGCAGCACCGAAGCCTCGCAGGACTCTGATTCCTCGAGCGCCGTACTCGCAAAGGCTGACGAATTATTAGAGGCAAAACACGGGCCGACCGCGACGCAGATGGCGGGCAACGCCAACAAGTGGAGAGAAAGCTACGTTCATTTCCCCTGCAAAATTATCAACGTAGTGAACGGGCCCGCTGCAAACGCAACATGCGGCAGGGGCGTAACCGCGACGTTTACGTCTAGTGTGCCAGCCATTCCTAATGTTGACTATTCTGACCCCAATGCCTATCGTAGTGCATTAAACAGAGCGATTAAGCAATCGGAGAGAGGTGCTGAGCGGCAGATGGCCGTGATGCAGGATCAAGCGATGGTCGTTCTCGTAGGCGACAAAGTGGCGAATTTTGACGGAGGCCAGATCGTCACTATCACGGGTCAGGTTCTTGGAGATCAGCAGGGAAGGAACGCGATGGGAATGACCTTATCGTATCCAACCGTGCGTGTAGATTACGCTGAATGACAGTCGTAACGAACGCGCATCGGTCACCAGCCTAATGAAACGTTGCCGGTAATGCGAGCGCAAGATTCGCTTCGAAGCCATGTTGTGCAGATTCCGCACGAGGGAGGCACGACCGCTTGGCAATCGGTGGGCGAATCCTAGTCACAAACATCGAGCTAGCAGCTCCCGCAAGCGTAACTACTTCGCGGAGGCCAAGGCTGAACGGATTTCGGCTCGATCCTCGTGGAGCCGACGGTAGAGCGTATCGAGCGAGCCGGAAGGACCAAACCCTCCTGGCCCGCACTAATGAACCTCACGGCTGCTCAAGGGTAGATGCAGGGCGAAGTCAACGCACCCCATCTGTTTTGGCAGGGGGGCGTCCGGGTCGGAGCTGCAAGCCTTCGGTCGTTGTTACCGCGCGCGTTGTTACCGCGCGCTCGGCCTCGATCTCGGCGCTGGGCGACGGGAGAAAACGCCGCGCCGGTGCGTCGATCATCGAAAGCAGCCGAACCGCTGCGTCGAACCGCAGACGGTCGTCGCGCACCATCTCGACGCGCTGCTCTCCGTACCCCGCTCCGACGACGACGGCGCGCTCGGCGGCGAGCGCGGTCCTCGCCAAGGATTCGATGAGTGCCGAGAACAGGTCAATTTGGCGGCCGTCTTGGTCGGTTACGGGGACATGCCGTCCTAAAACCGTCAGCGCCTTACGCATCCTCGGCGAACCTAACGACTCCGCCACCGAACTCTTACTAACTCCCTCGGTTCGTGCGATCTGACGGATGCTTTGCCCTTCAAGTCGCGCAAGGACTCGTGTTCTTTGCTTTGAGGTGAGCGCTTGGAGTGCCACTTCGGCCTCCGTTTTCAACTCAGAGGCAGCGCCGGTTTTCTTCACGATACCACCTCGCATGACGCGCAGACAAAGCCTTCGCCAGTTGGGTAGCAGCGTGCAATTCGCCTGCAACGCTCGCAGAGCTTTCCATCTCTGCTAAGTAGCCGATCCATGCCGACTCCACTACCGTTCGTGCCATTCGTGCCCGCTGTGCCACGGGAATTATCGTGGCACAATTGGCCATTTGTGGCACGAACGGGGTCGTCTCTGTTGTCGGGCGGTATCCAAAGCGACCCCTCACCAAACCCTCGCCGCTGCATTTTGACGCCCATTCCCTTGGCAGCGCGATAAAGCGTCCGGCGGGAAATCCGATGTTTTTCTGCGGCCTCGGAGACGGTACCCGCAGGTGTCGGTTCGGCCAGAAAGCCTCGGAGAAACTCTTCGGCAACATCACGCTCGGTTCGATCCTCAGGAGCGCGGTCAGACATCGCTTCATCGGCGGTGACGTCGACGATTTCGCCCCAGCGAGCACGCCCGACGGTGCGCTCGAAGCCATCGATCGGTACGCCTTCAATAGTAAAGCAGATCGTCGGGCCGATCTCGCCTACATTGCTTCCCGCGTGCGCAAACAGACGACGTGCCCCGGTTTCATCGTCGCGGTCAACTGCGACGCTAATTGTCGAGCGCGCCAACGATGCGAACCCTGCCGAACCCATTCCACGGTCGAGAGCCCTCGCTTCCGTCTTTCGGACATGGCGAACGATCGGCGCGCCAATATCGAGGCGCCGAACCATCGCGACGAACGGAAGCATTGTCGAATATGCCTCGGTATACGAGTTGGAGTCACGGACCCCAAGAACGCCGAAGGTGCCGTCAACGCACACAAGCGCGGCCTCATCCTCGCGCAAGCCTCGCTCTATCCCGTCAAGATCAGTGAGAAACGACGGAAGCGCTTCTTCGCCGCCGTCCTCTACGCGAATGATACTCACGCGCGAAAGATCGGCTTGAGCGGCTATAAGGCGCGGAATTATTGTCCGCTCGGGGCTGTCCTCACATGTGAGTATAACGCATCGACCGAGGTCCACGGTCGCCCCGGTCGGGAATGATTCGCCGTGCGTGATTCGCGCGATGATGTCGCAGAGCGCCATCGTCTTTCCACTTTTAGTAACGCCTTCGATCCAAGTCGCTTCGCCGCGCGGAATATAGGGTGCGAGCACGAACCGCGTCTCGACTGGCGGAATACTCAAGGCGGGAACGAGACGAACCGTTCGAGCGGAATAACCGGCTTCGCTTTGCGCTGCACGCGGTGTGAGCGCAAGTCGGTCGAATATGTCGCTTCCGTTCATCGAATGGACCCGCGCTGCTTCCGTTGGAGAGCAAGAAGCTTTGCCGCCTCCCGATCCCTGCGGACTTGTTCCGCGCGTACGTCGGCAAGCGCGTATTCCAGAAGGCACTTATGCCACGGATCCTCCGCCTCGAAACAATAATCCGGAGTCGTTTCGCCAATTCGTGCCCGTTCGATCGCGGCAGCGATTTCAGCTCGACGCGCGCCCTGCTCTTCCTCAGATTTCTGCGAGGCGATCATGCGGCCCAGGATCGCGCTGTTGATTTCTTCCCTTGCTGATCGTGTAGGCGGCGTGTTAGGATTCGAAAGAACTCCATCATCTTCTTCGCCCGTCGTTTGCAGCGGCGGGCTTTTTCGTTCGTTTTCTTTCATTGCGCCACGCCCTCGCAAAGAATGCGATCCACCTCGGCGCGTGGGATCCGTACACTTGTGCGCAACCTAACCGCCCGAATTTTCCCGCCATAAATCAAACCCCAGACCGTCGACACTGATAAGGCGAGCACGCGTGCTGCCTCCGGCACCCGGTAGAGTTGCGCCTCCGGTGGCGCGGTTTTTGCAATGTTCATTTGGTCCTTCCTTTCGCGTCACGCGACGCAACGCTATCGTAAGCCGCGGCACGGCACAGGATCGGGTATAACAACTCAGAATATACAAATTTGTGAGTCGTATTTTGAGTCGCGGGCGGCGCAGTAAAGAACGTGTTCCAAAATCAGCAGATAAGCGAATTCGGGAGCTTATCAGCGGCGTCCGCCGTGCCTGTAACTATAAATATGCCGATGTGGACCGGGAAATTAAGAAAGGCGAACGTTGGACGCAGAACGCATTCAATCGGGGCACGCCGCTCGCAACTGACGCCGCATGTATTTTACTCTCGTGGGCCGCGTCAAAGGACAAGATGCTCGACAAGACGACTGTCAATCGTATCGCGTTCGAGGTTGCGGCTCTAAAGCCGGCCGGGCGTGGAATAAATCCAGTTCCACTCCTTGTTCTCGCTCGTGATATTGAGCGCGTTTCCGATGCGTTCGACGAATATCTCAAAGAGCGGAGCCGCAGCAGTGCGGCCAAGGGGCTGCTCAAGGAGTTTCTAAAGAGGCCGCCTGTGAAGCCAGCGGCAAAGCCCATTAGTTCGAAGAAAGGTCGAACGGATATCTACTCCTACGCGCGATTGTGCGCTTTCGAACTTGCGATCGAGGTCCGAGAGCGCGTCGCTAAGAGACAACAAACATCTCCGCTAAAGATCATGGGAGAGGGGAAGACACTCGAACTCGCGGCCGATGATCTCCACTCGATTATTTTGGTTCTCGAAGCCATCGATGATCCGCGGGCGTTTGATTGGCCGACCGGCGCGCAACGAAGGAAGGTTCGAGGTGGCTAAAGCAAGGCGTGGGCGCGGAGAGGGCGCAGTTTACTACGTCGAGGCGCGCGGCGAATGGTGCGCGAGCATTTCGTTCGGGGTTGATCCGCAAACCAGAAAGCGGGTTCGACGCACGCTGTATGGTCGAAGCAAGAAAGAAGTGCAGCAGCGCTTGAGCGATCTTCGGCACCGCACGGGTGCTGAACTCGCGAATCGGCACTCACCGACGATACGGGAGTTTATTGAAGGCTGGCTCGAACGGGAAGTAAAGCCGAACCGACGCGCGACGACGTACCGCAGCTATGAAGGAGTCGTGCGATTGCACGTTCTGCCGTTCATCGGATCAGTTCGCGTGAATATCGCGACGCCTTCGGATATTGAACGATGCGTCGCTATCGTTCGCGAGCGTACCGGTGCCTCGATGGCAGCGAAGACTCGCACGCTGCTCCACCGCGTCTTTCAGCGCGCCGTCGCGCTGGAGATCACCGCACGAAACCCGGTCGCCGCCGTCGAGGCCCCGACGCATGAGAAGGCGCCGATGCAGTTCCTCGACGCCGAGCAAGTTCGCGCGCTTCTCGACGCGGCACGCGGCGACCGGCTCGAAGCGCTTGCAGTAGTTTTAGTGACGACCGGCCTACGCGTCGGGGAAACGCTTGCGTTGCGCTGGTGCGACGTCGATACGGCGCGGCGAACGATCCGCGTCGAGCGGACTGCGCAGGAATCGATCGGCGCGATCGTCTTCACCGCACCAAAGACGAAGGCCGGAACGCGGACGGTCGCGCTCGGCGCGCTCGCAGTTGGGGCGCTGCGCAGACGCCGAACGCTTGCAGAACGGGAAGGATTCGCAGCCCCTGGCGATCTCATCTTTCCGACGTTAGCCGGAACGGCACAACGCAAAAGCAACTTGCACCGTCGCTGGTGGCACCCGCTGCTTGAGAAGGCTGCTCTCCCGCGAATCCGCTTGCACGATCTGCGCCATAGCGCCGCATCCTTGAGTCTCGCCGCAGGCACGAACGCCCGGGTTGTCTCCGAGCGGCTAGGGCACGCCGACCCAAGCCTCACGCAGCGGGTCTATCAGCATACCGTCGATAGCCTCCACCGGGCCGACGCGGAGGCTGTCGATGCCCTCCTAAGCCCCAAAAGACGCCCTCGGTGAAAATCGCTTTCTGCGAGATTGGCTGTCATGTAGGCTATCATGGCCGCTTGGGACATCTTGCACTCGCTCGGACGTGCGCTGAAAATCCCCGTGAATCGGTGCTTCTACCGCTTGGTCAGCAAGAAAACGCCGTGAAATAGGGCGTTTCAAAAACAAAAAACCGCCAAACACTAGGTTTGACGGGCTTTTTCTGGAGCCGACGAGCGGACTTGAACCGCTGACCTGCTGATTACGAATCAGCTGCTCTACCAACTGAGCTACGTCGGCACGTGGAGACCGAGCCCGGCTATTCTGCGCGAACGGCGCCTTAGCCCTCCCGGTCGTGGAAGGTTCCGCGCTGTGCGCTCTCGTCCAGCTCGAGATCGTCCAGCAGATAATAGACGATCTTGCGGTCGTCGAAGCCGACCTTTGCCAGCCGCTTGCCCCCGATCTCCACGATCTCGTGGATGTGCCCCGGCACGCCGATGTAGCGGCGGTTCGTCGGCCCGTAGGCAGGGTCGCCCTCGGGCTTGGGCTTCGGGGTCGCCCGAACGCCCCGCAGCGGCGTCTGGTGGCGATGCGCGGCCACGCCTACGGCCGCTTCGGCGCGAGCGCGAACGCCTCGACGTAGGCGCGATCGCCCTCGGGCCAGCCCACCCAGATATCGCCGTTCTTGGGATCGATCGTGCCGGTGTGCATGCCGCGCGCGATCTTCTTCTGCCCGATTAGTTCGGGCACACCGCCCGCACGAATGGAGAAGAGCGTCAGCGAGGTTCCGAAACAGGCGAGCAGGCGGCGGCGCGCACTGAAACTGCACTGGTCGACTCCACCGGGGAACGTTGCTTCGTGCAGCAAGGCCCCGCTCGTCGAATAGACGCCGAGTTTGCCGTTCTCGCCGACGTCGATAATCGCGTCGTCCGCAGCATCGAAAATCAGCGGATGGTTGCCTTTCAGCAGCGGCGTCGGCATGACGCGTTTCACTTCCAGCGTACGCGCATCGATCGCCGCAATCGCACGCCGGTCGGTAAGATTTTGATAGAGCGTATGCGTGCGCGGATTCACCGCTAAATACTCGAGCTTCTTCGCCGGCAGCGTCAACGTTTTCAGCAATCTCATCGACGATGCGTCGATCACATACAGGTGCGAGCCGTCGTCTTCGTCGGCGTAGATGTGCTTGGTCGCCGGATCGTAGGCAATCGCATCGACCGGCCCGCCGACCTTCACCGTGCGCAGCACGCGCCCCGCGACGGGATCCACCTCGCTCACGCTCTTATCGGTGCCGTTGCCGGTGAAGACGTGTCCGTTGCTTGGGTTGACCGCCACACCGTGCAAGGGACCGACGCGCACCGTTCGCAACACGCGCTTGCTATCGGCATCGATGACGACCAACTCGCGCGCCCCGGAGTGCGCGGCATAGATGCGTCGGCGCGCGCCGTCGGCGGTAAAATAATCGTAATAGCCCTTCCCGGGCACCAGCACTTTTGCGGAGGCCGCAACGATGGGCGGCGGTGTCATCATCGGCATGGTTGCGGGGTTCTCCCCGGCGGAAAACGAAGCCTCGTGGGCATGCTGGTAACCTTTCGCGGCAAGACGCCGCGGGTCGATCCGTCGGCCTTCATCGCCCCCACCGCCGTCTTAATCGGCGACGTCGAGGTCGGCCCGGAATCGAGTATTTGGTTCGGCGCCGTCCTGCGCGGCGACAACGGCCCGATCCGCGTCGGTGCGCGCACCTCGGTCCAAGATAACGCGGTAATTCACGTGACGGTCGCCACGAATATCGGCGACGATGTCACCATCGGGCACGCCGCGGTGATGGAAGATTGCACGATCGAATCGAAAGCGCTGATCGGCAGCAACGCCGTGCTGCTCAATGGCTGCAGCATCGGCCGGGGCTCGCTCGTCGCCGCCGGGAGTGTGGTCGGCGAACGCACGGTCGTTCCGGCAAACGTGCTCGTCGCCGGCGCCCCCGCAAAAGTGAAAAAAGCGATCGAGGGCGAGGCGCGGCGGTGGATCGAGATCGCTTCGGATGAATACATCCAGCTCACGCGCGCCTATCGCGCCGAGGGCATCGGCGCGCCAGAGGCGCAACAGGTGCAACCGTAGGCGCGATGGAGTTACTGCGCGACCGCATCGCTCGTTTTATCGCCGAAGAAGGGCACCGCACCAGCATCGACATTCATGGTGAGAATGCCGATGTCGCCGCGATTATGCTGCGCGCGCGCGGACAGCAAATTTGGGTCTCGGTGAGCGAGGACGACGAAACGTTTTACGTCGTCGCCGCAATGCACGAACTCCCCGCCTGGGCGCGCGATGCAAAACAGAACGCCGCGTTGTTGCTCGAATTGCAAGAATCGATGAAGGCGGTGAAGTTCTACCCCTCGCAAGACCGTTCGGGGGTGGTCGCCGCGGTCGAGCAGTTCGCGAGCTCGCCCGAAGAGTTCATGCAGCATTTCTGGAAGCTCGTCGAATTGGTGCGCGAAAGCGGGGCGAGCGCGGTCGCGCGCATTCTCGACCGGACCGAGAGCAAATCGGCGGCGGAGAAATTCATCGACGCCTTCATGCGCGGCAGCCAATGATCGAAGAAGTCGTCCGCGGCATCGAGGCGGCGCTCGACGAGGAGTGGCTGCTTCACGAGCGCGACGACGACGCCGACGCGTTCCGCGTCTCGTTTAAAAGCGAGGGCGCGCGGTATTTTGCCATCGCCTATCGCGACGATCCAACCTTCGTGATGATCGGCTCGGGCTGGACGCTCCCCGACGACGTGGAATTCGCCGAGGCGGTCGAACTCGCCAATCAGCTCAACGCGAAAAAGAAACTCGTAAAAGTTGCGATCTGGGAAGAGGAGCGCGACGTGCTCTTCACCATCGAAACGCTCGCCGCGACGGGCGACGAGATCCAGCAACACATGGAGCGCATCCTCGACGTGCTCCGCGACACGGCGCAGAGCTTCTTCAACACGCTCCGCAGCGACGACGCGAGCTAACCGGCGAAGAAAATCTCGATTTCGTAGTTATCGGGATCGACGCAGAAAAGCGAGCGCGAGCTGCCGTGCGTCGCAGGGCCCGAGACGATATCGGCGCGAGCCGCACGCAGGCGCTGCGCCCACATATCGACATCCGCGGCGGCGCCCACTTGAAAGCCGAACGAAAACTTGCCGCGATCCGAGGGCGGGCGTTCGTGGAGTTCGAGCGTAAACGCCGGCCACCGCACCGTCACGGTATCGGCGGAGCGTTGCGTTGGGAGGCCGAGGACGTCGCGGTAAAAGCGTTCGGAGATCTCGATATCGGAGACCCCGAGCCGTAACCGCGTGAGCGTCATCGCAGACGTCGCGTTCATAGCCCGACGATTCTATGGCGCCGGGTAGTTCGCCTCGTCGCCGTAGGACTGGAAGAGGGTGTACTCCGCCTCGAAGCGGAGGTTCACTTTCCCCGTCGGGCCGTTGCGGTGCTTGGCGATGATGAACTCGGTCAGCTCGGGATCGGCGGCCTCTTTGTTGTAGTAGCCTTCGCGATAGAGGAAGGCCACGAAATCGGCTTCTTGCTCGAGCGAACCCGAATCGCGGAGATCGGCGAGCATCGGGCGCTTTTCGTTGCGCGTCTCGACACCGCGGTTGAGCTGCGCGAGCGCGATCACCGGCACTTCGAGATCCTTCGCCGTCACTTTCAACGTGCGGCAGATCTCGCTGATCTCTTCGTTGCGGTTCATCTGCCGTTGCATCGAACTCGGGTGCAGCAGCTGGAGGTAATCGATAAAGACCGCGCCGAGCCCGCGCGTCGCCTTCAAACGCCGGCAGCGGCTGCGCAACTCGCTGACGCTCAGGCCGCCCGAATCGTCGAGAAAAATCGGCAACGTATCGAGTTCGTCCATCACCTTCGGAATGCGTCCCCAATCTTTGTCGCCGATGTTTCCGCGCCGAATATCGTGCATCGAAATACGCACCGTTGCCGAGAGTAAACGCAACACGAGTTCGCTATTGGACATTTCCAGCGAGAAGAACGCGACCGGCTGCCCCGCCGCGCGCGCCGCCGCCATCGCCATGTTCAGCGCAAACGAGGTCTTGCCCATGCCCGGGCGCGCTGCGATGATGACGAAGTTCCCCGGCTTAAACCCGGTGGTCACCGCATCGATATCGGGGAAGCCCGTCGTGACGCCGCTGAGCTCGCCGCGCCGATAATAATATTCTTCCAGCTCGTCGAGCGCGGGCTTCATCAGCGAGCCGACGTGGGCGAAATCCCCGCCCATCTGCCGTTGCCCGATCGCGAAAATCATCTGCTCGGAGCGATCGATCGCGCCTTCGACATCCTCTTCGGCTTCGAAGCCGGTCTGGACGATCTCGGTCCCGGCGTGAATCAGCGAGCGCAGCGTCGATTTCTCGCGCACCAGCTTCGCGTAGTACGCCGCAGAAGCCGCGGTCTGCACCGAATTGACGAGCGTTCCGAGATAGGCGGGGCCGCCGACGCGTTCGAGCGCACCGCGACGTTTTAATTCTTCGGCGAGCGTGATGCGGTCGAGCGGTTCGTTCCGCTCGTAGAGCGCGAGCAGCGCCGAGAATATCGTTTCGTGCGCGTGCACGTAGAAATCGCTAGCGCGCACGATCTCCGAGATCGTCCCCATAATTTCGCGATCGATTAGGACCGAGCCGATGCAGACGCGTTCGGCGTCGACGTTCTGGGGAGGGATACGCTCGACGGTGCGGCCGAGATCTGGCTGCGCGAAACTCATAGCCCGCTAGTTCCCGCGGGAGGCTGTGGAGCGCTTGCGAGTCTTAAGCGAAACTCCCGACTTTGTTGCGAACAACTTCGGCGCGCGTTTGATGCGCAGGGCACGCAGGACTTCGGCGACATCGTGTGCGGCGATCACCTCGATGCCGGAGAGCCGCGCGTCGATCTCGCGCGCGTTCTCGGCGGGCAGCACGATCGCGCGCATTCCCGCTTGACGCGCCGCGTAGAGCTTCTCCACCACGCCGCCGACGCCGCGCACTTTCCCCGCGAGCGAGAGTTCGCCGGTCACCGCGACATCCTGCGGCAACGGCACGCGCGCGAGCGCGGAGTAGAGCGCGAGCAGAATCGCGAGCCCCGCGGAGGGGCCGTCGATATTGCCGCCGCCGATGACGTTGACGTGCAGGTCGAAATCGGCGGGATCGGTGCCGAGCAGCGCACGCAGCACGCTCCCCGCGTTGAAGACCGAGTCGCGCGCCATCGTGCCGGCGGTCTCGTTGAACCGCACGCTCCCTTTCCCCGGCGCGGAGGCGGGAAAGGCGAGCGCTTCGATCTCGATGAGGCTCCCGACGTGGTGGAGCACGCCGAGCCCGAAGGCTTTGCCGACCTCGCGGCGCGACCGCGCCCGCGCGGGCGTGTGTGCGACGAAGCGGCCGCTGCGCAGAACCGCCTGCAGATCCTCTTGCGTGATGTTGACGTGCGCGGGGAGCGCATCGGCGCGCCGTTTGCCGGCGCTGCTGCGCGCGAGCGCGACGCCGTAGGCGTCGGCGACGAGTTGCACCGCTTTGCGCCCTTCGATCGTGTAGGTTGCGATCTGCTGCGCGATGCCGCGCGCGCCGGTCGCGCCGAGCCTGCGCATCGCCGCCTGCGCGATGGTGACGATTTGGTTCTGCGTGAGCGGCGAGAAATAGAGCTCCGCGCAGCGCGAGCGAATCGCTGGGTCGATCTCCTCGGGTTCCCGCGTCGTGGCGCCGATGAGAATGAAATCGGCGGGAGCGCCTTCGCGGAAGAGGCGCTTCACGTATTCGGGAACGTTCGGCGCGCTCTCGTCGAAGTACGAGGATTCGAAATGCACGCGTTTATCTTCGAGCACCTTGAGCAAGCGCGTTTGCAGCACCGGATCGAGCTCGCCGATCTCGTCGATGAAGAGCACGCCGCCGTGCGCGCGCGAGACGAGCCCGAGTTTCGGTTCGGGGATGCCGCTCTCGGCGAATTCGCGCCGACTGCCTTGATAGATGGGATCGTGAACGCTGCCCAGCAGCGGGTTGGTCGTCTCGCGCGGATCCCAGCGCAGCGTCGTGCCGTTCGCTTCGACGAACGGGGCATCTTTGGCAAAGGGTGCGTAGGGGCGCGCTTTCGCCGCTTCGAGCGCGAGGCGCGCGGCGGTAGTTTTGCCGACGCCGGGCGGGCCGTAGAGAATGACGTGCTGCGGGTAGGGCGAGGAGATTTTCGCAATGAGCGCGGCGACCGCTTCATCTTGCCCGACGAGATCGCGCAGGTGCGCCGGGCGCAGGCGCGCCATCGCGTCGAGCGCGAGCTTACGCGAGGAGAGCGCATCGAGTTCGGCGAGTTTTGCTTGCGTCGCCGGCGTCTCGGGGCCGCCGTCTTCGCGCAGCGCTTCGATCTTGAGATCGTTGAGATAGCTCTGGTGGCGCGCACTGACTTTTTCGTTGACCTTGCGATCGATCGCATCTTCGACCGAGCGCTGCGCGAGCAACTCGGCGAGCGCTTCTTCGATCTCGGCGATCGCTTTGCGCTGCGCGGCGCGCGTGGTCACCCGTTCGAGCGTCGGATCCTCAAAGACCAAGCGCCCGAGCGCACAGAGGCGATCGGGCAGGGTGGCCGAGCGGAGTAATTTGAGCGCGCTGACTTTTCCGGCGCGCAGAACGACTTGGTCTTGCCCGATCGCTCCGGCGAGAAGATCGAGCAGCGCGCCGACGTGGCGCAGCAGCTCTTCTTCAGCACCGACGCGCCGACGGAGGCGTTGCTCGGTGCGCGTATCGGCGCCCGACGCCATCTCGCTGCGCTTTCGGTTAGGCCGCGACGACGCTCACGGTGCCCTTCGCGGTGACGTTGCGATGCAACTTAATTTCCACCGGGTAGGACCCGAGCGCCTTGATCTGCGCCTTGATCTCGATTTTATGCTTGTCGACGGCGACCGCGAGTTCGCGTTCGAGCGCTTCGGCGATATCGGCATTGGTGACCGCACCGAAGAGCTTGCCGTTGCCGCCCGCCTTTGCGGGGACCGCGATCTTCGCCTCGGCGATCCGCTGCGCGAGCGCCTCGGCATCGGCGAGCGCACTCGCTTCGCGTTTGGCGGCGGCGGCACGCTGCTGCCCGAGCTGCGCGATCGCGCCTTTGCTCGCTTCGGCGGCGAGGCCGCGCGGCAGCAAGTAGTTGCGGCCGTAGCCCTCGGCGACGTCGACGACATCGCCGGTCTTACCGAGCGTTTTGACGTCCTGGGAGAGGATGACTTTCACTATAGCGCCGCCTACTCCGCAACGAAGGGGAGAAAGGCGATAACGCGCGCGCGCTTCACGGCGACGGTGACCATCCGCTGATGCTTCGAGCATGCGCCCGAGATGCGACGCGGAACGATCTTGCCGCGCTCCGAGACGTATTTCCGCAGGCGGCTCACATCGCGATAGACGACGTCGACCGCTTTCTCAATGCAGAGCGAGCACGGTTTCTTCTTCGGACGGCGATCTTTGGTCGCGCGTTTGACTTTGGTTGGGGTTGACATCGGTTCAGCCTTTCGTTCGCAGATCTGGTGATCCGCAGCCACGCCGCAGGGAAGCCTCAAACTGACTCAACCGAATGACTCCTCTGGACGCCGGATGCAGACCCGGACGACCCTGACCTCTAGCGGCAGGGCAAGAGCGTTCGTGCGAAAACGCACGTACAAGTGCCCACAAGGGCAACCCAAAGAGTCTAGCACCCTCCCGGGGCATCGGCAAGCGACCTGCGCCTCTCATGGAGGCATTTTCTCGCCCTACTGTGCCAACAGGGTGGCAGAGCTGGAGAGCGGCGGGCGACGGGCGTGCCAGGGCTGCGCCCGTTCGAGCTGCCCGGCGAGGGCGAAGAGGGTCGCCTCGTCGTTGCGGCGGGCGGCGAACTGCACGCCGACCGGCAGCCCCTCGGCGCTCCAATGCAGCGGCACCGACATCGCGGGCTGCCCGGTGAGATTGAAGATGGGGGTCGAGGGCAGCCAATCGAACATGCGCCCGGCGATATCGCGCGCGGCTTTGCCGATGAGCGCCGGCGCGCGCAGATGCGTGAGCAGCCCAACCTGCATCACCTCGAAGCGCGTGAGCGCGAGTTCGCCGATGCGGACCGGCGGCGCGGCGAGCGTCGGCGTGAGCACGACGTCGTAGCGCTCGAGGAACGCATCGTAGGCGGCGGTCAATTTTTGTTGGTCGACGACGGCGGTGGTGAGTTCGTCGAGGGCGATCGTGCGCGCGATCGCGAGCATCGCCGCGGCGATCGGCTCGATATCGTCGCCGCGCAAACGGCGTTGCGGCGTGGGATTTCCCGCGCCGAGAATCCAGCCGGTATTGCTCGCGAAGAGCAGCAGCAACGCGTACGACATCGCGTCGTAATCGATGCCCTGCGGTTCGTCGTCGACGACGCTGTGCCCGAGCGAGGCGCAGAGTTCCGCCGCAGCGTCGAGCGCTTCGAGCGACTCTGCGGAGTAGCCGTGCCCGAGGAGCGGGCCGCGCATGACCGCGATGCGCAACGGTTTCGGATCGCGCGCGACTTCGGGGAGAAAGCGCGCGCCGTCATCGGAGCGCAGCGCATCGAGCATCGCGGCGCTGTCGCGCACGCTGCGCGAAATGGCGTGGTCGATATTGGCGTGCCCGATAACGCCGCCGACACCGGGCGTGCGCCCGCGGCTCGGCTTGAGCCCGAAGAGGCCGGTGCAGCTCGCGGGAATGCGGATCGAGCCGCCCATATCGTTGCCGTGCGCGATCGGAACGACGCCCGCGGCGCAGAGCGCGGCGCTGCCGCCGCTCGAACCGCCGGGCGTGCGCGTGAGGTCCCACGGATTGCGCGTCGCACCGAAGAGCACGGTTTCGGTGAACGGCGAGAGCCCGAATTCCGGAGTCGTCGTCTTTGCGAAGACGATCGCTCCGGTGCGTTTTGCGCGCCGAAAAAACTCGTGATCCTCGGTAGGAACGTAGCGCGCGAAATACCGGCTGCCCATCGTCATCGGCAACCCGGCGAGCTGCGGGCCGAGATCCTTGGCGACGAAGGGAACCCCGGCGAAGGAGCCGTCGCGCCCGCTCCGTTCGGCGTCGACGCGCGCGTCTTCATAGCGGCGTGCGGCGATGGCGTTGAGGTGCGGATTCACGCGCTCGGCGCGCGCGATCGCTTCGTCGAGCAGTTCGCGCGGCGTCACCTCGCCGGCGCGGACCGCGCGCGCCATCTCCAGGGCGTCGGCGCGATCGTAGAACTCCGAGATGCTCATAGGCGGCACTTGCGGTGGGCGGCGGCGGTTCCCTTTTGCAGCGCCGCATAGGAGCGCGCCTTTCGTGCCATAACGTCACGCGGTATGCGTTTCGAACGTGCGCCGACCATCGAGACCCCGCGCCTGCGCCTGCGCGCGCACCGGCCCGACGATTTCGAGGCCTGCGCGGCGATGTGGGCGGACCCTGCGGTGACGGCGTATATCGGAGCGCCCTCGACGCGCCTGCAAACGTGGGCACGCATGCGCGGCTACGTCGGGCTCTGGGAGTTTTTGGGCTTCGGGTACTGGGCGATCGAAGAAACGTCGACCGGACGGTTCATCGGCGAACTCGGCTTCGCCGATTTCAAACGCGAGATCGCCGCAACGATGCAGGGGATCCCCGAGTTGGGTTGGGCGCTCGCCGACGATGCACGCGGCAAGGGTTTGGCGACCGAAGCGGTGCGCGCAGCCACGGCGTGGGGCGACGGGCACCTTCGCTCGGAGCGCACGGTCTGCCTCATCGATGCGCGCAACGCCGCGTCGATTCGCGTCGCCGAAAAGTGCGGCTTTCTCCGCTTTGATGCCGCGGCAACGGGAACGACCGAGCTCCTTTTTTTCGAACGCTATCGCCCGCTCACCCAACCGTAACCAGGAGATCCTCTTGAAACAAAATGTGCTCCCGCGCCGTAGATCGAGAAACGCTACGCTAGGAGGACTACTGTGACGCTACCCGCTGCGCTCTTCGCTATTACGATCTTCGGCATGCATTTCGGCGGATCGCCGATGGTGAAATCGACCGAACACTTCTCGATTCCGGTCGGCCAGCAACTTCCGCTCGACGTGCGTACCAATAGCGGCGATATTACCGTCGTCGGCGGCACGCAGCGCGAAATTGAGGTGACCGTTATTAAACGCGCGCCTTCGCAGGCACAACTCGCTCAAATGCACGTCGATCGACGGATCGGCGCGCGTGCGGTTCATCTCGCAACGATATTTCAGCCCAAATGTCAGTGGACGTGCGGCGATATCTCGTTTCGGATCACCCTTCCGGCGAACACCGCACTCGCGCTGCACACATCCTCGGGCGACGTGCAGGTTCGAGGCATGGCGGCGAGCGTCAGTGCCTCCACCGCGAGCGGAGACATTCAAATCGACGGCGCCGCCGCCTCGCGCAACGACACCGTCTCGATAGCCGACTCATCGGGCGATATCTCGTTGCAAAATGTCGAAGGCACGGTCGTCGCCGTCACGTCGAGCGGAGATGTGAGCATGCGCGATGCCTCGACGAGTGCGCTGACGAAGGCGAACCTCTCGAGCAGCAGCGGCGACGTCTCGCTCTTCCTGCCGCGAAACCCATCGCTGCTCCTGAAGGCGAGAACGTCCTCGGGATCCATCCGCACGAATCTCGGAATTCACGCGCGAGTAACGTACACATCGCGGAGCCTCTCGGCTCGGCTCGGTACCGGGAGCAGCACGGTGAAGCTCTTCACCGCAAGCGGCGACATTACGATCGACGGATCGCGATAGATGGTGACGTTAACGCTCTCTCCGTGGCACGGCAAAAACCTCCCGACGGTGAGCGGCGAAGCCTATCGCTACGAGCTGCGCGTTGCCGGGCGTGCAAACGAGCGCCTAACGCTATCGGCGCAGGGCCTTCCGAACGGCTGGATCGCCGCGTTCTGCACCGAGAGAGTCTGCATGCCGATGCAGGCCCGCCTCACGCTGCCGGCCGACGGGCGCGAACGCCTCGAGTTCGGTTTGATTCAGGAGAACGCACGGCCCGTGCGCACGATGCGCATTACGATACAGGGGAGCGACGGCAGCACGACGCGGATCGTCATCCGCCCCCTGCAAACGCCGCGCTCGTAACGCCGGGAAGCCATCGCCCTCCGGCGAATATCGCAACATGAAATTGCGTTTTGTAACGATCGCATCGCTCGCCGTATTGCTGCTTGCGACGATGCCGCGAGCACCTTTTCACCTGAGCGCGCTGCGGGTTGGAAAGCCCGCAGTTGGGCTTCCGGCCTCCGCGGGGCGACCGCTCGTGGTGGTCGCGTTCGCTTCGTGGTGTATGGGTTGCGTGGAAGAGCTACCGCAGGTCGTCGCCGATTACCAACGCTTCAAAGGACGCGTCGATTTTCTCGGCGTCGATTATGAAGATAATCCGATCGCCGGGCGAGCGCTCGTTAAAAAATACGGCATTCCCTTTCCGGTGGTGAGCGACAGCCCTTCGAACCACGCGCTTCCGCCCGTCACGCCAACCGCGCCGGATCCGAACATGACGATTCATCTCAACGGAATCACGCCCGCGATGCTCCCCGCGATGGTCGCGCAGTCAGGCGATAAACTCCCGGCGTTCGTTCGTCCGATCCTGTCGAAGGTGGCGGCCTATTGCACAGGACACACCGATGCCCAATGCCTCGCGTACGCTTCGGCGCATCACGTCGTGCTTTCGCCGGTAGGAGCCGCTTCGCCGCACGCAACCGCTTCGCCGTCGGGCCAAACGACGTCAGCATTTCTTGCGCTGCCGCATACGTTTGTGATCGACGGGCACGGAATCGTCCGTGCCGACATCACGGGGTATTACAGTTCGAAGAATCCGATTGCAGAACAACTTCGCAAGCTCGGTATTACGGCGCCTGCGATCAGGTAACTCCGAGGACGTAGCAGCGAAAGCGTCGCCGGGAACGTAGCGAGCTAACTGCTCCGCTCGCCGCTCCAGCCGCCCGCTGAGCTCGAGCCGGGAATGTTCCAGCTCCCTTCGAACGATTTGCCGTCGTCGGAAAAAATGAAACGAAGCGTGCCGGTTCCGTCGCTCTCTTTCCAGGTGCCGCGCAGCACGTTGCCTTCGAGCGCGCCCGCGAGTGAAGCGGTCCCACCGTAGTACGATCCGGTAATGGTATCGCCCGATTGCGTGAGCGTGAGTTTAAAGCGCCCGACGGAATCTCCGCACGATCCTTCACCGCTCGCGGTGCACTCCCAATCTCCCCCGAGGCCGGAGGCGGCGAGCGCCGAGACCGATTTTGCCGAGGCTGCGAGAGCGCCCGCCGCCGATGTCGTGACGAAAGCAAAGCGGTTCATAGCGGAGGCCTTCGCTACCGGTTCCTGCGTGCCTCGCACCGGCTGCGGCCAGCCGCAAGATGCCCACGATCCCTAAGCAAGGCGGCTATGGGCGAAGAGCGCCTTGGCCATCGCGCTGCGTCCGTTGATAAGCGAACGATATGCACGGAACCAGGCCGGCTTCGCGCTTGAACGCCCCATTGCCCGTGCCGGAAAAGGACTCAGTAAGAGATCGACCAGATCGAAACCAAGGTTCTTGAACCAGCCCTGCGATAAGCGTTGTCAGGCAGGAACGTACGAAAGCTTGACCGCGTCCTCGCCGACAGGATTGGTGCCGACGAGTCGAAGTGGGGGGCGAGCACCGGCGAAGTACGGTTTGCCGCGACCAAGAACAAACGGACGAAAGTAGAGATGATACTCGTCGATAAGACCGAGGTCTGTGAGACTCGCGGCTAGATCGGGCCCGGCAATATCGATCACGCCGTCGACCTCCGTCTTCAGCCGACGCACGAAACCGTCGAGGTCGTCCCCGACAAGCGAAGCGTTGGCGCCGACCGACCGCAGCGTGCGTGATGCAACCCATTTTGGTTGCGCCCGCCACGCCTTTGCGAACTCGTGCTCGGCCGCGTCCCACTCCGGACGATCCTCGTCCCAATAGCGCATTACCTCGTACATGCGACGGCCGTACAGCATGCCCGCGAGTTTGCGAACGTGATCGATCCAATAACGAAAGAGTGCAATGCCCGGTGGCGCGTGAAGCGGCGGCTCGAGCTCGCCATTAATGCCGGCAACGTAGCCGTCGAGGGACTGCATCATTCCAAAGACGATCTTTCCCATGTTCTCTCACCTCCGACTCATTGGCTCCAAGTGTTAGAAGTCATTTCATCCGCTGTTCCTTATCCGATCGTTCTTTTCAAGGAACTGTCCGCGGACGCTTTCTCTAAGCGGGAGTGGCTGGAATCGGAATCGCAAGAGAATTTTGAGCCTATTCGCCGGTGGGGTGGGCCCCACGGTTGGGAAGCGGGATCGGAAAGTTTGCGAGCCCATCCGGGAGATTGGCAACAAGACGCTTGAGGGACGTCCGCAACAACGCAATGTCCGTACCATAACGTGCGGTCCAATCGCGCTCGAGTTCGGCCGCAACGGCGGACCATCTCGGCAGCAAAGCAGAACCTCGCGTCGTCAGTCGAATACGCTCTGCGTCGCCGTGCAACGTTTTCTCGACCCATCCGTGGCGTTCCATACACGCGACCATGCTTTTCATCGCCGCGTTCGACAGCCCTGACCGCGAGAGTAGTTCCGTCATCGTCACGCCATCGCCGTCGACGAATTGCAACACGTTCGACCACATCGCAAGCGACGGGGCTTGCGGCGGCATCTTGCTTTCGAATTCGACGGCAAATGCGACGAGCGCGCGAGACAACAGGACCGATAACGGTAATTCCATTCGGCGTACCTTAGGTGCGGGGCCGTCAGCGCCTTCCGGCCGTCGTTAAGCGGAGTTCCCGCCCAGGCATGGTGCAGATGTCACAGGAGCATCGAGCGATTTAGCCTCGGAATCGGTAGGCGGCGAGAGCCAACGACAAAAACGCGGCCATCGGCAATACCTATCCGAGCACGTAGCTACCGACGAAACGGTTATACAAGTTCGCGCACGAGCAGTTGCCCGGTGCCGTGCTGCATCGTGATTTCGACATCGACATTGAGTTTTTTAAGGACATCGAGCAATCGTTCCACCGAAAAGGTCCGCCCCTGACCGCGAGAAATTCGGGAAACGTCGGGCTGCGTCAGGCCTATGAACTCCGCAGCCACGGTTTGATTCAGCTTGCGAGTTTTGATTTCGCGGTTGATCGCGCGCATGAGGGCCGCCTTGAGCCGGCGCTCTTCGGGGTTTCCCAAATCAAGGTCGGCGAAAACGTTTCCGCTTCCGACTTCGAACTCAACTTCGCGTTCGTTACTTTTGCTTTGCATGATGTTCCCTCGCCCATTTCAGGCGTTGTTCGACCCGGTCGAGATCGGTCTTCGGAGTAGAGTCCCCTTTTTTCGATTTTTTCTTGAATGCGTCGAGGACGTAGACCACGTCGCCAATTTTCGTGGTGTATACGGTGCGATAGGTTGCGCCATCTTCGTCGTCGCTCTTGATTTCAAAGACACCGCTGAGGTTGCCGTGGAGCGGATCCGCGTTGTCCGGAGTTTCTCCGCGCTGCACCTGCTCCAGCGCGTAGCCGACCTCGTCCTGAACGTCCTCTGGCATCTCCTTGAGGTCGCGCTTCGCCGAGGCGACCCAGACGATGGGTTTAACCCTGCGTGCCTCAGGCACAATATAGCACTTTTAGCATAATCTGTCACTCCATAGCGGGATTCAAGGATGCCATCGCGTCCTTCATCACTTATCCCAATCGTCGGGCTACAGCGACATCCGTAATTCCGGGACGTAGCAGTCGAACGATGGCTGCCGTGGCCCAGAACATAATGTTGCTATTATTTTAGCCACTTGTGCCATTTTCTGCTAGAATAACAGCATGTCTAAGCGTATAGCCCCTCTGCTGCCACCGCTGGAGCGCCGTCTCGCCCGCCTCGGCGAACGCATCCGCACGGCCCGGCTCCGCCGGCGGCTCTCGGCGAAGCTCACTGCGGAGCGGGCAGGCATGTCGCTGATGACCCTGCGCAGCGTCGAGCGTGGCGGCATGGGGGTGACGATCGGCGCCTACGTCGCCGCTCTGCACGTTCTCGGGCTCGATTGCGATCTCGATGCCGTCGCACAGGCCGATCCGCTCGGTCGCGATCTCCAGGATGCCGCCCTACCCAACGCTACGCGTACCAAACGCACACCGAAATGAACGGAGCGAGCAGTGCGGCTATGGGCGAGCGTCAGGGGGACTTCGATTAGCCTCCCCGTTGAAGTGAGCGAAGAGCGCCTTGGCCATCGCACCGCGCCCGCTGCTCAGGAAAAGATTTCTACGAAGTCGGACCAGCATCATACGATCTTTTTGCTTGCCGTAGTTCCTTCACTTAAGCGGCGAGACGCTACTAAAATTGTCTTGCAAATCTCGGAAATTCCTTCCCGTCCCATTTGAGCCCAATACCCGTGCCGTTTTAAACCAGGGGTGACATAGAGCATACGTTTCCAAGCCGTTATTCCGTCGAACTTAACGGGTTGGCTAAGGGGCGATGGGCCCGCCGGAGCTCTTCGCTAGGCCGCACGACGAGCGCGCGCGCGCAGATGCCGAGCGATTGCATGGCCGATTGCCTCACCTAACCGCGGCGGAACGGCATTTCCGATTTGGCGCCCAACGCTTCCAATTTTACCGACAAATTCATAGTCCGTCGGGAACGATTGGAGCGCCGCCATCTCAAGAGTGGAAAGGCCTCTGTGCTTAGACGGGTGAATATAACGACCTTTAGTCGGATTGTAACCGCAGGTGCGAATTGTTACACTTGGGCGATCCCACTCGAGCCTGCCAAATGTGTCGGCACCCTGGTGCTTCCCGTTGCGCCAGCAATCGGGTCGCATTCGCATCGGCAACGAATGAAAATTCTGTCCGGGTTTAATCATTCGCATGCGCTCAACCATATGATCCGCATGTTGCATATGCATATTGTCGGGCGCTTTCAAACGCTCAATGGGTATCGACTGAAGGGCATCGCGCACGGTGACCCATGGCCTAAGGCCTAGCAGAGAATCTGCTTCGGCGTGCGTTGGCGCAGGGAAGCAAACCTTTTGATCTCCGAGGGCGCCGATAATTACAACGCGCTTTCGCAGCTGCGGGACACCGAAGTCGGCTGCATTGATAAGACGCATCTCGACTGCGTAGCGGCCCTCGAGTTGGCGCTCAATATAGCTAATCACGTCCGGATGTTGCAGCAGTCCCTGAACGTTCTCGAACACGAAAGCTTTGGGCCGAATCGCGAGAACCATCTCGAAGTACGTGCGAACCAACTGTCCGCGATCATCGCCGAAGCCGCCGCGCTTCCCCATATTCGAGAAGCTCTGACACGGAGGGCCGCCCGCGATAAGGTCGACTTCGCCGCGCCGTAGGCCCGAAAGCTGCAAGAGTTCTGCGGCGGAGAATTTTGTGATGTCGCCGTCGTGAACGTTACTAGGATTCCAGTGCGGTCGGTTCCGAAGAATAGTCGCCCGACAGTCTGCGTCTATTTCAATAGCGAGTCGGGTATCAAAGCCAGCGTTTTCCAGACCGATATCCAGGCCGCCGGCTCCTGAAAATAGCGATATGACGTTCATTGGCCCCCTCGGAGACTTAGCTTGTGGCAAACAGATGTTCGGGCACTAAATCTGGGAGACCTTCGGTCCAGCCCCTTTCCCGTAGCCAAATGATGGCCCGAGTCACGGGCAAAAATACGGCCCCCGAAATGGCAGTACGGAAAGCGCTTTGGACGGCGGGCGTCCGGTATCGAATTCATGACGGCCGGTATGCTGGGCGCCCCGATTTGTTTATCCCCAGACTTAACTTGGCTGTGTTCGTTAATGGTTGCTTCTGGCATGGCCATACCTGCCCTAAGGGTGCACTACCTAAGTCGAACATCGGGTTTTGGGAGACAAAACTGCGCCTGAATGTGCTACGAGATAAGTCAAAAATTGCCGAGCTGGCACGAAATGGAATTGCGTCGATCGTACTCTGGGCATGCGAGCCTGTAAAAAACGCCGGAACATTGCAGCGGCTGGCGAGACGCTACCATGCTACGAGTTCAAAATCTCGCGAAACATTTTCTCGGCGTCGCCTACGGTCTTAGTTTCGAATACCCCGTCTACGGCTGCTTGAGGTTTGCTGCCGACACTGGTAATGGAATGCGTAGCAACAGTGTGTAGAGCTGTTCTATCGGCAGTCCCAACCATGGATGCGACGGCGTGGAATACCAGCCCTATTGGCTCTGTCTTCCAAAGGCGTGTCTGTAGGTGCACGTAGAGGGCCTTCATTAGGCTCCCCTCGTGAGAGATTTGAAGACGTCTGTCAGGCCTTAGAGTGTACTTGGCGGCAAGGTAGCCTCGTATGTCGTCATATGCGCATTGATCCTTAAGCTCGAGATATCGGTTTTCGTGCCAGTCAATGATCTCGAGCGCGAGGGGCGAGGTAGTGCTTCCAACGTTGAGCCTTTCACGGCTAACTAAGACGAAATCCGGATTTGACGATATTAGTTCTACCCCCGCGCGCCGAACCTCGGCCTTCAGGGTTGACAGCATTTCTTGGAGACCCGGCTGATATAGTTTATTCGAGTCGAATCGCAGGACGTTCGGCAATCGAACGGCTACGTATTTCGTGTTTTCGGTCGACTGGACGCGTTGCGAAATAATGCAGAGTAGCCATTCGAACCAATCGCCGTGTAATTTCGATATCGCCTGCCGAATGGATTCCTCGCTTCGTCCCGCGGCCTTCATTCGGCTTTCTGCTGACGAATCTAGAAGCTCCATAATTGCATCAAAGGTTGTGTCGCACTCAAGCGAATTTTCGGCCAGCACATCTACAAACACCATTCTCGCAATTCGCACTTCGTCGACCAAAGTTGAGGGGTTCTCATTTCGCCGGATTTCTGGGTGGCCTGGGCCCGTTAGATCGCTCATTGTGTGCTCCCGTTTGGCCATCCGGCGCACCAATCCTTATCACGCGGCCACTCTCGCTTGCAATCAGTTCGTCCATCGTTGGAGTGAAACGCCACGATTCCGGTACGAAGAGTTACGCCGTAGCATGCCTCGTTGAGCCTGCGGCGTGAACGAGCCGCCACTAGCCGAAGTTCGCCTAGGCGTTTGATAAAGAGCAGATAGGTGATTTGTTCGATGACGGAGAGCGGGTTGGATACACCGCCCGACCAAAAATCGTTCCAAATGCTATCAATCTGGCTGCGAATCTCACCGGTCAGCATAGCTCTCCTATGTACGGCACCCAAACGAATGGCGGCGAAGCCCACAGGGCGCCCGATCCGGGCTTCGGTATCCCGTGATGCGGCTACTGCACTCGGAGCCGGGATGCCTCGCTGAGGCGGTGGCCGGGTCGGGAAAAGAAAAGGGGCCCGCGCACCGCGCGAAGCCCCTGAGGTTCGGTTCGCCCGCCCGTCAGAACGGAATTTCGTCGTCGAGATCCTCGTGCGCGAAGTTGCTTGCGGGCGCCGCGTTTGCAGCCGGGCGCGAATAACCGCCGCCGTCGTGCGACTCATCGCCTCCGCCTTGCGGGCGCGAGCCGAGCATCTGCATGTTGTCGATCACCACTTCGACGGCTTTGCGTTTCACGCCGTCCTTGTCGTCGTACGAACGCACGACGAGCCGCCCCTCAACCAGGCAGTTGCTGCCCTTCTTGAGGTAGGTGTTGCAGGTCTCGCCGAGGCGATCCCACGCGACGATATCGACGAAGGTGACTTCCTCTTTGTTGCGCGGGTTATTCACCGCCAACGAAAATTTCGTCACGCTTTTCCCGCCCTGCAGCGCGCGCTGCTCGGGGTCGCGGGTCAGGTTCCCGACGAGAATGACGCGATTATACGAACCAGCCATGATGCATCTCCCCTTCTCGAAGCGCAGCGCGCCCCGAGTCAACGTGTACGAGCGATTCTCTCGCGCTCCTGTGCCAGGTGCCTGGCAGTATAGAACGCTTAGTTGCGGTCGCTCGGGTATTCGGTGGTCTGGGGGGCGGCGGCGCGTGCGGCCATCGCGGCCATCGCCGCGAGCATACGCTTATCGAGACGAACCACCAGGGCGCGCATCACATCCTCATGGAGACCGAGCTGGCGCTCGAGTTCGTGCGAGGCAGGCGCGGTCGAGCGGAACTGCATCGTCACGTACGAGCCCTCGCGGAGATCGTCGATCTCGTAGGCGAGGCGCTTCTTTCCGAGCTTTTCGGTAGCGACGATTTCGCCGCCCTGTCCCTTGATAATCTCCGCGATCGCTTCCGCGCGTGCGTCGACATCGGCCTCTTCGAGGGTGGGACGTAAGATGTAAGTCACTTCGTAGTCGTTCATTTTTTCCTTCTTCGGACACCTCGGCAGGCGAGCGCCCGTCGCATGGTGGCCCCCCGCATCGAGGCGGCGAGCAGTGGAGCGGCGCCTCAGGGCACCGCCGGACAACCCCAAGAGTCTATCACGCGAAAGCCTCCCACCGTCAAGGGCTCGGCCGGATTTCCCTCAGGGCCCATCCAGGCTGAGGAGCGAAACTTGGTGGCTGTGGGTTTAGCTCGTTTCGCCGTCAACCGCCGCGTCGCCGTCTCGATGATCGCCTTGGCGTTCGTCGTGCTGGGCATCTTCGCCATCCCGCGGCTCCCCGTCGCCCTGCTGCCCAGCTTCTCGCCACCGGTGATCACCGTCACCGTCAACTACCCCAACGTCGGCCCCTACCAGATCGAATCGCTGGTCACCCGGCCGATCGAAAACGCCGTCAGCCGCGTCAACGGCATCGAGATGCTCAATTCCACCAGCGAGCAAGGGCAGAGCCAGGTCCGCGCCACCTTCCACTACGGCACCAATCTCGATACCGCCGCCGTCGACGTGCAGCAGCAGATCGATCGCATCCGCAACCAGCTCCCCAACGATCCGACGCTCCAGCAGCCGCAGATTTTTAAATTCGACGCGAACTCGCTGCCCGTAATCCGCGGCTACGTCACCGATCCGAATTACTCGCTGCGCGATCTCGGCTCGCTCTTCACCAATCAGATCGCCGACGAATTCTCCGCCGTCAACGGCGTCGCACAGGTGAGCATCGGCGTCGATCAGCAGCGCGCGGTGATGGTAGAGCCCGACGCGAGCACGCTCGCAGCGAACGGGCTCACGCTCGATCAAATCGTCACGCGCATCGGGCAAGAGAACGTCAATCTCCCCGCCGGCATCATCCGCGTCGGCACCAACGAATACCAAGTTCGCACGAACGCGCTCTTCAAAGATGCCGCGCAGATCGGCGATATCGTCGTCGCCACCAAGAACGGCGTGCCGATCTACCTGCACGATGTCGCGAGCATCAAAGACGCGATCGAAGAGCAGCGCAGCTTCGAACGGCTCGACGGCAAGCCCGCGCTCGGCATCACCATCAACGCCCAACCCGACGCCAATATCGTCGCGACCGCCGCCGGGATCTACGGCAAAATCGCGCAGCTCGAACAGCGCTATCCCGGCATGCATATCGGCATCGTCTTCGGGCAGCGCACCTTCATTCTGCAAGCGGTGAACGCACTCGAACACACGGCGATCTACGGTGCGATCCTCGCGGTGCTCGTCATCTTCCTCTTCCTCCATTCGTGGCGCTCGACGTTGGTGGTCGCGGTCTCGCTGCCGATCAGCGTGCTCGGCACGCTCTTCGGCGCGTACGTCTTCGGCTATTCGCTCAACGTGATGACGCTCGGCGGGCTCGCGCTCGCGGTCGGATTGATCGTTGACGACGCAATCGTCGTCATCGAAAATATCGCGCGCCATCGATCGATGGGCAAAGATGCAAAGACCGCCTCCATCGATGCGACCGGCGAGATTCTCACCGCCGTCATCGCATCGTCGATCACGGTGATCACCGTCTTCGTTCCGCTCGTGCTGATCCCGGGCTTACAAGGGCTCATCTTCACGCCCTTTGCGGTGATGGTGATGGTCGCCGTTGCGCTCTCGCTGCTGGTCGCCGTGACGCAGGTGCCGATGCTGAGCTCGCTCGTCGGGAACGAGATCACCGCCGTCGAGGGCACGCACGCGAACGGTGCCGGCAACGGCAAAGTCTCGCGCGATCCGTTCAAACGCTTCGCCGCCCGCTTTGAAACGCAGTACGCGCGCTTCGAGCGCACCTACCGTTCGTTGCTCGCGCACGCCGTCGACCGCCCGCGCCTCGTCGCCGGGCTCGCGCTGCTGCTCGTGGTCGCGACGGTCGGCGTCGTCAAGCTCGGCCTCATTCCCACCGAGACCTTTCCGCCCTCGAACTCTCGCTACGTGCGCTTCTTCCTGCGCACGCCCAACGGCACCGCGCTCGCGATTACCAACGCCGAAGTGCGCAAGATCGAAAACGAGATGCTCCGCGATCCGCGCGTGCAGAACGTCGGCATCATCGTCGGCACGCAGGGGCTCTTCAACGCGCTCCCGGTCACCAATCAAGCGACGCTCTCGGTCACGCTCAAACCCAACGTCGTCGGCGACGCGGCGGCAGCGTACGTCGCGCAATGGCAGAAAAAGCTCTCGACGATTCCGGGGCTGCTCTCGTTCGGGCACACCGTCGATATCGTTTCGAATATCATCTCGCGCGGCCAGAGCGACCTCGACATTCAAATCTACGGGCCGAGCTTCACGAAACTCTACTCGATCGCGAAAGACCAAGTGTTGCCCGCCGTGGAAGGGATTCGCGGCATCTCGCGCCCCGATCTCGGCATCACCGCAACGCAGCCCGAACTCGACGTCAATATCAAACGCACCACCGCCGCCCGGCTCGGCGTCTCAACCGCCGCGATCTCGCAGACCATCGACACCGCGACGGCGGGCAGCATCGCTTCCTACCTACAGATCGACGGCACGCAGTACCCTATCGTCGTGCAGTTGCCGCCCACGCAACGGCGCAGCGAGGGAGCGATTGCCATGCTCGGAGTGCCGCTCGCAACGACCTCCAGCGCACTTGCGCAGAGTGTCACGCCGAGCGCGCCGCTGAGCCAAACGACGCTGCCGACGATGCCGCTCGGCGAACTCGCGAACCTCACCTTCGGCGTCGGGCCATCGGAGATCACGCGCCAGAATAAGCAGCGCGAGATGGATGTCACCGCGACGCTCCTCAATGCGCCGCTCGGGCAGGTCGTCGATGAAGCGACCGCCGCAATGTCGCACGTCACGTTACCGCCGGGATATAGCTGGCAGTTCGGGCAATCGGTGACCGATCAGGCGAACACTTTTTCCAGCCTCGGGCTCATCGTCGCGCTCGCCATTCTGCTCGTCTACATGCTGCTCGCGGCACAATTCGAATCGCTCTTGCATCCGTTGGTCATCATGCTCGCGGTGCCGCTCGCGAGCATCGGCGTCGTGCTCGCGCTGCTGTTGACGCACCGTTCTTTCGGCCTCACCGCGTTCATCGGCGTCTTGATGCTCGTCGGCATCGTGGTGAAGAACGCGATTCTGGTCGTCGAATTTACGAACCGCTTGCGCTCGCGCGGCTTGAGCGCGCGCGACGCGGTGCTGCAGGCGGCGCCGCTGCGTTTGCGGCCGATCGTCATGACGACGCTCGCAACCGTCGGCGGCATGTTGCCGATCGCGATCGGCATCGAACAGGGCAGCCAGACGCAGGCGCCGCTCGGCACCGTCGTTATCGGCGGGTTGATCGTTTCGACGACGCTCTCGTTGTTGGTGATTCCGACGCTCTATCTCTGGGTCGCAACGAATATCGAGCCGCGCATGCACCGCCGGGGCCGCAGCGAGATCGCCCCTCCAGTGGTTTGTCACGCCGAGTAGAGCTTTGTCACGCCGAGTAGAGCTTTGTCACGCCGAGTAGGGCGCTTGCGCCCGTATCGAGGCGGCGCGTCATTGTCACGCCGAGTAGAGCTTTGTCACGCCGAGTAGGCTGCGTAGCAGCCGTATCGAGGCGGCGCGTCATTGTCACGCCGAGTAGAGCGTTGTCACGCCGAGTAGGCTGCGTAGCAGCCGTATCGAGGCGCCGCGCGCACGTTCCCTCGATACGCCGCCGAGCCTGTCCTGAGCGAGCGTAGCGAGTCGAAGGGGCGGCTACTCGGGATGACAACGCTCCCTCGATACGCCGCCGAGCCTGTCCTGAGCGAGCGGAGCGAGTCGAAGGGGCGGCTACTCGGGATGACAACGCTCCCTTCTGCCCGCCAACGCGCGAACGACAAGCCTCACGACGTGTAGGGGCGCGCCTCGAAAAGACGAAGTTTCCCGGCCCGGGGAGGACGTTCTATGCGCTCTACGTTCGCACTACTTTTTCTCGCCGCTGCTGCAGCGCTCGTAGCCTGCGGCGGTGGAGGCAGCGGTTCGCTCCCGGCAACCAACCATCCATCGAGCGGTAGCGTCGGCCCAAGCGCCGCGCTCACGTTGCACTTTCCCGCTCCCTCTACCGCGAGCGGCGCGCGCTCCCCGAAGTATCTCTCGTCGAGCACGACCTCGGTAACGATCACCATCACCGCAGTCAACGGCGCCCCGCCGAATCCGACGGTACCGCCGACGACGATTGCGGTCGTTCCCGGGCAAGGCAGTTGCACCGCAGTCGTCAACGGTGGATTCAGCTGCACCGCCACCGTCGGCGCGGTCGCCGGGAACGACACCTTCCTCATTCAAGCCTACGACAGCAGCGGCGCGCTGCTCTCGTCGGGGAGCATCACCGTCGCGGTGAATCCGACGGGAACGACCACGGTCACGACACCGCTCGTGCTCGGGGGCGTCACCGCGAGCACCGCGTTAGTCGAACCCTCGCCGGGGCCGCAGAGCGACGGCTCCGCGCTCACCACAGCGGGTACGTGGGTTCCACCCGCCGACGGCACCGCGCGCACGCTCACCGTCTCCATCGTCGCGAAGGACGCCTCCGGCAATATGATCGTCGGGCCGCTCGCGACGCCGATTCCCATCGCATTGACCGATCCCAGCGGCGGCACGCTCTCCGATACGATCTCGCCGAGCGCGAATGCGAGCGGCACAACGATCGTCGCGGTGCCGGCGACGGTCACGCTGAAATATAGCGGCGCGGCGTTTTACACCGCCGCCTCGCCCGCTCCGGGAACGCTCGCGCTCGGCAGCGGAAGCGGCGCGACGACGGTCGCTATCGCACCGCTGCAAGCGACGTCCTCGATCTCGCTCGCAAACGCGACGGTCGGCATTCCGTTTACGGTGACGGCAACGGAGGCGAATGCAACGACGCTCACCTTCACCGCGACGGCGGCATCATCGGGCGGAACGTTCGAAGCGGCCTGCCCCGGTGCACTTCCGCCGACGACCGGCGCGACGACGCTCTCCTGTTCGACAACGTCGGGAAGCGTTGCATTCAACGTCGCGCCAACCGGGCTGGGCACCGGCGGCTCGCTCGCGATCTCCGACGCGAACGGCGTCGACGTCAAACAGCCCTTCGACGTGACGCCGCAAAGCGGCGGCGGCATCAACGTGCCCCCGCACACCGTGGCCGATTATACCGTTTTCACAACTTCGCCTACGGGGCTTGGTGACGAACTGCTCGGCCTAAGCGCCGGCCCGAACGGAACGCATATTTATTTTACCGAAGGCGCGATTGGCGGCATCGGAAGTTTCGCGCCGAGCGCATGCATTCCGGGAAGCCCGACGAGTTGCGGAATCGTGTCGTCGAGCATCGCCGGTTACAGTAGCCCCTTCCCGCTCTACGTAACTGCAGCGAACGGAGCACTGATGTTCGATGACGACAACTCGAACGCCATTTATAGCGCGTCGTGCTCGGGCACTTCGTGCACGGCGACGCCGGTTGGGGGGTCGATCCCGCAACCCGGCCCCTTCGTCGCAAGCTCGTTCGGCCTCGTAAACTTCGAACTCGTCGGAACTCCGCAAGTCTTACAGCCGATCGGTTCGGCCTGGAACGCCTTAAATGGGGTGCTCTCAAATCTTTCGCAGGCGACCATCGGTTTCTCGGGCGAACCGACGGCGACGGGCACGCTCAGCGGCACGGGAGACCCCGGGCTCGAATCCGTCCTCCCTCCGAGCAGCGGATCGATCGTTTTACCGACCGACTTCAAAACGCTCACCTATTGCACGAACACGTCGCAACATTCTACCGACACCGGAACGATCGTCCTCGACGGGCTCGCACTCGGAAGCGATGGTAACCTTTGGGTCGTCGAAAGCGATCGCCGATACATCGCTGCAATTTCACCGGGAAACTGCATCCTCGGCGAATATCCCCTTCCAACGATTACGGGAACTCCGCCCTCGTTTTTTACCGAGCACTATACGGTGATCGCCGGCCCCGACGGCAATCTTTGGGTGACCGATCCGGCGAATAATTCGATCGATCGCGTTACGACGTCGGGCGCCGCGACCGCGTTCGCAATTCCCACCGCTGCAGCCGACCCATTCGATATCATCGTCGGCCCCGACGGAAATCTCTGGTTTACCGAAGCTGCAACGCTCAAGATCGGCGAGGTGGTTCTGCAATGAGACGGATTCGACGCAACATTCTCAAACATCTTAAAAATCTTCGCCGCGAACTCGCGGCATCGGGGCTCGCATTCGCGCTGCTCGCCGGTTGCGGCGGCGGGAGCGGCGCGGGGAACGGCATGCCCTCGCATGCGATACCCGCGGTCGGCGGGAACGGGACGCTCTCGCTTTCGTTGCAGGTTCCCAGCCCGGCACTCCAAGCGAATCGTCGTTCCCCGAAATACGTCTCGCCCGACACCCAATACATCGGCATCAGTTATCTCTCCGGCGTGAACCAAACGTTTACGCCCGCGCAGCTCGAGACGCCGCAGGCGAGCTTCGCCGTGTCGTCACCGAGCGTTTGCGCGATTCAAAGCAACGGTTATCGCTTCTGCTCGGTCGCCGTTTCGTTGGCTCCGGGAACCTATACCGTCGGCATCACCACCTGGGCCGCGCCTCCTACGTCGGGCACGTTCGCCGCAAGCAGCGAATTGTCGCAAGCGACGCTCCCGGGTGAAGTCGTCGCCGCCGGGACCGCTGCAAATCTTGGAAACGCGACCGCGATTAATGCGTCGCTCGACGCGATTCCCGCCGGACTCGCCGTCACGCCGCTGCCCTCGCAAACGCACGTCACGGCGGACGGCGCGACCTACGATATCATCGGCATGTCGCCGGTCGATTTTCTCGTCGAACCCGTCGACGCGGCGGGAAATATCATCGTCGGCCAAGGCGCACCGAGCGTCGCGCTCGCCGCCGACAGCGCACACGACACCGTCGTCACGCCGAATACGGGAAATCCGAACGAGTTCGCCGTTCAAGTCGTCGCGTGGAATAGCTCGCCGCTCTCGCTCACCGCGACGGCGACGCCGCCCGGCGGCTCGGGGCTCGGCCCGACGAGTGCGCTGCTTTCCGTCCAACCAATTCAAGAGCTGTGGGGAAGCTATGCAAATGCGGGGCCGATCGACGGCTTAGCGGGCTTTGCATTGCAGCCGACCTCGGGCGCGACCCTCTACTACGCGCCGCCCTTTACCGGCGCCGGAACGGGCAGTCTCTCCACGCCAATCGATTCCCTCATCGGCAATACCAATGCCGCAGCGCTCAATTTTCAAGGGTCGGTCGTCGATTCGTCTGGGAATATCTGGGTAGCGGATAACGCGACGAATCAGGTCGCCGAGTACGGCCTTCCAACGGGAAGCCAAGGGCTCGCCCCGACCGGTACGCAGCTCGCCTTGACTCTGCCTTCACTCGGCACCACGGGAATCAATCTCTCCGCCGATTCCAGCGGGAACATCTGGCTCTACGATTCGTTCACCGGTTATCTCAATGAGTATGCCGCTGCGAATGGTACGCTGGAAAAATCGGTCTCGGTTTCCAGCTTGTTCGCCGCCGCCTCGCTTTCAACGATCGCCGATATCGAGGCGGTCGATAACGGTCCGCTCGCCGGGGATATTCTCATCGTCGCCAATCAGTTCCAAAATATCTATAGCTCGCTCTTTGCCGTCAACAGCCCATTTGCATCGCCGACGGTGAGCACGCTCTTTGCCGGAACGAGTTCGGCGTCGGTACAGCAGGTCGCGCTCACCCCCTCGGGCACGCTCGCCTGGATGACGCTCGCGAGTTCTTCGGGCAACCCCAGCCTGGTTGCGGCAAACGTCGTTTCAGCGACCTCGCTGGGTCCAACGCTCGGTTCGCTCTCCGCCTTGCATTCCTGCCCCGGAATCTCCAGCGGATCCCTCATGGGTTTTAGTAGCGCGCAGCCTATCGCCGCCGCAGCAGATGGCTCGGTCTGGGTCGCGCCCGTTCCGGCGAGCAACGGTACGGCCTGTAATTACGCGCTCTCGGGAACCTCGGTCACTTTTACGGGCGGCTTCGTGCGCGACGCCAGCGACGGCGCGGTCGCCATCTCGATCGTACCGTAGCCACAACCGCTCCGATCCGTTAATCCGATCCGTTAAAAGGAACGTCCACCCCCGCACGACAAATGAGCCTCATCGAAAAAGCCCGTGAGGTTCACCATGCTCCGAGCAGTAGGTTTTGGTATTTCCCTCCTGGCCCTCGCTCTTGCGATTGCCGGTTGCGGTGGCGGTGGCACACCGAGCGCCTTGCCGCCGAGCTCTGGGGGCGGTGCTTCCCTCGCGCGCAGCAGCGCGGCGATGACCTTCCATTTCCCCGCTCCCACGATGGCGAGCGGCGCGCGCCCCCCGAAATATCTCTCGCCGAACACGACCTCGATCGTCATTACGCTGACCGCGCTCAACGGCTCGCCGCCGAGCCCGGCAATCCCGCCGACGACGATCGCCGTCGCTCCGGGGCAAGGGAGTTGTAGCGCCGTTACGAGCGGTGGTTTCAGTTGCACCGCGACGGTCGGCGCGGTCGCCGGCAACGACACTTTTTTGATCCAAGCCTACGATAGCAGCGGCGCGCTGCTCTCCTCGGGCAGCATCACTGTCGCCGTGAGCCCGGGCACGACCACCGTCGTCAAAACTCCGTTCGTCCTCGGCGGCAACGCCACGGCGTTCGCAATCGCCTCGCCGAGCCCGAACCCGGCGATCGGAGTCGCTGCGACGGGCGCCTCCGTAACGCTCTATCCGATTGCGGATAACGCGCCGCATAGCATCACCGTCACCGTCGCCGCCTTCGACGCGAGCAAGAGCGAGATCGTCGGCCCGCTCGCTTCGCCGCTGCCGATCGTGGTTTCGGGGAGCGGAATATCGCTCGCTTCGAGCGCCTTTGCGAGCGGAACGACGGAGATCGTGCAATCGCCCGCACAGATTACCGCGACGCTCACCGCGAGCTACACCGGGCAGCCCGGCGGCACGATAACCGCGAACGGGGCGGGAAGCATCACCATCGGCGCCGGCGGTGCCGCCGGCACCGTGAACGTCGTCCCGTTCGTCATCGCAACGGCGACGCCGGGGCCGGCGAATCTCGTCATCGGCGGCTACCCGCAGGCATTGCAGATTCAAGAAGCGGGAGCGACCCATTTCACCATCGCCGGAATCGGCACCACCACATCGGCGACGATCGCGGGGCCGCCGACGATCTGTACCGCGAGCGGATCGACGCTCACTTGCACCGCGACGAACGGAGTCGTCAGCGGGCTCACGCTCGTACCAAACGCGGCGATCTCCGGCACGACCAACTTCACCGTCGGTGACGGGCACGGCGCGAACTTCAACCTCACCGCATCGGTCGCCGGACAATCCGGCGCGACGCCCACTTTCCCGACGAGCTACGCGGTGACGCAGATCGCGGTCACACCACCGCCGGGCGGCTACACCACGACCAGCCTTGGTGGCATCGCGCTCGGCCCCGATGGGCAGACGCTCTACACGCTCGCGGTCTCTTCGCCCGGCCCCACCGACGCCGTCAACCTACTCGCGATTTCGTCGAATGGGTGCTCGAGCAGCAGTTGCGCGCCGACGCTCGCGGCATATCCGCAGCCGACCCCGAATCCGTCCTCGAGCACCGCGCCGGCAACGAACGGCTTTCTCAATCCGCAACCCGGCTTTATCGCGCTCGGCGGCGATGGGAACCTGTGGGTCGCCGATACCGCGACCGCCGCGCTCACGGAGATCGGCCTTCCCTGCAGCGCGACGGCGACGCCGCCATGCGTTCTCGCGCAAGGCTCGCCGGCGTCATTTACCATGCCGGGATCCGGGCCGCCCTACAACGCCATCCTTGGAGCGGGCGGTGCCACGGTCGTAGCAACGAACGATTCACTTTCGACCGATGCAGCCGGCTTTCTGATGGTATCGGCGTATCTCTTCGGCACTCCGTTTGGTTTGAATGTCTTTTCCCCCGCCAGCGGCCCAGCTGGCCCGGTGACGGGGCTTGCAGCGGTGACCGCCTCCGGTGCAACCGATATCTACGGGCCCGCTGGATCGCTGCTCGACGAAATCACCCTCTCCGCCTCGGGGGCGAGTCTCACCGCGCAGTACGAACTCGGCACCGGTGTGGCAACGTCGATTCCGTCCTGTACCGGCGGCGTTGCGGTGAGCGGAGCGATCGCCCAGACCGGCGCGATCGCCACCGACGCGCAGGGAAATCTCTGGCTCTCGGCACTCACGAGTGCAACTGCGACGCCGGCGAACGCGCAGGTGCTCGTCGAGATCGCACCGTCGGCGACGGCGGGGCCCTGCGGCAAAGCGATTGTGGCATTGCCGACGACCGCCCTCGCATCGCAGATCGTATTAGGGCCCGACGGCAACCTCTGGTTCATCGTCCCCGGCATCAACCACATCTACCGTTTCGCACCATCGTTGGTCGGCACGACGGCACCGGTGGTCGCGGCATTCCCGCAAACGCCGTTGAGCGGCGCCCCCATCGAACTCGCTTCCGGCGACGACGGGAATATTTGGTTCACTGAAAACGGCGGCACCATCGGCGTGCTCGAACTGCATTAGGAGAACGCGATGATGCAACGGTATTTACGGTCGACGCTTTTCCGTTCGCTCGCCGCCGGCGCGCTCGTCCTCGCAGCGCTCTCCGCCTGCGGCGGCGGCTCGTCCTCGCTTCCGCCGGCCGGCGGGACCGGTGCGCCTTCAAATGGCGCCGTCGGGCGCGTCGTTCAAAAACTCTCGCTGCTGATTCCCGCGAACGGATTTGCGAACGATCGGCGCGCGCCGCAATACACCTCGATCGCCACCAAAGGCATCGGCATCTCGCTCGTGTTGCAAGGCGCGAGCGCGCCGAGCAACCCGGCGACGCTGCTGAACCCCGATGTAGCGATCGACCTCACGACGACGCCGATCTCGATCGTCGGCGATCTCGGGCCGAACGGAGAGGCGATCTCGTGCGCCGCCGTCACGACGCCGCAGCCAGGGCAGCAATGCACGCTCTCGCTCTCGCTTCCGACCAACGTTTCCGCCATCGTCGTGAATGCGTGGGATACCGCGCCTGCATCCGGCACCGCCACCTTTTCCGCAGCGGCGCAGTTGCTTTCCAGCGCGACTGCCGCAGTGACGGTTGCAAGCGGTTCTCCGGGCCCGACGCTCTCGCTCGTGCTCGACGGCATTCCCGCATCGCTGACGATCCTTCCAACGACCTCGCAAACACATTTCGTTCTCAACGCGCCCGGCGGCGCGACCGCTCCGGCATCCTACACAGAGATCGGCGCGAGCCCCGTCTCGCTCACGATCGACGCCCTCGATGCCGACGGGAACATCATCATCGGCAACGGCGCACCGACGGTGCAATGGCAAGCGACCGAGAACGGATCGGCGATTCTCTCCGGTAGCACCGTGAGCGGCAGTGCGATGAACTTCAGCCTCGCTCCATTTTTAACCACCGCAACCGCGTTCAAATCTTCCTTCGCGTTCACCGCAACGGCAACGAGAGCGAACGGTTCGCCGCTCGCCACGTCGATCGCTATCGAGCCCGCGCAGGAGTTCTGGGTCGGCGGGAACATCATGCTCGCCGGAACGACCGGGCGCGGCCCGCAGGCGCTGAGCGGACAGGGCGCAATCCTCGGCTACGAAATTCCACCGCCGACCGGTTCGGCGCTCTCTCCAGTTCAGTTCAACGCCGACAGCGTTCCCATGTCGTCGATCGTACAGTGTCCGAATGTACTCGGGAGCCCCGCTCCGTTCAACTTCCCTGCCGACATCATGGCCGATCCGTCGGGGGACCTCTGGATCCTCGTCAATACGCCGTATTCTTCGTCGTCGGGCAGCGGGACCGCGTCCTGCGTCGAGGAGTTTGCGCTTCAACCCAATGCGAACCCGCCGCAGGCGGTCGCCAATTCCATGCGCACGCTCTCATCGGTCGATAACATCACCGGCTGCGTCGTCGATCGTTTCGACACGCTTTGGTGCGTCGACGCGACCGCCGATAAGATCTACGGATACAACTTGCTGGCGACGGGTAGCGCTCCGTTCTCGACGCCGAACGTAACGCTCTCGCTCTCGCTTCCGCCCGCGGGCGCCGCGACAACGCCGATTGCGATAGCGTTGCAACCGGGCGGAACGAACCTGTGGCTGGCAATGGCGGCGAGCGCGGTTGGAACCTCAACGACGACGACGTTCTACGCGCGCGAGATTCCAATTACATCGGCGAGTTCATCGGCGCCGAGCCTCGGCACACCGAGTAATTGGGCGCCGTTCGGAAGCCCCTACGTCTCGACCGACGTCGCCGGCAGCGCGATTCCCGTTCCCGATCCGCCGCTCGCCGTCGATGCGAACGACAACATTTACTCCGTCGATGTCGGCAACGAAACGGCCGGCCCCACGCAAGCGCCGCTCATCGCCATGTGGCAGCCCTCGCTCGGCGGCGGGAACCTCTCGTTCGGAAGTCCCCCGAACGCGAGCGCGCCCTATCCGTTTGCCGGAAGTGGTCAAGGCGTCTCGAACGCCGACGAACCGTTCGCCATCGCTCCCGACGGTACGCTCTGGGTTGGGGACCAAGGTTCGTACGGCTTCACGCCTTATACGGTCTCAAGCGGCACACTCGCTGTAAACACGTTCCTCAATCCGGTGCCCGCGCCACCCTCTCCGCCCTTCGGAATAACCATCTCGCCGTAGCTTCATTTCGCCCACCCTGTGTGGGGGTTGTTCATCATACGCCGAGGCAGGTGCAACGAACGTTTCCACGATCGCAGGAGCGAACTCCGGTGAGCCTCCGCCTACTCACGACGAACCCACGCCTAGTGCGGATCGTACGCAGTGTATGGAAGCCTAGGAAACTACGCGGCGCGGGGGCCATTCCTGCACCGCTGACCTGCTGCTTACACGCCGCGGAAGAACAACGCGATCGCCATCGTGATGCCGAGCACGATGACCGCGGCGCGCATCGCCTTCGAACTCACGCGGAGCGCGAGCCGCGCGCCGACGTAACCGCCGAGCATCGCCGCCGCCGCCATCAAAATCGCCTGCGGCCACCAAATAACTCGTGCGATCGCAAACGGAACGATTGCGATGCCGTTGATCGCGATCGCGAGTGCGTTCTTGATGCCGTTCGCGGCGTGCACGCTCGGCAAAGGAAAGAACGCGAGTAACGCGAGCATTGCATAACCCATACCGGCACCGAAGTAGCCGCCGTAAATCGCAACGCCGAATTGCGCGGCGAGTTGCACCCAACTCGCCTTGTGCTCGGCACGCGCGCGTTCTGCGGCGACGATGCGCGGCCCGAACGCGAAAAGTGCAACAGCAGCGAGTAGCAACCAGGGTACCATCCGTTCGAAGAGCGTCGATGGCGTGCGCAGCAAGAGCAGCGCACCGAGGGTCGCGCCAAGCAGACTGATCGCGAAAAACGGCGCGATCAAGCGGCGCTGCTCGGCGATCTCCTTCCGGTATCCGCGTGCGCTCCCGATAACGCCGACCCACATCGCCGTGTTGTTCGTGGCGTTGGCGACGATCGGCGGAACGCCGACGAAGAGCAGCGCCGGAAACGAGAGAAACGAACCGCCGCCTGCGACGCTATTGATCGCGCCGCCGACGAAGGCTGCAACTGCGAGCAACCACCAGGCGTGCGGGAGCAACGCTACGATGTTGCGGTACGCTCGCGCTTGGTGACGCGATAGACGCGCCGCACGCCGCGCAGGTTCTCGATCTTGGTGAGGAGTTTGTGCAAGTGTTCGAGGTCGCGAATCTGGACGGTGAGGCTCGTCACGGCGCTGCCATCCTTACGGGCGCGTGCGGTGACCGAACTCACCGAGGTCTTCAATTCCGCGAAGACGGCCATGATGTCGCCGAGGAGTTGGGCGCGGTCGTCGGCTTCGACTTCGATATCGACCGCGTGCGTTTGGTCGGCCTCGTTGCTCCACTCCGCTTGCAATATGCGTTCGGGGGTCGCGTTCATGAACGCGACGTTCGGACAGTCGGCGCGGTGCACGCTCACGCCGCGCCCGATGGTGACGTATCCGATAATCGGATCGCCGGGCACCGGCGAGCAACACTTCGAGAGCCGCACCACCACATCGTCGACGCCGGCGATCAGCACGCCGCTGCGTTTGCGAACGCCGCGCCGCGCCGTCGTTTTGCGCACCACCTTGGTGAGATCGACGACGTTCTCGGCTTTGAGTTCCTCGCGAATGCGATTGACGACCGAGCTCGCCGAGGCGTCGCCGAAGCCGATCGACGCGTAGAGATCCGTTGGGCTGCTGAAGTTCATCTTCGCAGCGATCCGCTCGATCAACGCTCCGCGCGCGAGATCGACGCGGAGATGGTTGCGCGCCAGCTCGTTATCGACCGCCTCTTGCCCCGCGAGCACGTTCTCCTCGCGACGCTCCTTGCGGAACCACTGTTTGATGCGGTGCTTCGCCCCGCCGGTCTTGACGATGGAGAGCCAATCGAGCGAGGGGCGGCCGCTCGATTTATTGACGAGAATCTCGCAGATATCGCCGTTCTGCAGCTGCGAATCGAGCGGCACGATGCGGCCGTTTACTTTCGCACCGACGCAGTGGTTGCCGACATCGGTATGAACGTTGTAGGCGAAATCGATCGGCGTGCCGCCGGCGGGAACCGAAAAGACGTCGCCGCGAGGCGAGAAAATAAAAACCTGCGAATCGAAAAGATCGAGTTTGAGGCTCTCCATGAAGGTGCGCGAATCGCGCATGTCCTTCTGCCATTCCAGGAGCGCGCGCAGCCAGGAGAGCTTGTTCTCGAAATTGTCGGCCTTGCCGCCTTCTTTATAGCGCCAATGCGCGGCGATGCCGTATTCGCAGATGCGATGCATCTCGCGCGTGCGAATTTGAATCTCGAGCGGTTCGCCCTGAGGCCCGATCACCGTCGTATGCAACGATTGATACATATTGGGCTTCGGCATCGCGATATAATCTTTAAAACGCCCCGGTAGCGGCGTCCATTTCGAATGAACCGCTCCGAGCGCTCCGTAGCAATCTTTGACGTTGTCGACGAGAATGCGAATCGCGGTGAGATCGTAGATCGTCGAAAAATCTCGCCCCTTCTTCATTTTCGAATAGATCGAATAAAAATGTTTGGGGCGGCCGTGAATCTCGGCGTCGATATGGAGTTGCTCGAAATCGGTCTTGAGTGAGGTAATCGCTTCGCGAACGTCTTCTTCGCGGTTCGAACGCGTCTTATTGACGCGGTCGACGATGTCTTGATAGGCGGCGGGTTCGAGATAGCGCAGACAGAGATCTTCGATCTCCCATTTCACGCGCCAAATTCCAAGGCGGTGGGCGATCGGAGAATAGATATCGAGCGTCTCGCGCGCGATCGCGCGCTGCTTTTCTTCGCGCAGGCTCCCCAACGTGCGCATGTTGTGCAAACGGTCGGCGAGCTTGATGATGATGACGCGAATGTCTTTCGCCATCGCCATAAACATCTTGCGAAGGTTCTCGACTTGCGCGTCTTCTTTGGATTGATAGGGGATCCGGGTGAGCTTGGTGACACCTTCGACCAGTGCGGCGATCTCGTCTCCGAACTCGGCGGCGACTTGCTCGCTCGTAATCGTCGTGTCTTCGACGACGTCGTGGAGCAAGGCCGCGGCGATCGTTTGGCGGTCCATCTGCAGGTCGGCGAGAATCGCTGCGACGGCGAGCGGATGCTCGATGTAGGACTCGCCCGAGGCGCGGTGCTGGCCATCGTGGGCGCGATCGGCGAGTTCATAGACCCGCATAAGCCACGACCCGTCGAGCGACGGGTCGTAGGTTTGCACCTTGGTTATGAGCTCCGCAATCGTCATTTCATTCGCCTATAGCTCTATTCTGCCATAAAGCCGCAACGATTGTCACGCCGAGGAGGAGGTGGTGTGCCTCGATACGGCGCCTAACGGCGCCTACTCGGCGTGACAGGGGCGCACTACTCGGCGCGACAACACGAACGCTGTCATCCCGAGTAGCGCGAAGCGCGTATCGAGGGAAGCGCGCAAGCGAGCACGCCTCGATACGGGCGCTGAAGCGCCCTACTCGGCGTGACAAGGGCGCGCTACTCGGCGTGACAGGGGCGCACTACTCGGCGCGACAACACGAACGCTGTCATCCCGAGTAGCGCGAAGCGCGTATCGAGGGAAGCGCGCAAGCGAGCACGCCTCGATACGGCGCCTAACGGCGCGCTACTCGGCGCGACAGGGGCGCGCTACTCGGCGCGACAGGGGCGCACTACTCGGCGTGACAGGGGCGCACTACTTGGACTTGATTAGGTTTCGCGGACAAGAAGTTAAGATACTTTCTTCAATTCGAACGCGGCTGGGCTGAGATAGCCGAGCGTCGAGTGAAGGCGCTGGCGATTATACCAGGCTTCGATCCAGTTGAAA
>JAJYRH010000020.1 GCA_021794205.1 bacterium
TGTAACGCTTATCGGCCTCGACGAGCGCGAACCGGCAGCACGCGCCCCGGCGCTTCGTCAATGCTTTCGATCCGCGTTCGCGCACGTGATCATCGATCAGCCCGTCCGCAAACGGGAGTTTGAGGATATTGCGACGCAACGCGTATATTATTTAAGAACGTGTGTGAGAATGAGAATCCCGAGGAGGAGCAACGCCGCGTTCCATCCAGTATGAGCGATCAGGGTTGCACCGAGCGAGCCATGGCGGTAGCGTAACCAGGTGACCCATGCCGCGAACGCATAGATGCTCCACGCTTCGAATCCATTGGCATGGTTTGCCAAAAACAGCAGTCCGCATAGAAAGGCACCCGCCGCGCTGAACCATGCTCGCAGTCGTGCCCCGCCAAATAGTTCGCCCACCCTGCCCAAGCCTTGCTGTAGTCGCGTCTGCAACCAGACGCGAAAGACGATTTCCTCGCCAAACGGGGCGAACAAGGCTCCGGCGATATCCCGACGGTGAAACATGAGATTCGGAGCCAATTGGCGGATTGGCTCATTGGTGGGCAACGAAAGGAGTACGGCGACTAGTCCCAAAAACATAATAGCAATTGGAGCGAGCCCGTATATCCACATAGCTCGTGTGTTCAGATCGCCGCGAAGGAGTTCGACAAAAAGCGCACGGTGCGGAAAAATTACAAACCATAGGCCAATAAAGTAAACGATCGCCTGGGTGACTATGATCGACAATCCCGAAGGCAGTAGATGCGTCTCGTCACCAACGAAAAAGAAGACTACGATGGCTACAAAAATTGCCGGTACGACAATGTCGAGCCGCGTAACATTCACAAATTCAATGAATCGCTGCTCGCAGCGTTCGTGCAGCGAGATTGTGGCTATCTCGTCAGGGTTTGGAAGGATCGTGCTTTGTTCCATATCGCTCGCTCGCAGCCGGGGTACGGGGAATGCATTGTGGCAACCCCGTGCCCCAACTAACTTTCGGCTGTTCGCTACGCCGTAGTGTCCACGATCGAACCGGCCGACTGCATGCCTGCGTATACCGCTTGAACCGCCCCTGAAAGGGCCGAAAGAACTCCATCCTTTTGGGCTGCAGTTACGAGATTTTGTGCAAACGCCTTCTCGGCAGGCGTGAGCGTCGACGACGCGGAATTTTGAGCCGAAGTGCTCCGAGCGCCCGATGCAGGATCGGTCATGTACTGTCCGAGCTCGTCGATCACCGAGTTTAAAAAATTGACAAATTGTTGCCCGCCACTCGCTAAGCTCGACATGAGCGCTGGCCCGTTCTGACTCCACAGGGCTTGCAACCCTTGTATGGCCTTGCTAGTCGCGTAGCCTCCAAGAAATTCCACTCCTCCCTTAACGAAATCTTTGCCGTACTTGACAAACGGACTGTTGGCAAGTGCGCCCGGTTGGGGACCTTTGCTGGCACCGCCGTAGAGGTCGACCGGACGTTGGTGCATAGTAAGGCCCGTGAGGTCCATCGGCCCGCCGCCGTGGCCGTGCGCCACGATCGTTACAATAGTCTTAAGTGGGGGGGGGTAGAGGTGCTCGTTGATGCTGGAGCGACGCTCGAAATTGACGACATGTGAATCCTTTCAAGAACAAGGTGTTTGATTTCTGAGTGCCCCCTGACTTCATGATCCATCAAGCCAGGGGCGCCCGCTGCCCGAGTGTGGCGCGAAGCGCGACGCCAAGCGGCCCGGCGTGAGAAGCCGGGGCACCCGTCCTCTTTACCAAAGCCGAACAGTTCTGGCTACGACATTAAACAGGTTTCCGCGGTAGGCGCTGCGGGTGCACAAACGCCGATTTGTGGCTGCTCCAAAGCAAGCAAGGCCGCGATAGGCCCGTCGCAGCGTTGCCCGCGCGCAAAACCGACCCGCGATTTATTCGGCGCATCCGCGCGCGCACCGACGATCCGTTCGGTTAGACGTTTTCCAACTCTATCGCGCTAGCCCGCGCATATCGGCGGCGAGGTGGGCGACCGACATATCGTCGCCGCCGACGATGCGAAGGTCCCCGCGCGGGCCGATAAAATAGACGAAGTCGCTGTGCCCGACGTCGTGGCGCGTCGCCTGCACGTCCACGCCGTAGGCTTTCCAGATGCGGCTCATTTGCGCGTGCGTTCCAGTGATGCCGACCGCGCGCACGCCGATGCGAGCGAAGAAAGCACGTAGCGCCGCCGGCGTATCGCGAGCGGGATCGACGCTTGCGAAGAGGATCGCCACACGAGAACCGAGCCCGGATTTCGTTCGCGCCGCACCGAGGGTCGCAAGAGTCTGCGGGCAGATATCCTTACAGTGCGTAAACCCGAAGTAGAGCGCGACGACTCGCCCGCGCTCGCGACGCAGCGAGAACGGCTCGCCCTTTTGGTCGATTCCATCAACCGGCGGAGCCGACCGTATCGGTTGCAAGATCGTCCCATAGAGCCGCGGGGCGGCTTTCGAACATGCGACGAGCGCGAGCATCGCGGCGAACGCGGCGACGGGAACGACGAAACGACGAAGCGACACCTCCGCTCCTTCTCCCACGAGCGACGCGAGACCGCTCGCGAGCAAGAAAGCGCTCGCTCGGGGAGAGCGCGCGTGCCGAGGAATAGAGTCGTCGCCGTGAACGGGCGAAGAGCCGAGGTCGTCGCACTCGTGAACCGCGGGCATAGAATGCTCGCGGCCGATGACGCGCGCGCCGCACTCGAAGCCTACGAAAACGCGCTCGCAATCGACCCCTTCGAGTTGCAGGCCCATCTCGGCCTCGCACGAGCCTATCGTCGGGTCGGCGATGAAGCGGCATCGGAACGCCATCGCCGCGACGCAATTACGCTCGCGCCGATTCGTTCGATCCCATTTCGCGGCGCGAATCCCCCGATTCGTATTCTCGCATTGCTGGCGAGCGCCGATGCAAACGTCGACCTCGAGCCACTCCTTCCCACCGACGTCTTCGCGATCACGTTAGCGTACGTCGACGCGCTCCCCGGCAATGCCGACCTGCCGCGACACGACGCGATCTTCAATGCTATCGGCGATGCGGATGCTGCGGCTTCCGCTCTCGCGCTCGCAGAACGCATCGTCGCCCGGAGCGACGAACCGGTGGTGAACCACCCGGCGGCGGTTTTGAAAACGCGCCGCGATCTAAACGCGGCCCGCCTACGCGGCCGCTCTTCGCTACGAGTACCGCGCATCGTACGGTGCGAGCGCGAACGGCTACGGGGAAGCCAGGCGAGTGCGCTCCTCGCTGCCGCCGGCATTTTTTATCCGCTTCTCGTTCGAGTGCCCGGCTTCCACAACGGGCGTTTTTTCCGCTACGTCGCCGATGCATCCGCGCTACCAGCGGCGATCGAGGAACTCCCGGGTGACGAAATCTACGCTCTGGAGTTCGTCGACACGCGCGACGGGCGAGGCCATTATCTCAAATATCGCGCGCTCTTTATCGGCAACGAGATCCTTCCCGTGCACGCGGCGCTCTCCACCGACTGGAAGGTCCATTTCGACGCCGCCGATTTGGCCTCGAGCCCGTTGGGGAGCGCCCTCGACCGCGACTACCGTCACCACCCGCGCGAGCGGATCGGCGAACGGGCCTATAGCGCGCTCGAGACGCTTCGAAAGGAGCTCGGTCTCGAGTACGGCGGGGTCGACTTCGGCATCGATGCCGGAGGGAATCTCGTCCTTTTCGAAGCGAACGCGACGATGCTCCCGGGCAAAGCGAGCGAGCGCGCCCGCCTGGCGGTCGTCACGCTTCTCCACGACCTGCTCGTTCCCAGGGCGCAATAAGCTCGCTCCATTAGGTTTAGGATGCAGCCTTCCACGGCTGCGGGATGTTAGAATCTGCGACGTTATGGCCATAGAGATCGACCTCACCGCGACGCCCCCTGAGGAGGTGCGCTACGCACGGAAGCCCGACTGGCTTCGCGTGAGCCTTCCCCATGGTGAGGATTACGAGCGCGTGAAGGCCAAGGTCTCCGGCCTCACGCTCAACACCGTTTGCAAGGAAGCCGCCTGCCCGAACCTCGCGGAGTGCTGGGGCGCCGGCACCGCCACGATTATGATCCTCGGCGACACCTGCACCCGCGGTTGCCGATTCTGCAACGTCAAGACCGGGAACCCCCGCGGGGTCGTGGATTGGCTCGAGCCGACGCGCGTCGCCGATGCGGTTCGCGACCTCGGATGGAAATATTTGGTGCTCACTGCGGTCGACCGGGACGACCTCGCCGACGGCGGAGCCTTGATTTTCGCGAATACCGTTCGCGCGATCCACGAACGCGTGCCGGGCGCGCGCGTCGAAATTCTCAGTGGAGACTATCGCGGCGACCTCACCGCTTTAGAGATCGTGCTCGATTCCCGCCCCGACGTCTTCGCCCACAACATCGAAACCGTGCGTCGCCTCACACCGCACGTGCGCGATAAACGCGCGAAGTACGATCAGTCGCTGGCGATCCTCCGACACGCGAAGGAGCGCGCCCCCGACCGCTTTACCAAAACCTCGCTCATGCTCGGCCTCGGCGAGCGCACCGAAGAGGTCGAAGCGGCGATGGACGACGCTCGCGCGGCGGGCGTCGACATCTTCACGATGGGCCAGTATCTCCAACCCGGTAAAAAACATCTCCCGGTCACCGAATTCATCACCCCGCAGCGCTTCGCAGAACTCGGAGCGCTCGCCCGTTCGAAAGGATTCCATCAAGTCGTGAGCAGCCCACTCTCGCGGTCTTCCTACCACGCAGAGCAGGCGTTCTCGGCGTGACCAAGTTCTTTCTCAATCGTCCGATCTTCGCTACGGTCTTCGCGCTGATCATCACGATCGCCGGGCTCATTGCGATTCCGACCCTTCCGGTCGCACAGTACCCGCAGATCAACCCGCCGGTCGTCACGATCTCGGCGTTCTATCTCGGCGCCGATCCCAAGACGGTCGAATCCTCGGTCACCATTCCGCTGGAACAAGCGGTGAACGGCGTCCAGGGCCTCAATTACGTCTCTTCGGTGAGCGCGCAAGGGTCGTCGTCGATAACGTGCACCTTTCACCTCGGCACCAATCTCGACATCGCCGCCGCCGACGTACAGAACGCGATCCAGAGCGCATTCGGGCGCCTTCCCGGCACCGTGACGCAATCCGGCGTTACGGTCAGCAAAAATGCCGGATCGTTCGTCATGGGCATGTCGCTCATCTCGAACACGAAAAAATACGACACGCTTTTCCTTAGCAATTACGCCGCACTGAACATCGTCAACGATCTCAAGCGCATCCCCGGCGTCAGCAACGTCAATATTTTCGGCGAGCGTCTCTACGCGATGCGGATATGGCTCGATCCGCACGAACTCGCCGCGCGCGGCCTCACCGTCACCGACGTGCTCTCGGCGATTCAGACGCAAAATGCGGCGGTCGCGGGCGGCAGTATCGGTTCCCCGCCGCAGCCGGCGAACCAACCCTACACCTACGTCGTGAGCGTTCAAGGGCGCCTCACGACCCCGCAGCAGTTCCGCGATATCATCCTGCGCTCCGATCCCAACGGCGGCATCACCCGCCTCGGCGATGTCGCGCGCGTCGATCTCGGCGCCGAGGATTACAGCAGTTTCTTGCGCTTCGACGGGCACCAGAACGTCGTCGGTATGGGCGTCCAGCAGTATCCTTCGGCGAACGCCCTCACGGTCTCGAGCGCGGTGATCGCCGAGATGAACAAGCTGGAAAAGAAGTTTCCGTCCGGCGTCCACTACCAGGTCGCGTTCAGCTCCACGGCGTTCGTACAAGAGTCGATCAAAGACGTCTTGATCACGCTATTGATCTCGATCCTCCTCGTGATCGCCGTCATCTATCTCTTCTTACAGAACGGTCGCGCGACGCTCATACCCGCGATTACGATTCCGGTCGCCCTGATCGGCACGTTCGCGATCATGAAGATCTTCGGTTTCTCGATCAATACGATCACCTTGTTCGGCATCACGCTGGCGACCGGGCTCGTCGTCGACGACGCGATCGTCGTCATCGAGAACATCGAACGCATCGTGAAACTCCGCGGCACGGGGGTGCTCGCGGGGGCGGCCGAAGCGATGGAGGAGATTCAAGGCGCGGTCGTCGCCTCGTCGCTCGTCCTCCTGGCGGTCTTCATTCCGGTCGCATTTTTCCCGGGAACGACCGGACAGATCTACAAACAATTCGCGCTGACGATCGTCGGATCGATCTCCATCTCGCTCTTCGCATCGCTGACGCTCGCGCCGCCGTTAGCGGTGAAATTCTTACACGTCGGCGACCGGCCGCCGCGTTTCGGTCTCTTCACCTGGTTCAACCGCCGCCTCGAACGTTTTCGCACGTCCTACGCCGCGACGTTGCCGCGCTTGATTACGGTGCGGGGCCGCGTATTGCTCGGCTTCGCGCTAACGTTGGTGCTCGTCGTCGTTCTCTTTAAGGCCATCCCCTCCGGGTTCATCCCCGACGAAGACCAAGGCTATATCATCTGCCTCATTCAAGCGCCCGAAGGCACCTCGCTCGCCGGCGAACACGCGGTCGCGGTACAGGTAGAGAAGTATCTGCTCTCGCAGCCGCAGGTAGAGCACGTCTTCAACATCGGTGGGTTTAGTTTCGGTGGTTCCACGCCCAACCGCGGTATTATGTTCGTGCGGCTCAAGCCGTGGGGGCAACGAAACGGCCCGTTCAATTCCGCCGGGTTCCTAGCGTTTAAATATTTCTATCATTTTTTGTCGTACGCGAAAGCCCAGGTTCTCGTCTTCAACCCGCCGGCGATCAGCGGCGTGGGAACCACCTCGGGCTTCCAATTCGAGCTCGAAAACAACGGAACGCTCAGCCTGCGACAGCTCGACGGCGTCGCGAAGAAAATCATCGCGGCGGCCGCAAAGGACCCGCGCCTCGCTCAGGTGAGAACGCAATTCGCAATTAACTCGCCGCAGCTCGACGCGACCGTCGACCGCCAGAAGGCGATCTCGCTCGGGGTTCCGCTCGGCGATCTCTACGCGACGCTCGGCGTCATGCTCGGCGGCGCGTACGTGAACGATTTCACTTACCTCGATCAATCCTACCGCGTTTACGTCGAGGGCGACGAACCCTATCGCGACCGGATCGCTTCGTTGCAGAGCCTCTACACGCGCTCGGCGAGCGGCGGGATGATTCCGCTTCCCGAACTCGTGAACGTCAAGCGCACGCTCTCGGCGCCGGTGATCGATCATTACAATCTCTATCGTAACATCGAGATCACCGGGCAGGCCGCAAGCGGGCACAGCTCGGGCGAAGCCATCACCGCGATGGAGCAAATCTTCAAACGCGTCGCCCCGCCCGGCGTCAGCTACGAGTGGAGCGGCATCTCGTTGGAAGAGATCCATGCGGGTTCGCAAACCATCGTGCTCTTCACGCTCGGCATCATCTTCGTCTTTCTGGTGCTCGCCGCACTCTACGAAAACTGGATCGACCCGCTCATCGTCCTACTCGCCGTTCCGGCCGCGCTCTTTGGCGCCTTAGCTTTGATCGGCCTACGCAACTTCATCCCGTTCATGGGGATGGCGCAGAACGTCTACGTTCAAGTCGGCTACGTGATGCTCGTCGGGTTGGCGAGTAAGAACGCGATCCTGATCGTCGAGTTCGCCAACCAACAGCTCCGCGCCGGCGCCGACATCACCACCGCGGCGTTCCGCGGCGCACAAACCCGTCTCCGCCCGATCCTCATGACCTCGATCGCCTTCATCCTCGGCGCGACCCCCCTCGTCTTTGCGACCGGTGCCGGAAGCGCCGCGCGCCAGTCGATCGGGACCGTCGTCTTCGGCGGGATGCTCGTCTCGACGTTCCTCAACCTGCTCGTGACCCCGGTACTCTACGTAGTGATCAAGAGCGCGGAGGAGCGTTTTTTCGGCCGTCCGTTCGTCGATATCCATGGCACCACGGCCGGGCTCGACCTCGGGAAAAATTCGACGCCCCCGCGGGGCTAAGGCACTCTTCCACGCCAGGGAATGCGGGCCATTAAGAGCAACTTAACCCTCCAACCGGGGGACGCTTTTCCGTTTTCCGCCGGCCTCCCGATTTGGAGATGCGAATGCACAAACTTTCTCTTCGCGCGGTGGCCGCTGGTGCGGCTCTGATCGCGCTAGGGCTCTCGGCGGCCCCAGCCGCCGCTACCACGAGCGAGGCCTTTGCGACCAACGTGGTCGGCGGTGCGAACACCGCGATTAAGAACGCGATGAAGGCCCCGACCGCGAAAAACGCCGTCGGCAAGCATACGGTCGCTCAGGTTCCGCCCGTCGAACAGCACCCCGTTGGGGGCAAGACGGTCCAGCAAGGGCTCCCCACCGGTTTTACCTATACCGCCGACGCGTCGATGGCGTATCCATACGGCAACATTGGAACCGCGAAAGGTCAATGGCTGCCCGGAGGCGTCGATCTCGTTGCCGGCTATGGCTTCAACCCGACGAGCCGCTTCATGGTCTCGATGTACCAGCTCCAGCATTATCCGTACGGCTTCAACAGCGGCACCGTACCGCTCTATTTGCAGGGTTTTGCAAATCCCATCGGTTGCGTGAACCTCAACAATACCTCGGCGAACGGCTGCACCCCTGAGAACATCAACGTCACCACGAAAGATACGTTCCTGTTCTTCAACTACGAGAAACTTTTCTCGATCAAGTTCAAGAACGGTCGCGTGCTGCCGCTCGTCCTGACGCCGACCTACGTTTCGCGCTGGTCGAAGATCGGCGCTTCGACGCAGAACGACGACACGGTTCCCTTCGCCGTCAATCCGCCCGACGGCCCGCTCTTCTTCAACACGAAAACGCGCTCGGCTCAAGTTTGGTCGCTCGCGCTCACCGTTCCGTTCCTGAAGACGCCGAAGATGTTCGGCACCTTCACCGTCGCTCCGGGCTGGCTCAACCATCCCAACGGCATTAACGGCGTCAACAAAGCGCAGCTCTATCAGATCCTCTATCTCGAATATACGCCCGATGCCAAGACGAAATTCTTCTTCGAGCCGCAGAGCTCGCGCGACTACCTGCCGACCGATCCCTACGCGCAGCATCTCTTCGCGTATTTCCTCGGCGTCTCGCGTCGCTTGACGAAGAACACCTTCGTTCAGCTCCAGCTCAATAGCGGTGGGCCTTCGAACGAGACCCCGTACGGCGTCTCGGCGATCTCCTGCGCCTCGATCACGCAATGTGCGCCGGTCGTCGGCGGCCTCAAAGCCACTCAAATTCAGATTCAGTTCGGCATCGGTTCGCCGAGCGTGATTCAGTTCTAAGGCAAGGATGAGAACGATGAAGATCAAGCACCTCCAACGAGCGTTCGCTCTCGTTGCCATGGCCGCACTCGCGGCGTGCGGCGGCGGCGGCAGCAGCTCCTCGATCAATCCGGCTCCGGTACCCACCTCCGTCCCCAACGTGCTGTCGCGCATCGTCGGTGTCGGCGACAGCCTGACCGCCGGCTATCAATCCTCGGGCTGGCTCGGCGACCCAACGCTCACGAACCCGCTCGTCGCGGGTACGCCATATGCGGCCCTACCGATACCGGCCGGGCAAGAGAACGGCTGGTGGTCGCTGCTCTACCAGCAAGCGCAGACCGCATACACCGGCCTCCCGTTCAGTCCGCTGGCGATGGCCGGCCCGACCAGCCCGCTCCCGCTGATCGCGGGGCCGGGTTTCGGCAACGAGATCATTCCGGCAAACCCGGCGCTCACCGGCGGCCTCCCGTTCGGGGAGCTCTATCAAACGAGCTGCAAGTCGAACGATCAGGCGGCCTATAGCCTCTCGACGGTCGGATCGACGCTTATGTACCCAGGGGCGACGCCGCTCGATCTCGGCATCCCCGGGCTCACCATTCACGAAGAGATCGCCATGCATCAGCCGCTCGTCCCCAGCTGTGCGGCGATCCCCGGCATCCCCTCCGCGGTTCAAGGCGTCGTCGGCGGCGAGAGCCAGGATTTCTGGCCGGTTCTCCACGGCTTCACGAACCTCGGTTCCTCGCTGACCCCGCTCTCCGCAGCGGTCTCCCTGAAACCAACGCTCGCGACCGTCTGGCTCGGCGCGAACGACCTGCTGAAGTACGCCTTCAGTGCCGGCCAATGGCAGGGTGACGATACCTCCGAGGCTCAGGTCCAGAGCGATATCACCACCATCATCAATCAGCTGAAGGGCGCCGGCGCCAAGGTCGTCGTGGCGAATATCCCCGACATCCTGGTCGCTCCGCAGTTCTTCACCGTCCAAGACCCGGCGGTGCTCACGTCGCAAATCACGTCGCCGCAGCTGGCTCCATTCCTAAGTGCAGATCCAAACTTTGCTTGTAACCTCCAGGCAAACGCGGCCTGCACGATCGTGCTCTTCGCCAGCTCGCAGAGCCCGGCGCTGCCGATCACCCCGGCCCAGGCGCAAGGCCTCGTGGACGCGGTCGCTCTGGCGTACAATCTCTGCACCCCCGGAAGCGTTGCCGGAACGTGCAGCACCACCGCGCCGACGGGCTACCTCACCGAGACCGGTATGATTACGACTATGGAGGCGCTCGGGGCGGTCCTCAAGGCCAATCCGACGCTTCTTGCAAATCCGACCGCGCTCGCGACTGCACTGCTCGCACAATTACAGGTCGCTCCTTACCAACTCGATCCGAACGGAACCGGCACGGGGCTCGGCGGCTACTACTTCACGCCGGCGTGGGCCGCTCAAGTACAGGCGGTCAACGACAACATCAACAACGGCATCTTCGCCGCCGCCCAGGCGACGAACACGCCGCTCGTCGATACGAAGACCCTCGAGGATAACCTCTCATGGAAGGGCGCGATCGGTGCGAATCCGAGTCCCTACTTCATGCAAGCGCTTACGATCAACCCCGGCAAATGCTGCACCCTCGGATTCGGCGGCGGCATCCTGAGCTTTGACGGTTTGCATCCCTCCGATACGGGCTACGCGCTCATCGCCAACGCCTTCATCCAAACCATCAACACGGCGTACGGCACGACGATGACCCAAGTCAGCCCCATCAACGTGTACAACGGAACCGGATACTTCTACCCCGATCCGTTCGCAACGCACTAGCGTTCCGACGAACGCAAAGAAGCGGCCCGCCGATCGCTCGGCGGGCCGCTTCTTTATTTCCCGGGCTCGTCGGTGCTAGGCGTAGATCCCGCGTAAGCGCAGCGCCTTTACCACGCGATCGATCGCGATCGAGTAGGCCGCGATGCGCAACGTCGTGTTGTGCTTCTTGGCGAACTCCTGGATGCGATGGAGGTTTTCGAGTAAGGTGTCTTCGAGGCGTTCGTTCACCTCGGATTCTTTCCAGAAGTACCCCATGCGATCTTGAACCCACTCGAAGTACGAGACGGTCACCCCGCCGGCGTTCGCCATAATATCGGGGATCACGACGACGCCGCGCTCTCTGAAGATATTCGCGGCTTCGGGGGTCGTGGGGCCGTTCGCGCCCTCGACGATCAGCTTCGCCTTCACCTGCGCGGCATTATCCGCGGTAAAGACCTTCTCCAGTGCGGCCGGCACGAGCACGTCGCAGGAAGCGGTCAGCAACTCGCCGTTACTGATTTTCTCGCCTCCCTTGAAGCCATCGAGCGACCGATGCTCGGCGGTATGTTTCATCGCCGCCGCAACGTCGATCCCTTTTTCGTTGTAGTAGGCACCGGTGACGTCGGAGATGCCGACGATCTTGCAGCCGCGTTCGGCGAAGAGCTTCGCGGCATACATGCCGACGTTGCCGAAACCTTGAATCGCGATGCTGCTCTGCTCCGGCTTCAATCCCATCTTCGCCATCTGATCGAGCGCGCAGATCGTCACGCCGCGTCCGGTCGCTTCGACGCGTCCGCGCGAGCCGCCGATCTCCAGCGGTTTGCCCGTGACGACGCCGGGGACGTTCTGACGCACGTGCATCGAGTAGGTATCCATGAACCACGCCATGATCTGCGGAGTCGTGTTGACGTCGGGGGCCGGAACGTCTTTGTCCGGACCGACGACTTCGACGAGCTCGGCGGCGTAACGACGCGTGATGCGTTCGAGTTCGTTCATGGAGAGCGTCGCCGGATCGCAGGTAACGCCGCCCTTCGCTCCGCCGAAGGGAAGATCGACGACCGCGCACTTCCACGTCATCCAGAATGCGAGCGCCGTCACCTCATCGAGCGTGACGCCGGGATGATAGCGGATGCCGCCCTTCGCCGCGCCGCGCGCGAAGCTATACTGCACGCGATATCCGGTGAAGACCTCGAACTCTCCGGTGTCGCGCTGGAACGGGATCGAAAAGATGATCTGGCGAGCCGGATGCGTGAGAATGAGTCGCATTCCCGCATCGAGCTCGAGAATATCCGCCGCTTCCTTGAAGTACGTGATCCCGTCGCCGAAGACCGAGACATCGCGGGGCGAGGTGCTCATAGAAACCTGGTGCCTCCTAAAAACTTTATGTGCGCAAAGAGCAAACCCGACTCACGTTTGCGCTCGCTCCATGCGGTTCCTGGAGCACTTAGGTCGCAGATGCTAGGTATACCAACCAGTTAGACGTTGAAGCGAAAATTGACGACGTCGCCCTCTTGCATGACGTACTCTTTGCCTTCGCTCCGCAGCCGTCCGGCGGCCCGGATGGCATCCATGGTTTTATACTCGGCGTAGTCCTCGTAGCTGACGATCTCGGCGCGAATGAATCCGCGCTCGATATCGCTATGGATCTTACCGGCGGCCTGCGGAGCTTTCGTCCCGCGCTCGATCGTCCAGGCGCGGACCTCTTGCTCCCCGGCGGTAAGAAACGTCATGAGCCCTAAGGTCTCGAAGGCAGCGAGCGCCAGTTCGTCGAGCCCTCGACGCACGATGCCGAGCTCGTCGCAAAAGGCACGTGCTTCCTCGTCCGAGAGTCCCGCGAACTCCGCCTCGATCTTGCCGCAGAGCAGCACCACCTGCGCCCCCTCGCCCGCGGCGACTCTCCGCACCGCCGCGACGTAGGGCCCTTCCGCAGCGATCTGCGCCTCGTCGACGTTGGCGACGTAGAGCAATGGCTTCACCGTAATCAGGAAGCTCTCGCGGGCAACCTCGCGCTCGAGCGAGCCCTCGGGAAAGACACGCGCCGGCCGCCCCTCCTCGAGGGCCGCCGTGAGCCGGGCCGCCGCGTCATAGTTCGGGCGGAGCTTCGGGTTCGCGCGCGCTTCGCGCTCGAGACGATCGAGGCGCTTGCGCATCGTAGCGAGGTCGGCGAGCGCGAGCTCGATCGCGATGATCTCGATATCGCGCGCCGGATCCGGCCCCCCTTCCACGTGGGTGACGTTGGCGTCGTCGAAGCAGCGCACGACCATCGCGATCGCGTCGGTCTCGCGAATGTGGCTGAGGAAGGCGTTGCCGAGCCCCTGCCCCGTGCTCGCCCCGCGGACGAGGCCGGCGATATCGACGAAACGCACCGTGGTCGGCACGATGCGACGAGCGTTCACGAGCTCTTGGAGCACACCGAGCCGCTCGTCGGGGACGGCGACCTCGCCGACGTTGGGTTCGATCGTTGCGAAGGGGTAGTTCGCCGCCAACGCCTGCGCCGAACGCGTCAGCGCGTTAAAGATGGTGGATTTCCCGACATTGGGAAGCCCGACGATGCCGCAAGAGAGTGCCATGACAAGTCGGCTTCGCTTCCGCCCATGCCAGGGAAAGCCTGCCTCACGTAGGATTACTCCAGGGTATGCGCCAGATGAAGGTCGACAAGCTCGGAATCGATTTGCTCACCCACGAACCGGTCGTTATTCTCAAGGCGGTCGACGGCATGCACTTCTTACCGATTCTCATCGGGCCGTTCGAAGCCGCGGCGATCTCACACGTTCTCGAAGGCGGGCACGCTCCGCGCCCGCTCTCGCACGACCTCATGCTCTCCATCGTCGAAACGTTGGAGGGAACGATCGAACAGGTCGTCATTCACGATATTCGCGACTCGACGTTTTTCGCCAAACTCGTCGTCCGCGCCGGCGGCGAACTCAAAGAGATCGACGCGCGTCCCTCCGACGGCATCGCGCTCGCATTGCGCGCGAAAGCGCCGATTTACGTTACCGACAAAATCGTACTCGAAGAGAGCCGCGATGAAAACGGCGAGGGCGACGAAGAGGATCTCTCTCGGTTTAAGAAGTTTCTCGACAATCTTAAACCGAGCGATTTCAACCGTTAGGAGCGATTCGCCGCGCTAGCGGCTGCCCGACTGTTGGACGACCTGCCCATTGAGCATGACCGTATTTTTCAGAACGGTCGACGCACTTTGCAGCCAGTTCGCGCCGCGTTTCACCCAGGTGTCGGTCTCCCTGGTACTAATTTGAATCGGGGAGGTCCCGCTCTGCGATGCCACGGTGCCGTCGGCGGATTGTTCGACGTTGACCGTCACGGTATTGCCGTCGGAGCTGACCGAACCGCTCGAGATCGTCGCGGCACAATCGGTCAGCGTGAGCCCCATCATTGCCACCTGCTGCTTGATCGCACCGATCGCCTGCGATTTCGTCACCTTCGTGCCGTTCGGATCGCTCTCGACCCAGTGATTCGTAAAGGTTTTACTAAAGCCATCGATATCGGTATTTTTCAACAGCGAACATTGGTTGGCGTACGCCGCCGAGATCGCGGTCGAGATCGCCGGCGGGAGCGGTGCCGGCGCGGCGGCGCGCGCGCTCTTGGCGATGCCGGCGCTCAGGACGATACCGGCCAAAAGAATCGAGAGTCCACGAATAAGCACGAGTGTGAGGAACCTCCAAAGAGTAAGGGTGCGAGCCCCTCCATTCGGGGCCGGAAGAGGAGGTTCCGCCTCTGCCCAGGGGAGCGAATCAGAGCGGTGTGACGCTCCGCCTCCGCACCACGCTCTCGACCGCGCGCCAGCGCGCGCCGATCACCTTCCAACGCTCGATGGCATGGAGGTCGATCCTGTAGCGTTGGGTGCCCTCGCCGGGGATCGCGACGGCGAACGTCTCGATGATATGGAGCGGCACGGAGACGCCCGCCGCAGAGGGCCGCTCGCTCGGTGCGCTCGCCCGACAACGCTCGATCCGCCCGCTCCCGGATTGAAACCACTGCGCGAACGTCGCGAGTACCTGCGCGCGCGTTTCGAGCCGCCCTCCCAGATCGACGAAACGATAGTTTGGTGCGAGCGTCGACGCGTACGACGAGAGATTGCCGGCGAGCAATGCGCTGCACTGCGCCCTATAGAGGCTCGGGCTGAACGCCGCGATCGAAGCAAGCAGTAAGTGTTTGAAAACGAACATCGCAGGGTCGCAGATTCTCCTCACGAATCTGCAAATCATGCAGACAAACGAACAAGCGGATATCGGCGTTTTCGGCGGATCCGGATTCTATTCGCTCATTGAAAATGCTCGCGAACTCTGGATCGAAACGCCGTACGGCGCACCGAGCGATCGCGTGGCGCTCGGCGAGATCGCGGGGAAACGCGTTGCCTTCCTTCCCCGTCATGGGAAAGACCATCGCTTCCCACCGCAAGCGATCAACTATCGCGCGAATTTGTACGCGATGAAGATGCTCGGCGTTTCGCGCATCATCGCGCCGACCGCATGCGGCTCGCTCGCAACGCACGTCAAACCCGGCTCGATGGTCGTCGCCGACCAGGTCGTCGACCGCACGACCGGACGCCGCGACACATTCTTCGACGGCCCGATCACGACGCACGTCTCCTTCGCCGACCCCTACTGCCCGACGCTGCGCGGAATGGCCGTGAAATCGCTGGTCGAACTCGGCATCGAGACGCACGAACGGGGGACCGTCGTCGTCATTCAAGGCCCGCGCTTTTCGACGCGCGCCGAATCGAAGTGGTTCCAAAGCCAGGGATGGGAGGTCATCAACATGACCCAGTATCCCGAATCATATCTCGCGCGCGAACTGGAGATCTGTTACGCGAATATCTCATTGATCACCGATTACGACGTCGGTCTCGAGGGGATGTCGCCGGTCTCCCATGCCGAAGTAATGAAGGTGTTCGCCAGCAATAACGAACGCGTGAAGGCCGCACTCGGGAAAATCATCGAGCGCATCGACCTGCATGCCGATTGTTCGTGCCGCCACGCGCTCGACGGCGCGCGCGGCTAGGGAACGTCACGGAATGAATCGACGCGGCGCTCCCGAGGTCGATCTCGGCATCTACCTCCGCGGCCTCGGGCTCCTGTTGCGTCACCCGGCGACGATCGTCGTCCCGCTCTTGGCGGCACTCGTCAGCGTTTTGCTCGCGCAAGTAGGGCAACTCTTTACCGATCCGTTCGGGAGCGCCGGCGGCGGGATCATCAGTTTCGCGCAGCAACTCGCATTCGGTTTCGCCTTCGGTGTTGCGACGCTCTACGCCAACGATCTCCAACGCGGCTATAAGACGAGCTTCGATAGCGTCTGGAGCGAGGCGCTTGGGAAGGCGGGCGCAATCCTGATGGCCACCATCGGATTCGTCTTCGTCATTTCGGTCGCCGCGACGGTAGGCTCGCTCTTCGGGGCGATCGGGGTCTACGGGCTGCAGCTCGTAGCGGCGTTTTTTCTCATCTACACCATCCCGGCCGGAGCGATCTCCGGCCTCTCCGGCCCGTTGGCGATCAGCGCCTCGATTCACGCGGTCCGCGAACACCCGGCCCGCGCGATCGTCCTGGCGATCGTTTTCGTCTTGCTGTGGGGCGTCTTGCCGCAGCTCGTCATCTATCGCATGCTGACGCTGACGGCAAACCCGTTGCTCTTTCAAATCGTTCCGGCGGTCGTCCAAGCGATTGCCTTTGCCTATCTCGCCTTCCCGTTCGCAAAAAATTACGACGACGTCGCGCCGCGAGGCTTTCGCTAAGGCCGCTCCGCACCGGGCACGGCGATGCCCGTGATGGCCATTCGGACGAGATCGGCGACCATCGTCGGGCTGACGTTCGTACGAGCCAAGCGTTGCGCATCGTCGATCTTTTCGAACGCCTTGAGCCCGCGCTCTAAGTCGACGCGCAGCTCCGGTCGCTCTCCGAGATACGCGGCCGCTATCGCGTCTTTCAGACGCGCCTTGATCGCGAGTAGGCCTTCGTCCAGGCTCTCGCGCGTCGCCCAGCTCGCCGTCGGCGTGTTGCCGGCGACCGCATCGTCGAACCAACGCGCGATCGTCGCGTGAGGGGCATCCGCATCGCTATCGAGCAATTCGAGGGCTCGCGTTAGGCTGCCGCGCGCGCGGGAGAGAATGCGCTCGGCGGATTCGCGAGCGAAGCCGCGTCGTTCGAGGAGTTTCAGCATTTCATCGCGCGAGAGCGGAGCGACGCGCAATTGCGTCAGGCGCGAGCGAATCGTCCCGAGAATTGCGGCGGGGGTCGAACTCGTTAGTAAGAGGGTCACGCCGCCGGGCGGCTCTTCGAAAAACTTCAGCAGCGCATTCGCCGCTGCGGGCGAGGCAAACTCGACGTCGGCAAGCAGCAATACGCGCCGCCCCCCGGAGTACGATTGCATAGCCAACTGTCGAATGAGATCGCGAGACGTCGTGTCTCCGGTCGTCGCGAATCCCGCGCCTGCAGTTTCGCCGATCTTCAGCGCACCGAGATGCTCGATAAAATCGGGATGCGCGCTCTGCCCTTCGTGTCCGAAGAGCGCGCACGAGCGGCAGGTTCCGCAGGCGCCGAACGCACGCTCGCCGTTCCCTTCGCAGAGCAACGACTGCGCGAGGTAACGCGCGAAACTTTTTTTCCCGGTGCCGCTCGGACCGACGAAAAGATATCCGTGAGCGATCTCCGTCTTCCGACTCCGCGAAAAAAATGCGCGTGCCGCATCGGCGCCGATCGAGGGGTCGTAGCGATCATCCACGGGATTCCACACTTTCGATTGCGGCGAGCGTCGCAGCAACGAGATTCTCCCGCGTGTCGGAGGCATCGAGAACGACATGCCGTGCGCTCCCGCGCGCGAGGGCGAGGAAGCCCTCGCGCACGCGTTGGTGAAATCCGTGCCGTTCGATCTCGAGGCGATCGGGAGCGCTCCCCCGCGCATCGAGACGGTGGCGCGAGAGCGTTGGGTCGCAATCGAGCACGATCGTGAGATCGACCTCGAGCCCTCCGACGGCGAGATCGCAGAGGGCGCGCAACACGGAGAGGTCGAGCCCGCGGCCGTACCCTTGGTACGCGAGCGTCGAATCGACGAAGCGGTCGCAGATCACCGTCTCCCCGCGCTCCAATGCCGGGCGAACGAGGGCGGCAACGTGCTGCGCTCTCGCCGCGTTGACGAGCATCGCCTCGGCGACCGGAACCACCTCCAACTCGGTGGAGAGGAAGATCGAGCGAATCGCATCGCCGAGGGGGCTGCCGCCGGGCTCCCGCGTGGTGGTGACCCGCCTTCCGCGTGCGCGCAAGGCCTCGGCAAGCCCCGCTTGCAGGGTGCTCTTACCGCTACCTTCAATTCCTTCAATGACCGCAAACATACCGGGGCGGTCTTTCGACGGGAGGTCAACCCATGTCCCTCGGTAACTCGATTTTCTCGGATGTGATCGAGTGGGTTCTCGGACGCACGGGCGACCGCCGGCAGTATCAACGCCGTGCGGGGGCTTTTCATGTATGGTGGCTCCCCGATGCAAGCAAACCGAACGACCTCCGGCAGGGCATCGGCATGGAGATCTCCGCAAACGGACTCGTCTTCATCATTCGTGAAAAGATCCTCGCGAAGGAATTCAATCTGATCGTTCGATTGCGCGAACAACGTTTACCGATTCGTTGCAAAACGATCCGCGTCGATACCGTCCAACATAAGAACGAGAGCTGGAATCGCTATTCCTGCGAGTTCTCGGGGATCGCCGCCGACCATTGGGACGCCGTGGTCCGCTACGTCACCGACACGCCCGAACCCGTCGACCGACGCACGCCGGAGAACCCCGGTGCGGCGCAAGCCGACGATGCGTACCGTCTCCTGCCGGTGGCGATTCAGAATAAAATCGTCGCCGCGTTGGTCGCAGCAAGAAAGCTTGACGAACCAAAGCCGGGGCAGACACCGCTGATTAAGATTTTCTATGGTGGGCTCGTGAACTCAGGTGGGAAGAAAGCGCACCGCTTCAACGTTCACAGTCGGGTACAGGCGAAAGAGGAAATGTTGGCGTACGACACGCGCTTCCTCGTCACCGAAGAGGGCGAGGTCAAGCAGGTGTAGTCGCCCCTCGATACGGCGCTTGCAGCGCCTACTCGGGGTGACAACGAACGCTTGCAGCGCCTACTCGCCACCCCGATAGATACGAACGCGTCGGTTCGGTTCGAGTCCCGTCGAACGCGAGTGCAACCGATGTTTCTCGGCCATCTGATGCTGCATCCGCCGGACGTATGAAGTCTGCGGTGAGAGTTCGATCGCCTGACTCGTCAGCATCACCTGATAGATCGCCTCCTCGGCTTCGCGCATCGCGATCTCCTCGTGATCGATCGAACCGAGGCGAAAGACGTCGCGCAGCGCGAGCTGAATTTGCGTCGTCGTGTTCGTCTTAATGGCGTAGATCGGCACGTTCTCCGCGGCGATCTGTTTGAGTTTCGGTTGCCCCTTCCGTTCCAACGACTTCAGTGCGAAGACGACATCGGCATCGTCCCAGGTCCGCGCGATCGAAGCACCGAGGCGGAGATTATGAATCGCGCGTTCGATCTTGCTTCGCGAGACACCGTAGGGGAATATCGAGAGCGGACGCTGCCCTTCTTCTCGTTCCAACGCCACGCCTTCGATGCTCTCGACGACGAGCGGCATCGACTCCGGCTCCGCTTCCTGCAGAATCGCCACCTCACCCGAGGCGCCGCGTTGCCGAATCTCGGGCTGCGGTTGATAGCCGCGCAGAGTCGCGTCCACGACGTCGGCGACGCTCTTGTGAATCGCGAGCCGGTCGCGATCGTGAATTTCGACGAGGATATCGAAGGTCGGCGGCTGCTTGCGTTCGAGGACGGTCTTCCGCGTACCGCGGCGGCGCGCTTCTTCGTCGGAGAGCGTTACCGCACTGATTCCGCCGAGCAGATCCGAGAGCGTCGGATTCATCAGCAGGTTTTCGAGCGTTTGGCCGTGCGCCGTCGCGATCAGCGTGACCCCGCGTTCGGCGATCGTGCGCGCTGCGGCGGCCTCGGCCTCGGTCCCGATCTCGTCGATGACGACGACCTCGGGCATGTGGTTTTCCACCGCCTCGATCATCACCGCGTGCTGGAGCGCGGGGTCGGGAACCTGCATGCGGCGAGCGGTGCCTATGCCGGGGTGCGGGATATCGCTATCCCCGGCAATTTCGTTCGAGCTGTCGACGATAACGACGCGCTTGCGATCCGATGCGAGGACGCGCGCGCATTCGCGAAGCATCGTGGTCTTGCCGACGCCGGGGCGCCCGAGCAGACAGATCGATTTGCCGCTGCGGAGCACGTCGAGAATGATATCGATCGTTCCGTAGACCGCGCGCCCGACGCGGCAGGTGAGCCCGACGATCTTTCCGGTGCGATTGCGAATCGCGCTGATCCGGTGCAACGTCTGTTCGATACCCGCCCGATTGTCGGCGCCGAAACCGGAGATTCGCGAGCAGACGTGCGCGATATCCTCCGGCGAGACCGGCGTCTCGGAGAGATAAACAAAGTCGCTCTCGAAGCGCGCCTCGGGGGCGCGGCCTAAGTCGAGAACGACTTCGATGATCGTTTCCAGGTGTGGGAGCCGCACGAGCGACTGCCTGATGGGGAGCGGGAAGATGTCGAGGAGTTGGGTCAGTTCCCAGTTTGGGGAAACGGATTCGGCTTTCAGCGCCAAGTGGCGAGCCCTCACTTCCTCCAGAAGACGTTTTTTATCGGTTATCCACAGGTCATCCTCACCCCTGCCGCCCCACAGCTTTTGCCTCGCGCAGCATCACCGCCCACGCGACCATGCCCTCGGCGATGGCAAATTGCAGCCACATTCCCCCGCCGAACGCCAGAAAATTGCCGACCAGAGCGAGGAGAGGGGTGAGAGAGGCGAGGAGTTTGCCGATGCCGAGCGCGACGATCGCTATGCCGATCGAAACGAGCATGTAGAGAACGTAGAGACCGGCGGTCTCCCAGAAGTAGCCGTCGGTGAGCTTCCACGAGGCACCGATGGGATTCGAACGATCGCCGAGCACGTAGGAAGGCTCGAGCAGTGCGATCTTGGTGCCTAGCCAGAGGATCGACGGCAGCATCGTTGCGAAGGCGACCGCGACGCCGAGCCCGACGACCGCGGGGCTTGCAGCAGAGCGTGCGGTGACGGCGCCAGCATGCGAGAGTGCGAGGAGCATCGTCGGGATGAGGACGATTACCATGGCGATCGCAATCGCGACCGCAGCTCCGACGAACGCGAGCAACAACCAGCCTATGAGTGCCGCGGCCGTAGTCGGCGTCCAACGGAACTCGGCGATGCGCGCTCGCGCCGCTTCGCCTAAACTCAACAGCCGGATCGCGAACGAAGCGACGAGTACCAGCAACATCGGCAGCGCGAGTTGCCCGTACAGATGCCCGATCTCCGCCGGCGTGCTCGGCGGCTTCGCCGTCGACGCGCTCAACGGCAACATGTAGGCCATCGCCAGCATGTAGATCGTCGCGAGAATCACGAACCATAGCGGATGCTTCCGAAGGCGCGGCCATGCGAGCGCGAGCGAGCTCTCGATCAGGTTCCATGGGCGCGGGCGTTCTTGCTCGGAGCGAGGGATCGCCGACGGCGCCGGAGCGAGATCGATCTCGTCGTTCGGATCGCGGAAGTGCGGATTTTCGGTACCGCAATTCGAGCAGCGTTCGCCGCTGACACCCGAACCGCATTGAGAGCAAAATGGCATCCCCGAACCTCCAACCGTTTTAGCGAACGACGCGAATGAACTTTAACTCGTCGTCGTACGGACCTTGCATTTTCGTGCCGGCCCGTTTTTCCAACAAGAGGTATTCGATGATCTCGGTCGTCAACTCTTCTCCCGGCGAAATGACGGGAATTCCAGGAGGATAGGGAGTGATGACCTCGGCACAGATGCGCCCCTTGCTGTTCCGGAAGGGCACGAACTCCGTCTCGGCGAGAAACGCGTCGCGCGGCAGCATGCGCGTCGGCGGGATCGAGGGCAGCAGATAGCTCGAACTCTTCAGCCGACGCTCCAAAACCCCCGAGGGCGAGAAAATATCGAGCGGGCGATCCTCGCGCGCGAGCTCGCTGACGCCGTTTACCAGCGCGTCGGCGGCTTCTTGCGAGGTGCCGATCGTAAAGAGGGCGAGCATGTTGAAAAGGTCGGCGAGTTCGACTTGGACGTTGTAGCGCCGCCGCAAAATCTCTTCGGCTTCGTACCCCGTGTAACCGAGATCTTTCACCGTCACGGTAACCTTCGTCGGGTCGAGATCGAAGACTCCCGGACGCCCTTGCAATTCTTCGCCGAAACAATAGACGTTATTGATGTCGTTGAGCCGCGCGCGCGCGTCGTTCGCTATTTCGATGGTGCGCGAGAGCAACGCGCTCCCTTCCACCGCCATCTGTCGGCGCGCGACGTCGAGGGAGGCGACGAGCACCAGGTTCGGCGAGGTCGAGAGAAAGAGCTTGTAGACTGCTTTTAACCGATCGAGCCGAATACGATTCCCCTGCACGTGGAGCATCGCTGTCTGAGAGAGCGAGCCGAGCATTTTGTGCGTCGAATTGATGCACATATCGGCGCCCGCTTGCATTGCAGAGAGCGGTAACGCCGGATGAAAGTGGAAGTGCGGCCCCCACGCCTCGTCGACCAGCAGCGGTATGCCGCGCTCGTGCGCGACGGCGGCGATCCCCTCGAGATCGGCGGCGACGCCGTAGTAGGTGGGGCTGACGATATAGACCGCGCGCGTATCGGGGTGCGCGTCGAGCGTCGCGCGCACCGTTTCGGGCGTTACGGTATGATCCATGTGCAGCGTTTGGTCGACTTCGGGTTGCATCCAAATCGGCTGCGCGCCACTCATGATGAGCCCGCCCATCGCGCTCTTATGCGCGTTGCGCGGGAGCGCAATTTTTTCGCCGGGATTGAGCGCGGCCATCATCATGCATTGGTTGCCGCTCGTGGAACCGTTGATGAGAAAGAACGACTGGTCGGCACCATACGCCTCGGCGGCGAGCTCTTGCGCCGCAACGAGTGCTTCGGTTGGCTGCAACAGATCGTCGAGGCCGCGAATCTGCGTGAGGTCGATCGCGAGGACGTTATCCCCGACGAATTCGCGAAACGCCGCATCCATGCCGAGCCCCTGTTTGTGCCCGGGCGTATGAAACGGAATAACGCCGGCGTCGACGTAATCCATCAACACCTGAAAATATGGCGTTTGCTGTTGGTCCATCTTCGGTCTTTTGTCGACGCGCCGCTAGGCGAGAACTTCGAAGCCCAAGCGCTCGAGCATCGCGAAATCTTCCGCGTCGGCCCGCCCGCCGGTGGTGAGATAATCGCCGAGAACGATGCCGCTCGCTCCGCTACGCATGCCGAGATCTTGCAATCCCGCAAGCGTCACTTCGCGGCCGCCCGCAAAACGGATGAGCGAGGCCGGAAGTGCGAGGCGCGCCATTGCCACGAAGCGCAGCGCTTCGCTCGGTTCGAGCAACGAGAAGGATCCGAAGGGCGTGCCCGGGCGCGGGTTGAGAAAGTTGATCGGCACCTCTTCGGGGCGTAAATCCTGGAGCGTCATTAAAAAATCGATCCGATCTTCGAGCGTCTCGCCCATTCCGATAATCCCACCGCAGCAGAGCTCGAGCTGGTGAGCCTTTACCAAACGCGCCGTCCGCAAGCGTTCTTCGAAGGTGTGGGTGGTGCAGACTTTCGGAAAATACCGCTCCGAACTTTCGAGATTGTGATTGACCTTATCGACGCCGGCAGCCGCAAGCGCGGAGAGGTGCTCCTCAGTCAGAATTCCGAGCGAAACGGCGACGGTGAGCGGAAGCTCGGCCTTGATACGGCGCGTCGCTTCGCAGACGCGCTCGAGAATGCGTTTCGAGGGGCCGCGCACCGCGACGACGATGCAGAATTCGGTCGCTCCGCGGCGGTGCGCGTCGCGCGCAGCCGAGAGAAAACCTTCGACATCGGAGAGCGGTTCCGGTTCGACGTCGGTTGCAAAACGCGCGCTCTGCGAGCAGAAATTACAATCCTCGGAGCAACCGCCGCGTTTTGCATTATAGAGCACTTCGACGGCGATGCCGTTACCGCAATACTCCGTACGCACGGCATCCGCGAGTTCGAGCAGCGCGGGAACCTCTTCGGCGGGAATCGCCGCAATTTCGCGCAGCAACTCTGCGTCGGCGGGGACTCGACCGTGAATGACGCGCTCGCGAGCGCGTTCGATTGCAGGGTGCGACACGGATCCTCTCTACAAAAAAGGAGCGAGATGGGCTCGAAGCGCCTCCGCGTCGCGCTCGACGGCGCTCGCGCTCGGCGATCCATGAGGCAGAATGCCAAGAATCTTCGTCTTTCCCTGCAAGACGCGCTCGACATCTACGAGGTAGCCGTCGCCGGGCGGGGCGTCGCAAGCCACCAAGATCGCACCGAGCACGGCGAGTTCGCGCCGCGCAGCGGCTTCGAGCGTCAGCAGCGCGTGGTTCATGCAGCCCAGCCGAAGCCCAACGACGAGGATGAGATGCAGCCGCGCGGCGACTGCGAGGTCGGCGAGCGTTTCCTCCGCGTTGAGCGGAACGAGCAAACCGCCGGCGCCCTCGACCACGAGGTCGCCCGCAATGCGGTCGACGGCGCGTGCAAGATCGGCGGCGCGCAACGCTGGAACGCCGGCCGCGAGCGAGGCGGAGAACGGGTCGGCGGGCAGCGCGAAGCGTTCGATCTCCTCCGCGGCAACGCCGGAGAGCATCGCGATCTCCGCCGCATCCCCCGGCGCGCCCGGCGGCAGCCCGGTCTGCACGGCCTTCAGCACCCGCGGCGAGCGCCCGAGCCCCGCGAGCGCGCGCGCGATCGTCGCCGTCGCGCGCGTCTTGCCGACGCCAGTATCGGTGCCGGTTACGAAGATGCGTAGCGCGCTCATGCCATCGCCGCGCGCAGGCGCTCGATTAGCAGATCGACGTGCTCCTTGCGATGGTCCGCGCGCAAGGACAGGCGCAACCGCGACGAACCCCGCGGAACGGTCGGCGGACGAATCGCGGGAGCTTCGATGCGTCCCGCGCGCAACTGTGCGGCGACGGCGAGCGCACGCTCTTCGCTGCCCAATACGATCGGCACGATCGGGGAGAACTCCGCCGGGCTCGCAATTCCGAGCGAGGCCAGCCCCGCGTGGAGGTGCGCGTACGTCTCGCGAAGATGCGCGCGACGCCGATCGCCGAGTTCTCCGGCGAGCAGCATCAGCGAGATCCGCGCCGCGGTTGCCAGTGCCGGCGGCATCGCGGTATCGAAAATAAAGCTTCGCGCCCGATTGACGAGCAACTCGATCGCATCGGCGGCACCGGCGACGAAGCCGCCGAAACAGCCGAAAGATTTCGAGAGCGTTCCCATCACCAAAATGCGTTCGTCCTCGACACCGTAGCCCAGCCCGGCACCGCGCGCGCCGAGCACTCCGAGCGCGTGGGCTTCGTCGAGAATCAACACATCGTTCGGCCCGAGGAGCGCCCGATAACGCGCTACGTCGATCGCATCGCCGTCCATGCTGAAGAGGCTCTCGCTAACGACGGCACGGGGGCGGCCATCTCCGATCGGCGGGTTTCCGTGCGCGAAGATCGCGCGCGGAGTTCGCGAGAGCCGCATTCCATCGATCCAACACGCATGGTTGAGTTCGTCGGAGTCGATACGGTCGACGAGGTCGCCGATCGTCGGCGCGATACCGATCGCGGCGTGATATCCCGACGAAAAGAGCAACGCGCGTTCGCGCCCCAACCACCGCGCGAGCTCTTCTTCCAAAAGGTAATATTCGCGGTGACGGCCGCCGAGCAGCCGCGACCCGCCCGAGCCAACGCTTCGCGCTCGGCGCAAGGCTTCGACGACTTGCGGCTCGCGTGCGAGCGAAAGGTAATCGTTTCCGGAGAAATCGATCGCGTCGGGGTGCCCTTGAGGATCCAACGAGCGACGGCGATGCATCCCGTCGATCTGCGCGAGTTGCTCGCGCGCCCGTTGCAGATAGCTCACGGCCCCAACTCCGCGACCAACGCATCGAAAAATGCATCGATTTGCTCTTCGCGCGAACAGAGCGGAGGCACGAACTGTATGACGTCGCCGATCGGTCGCATGAAATGTCCGGCGCGGTATAGGCCGTCTGCAATCCGCCACGCCGGTGTGAGCGACCCGCGCGGTTCGATGCGCTCGGCGTGCAATTCGATTCCGACCATCGTACCGACCGCGCGCACGTCGCGAACGAGCGCGTGCAATCGCAACGAATCGAGCCTGCGACGAATGCAGGCGGAAAGCGAGAGCGACGCGACGATCGTGTGTTCTTCATCGAAGAGCGCGAGGCTCGCGAGCGCGGCGGCACAGGCGATGGGATTGCCTGCGTACGAATGCCCGTGAAAAAGATGTTTGAACTCGAGATACTCGCCGAGAAAGGCCTCGTACACGCGATCGGTCGCCAGGGTCGCCGAGAGCGCGAGCGCTCCGCCGGTGATTCCCTTCCCCAGCACCAGGAGGTCGGGGCGAATCGGCGCCTGTTCGAAGGCGAACATCGTTCCCGTCCTTCCAAAACCGGTCGCAATTTCGTCGCAGATCAATAACGGCGTCATTCCCGCGAGCATCTCGTAGCGATGTCGCGAAACGGTACGCATGCCGGCCGCCGCTTGCACCAGCGGTTCGACGATGACTGCGGCGATGTCGTCGCTCGCGAGATCGACGCTGCCGAGCTCGTACGTTTCGAAGGTGATCGCGGCAAAACGCTCGTTGAACAAGGCGATATTCGAACAGCTCATCGCCCCGACGGTATCGCCATGGTAGGAATTGTTCAGCCGAACGATGCGCGTGCGCCGCGGTTGCCCGATATTCTGCCAATACTGGAGGGCGATCTTGACCGCGGTCTCGACCGCGCTCGCACCGTCGGAAGCGAAGATTGCGTGCTGCATTCCGGTCAGCGCGCAGAGCCGAGCGGCGAGGCTCTCGGCGACGGGATTGCTCGCTCCGAGGGCGGTCGCGTGGTCGAGCACATGGGCCTGCTTCGCAATCGCCTCGGAGATACGCGGGTGACAGTGGCCGTGGATGGTCGTCCAGATCGAGCTCACCGCGTCGAAGACCCGGGCCCCGTTTTCGTCGTAGAGCCAGCTACCCTCGCCGCGCACGAAGCGACGGAGGTGGGCCTCCGGAGCGTTCATCTGGGTAAAAGGGAGCCAATGGTGAGCGGTGCCGAGCATCACCGTCGCCTGTACCCGCCGGACGCGCCGCACCCCTTGTAGGAGCATGAGTGCCGCACCCCGGAGGCGTACCAACAGCGAGCATGAAACCCGAGGTCGTCATTGTCGGCGCCGGCCCCGTCGGCTGCTCGCTCGCGCTGGGGCTCGCGCACCACGGCGTGCGTTCCCTCGTCATCGAGCGTTCCCGGGAGATCGCTCGGGAATCGCGCGCCCTCGTGATCTGGCCGCGAACCGCCGAACTCTTGCGCGATTGGGGTGCCTGGGAGCCGCTGCTCGCGGCGGGACGCTTTACGACGCTCTTCACCCCGCACGACGCGACGAGCAATAAAGCGCTGCTCTCGGTCGACTTTTGCGAGATCGCCGATAGTGTCGAGAGCCCCGGCGTCCTCTTTATTCCGCAGTACGACACCGTTCGTATCCTGCGCGAACGCGTCGCCCAGCATCCGCTCTGCGAGATCCGCTACGACGAAGAAGCGGTCGCGCTCGAACAGGATGACGACGAGGTGCGGCTCGGCGTGCGCGGTGCGAATGGAACGACGACGCTTGCGGCTCCCTTCGTCGTCGGCGCCGACGGCGCGCACGGCTTCGTGCGACACGCTCTCGGTTTCGCGCTGCAAGGCGCGACCTATTCCACCCGCGTCGCGATCGCCGATATCGGGATCGAGAGCGACGACGGCCGACGCTTCCCTTCGCCGCGCATCGCTCTCGATGCGCCGGGGCTCCTTCTCGGCATCGAGTATGCACCCGGGCTCTGGCGCACGATCGCGTCGGTCGCTCCGAGCGTCGGCGACGACGACGCGCTCGCGCCCGAGGCCCACGCGAAACGCATCGCCCACCTCTTCGGCGACGAGGCGCGCACCTCGACGGTGTTCTGGAGCAGCCTCTTTCGCATCCATCGTCGCCACGCGCCGAACTTCATCTCGGGGCGCGTCGCACTCGCCGGCGATGCGGCGCACCTCAATAGCCCGGCGGGCGGGCAGGGCATGAACGCGGGGATCCACGATACGGCGAACCTCGCCTGGCGGCTCGCGTGCGCCTTGAAATCCTCGCAGTGCGCGCATGCGCTGCTCGTCGGATACGACATCGAGCGACGCGAGATGCAGAACGACAGCATCGAGCGTACAACCGATCTTGCGACGCGCCTCGCCGTCTACGCACCACCCTCGCTGAAACGCTTTGCCTTCGCGTGGATGCGTCGCAGCCTTCGCGCGCGTGGCATGCGCAGAAAGGCCTGCCGCACCCTCGGCATGCTCGACGGACGCTACACTCGCTCACCCGATGTCGACACCTCGCACCCGCTCGCGGGGCGTCGTATCGGCGATGTCGCTCTCGATAACGGACGACGCATCAACGAAGAGCGCCGCGGGCGTGCGGCGCTGCTCTGCTGCGGCGAGGTGCGGCTCGAGGGCATCGAGACGCTCGCACTCGCCAAGCCGCCGAAGCGCTGGCTGCTCAAGCATCCCAGCGCGATCGTCATTCGCCCCGACGGCTTTGTCGCCGCAGTGATCGAGAAACCGACGCGCGCGCGCGTCGAAGCGATGTGGAAACGCGCGTTCTGCTGCGCTTCACCGTTGCCGGGGACGGAGAGCGAATGAGCACGCCCTTCCTCGTCGCCGCGCTGCTCGTTATCGCCGCGCTCGCGGCCACCGCCTACATTGCGGCGAAGTCCGATATCCCGCCGCTCCCTCGCGTCTTACGTTTCGCCCTGGAGCTTGCGGTCTTCGCGGTCGGGCTCATCGTGCTCGATAGCGCGATTACGGGCTTTCACCTCAACGTTGCACCGATCGGTCGCGATGAAGGCGCGGGGCTCCTTGCGGCCTATGCGCTCCTAACGGTGATCCCGGCCTGGCGCCGCATGCGGAGCGGAAAAAATCCATGAAATCGACCTTCTCGGTAGACCGATGGTTTGTCCTTAAAGCGCTCTGCGTCGCAGCGGCACTCGCACCGATGGCGGTGCTCGCCGCCCCGATCTTCGATGGGTGGCACCTGCCATCTTCGCGAGAGGCGACGCTCTTGCTCGCGATCATCTTTGCCAGCACCATCGGCTTATCCGTGGTGCGACGCGCCGAGCTTCGCGCAAAACACATTGCCTATCCGGGGATCGCTCCGCGCACCCAGGCAACGCTACAGGTGGTCGTTCAAAGCGTCCTCGTTGCGCTTGGAGCGGGTTCGGCGATCTACACCTACTCGCTCGGCTTTCGAGCACTGCAAAACTATGTTGGAGCCCTGGTTATCCTCAGCGCGGGACTGATCGGGCTCGCCCCTGCACTCTCCGCCCTTCAACGCGAACGAGCGCAGCGCCCCGATTAGGTCGTTTCGATTCGTTCTTCGATCGAGACGTTGTAACGGAAGAGAAACTTGCCCCATTCGGCGGGTGAGATTATTTTCTAAGACCTTGTTGCTGCGACTTACTTTTGAAATGTTGAATAAGAAATATCATTCCGGCGACTGCACCGAGAACCTCAAAAAACGCAATTACGAGCTGAGAAACACTCTGACCAACCTGAAATTCGAGGACGGTGAAAGAGCATACAGCAAAAGCACCAAAGGCGGTTTTGCCTTTTCTGACCGAAAAGCAAGCCAGGACGACTAGAGAATTGAGAGCGAGTGCAAGGATTAGATTGGCCCAAGGCGCGAGATGAAAATTTAACATAAACAATCGATGCCGCCCACATAAATTTCAGGAATTTCCCTAAACAAGCGTCGCCCTGCATCAAAAATATATTTTCGAAGATACCCCACGCTAACGGGATCGAGAGGCAACGACAAAAACAGAACAGCCTGAAATAGCATTTTGAGCGCGCCCGGGCCGGAGACCGATCGTGCACGGGGTGAAAATTGCACGATCGGCTCGCCTTCAAAATCCGCCTTGTAGTCGAGCGTCAGTAGGGTTTCTTCCTCAAGAAGGAGTTCTACCGTGCGACTGCTCCCGTTGTGCAGCATCCTTGTTTTGAACACGCTATGCTCCAATGCTCGCGCTCATGAAGTCCACCGATTACCCAAACGCGATACGTAACTAAAGGAATGCCTAGTTGGCGATTTGGGTTATCGTTGTTACTCCGCCCGAGGTGGACGAAAACTGATCTGTGTTACTGGACGTATATCCCTCCCAGGAGCCCCCGACGAGACCGGGTGCACCCTGACACGAGGAACTCTGACCTCCCACCATGCCCCCCCAAATCGCGCCGCCTGGAGCTGTTACAATGTCGGCGCCTGGAACTACGAGGCCCGCAGCGCCTTCCATAAATGCGTCAAACACGACGTTCTCGCCGCAGTTAAGGCCGTTATAGGTTGGGCTGGAGCCCGTGAGCGTGCCGTTGGGGTTCAAGTGAACATTAACCGTTGACATTCGACGAAATTCCTTTTTCTTTTTGAATATTCTGATAGAAACTTGACTGCATGGAGTGTACGTTTTTTGTAAAAAAAAACGAATTTTATCGTACTCTGCCTTGCCGAATTTCCATCGGCGCTATGTCGTTTCGATTCGTTCTTCGATCGAGACGTTGTAAAGGAAGAGGAACTTGCCCCATTCGTCGGGCAGCGTATTGCGTTTCACCTGAATCCACGGAATGTATTTCGGCTGACGCGGTTTGCGCTGGAGCTCCATGTTCGCCTCGGTCGGCGTGCGGTCGTTCTTGCGATTGTTACAGCGCATGCACGCGCAGACGAGGTTCTCCCACGTGGAAGGGCCGCCGCGCGATTTGGGAACGACGTGGTCGACGGTCATCAGACGATCGCCTTGCTTCCCGCAGTACTGGCAGGTGTGGTCGTCGCGAATCAAGACGTTCTTCTTCGTCAGCGCGACGCGTTGGCGCGGCCGACGAATATAGTAGAGCAGGCGGATGATCGAAGGCATGCGCATCGCGAAATTTGCGGAGTTGATCCGCCGGTCGCGGTCGTGCACGATCTCGGCCTTCCCCGCAAAGATCATCTTCACCGCGCGTTGGAACGACGTGACGTTGATCGCTTCGTAGGTAAAGTTGAGAACGAGCACTTCGCTCATCGGCGGCACCTCAAAAAAGCAAAAAAGCGAGACACGTCACGCATCTCGCTTTCGAACGTACAGGAGCCGAATATCGGTAAGCATCTGTACGAGCGCCAGGCGTTCGTCACTACTCAACCTCTCCTTCACCCTTTCGAAGGCGACGCTCGCCACGTCGATCGCGATCTCGGCGGAGGGGGGATCGGCGGCTCGTTCGGGGCCCTCGCTCAAATAGGCATGAGCCGAGAGCGCGAGCGTCGTGATGATTTCGAGCAGCATGCGGTCGACCGTCGGCATCTCTGCCCGGCCCGCCGAGTCATCCAGTTCCCGACTGGGCGCCTCTTGCTGCGACACGATAGCTTCCTCTTTCGCGGCCGCGCGAAAGCCCCCCTACGGATACGGGTTTAGGGAGCGAGCATCCCCAAGAAATAGCGGTGGATTCGGGGATCCTCGGTGAGTTCGGGGTGGAAGCTCGTGCCCAGCACGTTACCCTGCCGCACCATCACGCCGTGCTCGCCGTAGGTCGCCAGAACTTCGACCCCCTGCCCGGCACTCTCGATCCAGGGCGCGCGAATAAAGATCGCCGGGAACGCCGGCTCGCCGAGCACGGGAATCGGCAAGTCGACCTCCGCAGAGTCGTTCTGCCTGCCGAAGGCGTTGCGCCGGACGGTGACGTCGAGCAGGCCCAGGGTCGGCTGGTCGAGCCCGGCGACCGCGCGCGAAACGACGATCATCCCCATGCAGGTTCCCCAGAGCGGCATGCCCGCACGGACGCGTTCGCGCACCGGGTCGGCGAGCGCGAAGCGATCGAGCAGGCGAATCACCGTCGTCGATTCGCCGCCGGGAACGACGAGCGCCTCGCACGCATCGAGCGACGCACGCGTCTTTACCGCGATCCCGCGCGCACCGGCACGCTCGAGCGCGGCGAGATGTTCGTCGACGTCGCCCTGGAGCGCGAGGACGCCGACTTGCGGCTTAGGCCCCACGCGACGCGAGGAGTTCGCTTTCGGGAATCTTGCGCAGATCGATCCCTTCCATCGCCGCCGCATCGCGTCCCAGCGAGAGCGAGGCTTCGACGACCGCTTTCGGATCGTCGTAGTGCGTCGTCGCCGCAACGATGGCTTTGGAGAACGCCTTGGGGTCGTTCGACTTAAAGATGCCGCTGCCGACGAAGATGCCTTCGGCGCCGAGCTGCATCATCAGCGAGGCGTCGGCCGGCGTGGAGACGCCGCCCGCGCAGAAGAGCACGACGGGGAGTTTGCCGTTTTCCGCGACGTAGGTGACGAGATCGAGCGGCGCGCCGAGATCGCGCGCGCGCGCCACGAGTTCTTCTTTCGGCGCGACCGTGAGCTCGCGAATGCCGTCGCCGATCGCGCGCATGTGGCGGACCGCCTCGACGATATTGCCGCTGCCCGCTTCGCCCTTGCTGCGAATCATCGCCGCGCCTTCGGCGATACGACGCAACGCTTCGCCCAGATCGCGAGCGCCGCAAACGAACGGCGTCGTGTAATCATTTTTCGCGAGGTGGAACTTATCGTCGGCCGGCGTGAGCACTTCGGACTCGTCGATGAAATCGACGCCGAGCGCCTGCAGCACCTGCGCTTCACCGATGTGCCCGATGCGCACCTTCGCCATCACCGGAATCGTCACCGCATCCATGATCGAGCGAATCAATTCGAGATTGCTCATGCGCGCGACGCCGCCCGCGGCGCGAATATCCGCCGGAATGCGTTCGAGCGCCATCACCGCGACCGCCCCGGCTTCCTGAGCGATGACCGCCTGCTCGGGGGTCACGACATCCATGATGACGCCGCCCTTGAGCATCTGGGCTAGGCCACGCTTGACTGTGAGAGTACCTTTCTGTTCCACCGGGTCGCTCCTATCGCTGGTTGTGGGTCGGCCCCTATCGTACCAGGGGGCGCAACCTTCTTCAGCGACAACAGCCGCCGGAGCGCGGAGGTGGCGTTTCGCGCCCGCCTCGGGCTAGCGCCCGCCGAGAAGGATACTCTCGATCGCGCCCTTCGCGAGCTCGACATGACGGCTGCTGCCGCGGAACTCGACGATCGCATCGCGATCCTGCTCGTCGTCGTTGAGGAGGAAGATGCGGACGCTCCCGTTCGGAGCCTCGAAGGCGACCGCGCCGACCTCGACCGGGGAGAGGGTTACTTCGTCGCTGACATCCCGCCCGGCGTCGACGATGCGATAGGGCTCCTCCGCCGAGAGATCCGGGGCGTTCGTGGAGATCGTCTCCGCCTCGAAATCGACGACGTAGGTACAGCGCTTCCCGCCCCAGCGCACGTTCACGCCGGCGACCCAGTTCCAGCCCTTCGGGCGCAACGGATTGAGATGCGGGCGCCCGCTCGTGCGGTAGCCGTCGAATCCGCCGACCGTCTCCGCGACCGCCCAGAGATATTTCGCGCCGGTCCACGGCGAGAGATACATGCCGCGATTGGTGAGCGATCCACCGTCGAACCATTCCGCGAACTCGCCGGGCACGGTGTTGCGCGCGCTTCCGCCCTCCATCGCTTCGTAGATGCGTTCCAGAAATCCGACGCCTTCGTCGATACCGCCGTTGCGAGCCAGCGCGACGACGTACCAGAGCGTGAGATCGGGCCAGACGCCGCCGAGCAAGCCGAAGCCAAAAGACGGGAAGTACCACGGGTCGGCGGTAGAGATGGTGCGCAGGCCAACCGGCGTCGTGAAATCGCTCTCCGAGAGCCGCTTGAGAATCGCTTTGCGTTCGTCGGCGTCGGCGACGTCGAAGAGGACCGGGAAAATCTCATCGGCGGTAAAGCTATCTTGGAAATCGCCGTTCTGGTCGATATTGAGAACGAACGCGCCGGTATCGTCGTCGAAAAGATAATTCATCGTCGCTTCGCGCAACGACTGCGCTTCGTCGGAGTAGCGCTGCCACGCCTCTTGATCCCCCGCGACCGCACAGAGCATCGCCGCGGCCTCCAAGGCGAAGACGCCTTCGCTATTGATCTCGGTCACCGCGCCGTCGAGTCGATAGTAGGGGATGATGTTGCGCCACGAACTGATACCGTACATATCGACGCCTTGCGCCTTGCCGAACAGGAGGCCGCGCTCGTCGCGCTGCGAGAGCAGGTAATCGGCGAGCTGGCGCACGATCGGCAGACGCGAGCGCACCCACGCTTCGTCGAGCGTTGCATTATAATGGTGGAGCATCGCGATGCAATGCAGCGGGGTATCGTCGTTAATATTGAGGTCGTACGCCGTTTTATAGGCGTTCACGCCGCGAACGTACTCGATCATCAGACCGCTGGCTTCGATGTGTTGGTTGAAAACCTCGATCGCGTCGCGGCTAAACTCCGGTAGAAAATAATCGAACCCATGGACGAACCACGAGGTATCGCGCGAGACTAAGATATCGGAGGGCGGCGAATTCGTCGATCCCCACCCAATCGGATATTCCTTGATGATCCGCAGCATGTTCGCTTTCGCCCAAACCACACCACGGGATATGCGCTGCGACGGAGTGAGGAATCGCGCATCGGCGAGTCGCTTCGCAAAATAGCGTTGCGTGTCGTGCAGCGCCTTCGAATCGGCAAGCAGATCGTTGAAGCGAGGGCGCAGATCGAGCGTGCCGTCCTTATGAAAGACGACCGCGAGCCGCAGCAGCGAACGCGCGCCGGGATCGACGGTGATACGATACTCCATCGCGCCGAAGATTCGCCCGCGAACGCTCGAAGTACGCGTTGCGTCTCCGCCCTCGACGAAGGCCTCGACCGCCGCATCTTCTTCGAGCAACGTCCCATTGCGCATCTGCGCGAGCAGCGCCTGTTCGCGAACCGAGACCGTCGCGGCGTACGGCTCGCGCGATCCGCCCCACCACCGTTGCGCTCCGAGCGTGGAATTCACCGCATGGATACTGCCGTCGACGACGCCCGCATCGACATCCACCTCGGTCTCACCGTAAAATCGTTGCCCGACGAGCAACGCCCACGGGAAGACCGCGACTTCCACCGCGCCATCTCCGGGATTGTAGAGCGTGAGATCGACGACGAAGGCGACGCTGCGGTCGAACTTCGGCCCGTGCGGAACGTAGAACGCTTCAGTTATGTGTATGCGCTCGCCCAACGTAAATTCCGAAAGTTGCGCGTAGGGAAGAAACGTAAACGTGCGTTCGATTTCGTGCGGGAAGTAGGTGACGCCGACGTCGCGGAGCCGATACGCAATTTGATGGGTGCCGAAAATAATGCGATCGCTATCGGCGTCCCAGAGCCCGCGGACGCCGGCTTTCGCCGTCGATTGCGCGTAAGACTTGAAATTACCGAGCAAGAGCCCGTACGGCGTCTCACGTTCGTGCATGACGTAGGCGCAGAATTCATTCCGCTGGGCATCGAAACTCGAACGCATAGCGGCTCTATTCGCCCAGGAAGCCCGCGCTCTTTCGACAATCGTCAACTCCGACGATGAATCGCTCGCTTCTCACGGCTCCGGCAAAAATCAACCTGACGCTCGAGGTGCTGGGAAAGCGCTCCGACGGCTATCACGCCCTGCGCTCGCTCATGGTGCCGGTCGATCTCTGCGACGAGATCGAGATCGAACCCGCGGAGGAGCTCGCGTTGGTTTGCGACGATTCGGCGCTCGCCGGCGAGGAGAACCTCGTCCTGCGCGCGGCACGCGCGATCGGCGTCCGCGCCGCCCGCATCGCACTCCGCAAGCGGATTCCGACGCAGGCAGGGCTCGGTGGCGGCTCGAGCGATGCGGCCGCCGTACTGCTCGCGGCTCGCACGGGTGCGCTTGGAGCGTTGCCGAGCCGCGACGAGCTCGCCATCGCTCGCTCGCTCGGCTCCGACGTACCGTTCTTTCTCGTCGAAGGAGGCGCGCTCGTCGAAGGAACCGGCGAACGCGTGACGCCGGTCGGCGCGATACCATCGTGGGCCGCGCTCGTCGTGAAGCCTCCGGTCGCAATCTCTACCGCCGAGGCCTATCGTCGCCTCGACCAGCGCGAACGCCCGCAGCGCCCGCGGAACGAGAGCGTCGGCATCCGCGCCGTTGCGGCGCTCCAGCGCGGCGATTTCGCCGAGATCGAGCGTCTGCTCGCGAACGATTTTCACGACGACGCCCTCGCCCGGCACCCGGAGATCGCGCGCGCGGCAGCGGCGATCGAGGCGGCGGGCGCCGCGCGCGCGCTCCTCGCCGGTTCGGGATCGAGCCTCTTCGCACTCTTCGAGCGGCGAAGCGAGGCGGAAGCGAGCGCCGAACGGATCGCGTTGCCGCCGGAGTATCGACGGTTCGTCGCCGAATTTCGATCCGGCGCATCGTGGAAGGGAGCCTCGGCATGAGGTGCGTCGTCCTCGCCGGTGGGCCGCACGATGCCATTGCCGCCGAAACTCCCGGCGCCGCGAATAAGGCGTTCGCGCTGATCGCGGGGCGCACGCTGCTGGAGCGAACGCTCGCTCCTCTGAAAGCATCGAACGCGGTGAGCGGCATACGCGTCGTCGCCCCGCCAAGCGCCGCCGGGCACCCCGCACTCGCGCTCGCCGACGAGTGCGTCCCCGACGGCGCGAAGATTCGCGACTCGCTTCGATCGGGGCTGGAGGGCTTGCCCCCCGACGAAATCGTCGCGATCTGGACGAGCGATCTTCCGATGCTCTCCGTTGCGGCGGTCGACGATTTTATCGAGCGAGCGCGCGACGCCGATGCCGATATCGGCTATGGGTGCGTTGAGTACGGCACCCACATGCGACGCTTTCCCGAAGTGCCGCACACCTGGGCGCGCATGAGCGATGGGCGGTACTGCGGCGGCGGCGCGATCGCGCTGAAGCCGCGCGCGTTGCCACGGCTCGACGACTTCATCGAGCGGCTCGGCGCCGCGCGCAAATCGCCGCTGCGGCTCGCCGGGCTTTTCGGGTGGGGCTTATTGTTCCGTTACGCGCTCGGCCGGCTCAGCATCGATCGCGCGCAAGCACGGGCGAGCGAGATCGTCGGCGCCTCGGTCCGCGCGATTCCTTCGCCGTTTGCCGAGTTTGCCGTGAACGTCGACCGCGTTAGCGACGTTGCGCTGGCGGAACGACTTCTGGCGTCCGCCAACGCCTGAAGAGTTCGTTGGGAATCCCGAATTGATCGAGTACCTTTCCGACGGTGTGCGCCACGATATCGTCGACGCTGCGGGGATTTGCGTAGAGCGCCGGAACCGGAGGGAGAATCGTCGCGCCGATCTCCGCCAGTTGTGCGAGCGTGCGCAAGTGGCCGAGGTGCAACGGCGTTTCGCGCACGACGAGAACGGTGCGACGGCGCTCCTTGAGGCATACGTCGGCTGCGCGCGCGAGCAAATTATCGTTGAGCGAATACGCGATCGCGCTCGCGCTCTTCATCGAGCAGGGTACCACCATCATTCCGTCGGTTAAAAACGAACCGCTGGAAATCGCTGCGGCGAGATCGTCATCGCGATAGACCACATCGGCGAGCGCGTGAAAATCTTCGACCGCGAGATCGGTTTCCAAGGAAATGGTACGTTGCGCCGCCGCGCTCAGCACGAGGTGCGTTTCGACGCCGCCGATCGCGCGAAGCGCTTGGAGCGCCATATAGCCGTATGCGCTTCCGCTCGCACCGCTGATACCGACGACAATTCGTTTCATGACAGAGGACCTCGCTTTTGGGCGCACTTCGCGGGAGGGGACGAAGCCTCTTCCTGAAACCTAAGCGCGACGTGAAGTTTGCAATGCTCCGCCCCACGATCGAGCAGGACGCGATCGCGTGGTCGCACCGTAGCGACCGAGCCGCGCTCGAACGTCTGCTCCTCGCGCACAAAGCGCTCTCGCCGATCTCCGCGGCGGCCGCAATCGCGCTCGCTCGAGCGGACGAACGCCCTCTCACTGCGCTCGACGAAGCTGCCCCTCCGTTCGTCGGAGGCGAGCGCGATGCGTTTGCGGCGTGGCAGCATGCGGCGCGCGAGTCCCAAGCGATGGGCGATCCACAGCCGCTCCTGATCGCGCTCGAAGCGCCGCAGCCCGCAGCCCCGGAACGCTCCTTCGCCTCGCTTCCAACCGAGCTGCCCTTCGGCGCACTTCCGCCCGAACCGGCCCGCCCCGTTGCGACGCCGAACCGACCGTTCAGCGCATCGGCGCTCAACATGTTCGTCGATTGTCGGCGACGTTGGTTTTTCCGCTACGTTTGCGATCCCGTCGAAGAGCCCGATTCTCCGGCGGCGAGCTATGGAACGGCATTCCATGCCGCGCTCGAGAATTTTCACGCCGAATTTCCTCGCCCGACGGAACAGCTTCGCGCCGAAATGGCGCCGCGGCTCGACGCACTGATCGTCGCCGCCTTCGACCGCGCGCGTTCGACGTTCGCCACGGTTGTCGAAGTCGAGTTACAGAAGGAACGCGCCCGAAGAACCGCAGCCCGCTATATCGAATGGCTCTGCGAGCGGGCGCGGCAACTCCCCTTCGAGGTTGTCGGCATCGAACGGCGCGTCGCGCCGACGATCGGGGGGCATCAGTTCGTCGGCTTCATCGATCGCCTCGATCGCCTCGACCTCGACGGCAGCATCGCGGTCATCGATTATAAAACCGGTTCGATAGCCGAGAGCGCCAAAGAATACCGCGAGCGCGTACGTCGCTTCGAGGATTTTCAACTGCCGTTTTATTATTGGTCGCAAGAACTCGCGGGCGAACGCGTATCGCGCCTTGCGTTACTGCCGTTGAAGGAACATAGCGTCCCGATCGCGCCGATCGAACTCGAGGTCGTCGGCGCGGGCGCGACGCCTCGCGATAACGGAGCCCGCGGAACGATTTCGATCCTCGATCTCGAGCGCGCGCGCGACCGCATGGTCGAGATCGGCGACGAGATCCGTAGCGAACGGATCGATCGCTTCGCCGCCAGCGAGGATCCCGAGGCCTGCGCCTACTGCATTTATACGCTCTCCTGCACCGCCCGTCCGCAAGCCGAGCCCGAGCGCTTTTCGCGATGAACGACGCAGCGATCCAACCGGTCGTCATTCGCGCCGGCGCTCGAGGCGGAAAGACCACGCGCCTCGTTCGGCTCGCCGCCGAAGCCTCGCGAAGCGGGAACGTTCTCCTCATCGGCATCGGTAGCGGAAGCGCCGCGGCCCTGAGAACGCGCGCGCTGCTCGAAGGGGCGACCGAGCTTTCCGTCGTCGAGATCGGCGAGCTCGCCGCCGAGATTGCAGCGATCGCCGAACCGAGCCTCCGCTTCATCGACGAGACCTCTGCGTATGGAATTTTCGAACGCGCCGCCGCTCCGCTCTTCGACGGAACCTGGCCTCCGCCGGAGGCCTCGATTCACATCGAAGTCGCCGAGTTGCGTTCCCCCGAGCGCTTCCTCGAACATGCGTGGGCGCTCGTGCAACGGCTCCGCCGCGCCGAAATCTCACCGCGCGATGTCGTCGAACGTGCCGCGCAGGGAGCGACCGCATTTTACGCCCATCCCCCGAATCTCAGTTCCCCGGCCTTGCTCGCGTATGTGAACGATGCGGCGCGGAGTTCGCTCGACGCCGACGCCGACGCCGAAGAACTGCTTCGGCAATATCATCGCGAGCTCGATCTTGCAAAAATCCTCGCCGAGCTCTACGCACGCTACGAAGCGACGGTCGAAAGCGAGCGTCTCGCCGACGCGTGTGCGGCCCTCGCACGCGCGACGGCATGGTTACGCAATCAAAGCAGTGCCGCAATTCGGACCACGCTGCCATACGACGCACTCTTCATCGACGACGCGGAGCACTGCGACGAACGCGCGCACGATTTTCTTAGCGCCCTGGCACGAGGATCGAAGCGTCCACCGACGTTCGCCTGCAACGAAGATGGCGCCCATCGTCCGCTGCAAGGAGCGCGCATCGAACGTCTCGCCGATGCCGCCGAGGAACGCCTTCCCGAGCTCGCGTCCGCCGCGATACGTCCCACCGTCGAACGCTGCCCGAATCGAGAGAGCGAAGCGCAACGCGTGGCAAGCTGGATCGCCGAGCGCATCGAGGCGGGCACCGCTCCCGAAGCGTGCGCGATGCTCTTGCGCGATCTCGACGATGCGACACGCTTCGAAGCGGCGCTCCACGAACGCGGCATCGCAACCTCGCGCGCGGGCAGATGCCGGCTCTTCCGGCTGCGGGAGATCCTCGACGCGTTCGCTCTTCTCACCTGGATCGCCGATCCGTTCGCACACGATGCGTTATTGCGCATTCTCGAAGGGCGTCGCATGGCGCTCTCCGACGCGACGATCGCCATTCTTTGCGGGAAAGGCGCGAGCGGCCAAGACTCGCTTTTTGGCGAAAGCGAACGCACGACCGACGACGACCGTCCGAAAGCGCTCCGCCTGGGCGATAACGTTCTCTTCGGAGCGGTCGATCCATTGCTCGGCGAACTCGCGCGCACGCGCGTTGCGTGGCTGCGAGCGTTTCACCGGGAGGCGCAACGACTCGTCGCAACGATGCCGCTGAGCGATGCAATCGCGCAAATATGGAAGGATGGACTCGCGCCGTTGGGCGAGCCATCCGATGCTCGGGAGCGCTCTCGCCTTCTCGCACTCGAGGTGCTGGCGACGCGAATCGCCGCGTGCGATGCGGGCGATGGGCTCGCGGCGCTCCGCGCGCTCTGCGAGCACCTCAGAAAAGTCGACGAGCGCGAGCGCACCGAGATCCCATATCGCGAGCGCGCCGGAGTCGTCACGATCGCCGAGATCGATGCGGCGATCGGCCTCTCGTTCGAAGCCGTTGCGATCCCCTCGTTGCAAGCGGGAGCCTTCCCGACCTACTACGTGCCGCCGGCGTTCCTGTTTACACCGACCTACGGACTTGCGGCGCGCGAGAATGCCGGCGGTCTCCGCAGTACCCGAGCCGTAAAACACGCTTACGTCAATTACCGCCTTAAATTGCGGGAGCGCCATATCGAACAGGAGCGTCGCCTCTTTGCATTCGCCCGCTCGCGCGCGCGGTCGGCTCTTCTCCTGACCGCTTCGGGCCGGCCGACCCGCGGCATTAATACGCCGGAGTTTCTCGAGGAATGCCGCCGATGACGCCGCACTTACGCTCGATCGCCCCCTCGACCTACGCTCGCGAAGTGCTGCCGCTCACCGCTCCGCTCTGGGCGGCGGGGCGCGATCTCGAAACGTACGCGCGCCACACGCTCGAACTTGCAGCGAGCGGATACGGGCGTCGTCACTATTCCACCGTAGGCCTCTACGACGGCGCGGCGCTCGCGGCGAGCTGCAAGCGCTACGAGCGAGATATTCGCATCGGCGAGCGGACGTTGAAAGCCGTCGGGATCGGTGCGGTCTTTACTCCGAGCGAGTTACGAGGGCGCGGTTATGCGAGTGCGATGCTCGCCAGCCTTATGGATCGCGAGCATGCAGCTGGAATCGATGCCCTCTATCTTTTCAGCGATATCGCACCGGCATTTTATGAATCGCTCGGTTTCGTCGCCTTCCCGTCGCGCGTCTTCTCCTTGCGTGCCGACGATCTACCGCACGCGCGCATGACGATGAAGCATGCGACGCCGGAGGACCTCGCCTCCATTCGGCGTTCGTTCGTGCGCCACGAGCGGATGCGCCCTTGGAGCTTCACACGCACCCCGCTCTATTGGGAATGGCTCTATCTACGCACGCGACACGGATCGGAGCATCCCAACGGTGACGCATTGACGTTCGTGCTGCGCGAAGGCACGCGCGTCGATGCCTACGTCACCGGCGTGCGCAGCCCCGAGCACGACTCGTTTATCGTCGACGAGCTTGGGCTGCGCGACGAGCGCGAGCGCGATATCCTCGCGCCGTTCTTGCGCTCGGCCGCGGGCGATCTCCGCCGCATCGTCGGTTGGCTTCCGCCGGAACCGGTGCGAAAGCATCTTCCACGCGGGAGTATCCGGCGGCGCAGCGACGCGATCTTCATGGTCGCACCGATCTCCAAAGCGGCACACGCCTGGGTGCGCGCCGCAGCGATCGGCGGAGTCGGCGATCCCGTCTGGAGTACCGACCACATCTAGACGAGATCCAGCAAGCGCGCATCGTAGGGGCGACGATTCCATGTCATCCCGAGTAGATGGCAAAGCCATCGTATCGAGGGATCGCGCGCCTTGATGCGCGCCGCGATTTGCCGCCTCGATACGGCTGCTACGCTGCCTACATGCCGCCTCGATACGCCGCCTTCGGGCGGCTACTCGGCGTGACAAGGGCGGCAAGCGCGCATCGTAGGGGCGACGATTCCATGTCATCCCGAGTAGATGGCAAAGCCATCGTATCGAGGGATCGCGCGCCTTGATGCGCGCCGCGATTTGCCGCCTCGATACGGCTGCTACGCTGCCTACATGCCGCCTCGATACGCCGCCTTCGGGCGGCTACTCGGCGTGACAAGGGCGGCAAGCGCGCATCGTAGGGGCGACGATTCCATGTCATCCCGAGTAGATGGCAAAGCCATCGTATCGAGGGATCGCGCGCCTTGATGCGCGCTGCGATTTGCCGCCTCGATACGGCTGCTACGCTGCCTACATGCCGCCTCGATACGCCGCCTTCGGGCGGCTACTCGGCGTGACACCGATCGCAACTCGACGCAACATAGAGCGCAAACGAGCGCGCGCGCATTGTGGGGGCGACGTTCGCGGCGAGCGCTTAAGCGAGCGGCGAGGAGCCTGACATTGATTCTCCGAGACGCGAGCGTCTAGCGAGTCGCGAGCGGCGCAGCCCTCGATGCGCGCGCCGCGATGTGCCGCCTCGATGCGCGCCACGAAATGCCGCCTCGATACGCCGCCTTCGGCGGCAACTCGGCGTGACAAGGGCGGCTACTCGGCGTGACAAGGGCGGCTGACAAGGGCGGCACAAGGGCGGCTACTCGGCG
>JAJYRH010000001.1 GCA_021794205.1 bacterium
CGCATGAGCCCGTTGCACCATCATTTCGAACTCGGCGGCATGAACGAACTCGAAGTGACGACGCGTTTCTGGGGCATCTCGACGGTACTCGCGGCGCTCGGCTGGTGGATCGCGAAATGAGCGACGCACCTCAGCGCGCCTTGGTGATCGGTCTCGGGAAGAGCGGCATCGCCGCCTGCGAAGTGCTGCGCGAGCGGCGGTGGGAGGTGCTCGCAACAGACCAATCGCCCGAGCGCATCCCCGATGCGATCGCGCACGTCGCCGCGCTCGGGGTTTCATTCGTCGCGATCGACGCCTTGCTCGACGCGCTCCATGGCGACGAAATCGCGGTGCTCTCGCCCGGCGTTCCGCCGAGCGCGCTCCCGGTCGCGATCGCGTGGGGGAAGGGCTGCACCGTGCTCGGCGAGGTCGAAATCGCCGCCCGCTTCGCGCGAGCGCCGATTCTCGGCGTCACCGGAACGAAAGGGAAATCGACGACGAGTGCGCTGCTCGCGCACCTGTTGCGTGCCGCCGGCAAAAAGGCGGCGCTCGGCGGGAATATCGGCGCTCCCTTGATTCGCGAAGTGCTTCCCGAGGGGCTCGACGCCATCGTCGCGGAGCTCTCCTCGTTCCAACTCGAGAGCATCGATCGTTTCCATCCGCGCGTCGCGGTGCTGCTCAATCTCTCGCCCGATCATCTCGACCGCTACGGATCGATGGATGAATACGCCTCGGCGAAATTCCGTATCGTCGAAAACGCACGTGCGGGGGATACGCTCGTCGCCAACCGCGACGACCAACGCATTTGGTGTTTCGCGCGCAGCGTTGCCGGGAAAATGACGACGATCGATTTCTCGCTCGTCGATCCCGACGCGCGCATCGCGCTCCGCGGCGAGAGCATCGTCGATACGCGGGCCGGAAACGTGCTCGCCGAGATCGCCGACGTACCGCTCTTGGGACGGCACAATCTCGCCAACGCGATGGCGGCGCTCGCCGCCGCGCTCGCGTTCGGCGTCGACCCGCACGTATTTCCGGCGGCGTTGCGTGGCTTCACCGGCATGGCGCACCGCTTGCAGCCCGTCGCCGAGATCGCCGGCGTTCGCTATATCGACGATTCGAAAGCGACCAACCCCGAAGCGGCGATCGCCGCGCTCGAAGCGTTCGCCGACCCCGTCGTCGCGATCGTCGGCGGGCGCGCGAAAGGGACCGCATTCGGCGCCTTCGGCGACGCGCTCGCGCGGCACGCGCGTGCGGTGTTGGTGATCGGCGAAGCGGCGGACGAAATGATCGCGGCGGTTGCAGGGCGCGTGCCCTGCGAACGCGCCGAAACGATCGAAGCGGCGGTGGAGCGCGCGCGCGAACTCGCCCACTCGGGCGACGTCGTCCTGCTCTCGCCGGCCTGCGCCTCGTTCGACATGTTCCGCTCCGCAGAGGATCGCGGCGAACGATTTGCCGCCGCGGTGCGCTCGCTCGCCGGGGGTTCCCGTGCGTAACGCCGCGCGCGTCGCGCCGCCGCCGCGCCTCTCGCGCAAGCCCGAACGGCGCGCCCCGCGCGCCTACGAAAGTGCGCCGCCCGATGCGATTCTCTTCATCAGCGTCGCCTGTCTGGTCGCGATCGGTATGGTGATGGTCTTCTCGGCGTCGAGCACGACGGCGTACGCCGTGCATCACGACGTCGCGTATTTCTTCAAGCGCCAATTGATGTGGCTCGGGGTCGGCTGCGTCGCCGCGTGGGGCGCCTTCCGAATCGATTACACGAAGCTGCGCACCTACGCCCCCGCGCTCTTTATCGCCACCTCGCTCGCGCTGTTCGCGGTGCTCGTGCCGCATCTCGGGGCGAGCGTGAACGGCTCGCGCCGCTGGCTCGGGCTCTCATCGCTCTCCATCCAACCCTCGGAGTTCGCGAAGCTCACGCTCGTGTTCTTTCTCGCGGTTCGGCTTGCCGATATGGGCGAGCGCATTCGCTCGTTGACCAGCGGCGTCGTTCCCTTACTCGGCGCGATCTTCGTCGTCGCGTTGCTGATTCAACGCGAGCCCGATATGGGAACCGCGAGCATCATCGTGGCGATCGGCTTCATCATGCTCTTCGTCGCCGGCGCGCGCATACCGCACCTGCTGATCGGGATCTTCTCAACCGCGCCCTTCGTCATCTATTCCATCTTCGCGCATTCCTACCAACGCGAACGGATCCTCGCGTTTCTCAACCCGTGGAAAGACCCGCTCAATTACGGGTTCCATATCGTGCAATCGCTCTACGCGCTCGGCTCGGGCGGCTGGTGGGGCGTCGGCTTGGGTGCCTCCCGCGAAAAATTCTTCTATTTGCCCGAGCAATACACCGATTTTATTTTTTCGATCGTCGGTGAAGAGCTGGGTTTGATCGGCACGCTCACCGTCGTCGCGCTCTTTCTCGTCTTCGCAACGCGTGCGGTGAACATCGCGATGCGCGCCGAAGATCGCTTCGGGTATTTTCTCGCGCTGGGATGCACCGCGCTGATCGTCGTGCAAGCCTTCATCAATATCGGCGTGGTCACGTCGTCGTGGCCGGTCACCGGCGTGCCGCTGCCGTTCATTTCGTTCGGCGGCAGCGCGCTGGTCGTCGATCTCATCGCCGTCGCACTGATCGCCAACGTCGGGCGCCGCCGCCGCATAGGGAGTTAGCGCGTGCGCATCCTCTTCGCCGGAGGGGGCACGGGCGGACACATCTATCCCGCGGTCGCCATCGCGGACGCCGTGCGCGAACGCGATGGAGCGGGCGCGCGTATCGCCTTCGTCGGCACCGCAGATCGCCTCGAAGCGCGCCTCGTTCCGCAGGCGGGATATCCGCTGCACTGCATCGCGGCGCGCCCGTTGCGCCGCGACCGCATCGGTGCGGCGTTGGGAACGGCGTTCGTCAACGGGTGGGGTGTGCTGCAAGCGTTCGGCGTGCTGCTCCGCGAGCGCCCGGAGATCGTCATCGCGACCGGGGGCTACGTCTGCTTTCCACTCGTCGTCGCGGCGCGTGCGCTGCGCGCGTTGCGCGTATCGCGCGCGAAGATCGCGCTGCTCGAACCCAACGCACAGCCCGGGCTCACCAATCGCCTCCTCGCGCCCTTCGTCGATGAAGTGTGGGGAGCGCTGCCGCAGGGCGACCCGCGCTTCGGAGCGCGCTATCGCTGTACCGGCGTGCCGATTCGCGGCTCGCTGCGTTCGCTGCCGCCGCGAGCGACGGCGATCGAACGGCTCGGGCTCGACCCGCAGCGGCGCACCCTGCTCGCGATGGGCGGCAGCCAGGGTGCGCGTTCGCTCAACGACGCGCTCGTCGGCGCGATCGCCGCGGGGCTGCTCCCCACGGGTTGGCAGGTGCTGCACCTGACCGGCGAGCGCGAGTACGATCGCGTGCGCGCGCGGCTCCCCGCGGCGGCTGCCGGCGCCCTCCGCCCCTACCTCGACGATCCCGCCGACGCATTCGCGGTCGCCGATCTGGTGCTCGCGCGCGCGGGCGCCTCGACGCTCGCCGAACTCATCGCGCTCGCTCTGCCGGCGATCCTGGTGCCCTACCCGCATGCCGCCGAGGGGCACCAAAGCGCGAACGCTCGGGCCCTCGAAGGCGCCGGGGCGGCGGTGACGATCGCCGACGAGGAGCTCACCGCCGCCTCGCTCGGCGCGTTGCTCGCTCGCATCTGCGCGCCCGAAGCGCTGGCGCGGCTCCGCGCGGCGATTGCGACTTTACGCACCCCCGAGCCAACGGCGCTGATTCTTGCGCGGATAGCGACGCTCGCGGGGCGAAATACCCAAACGTGAGCAAGAGCGTGCGCCGACACTTTATCGGCATCGGCGGAATCGGAATGAGCGCGCTCGCGCGCATTCTGCTCGCGCGCGGCGAAAGCGTTGCGGGATCCGATCTTGCCGAGAGCGATCTGCTCGAACAATTACGTGCCGAGGGCGCGCGCATCTACGTCGGCCACGATGCCGATTCGCTCGGCGATGCCGAAGAAGTGATCGTCAGCTCCGCGATCGATCGCGATAATCCGGAGTTCCGCGAAGCGCGTCGCCGCAAGATTCCCGTGGTCCACCGCGGCGAATTGCTCGCCCGCATCGCGAGCCGGCGCGACGGCATCGCGATCTGCGGAACGCACGGCAAGACCACGACCACCGCGATGGTGCACGCAATGTTACGCGCCGGCGGGATCGACGCGGGGCTCGTGCTCGGTGGAATCGATCCGCAGTTGGGACGCAACGCCGTCGACGGCAGCTCGCCGTGGTTCGTCTGCGAAGCCGACGAATCGGATGGATCGTTTGCATTATTGCAGCCGCGCATTGCGACGATCAATAATATCGAGAACGACCATCTCAATTCCGACGACGAACTACCGCGCCTTATCGATGCCTTCGGAGAATTTCTCGGTCGCTTACCCGCCGAGGGTGCGGCGGTCGTCGGCATCGACAACGCGAACTCGGCCTCGCTCGCCGCCCTTCCGCGCGCGGCGCGCACCATCACGTTCGGCATGACCGCGCTCGCCGATGTGACGGCGGCAAACGTCACCTTCGCGGGATTGAGCACGCACTTCGATCTCGTCGTGCGCGGCGAACGCCGCGGCACCGTCACGCTGAACGTGCCCGGCGCGATCAACGTGCTCAACGCACTCGCCGCTATCGCCGTCGCCGAAGAGATCGGGGTGCCGTTTGCAGCGGTGGCGACGGGGTTACGCAATTTTTGCGGCGTGCGCCGCCGTTTCGATATTCTCGCGCGCGGACAACGCCTTACCGTCGTCGACGATTACGCGCATCATCCCACCGCGGTGCGCGCGACGATAGCCGCAGCGCGCAATTACCACTCCGGGCCGCTCGTGGTGGCGTTTCAGCCGCACCGCTTCTCGCGTACCGGCTATCTCGCGCGCGATTTTGCCGACGCGCTGCGCGGCGCCGACCGCGTCTATCTCACGCCGATCTACGCCGCCTCCGAGGCCCCGATTCCCGGCATCAGCGAACGCTCCATCGGCGATCGCCTAAGTGAATTCGGCGTCGACGTTCGCTACGTCGCGCGCGTCGAAGAGCTCGTCGAACGCATCGAAGACGAATCGCCGCCGGGAACGCTCGCGTTGATGCTCGGCGCGGGCTCCATTACGCGAAGCGCGGCGCTGCTCGCCGAGCGCGCGATGCCGACGGCGGCACTCCGGTGAGCCTCACGACGGCGTCGAGCATGAAAACGCTGCTCGACGACGACGACCGTGCGATGCTGCGCGAGATCCTCGCCGATCGCGTCGCATTCGACGAACCGCTCGCGCCGTACACGTCGTGGAAGATCGGCGGCCCCGCCGACGCCTTCGCGCAACTCGAGCGCGAAAACGAACTCTCCGCCATTCTCACGCACTGCGTGCGCCGCCGCTTGCCGTGGTTCGTCTTGGGAAGCGGCAGCAATCTGCTCGTCGGCGACGGCGGCATTCGCGGCATCGTGTTGCGCCTGGGAGGCGATTTTGCGCGCGTCGAGGTGCGCGCGACCGAGGAGTGCGTGCGCGTCGTCGCCGGCGCCTCGGCGTCGATGGCGGCGATCACCGCGCGCGCCGCGAGTGCGGGCGCCGTCGGCATCGGTTCGTTGGCGGGGATTCCCGGAACGCTCGGCGGTTCGTTACGGATGAACGCCGGCACCGACCGCGAGATGGGCGATTTTATTCGCGACGTGCGCGTGCAATCGCCGAGCCGCCCCGCACCGCACTCGGTCGACGTGCGCTATTTTTACCGGCACACCAGCCTCGCTCGCGACGCGGTGGTAGTGGGAGCCGAACTTGCGTTCGCGCGCGGCGACGCGCACGCCGTGCGCGAGGAGATGCAGGCCCGGCTCGTCCGCCGCAAACAAACCCAGCCGATCGCGCTCCCCAACGCAGGGTCGTGCTTTCGCAATCCGGAAGGCGATAAGGCCGCACGGCTGATCGAGGCCGTCGGGGCGAAGGGTTGGCGCGAGGGCGATGCGGAAGTCTCACCGCTCCACGCGAACTTTATTAATAATCTCGGCGCAGCGAGTGCCTGCGACGTCGCAACGCTGCTCGCACGCGTTCGGCGCGCGGTCTTCGAACGTTTCGATATCGGATTGGAGCTGGAGGTACATCTCGTGGGTGTTTTTATCGATCGCGAATGGGATGGAGGCCATGGCCGAGTTGCGTAAGGCGCGCGTCGCGGTGGTGATGGGCGGCAAGAGCGCCGAACGCGAGATTTCGATCGCGAGCGGTACGCCCGTCGCGCGTGCGTTAGGGGCGCTCGGCTACGACGCCCATTCGATCGATTACGACGAACGCTTCATCGACGCGATTCGTACGCTCGCGCCCGACGTCGTCTTCAACGCGTTGCACGGCACCGGCGGAGAGGACGGCGAGATGCAGGGCGTGCTCGACCATCTCGGCGTCGCCTATACCGGCAGCGGAATCGCGGCCTGTGCGCTGGCGATGGATAAGCACCTCGTCAAGAAACTCTTTGCCGCCGAAGGGCTCCCGACCGCGGCGTGGGATCACTTCGATCTCGACGGCGGCGCGTTGCCCTTGCTGCCGGGCTCGCTCGATCTTCCGCTGGTGGTGAAGCCGCGCTACGAAGGCTCCTCCATCGGCGTGCGTATCGTCCGCACGCACGAACAATGGAGCGCCGCGGTGATCGAACTCTCGCGCAGCTACGGTTGCGTGCTCGCCGAAGAATTTATCGCCGGGCGCGAATTTACGTGCGCGGTGTTGGGCGAGGAGGCGTTACCGGTCGTCGAGATCGTCGCCAATCGCGACGGCTTCTATTCTACCGATGCAAAATACGAACCGGGCGGCAGCACGCATATCGCGCCGGCGAAGATCGACGCCGATCTCGCTTCGCGCATGCAGATGCTCGCGCTCTCCGCGCACCGATTGTTGGGAATGCGCGATTATTCGCGCACCGATTTTATCGTCAGCGAACAGAACCGCCCGTATTTATTGGAGATTAACGCGCTGCCGGGGCTCACGCCCACCTCGCTGTTGCCCGATGCGGCGGCCGCCGTGGGGATCGGCTTCGACGCGCTCGTCGAACGGATCGTCGGCTACGCGCTCGCCCGGGCGAGGCGCCGTAACGCCGCATAGCGTTTCGCTTTCGGCAAATGCGACGTTGGTCGCACGATAAGGCTCCAACCGTATGGGAACCTGCAGGGCGGGGCAAGAAGAAGATGCCCCGAGCATTCTATCGTCAAGATATCGACCGGAGGTATCGTGTCCAGTACGGGTTTAATCGTCGATCGCGGCCTTGAAGGCGTCGTCGTCGGCAGTACGTTGCTCTCGAACGTCGAGGGAAAAATCGGTCGTCTCACCTACCGCGGTTACGATATCGACGATCTCGCTCCGAACGCGACCTTTGAAGAGGTCGTGCATTTGTTATTGTTCGGAAATCTTCCGACGAGCGAGGAGCTCGACCACCTGAAACGCGAGATCGGCACCCGCCGCATGTTGCCCGAGCCGCTGATCGACGGGATGCGTCGCTCGCCGAAGACGGCGTGGCCGATGGATGTGCTGCGCACGGTTGCGAGCGGTTTGGCGTTGTTCTCGCCGGTCAATCGCGTCGGCGAGCACGTCTCCGACGTCCACACCGCGATCGAATTGATTGCGAAAATGCCGACGATCTTAGCCGCCTGGGATCGCATTCGCCGCGACCTCGATCCGATCGAGCCGCGCAACGATCTCTCGCAAGCCGCGAACTTCCTCTACATGCGTACCGGCAAGATGCCTGCCGAAATCGAAGCGAAGGCGCTCGACACCTATCTCGTTCTGCTCGCCGATCACTCCTATAACGCCTCGACCTTCTCCGCCCGCGTTACCGCTTCGACGCGCGCCGATATCTACGCCGCCGTCACCGCGGCGCTCGCGACGCTCGAAGGCGATCTGCACGGCGGTGCGGCGAGCGCGGCCTTCAATACGTTGCTCTCGGTCGGCTCGCCCGATCGCGCGGAGATCTACGTGCGCGACGCGTTGGGACGCGGGGAGCGCATCATGGGCATGGGACACCGCGAATATCGCGTTCGCGATCCGCGCGCGCGCCATCTCGAAGTGAAGGCGAAAGAACTCTCGGCCTACCGCGGCGATTCGCGCTGGTACGAGATCGCCCGCGCGCTCGAAGAAGCGAGCAATAAGGTGCTCAAGGAGACCAAACCCGATAAGAGCATCTACGCGAACGTCGATTTCTACACCGCGCCGTTGCTCGCCGATCTCGGCATGCCGGGCGACGAATTCACGTGCATGTTCGCCTGCGGACGTATCGCCGGGTGGAGCGCGCACATTCTCGAACAGCTCGGCGACAATCGTTTGATTCGCCCGCAGGCGACCTACGAAGGCCCGGCACCGGGGCCGTTCGTACCGATCGCCGCGCGACCGGCCGTCAAGCACTGATGCCGTGAGCGCCCCGGCGCGCGCGGCGCGGGTGAAGCGAGCGACCAAAGAGACCGAGATCGATCTCGAGCTCGATCTCGACGGCGGCGACGTATCGATCGATACCGGAGTCGATTTCTTCGATCACATGCTGCACGCACTCGCGCTGCACGGTGGGATGGGAATGAAACTGCGCGCGCGCGGCGACGGCATGGACAACCACCATCTCATCGAGGACGTCGGCATCGCACTCGGCCGTGCGATCTACGAAGCGCTCGGCGAGAAGCGCGGTATCGCGCGCTTCGGTTCGATCATGCTGCCGCTCGACGACGCGCTCGTCGCGGCGAGCATCGATATCTCCGGCCGCTCGTATCTCAATTTTCGGGTCGAATTTTTGCGGAACGACCTCGGCGCGATGCCGACCGAGATGGTCGGCGAATTTTTCCGCGCGCTGAGCGACCACGCGCGCATAACGGTCCACCTGATCGCCATGCACGGGCACGTCGCGCACCATCTCTGCGAAGCGACGTTCAAAGCGTTCGCGCGAGCCTTTGCGGCGGCGAAAACGATCGACGGCGATAGGATCGCTTCGACGAAAGGGCTGCTGGAATAGCCGTGCCGCCTCGAATCGTCGCGATCGATTACGGCGGGGGCAACATCGGTTCGTTGGTTGGGGCACTCCGTCGGCGCGCGATCGAACCGATCGTCACCGACGATCGCCTGGCGGTGCTGGAAGCCGATGCCGCATTTTTCCCCGGCGACGGCGCCTTCGCCGCAACGATGCAGGCGCTGCGCGAACGCGGGCTCGATACCGCGATCTACGAGCGTATCGAGCGCGGGCGCCCCTTCTTCGGGATCTGCGTCGGCATGCAGGTGCTCTTCGAACGATCGAGCGAGTTCGACGGGGCGGCGGGCTTGGGAATTCTGCGCGGTGAGGTCGGCCGCTTCGAACGCGCTCCTCGCTTGCCGCACATGGGGTGGAATCGCCTGGAACCGACCGCCGCGCACCCGTTGCTCGCCGAGCTCGGCGAGGAAGAGTACGCGTACTTTCTCCATTCGTATCGCGCGCTGCCGGGAGCGGACTGCATCGCTACGGCGACGCATGGGGAACGCTTTGCGGCGGTCGTCGCGCACGGGGCCGCGGTAGGAACGCAATTCCATCCCGAAAAAAGTCAACGAACGGGAGAGAAGATTCTCGACGCATTTCTTGCATCGCTGAACTAACGACGAAAGGAAGCCCACAATGCTCGTCATCCCCGCCATCGATCTCCGCGCCGGAAAATGCGTGCGCATGGAGCAGGGAGACCCATCTCGCGAAACGACTTACGATGAGGACCCGGTCGCGCGGGCGCGCGCTTTCGTCGCGCAGGGAGCGAAGCGTCTGCACGTCGTCGATCTCGATGGCGCGTTCGGCTCGGGAGAGAACCTCGCGGCGATCGCCGCGATCTCGCGCGCCGTCGACGTGCCGATCCAGGTCGGCGGCGGCATTCGCAGCGCCGAACACGCGGCGGCGCGCTTCGAGGCGGGCGCGGCCGAGATTATCATCGGCACGCTCTTCGTCGAGGACGAACGCGTCGCGCGGCAGATCGTCGGGCGGTACGGCGAGCGCGTGATCGCCGGCATCGACGCGCGCGGCCGCGAGGTTGCGGTACGTGGTTGGCAAGAGCGCACCCCGGTCGACCGCGATGCACTCGTGAAGCGCGTCGCGCATTGGGGCGTCCGTCGGGTGATTTTCACCGAGATTCGCCGCGACGGCATGGGTGAAGGCTACGATATCGAGGCGTTGCGCGAGGTCGCGGCCGCTGCGGAGGTTCGCGTCACCGCGAGCGGCGGTGCGCAGAGCGTCGCCGATTTACAAAAACTGCGCGCCGCCGCCCCGCCCGCCGTCGATGCCTGCATCATCGGCAGCGCGCTCTACCGCGGCACGATCGATCTCGCAGCCGCGATCGCCGCCGTGGCGTAACGAGCGCGGGTCGGTTTTTCGCGATCTCGCCGCGGATGGTTTTCAGGAAGCGCTACGGGCAGAGTGCGGCGAGCAGCTCGTGAGCCGCGGGGCTCGGGGCGGGCGAGTCAAAAATGTCCTCGAGGACGTAAAACGTTCCATTTTTGCGGAATGCATAGACCTCCAAATTATGTCGTCCCACGGTGCGAGCTAATCCCGTACCGATCGTGTACTCCCCCGGTTCGCCGCAAATTGTGGAGGGAGCGATTTTGACCGTCGAACCGGGGACTTTCGCTAAAGCGGTGGAGAGCTCTCTCGAGAACTCCTTCGGTTGACACCGACAAATTTGATCGTTGGCTACGAGAAGACTCGTGAAGCCCTGTCGATTGGTGCGTTCGTATCGTCGATACTCACCCGCTTGAAGAGGGAGCGCGGTCCATCCGGGAACCGCCGTTTGAACGCTTGGCGCATTCGTCGAAGCCCCGATAAGGGCTGCCAGCAGGGGAACAAATATCGTTGCGACCATCGGTCGCTCCTTTCAGGTCGTCATCTCTCCGCAAAGCGGCGGGCGGGCTAGGTTCTCTGCGGTGCTGCGGTTGCCTTCGGGTGCGGATGCGGCGATGCGTGGTGCGTTGCGTGCGAACTGCTCGAAGAGTGCGAGGCGCTCGAAGAGTGCGAGCCGCTCGAGGAGTGCGTAGCGTGAACGGCATGTGCCGTGTGCGTCACATGTGCCGTGTGCGTCACATGTACCGGGTGCGTCACGTGTACGGCGTGCGTGATATGCACCGGGCGTTTGACGCCGCCGCCGTGATGAGGCCTCGCGATGACGGGATGCGTGGTGGAAACCGGGTGCGCGACGGGAATCGGGTGCGCGATTGGGCCCGGGCGTTTGACGCCGCCGTCGTGATGCGGTTCAGCGATGACGGGATGCGTGGTGGAAACCGGGTGCGCGACGGGAATCGGGTGCGCGATTGGGCCCGGGCGTTTGACGCCGCCGTCGAATGGCGGTCGCAATGGCGCCGGGGTTCCACCGAGGATGCAGCGGCGCCCCGGAGGGCAGTTTCCCGGCGATGGGGTACGCCGACCGATCGGTGGTGAGCTCGTCGGCGACGGTGAGGGCGATGGTGACGGTGACGGTGACGGTTGCCCCTGGTCGTGACGGCCGTAATAGTTGGGGCCGTAAATCGTGACGAAAATCGAAAATGGCGCTTGATAACGAACGCCGCGCGAATCGACGTAGAAGCCTTGGATCGGGCAAAATTGGGTGTCGCCGCCGTACGGGAGCTCGACCCATCCGTCGTAGATCTGCGGATCGGCGGCGTTGGGATAGAGCGGATAACTCCAACCGTTGTAACAGGCTTGCGCGTAGGCGTAGCCGCCTTCGGGGGCGACCATCTCCACCTCTGCAGAATCTCCCGACGAAAACGTCGTTCCGTCGAGTGAATAAAATTGAATCTCCGGAAACGACTGTTGATTCGGAAGCGGCGGTTGCGCGGGCTCGGGCGTCGCCACCGCGCCGCTGACGGTGGTGGTAAAAGCCCAACGCTCGGCTATCGTAGCTCCATTATCGAGCGATATCTCGGCGACGTGATTGCCTTTCGGCAGCGGCGAGCTCGGCAAGTAGAGAATCCCGCGAGTGGTTCGCTTCGATTGCATCGTTACATCGGTGCCGTCGAGGATCAATCGGATCGCCGAAGCGGCAACTTTGGGAGCGTCGATATTCGCCCCGACGACGGGGAATGCGGTTGCATTCGCGCTGTAGGGCACCGGAACCAATCCGCTAATCCCCGGCGCGAGCGCGCTCGCCTTCGTGGCGTTTCCGGAAACGAAAACGGCATGCCGTGCGGCGCTGTATCGAACGCGTACTTTCAGCGCGTCGGCGATAAAACGCAACGGCGCGTACCCGCGCCCGGCGATGAGTCGCGGTGCGACATCGAGTGCGGCGCTCTTGGAACCGATCCACGCCGAACGCGAGCCGATCCGAAGGCGAATCGTCGCGCCGCCGGGGGGGCGAACCTCGATTTCGCGTAGCGACGAGAGGTAGTCGACGCGGCTACCCAGCGCCTGCGAGAGCGCGCGCACCGGCAAGAGCGCGCGTTGGCGAACGACGACGGCGCGGTCGCGCAATGTGCTGCCTCCGACGATGATTGCAAGGGTAGCGGGGTGAAGCATCGTTCGTAAAACGTCTGGAAGCGGTTGCTCGTTACGCGATCGCTATAATTCGACGAATCGGCGCGGGAGCGTCTCGGGTAGCCGAGTGACGATTTCGTAGGAGATCGTCTGGGCCCACCGCGCCCAATCGTCGCCGGCGATCTCGTCGTTCCCGTCGCGCCCGATCAGCGTCACCGTCGCACCGACGCCGGCTGCGGGGGCGTGAGTCAGATCGAGCACGGTGGTGTTCATCGCGATTCGTCCGAGAATCGCGCAGCGCGCGCCGTCGACGAGAAAACTGCCGTTGCCGGAGAGAAGCCGTGGTATACCGTCGGCGTAGCCGAGGGGCAGCACCCCGATGCGCATCGCCCGCGGTGCGTGAAAGGTGCATCCGTAGCCGATCGCTTCACCGGCTTCGATCTCGCGGGTGACCACGAGTTGAGAACGATACGCGAGTGCGGGGCGCAACGTGATTCCGGAATCGCCCATCGCCGCGCGGGTCTGTTCCGAGGGCCAGAGACCGTAGAGCGCGATGCCGAAGCGGGCGATGTCGAGCCGCGATTGCGGCCAGAGCATCGCCGCCGCCGAGGCCGCGATATGGTGTTGCGCCGCCGGAAAGCGCGCGCGCACGCGTTCGCGCGCGATCGAAAAGCGCGCGAGCTGGTACTGGGTGTAGGGAGAGTCGATCTCCTCCGCGGCGGCGAGGTGCGAAAAGACGCCGACGATTTCGACATCGCGAACGTTCGCAACGGCGTCGAGCAGCGTATCGCATTGGTTGGGCGCGATGCCGAAGCGATTGAGCCCGGTATTGATTTTGAGGTGGACGCGCGCGGTTTTTCCGCAGGCGCGCGCCGCGGCGGCGAGATCGTGCAGGTAGCCGCGTTCGTCCCAGAGCGGCAATTCGCAATCGTTTTCGAGCGCGGCGCGCAGCGACGACGCGGGAACGGGGCCGAGCACCAGCAGCGGTGCGCCGATGCCGGCGGCGCGGAGTGCGAGCGCCTCGTCGATCGTGTAGACGCAAAGATAACGCGCGCGCGCTTCGACGGCGCGCGCGACCTCCGGCGCACCGTGGCCGTACGCATTGCCCTTCACGACGAACGCCGCGTGCGTCGGTGCGACGAGCGCGCTCAGGGCGTCGGCGTTCTCGCGCAGCGCCGCGAGCGAGATTTCGATCGCGCCGTTCACGCTAGTATCGCGACACTACGCTCGCGCGTCGGTGGAGGCGGGTGTCATCGCCGCGACGATCCACGCGATCGGCAAGCCGAAGAAGACCGTGTGCGCGAGAATCTGAAAGATGAGATCGTTCGGCGTCTTGGGATTCTGCAGTACGCCCGCGGCGAGCATGACGACGTCCATCGCGATATAGACCACAACGCCATAAGCGATCCCCGAGGGTAGCCAGCGCTTCGCAATAAAGGGTTGCGACGCGGCGACCCAGGCGAAGGCCACTCCCCACACCAGCGAGACCAAGAGGTGGACGATCGCGCCGTAGAGCGGTGCGAGCGGATCGGCGAGGATCGCTTTCCCCATCGCCGCCATGGCGACGACGCTCCAGAACTGCTGCATCGTGCCGCCTTGGGGGCGCACTTGGGTGACGTAGAGGAAGCCGTCGATCAGGATCGCACCGACGAGGCCGGCGAGGATACCGCGGGCGAGGATCGCGGGGTATTGGCGGGTAGTGGGAGGCATGCGGGCGCTCTTCTCCCGGTCGCTCGTTCGCTCCCACTACGCGGCTCGAGGGGGCGGCGCAGGAGTGGGAGAGAGCGAGCGCGTTTCAGTGTAGGAGTTGTACGATTTCGCACCGCCCGAGAAGGAGAGCGACATGGCCAACCACGAGGAGCCCCAGCCGACGAAAGTGCGCCTGGAACGGCGCGAGGGCTACGAATTTCTCGTTCGCGTCGAAGGGACGAGCGTCCCGGAGTTCATTGCCGAGGAGGGCCCCCCGCTCGGCGAGGCGCGCGGCCCTAGCCCCGATGCGATGCTCGGCGCGGCGGTCGGCAGTTGCTTGGCTTCGAGCCTGCTGTTCTGCGTCGGAAAGGCGCACGCGTCGCTCGATGGGCTGCGCGCCGACGTCTCGGTTCACAAAGCGCGCAACGAGCGCGGCCGCCTGCGGATCGGCTCGATCGAGGTCGAGCTCCACGCCGAGATCGCCGAGGAGCACCGCGAGCGCTTCGAACGCTGCCGCGCGCTCTTCGAGGACTACTGCACCGTCACCGAGAGCGTGCGCCGAGGGATCGCGGTGGAGGTCAAGCTCGGCACCTCGTAGTGCACTCGCAAAGAGAACGCCTGCTTGCCGACGAAGGCGGCCGGACCGAACGAAAGGGAGGCGTTGCCGTTGAAGTACCTCGCCCTGAAAAACCGGCTTCGCGTTGCCGTTGTATTCGCGATCGCCGCGTACTTCGTAGCTCCGGCGCTGGCGGCGAAGCGCCCCGCGAATTATCTGCAGCGCGCGATGCCGCACCTCGTCGCCACGATGTCGAGCAATTTCGCTCCGTTACGCGGCAAGCGCACCGAAGCGAACCAGTTCTATGACACGTATGCCGTACGCGTGCTCGCGCTACCGCACGGCACGATCGGACACACCTTTGCCGCGCCGGGACAACGGGAGTATTGGTCGGCGCACTTCGTGTGGTATTTCCCCCCGACGACGAGTATCGTCCGGGCCTCCCAACTCGCGGCGAGCGATCTCGCGCCCGCGCTCAAAGGCTTCACGATGATGGGCGCGCTCGATAAACGCACCGGCGCGACGATTTGGCGGTGGACGGCCTCGAACGGTCGTCGCGTCGTCGCGTCGCCGTTCGTCGAATCGGCGTCGAGTGCGCGGGCGGCCTCGGTCGGCGTTGCGATTTCGGTTCGCCATTACATCACGTCGCACCATCGCTTCGCTCTCTACGCGCGCGGCATGACGCCCGCGCAGCGCACGGCCTTTCTCCGCGCGTTCGCGCGCGAAGTCGCCGTCGGGCTGAAAACGGCGCCGACGAATTTTGCGAGCATTCGCAGGCGCCCGGTTCCCAACGAAGGGGGTAATGCGTTCGGCGCGGCGTTCTATGCGCGGTACGCGAGCTCGTTCCATCTCGCCCAGGCCTATTCGAGCTGCCGCATCGACGTCACGCTCTTCCACCCGAACGATGAAAAGAACGATTCGAAATGGATGTTGGGCTGCGCTTCGCCGACGCTCTTCGGAACCTCGCTGACCTACGATGCGGTGCGCGCCTCGATCGCTAAGGATCTTCCCGCGAATTACGTTTCGCGAATGAACGACCGCACGCGGCTGGCGACCGTCATGTCGACGCATCGGACGCGCTGGGATTCGCCCGACGCAACGATTTCGGTCGTTTTAGAAGAAACCGCCGACGATATGTACGCCGGCGGTTTCGATTATACGCTTACGATCTTTCATTTTCTTCCAAACCAATAGGCGTATCCCGGAAAGAGGCCGCGTCTAGCGCGGGGGCTTGCCGTGGCCGTGCCCGGAATTGCCGTGCCCGCCGTTACCCTTGCCGCCCTTGGCGGCGTGCTCGTTCGAGGATTTTCCGCGCTCCGATTGCTTCGCGGGGGGAGCGCCGCGATTGCCGCGCATGGCGTGCGTTACGTTACCACGATGCGCCGAATGCATTTGGCCGACGTAGCTCTGATGGTTCTGCTGCGGCGAGCGCCTGTAGACGCTGCGGTCGTAGTAGACCGATCGAACGGTGTGTTGGTCGACGTGTGTGACGTAGGTGTTGTAGAGGAACGTTTTGCCCTGCCACTTCCCGCCGTCGTAGCCTTTGCCGAAATATCCGTGGCCGTAATTGAGGTTGCCGTAATAGCCGACGGAGTTACCCCAATAACCGGAGTGATAGAGATAGCCGGCCGGCGTTGCCTGCCAGTAGGAAGGTGTCCACACGAGCCCCGGGCTCGGTGCGTAGGTCCAGCGCCCGGCGACCCATTGGTACGAGCTGCCGTTCCAGTGCCAGTATCCGGGGATCCACATGGAGTTCGGCGCCGGCGGTGCGGGCTGCTGATAGGAAGATGACGGAATCGCGGGCGGCGCGATCAGCGAGATGATCTGATTCAGCGTAATCGCCGATGCCGGACGAGGCATAAAAAATGCGACGACGGCGAAGAGCGCGACGAAAAGTGCGCGTGGGAATTTCATGGGAGTGCCTACATTCTGGGGATGAACCCCTTTCATGCTTCCCATTACGAAGCGATTTCACGCAGAACGAGGACGCGGCCACCCGAACGGATGCCCGCGTCGTTGCCGAACCGATCGCGTTTTAGGCGGGAGGCCCGCCGTGCCCGTGTCCGCCGTGGTCGTTGCCGTGGCCGTGCTGTTGGCCCCCGCCGCGGCTGCCGCGTTGCTGGTTGCCGCCGCGATTGCCGTGCTGCTGCTGGTTCCCGCGTGGTTGCTGCCGTTGCGGCTGGTAGCGCGGCTGCGGCTGCCGCCGTTGCGGCTGGTAGCGCGGCTGCGGCTGCCGCCGTTGCGGCTGGTAGCGCGGCTGCGGCTGCCGCCGCTGTGGCTGATAGCGTGGTGGTGGTTGCCGGCGCTGTGGCTGGTAGTGCGGGTTCCGCGGAGCGGCCGCGCGGGTGACGCGTACGAAGCTCGAGCGCCCTTCCTGCGGGGTGCGACGATAGACGTGGGGATCGTAGTAGACCGCGTTGCCGATGGTGTTGCGATCGACGTGGGTCACGTAACTGTTGTAGCGGAATCGGTCACCGTCCCACTCGCCGCCATCGTAGCCGCGACCGTAGTAGCCGCAGCCGTAGTTGACGTCGCCGTAATAGCCGACGCTGCGCCCCCAGTAGCCGCCGTTCCAATAGTAGCCGTTGCCGTCCCAGGCCCAGTAGCCGGGGGTCCAATAGAGGCCGGGTGCCGGGGCGGGGGTCCAGCGGCCGCGTACCCAGTGGTAGCCTCCGCGATTCCAGCGCCAGTAGCCCGGAATCCAGATCCAGTTCGGAGCCGGCGGAGGCGGCTGTTCGTACGCATAGTAGGGGATGGGAGGAGGCGGGCTCCCGATCGAGATGCCGATCCCGATATTGATGCTCGCCACCGCCGGGCGTGCCCCTATGAGGCTGAGGGCGAAGATCGCGGCGGTGAGGCCGATTGCGAGACGTTTCATTGCTCTGCTCCTTTGCCGACTTTTCGCAAGGAGTCGGCTACCGGTAAAACGCTTCGGGCGGCTCGCGCGGCACGCCCCGAGGGGAGTCTAACCAAACTCTCAGCGTGTGAAACCGCTTGCACTCGGTCGGGGTCTCTGCTAATATCCAACAGGTTGGCACTCAGATGCTAAGAGTGCCAAAACCCATCTCGAAACACATTTTTGGAGGTTTTTCCGTGAACCTGAAGCCATTGGCCGACCGCGTGGTCATCGAGCACGTCGAGCAAGAAGAGAAGAGCGTCGGCGGCATTTTTCTTCCCGACACCGCGAAAGAGAAGCCCCAGGAGGGGATCGTCCGCGCGATCGGGAGCGGCCGCGTGCTCGACAACGGCACGACTGTTGCAATGACCGTGAAGGTCGGCGACCGCGTAATTTTCTCGAAATACTCGGGCAGCGAAGTCAAAATCGACGGCGTCGAGTACCTCATCGTTTCCGAAAAAGACGTCCTGGCTATCGTCGACAAAGTGCCGGCGCACGCGTAAGGAGTTAGAAAGAATATCATGGCTGCTAAACAACTCGTATTTGATGAATCCGCTCGTCGCGCTCTCGAGCGCGGAGCGAACATGCTCGCCGATGCCGTCAAGGTAACGCTCGGGCCCAAGGGACGTAACGTCGTCCTCGACAAGAAATTCGGCTCGCCGACGATCACCAACGACGGCGTGACGATCGCGAAAGAGATCGAACTGCCCGACGCGTTTGAAAACATGGGCGCGCAGCTCGTGAAAGAAGTCGCGAGCAAGACCAACGATATCGCCGGCGACGGCACGACCACCGCGACGGTGCTCGCCCAGGCGATCATCCGCGAGGGCCTGCGCAACGTGACGGCCGGAAGCAACCCGCTGCTCATCAAGCGCGGCATCGAGAAGGCCGTCGAAGTTGCGGTCAAGGAAATGGAATCGTTCAAGCAGGTCGTCGACACCAAAGAGAAGATCGCTCAGGTCGCATCGATCTCCGCGAACGACAAAGAGATCGGCAACTTCATCGCCGATGCGATGGAGAAGGTCGGTAAAGACGGCGTTATCACCGTCGAAGAATCGAAGACCCTCAAGACCGAAGTCGAAACCAAAGACGGCATGCAGTTCGACAAGGGCTACATTTCGCCGTACATGGTGACCGACAGCGAGCGCATGGAAGCGGTTCTCGACGATCCGTTCATCCTCGTCACCGAGCGCAAGATCACGGCGATCGCCGATATTCTTCCGCTGCTCGAAAAAGTCGTCCAGGTTCAGAAGCCGCTGATGATCATCGCCGAAGACGTCGAGGGCGAAGCCCTGGCGACGATGGTGGTGAATAAGCTCCGCGGTACGTTCACCAGCGTTGCGGTGAAGGCACCGGGCTTCGGCGACCGCCGCAAAGAGATGCTCAAGGACATCGCGACCCTCACCGGCGCGACGGTCATCAGCGAAGAGCTCGGCCTCAAGCTCGATAAGGTCACCCCGGACCAGCTCGGCCGCGCCAAACGCGTGAAGATCACCAAAGAAGAGACGACCATCGTCGACGGCGCCGGCAAGAGCGATGCCATCAAGGGCCGCATCGAGATGATCAAAAAGCAGATCGAAGACACCGACTCGGATTTCGATCGTGAGAAGCTCCAGGAGCGCCTCGCGAAGTTGTCGGGCGGCGTCGCGGTAATCCAGGTCGGTGCCGCAACCGAGACCGAGCTCAAAGAGAAGAAGCATCGCATCGAGGACGCGCTCTCGGCGACCCGCGCCGCTGTGCAAGAAGGCATGATCCCCGGCGGCGGCAGCTCGCTCGTCCACGCGGTCAAAGCGATCGAGAAGTACGTCGAAACCGCGCCGAAGACCAACGGCCACGCGGCAACGTGGGCCGATGAGAAGATCGGCATCGATATCATCCGCAAGGCCCTCGAAGAGCCGCTTCGTCAGATCGCGTTCAACGCGGGCTTCGAAGGCTCGGTCGAAGTGAACAACGTGAAGAGCAAGAAAGCTCCGCACGGCTTCGACGCGATGACCGGCGAGATCGTCGACATGTTCAAGTCGGGAATCGTCGAGCCGTTCAAAGTGACGCGCTCGGCCCTGCAGAACGCCGCTTCGATCGGCGCGCTCATTCTCACCACCGAGACCCTGATCGCCGACAAGCCCGAGCCCAAGAAAGACGCCCCGGCGATGCCCGGCGGCGGCATGGGCGGCTACGACATGATGTAATTTCGCTTCGCAGCGAAATGCACGTGCGGAGCCCCGGCAGCGAACGCTGCCGGGGCTCTTCTTTTCTCGGAGCGCGTCGGAAGGGTGTCGCGCCGGTTTTGGCGTAGGCTGCTCTCCACACGAGAGCGAGGGAGCGATGGAGCGCAGGCCCAGGTTATCTCCGGTGCAGAGTATTGCCGTGGCGGCTCTCTATCTCGCTGCGTGGGTCGGCAGCGATCTCCTCGGGGCGTTCTATAACGGCTCGCACGGAACGTTTTATCCCTGGTATCTCGGCGCCGCGCTGACGTTCTACCTGATCTATACCTTCGGGTACGAGTACGCGCCGTTGGCGGTGCTCGCCGAAGTGACTCGCCCGATCCTGTTTCCCGCAACGGCGCATCTTCCGATGCTCGTCTATCTGGAGTTCGGCGTTCTCGCGGCCGTCGGCTATTCGTTGGTCGTATTGGTACTCAAGCGCCTATTGGCGGTTCGGCTCCCATTCGTGACCTTCCAAGACGCCGCAAATTTCTGCGGCGTTTCTATCGTTGCGCCCCTTATTCTCGCGTTGATTCCCGGCGCGATTGCGGTCTCGATATTCGGAGGAGGCTGGCAGCACTATTTGCGCGAGGTCGTGAGCTTTTGGGTCGGGGATACCCTCGGATTGCTCGTCCTCGTTCCGATCCTTGCAACATACTTGACGCCGCGGATCGTTCACGACCCCGAGGAACCGCCCGCCCCCGTCTACGATATCAAACTGCGCGAGCGGCTCTTGCTCTATGCAACCGTGGTCGGAGCGACGTTGCTGGGGTACGCCGCCGTGCTCACCGGCGTCAGCGGGGATCCGCTCCGCTACTTCGTCTTCCTTCCCCTCATGTGGATGGCGGCGCGAGGTGGTTTGCGCCTCGCTATCCCCGGAATCTTCGTGACCGACGCGCTGACCAGCATTCTGAACTATATCTTTCCCACCACGTCGATCCATCCGATCGATCTGCAGACGTTTATCGTCATTTCGGCGATCTCGTCGCTCTCCGTCGGCGCGCTCGTCGACCAACGCGCGCGTGCCGAACGGCAGACGCGAGCGCTCGCATTCACCAATTCGCTCAGCGGTTTGCCGAACCGGCGCGGCCTCGAACGCTGGCTCGATCGTAGCGAGGGCGCGCTGCTGCTCGCGCTCATCGATATCGACCACATGAAGCTAACGAACGAAGGGCTCACGCGAGCGGCGGGCGACAAATTGCTTCAACGGATCGCCGAACGCTGTAACGATTTTTCCGGAGCGGATTTCGTCGCGCACGTCAGTGCCGACGAATTTGCGATGGTCGTGCGCGGGGGGATCGAAAGCGCGCAGCAGCTGGGGCAGCGCATCGCCGAGCTTTTCGAAGAACCGATTGCGGTCGAAGAGCACGAGCTCTACGTCTCGGTCTCGGTGGGAATCGCGTTCGCCGCCGGATACCCGGAATACGAAGACGTGCTGCGCCACGCCGACCTCGCCATGTATCGGGCAAAACAGGCCGGCCGTAACCGGGCGATCCTGTATACCGAGGATCTCGCAGACGAAAAGCGCACGCTTTCTTTGGCGACGGAATTACACGCCGCGGTTCGCAATCGCGAGTTCGTCCTCTTCTATCAGCCGATCTTCGAATTTATCGGCGACAATTTGCGGTGCACCGGCGTCGAAGCGCTCCTTCGCTGGAACCATCCCCGCCTCGGGCTTCTCGAGCCCGCGTCCTTTCTCGATTTTCTCGAAAACATGACGCTCGCCGAACGCGTCGGCCTCTGGGTGCTCGGCGAAGCGGCGCGGCAAGCTCGCGAATGGCTCGACGCCGACGTCGATCTCCAAGTCTGGATCAATCTTTTCCCGCGTCAGGCGCTCGACCCACGACTACCCGAACACTTAAAAACATTGCTCGACGAACACGGGCTCTCTCCATCGCGTTTCGTGCTCGAAATCGTCGAACGCGTGATCGCCGAAGATACGAATGATATCGAGCGCGCGGTGCGCTCCCTCCACGAACTCGGAACGATGACCGCGATCGACGATTTCGGAACCGGACATTCCTCGCTTGCCCGGTTGCGCGAAGTTCCGGTCGACGTGATGAAAATCGATCAAAAATTCGTCGCGCGTTGCGAGATCGACGATAAAGCGAGCGGCGTCGTGCAGGCGGTGCTGAAGATCGCGCAGGAGCTCCGTCTCCGTCCGCTCGCCGAGGGGATCGAAAACGAAGCACAATTGGAGCGATTACGCTTCTACGGATGTCGCTACGTCCAAGGCTATTTTCTCGCCCGTCCGATGCGAGCCGACGATTTCTTCCGCTGGCTGACGGTGACGCGCGTCTAGCGAACGTTCCATAACCCGTTCGCAGGTAGGAGTCGAGCCGACGCACGCAAACATCATAGGGCATGGGCAATAAGGCGGTCAACGATTTCACGATTCGGGTCGCTACGGTCAACGGCTCGGGGAGTCAGTCCTCGAATTTGGTGCTCACGAATGCGATCTTTCGGCTCGGCGTCCCAGTAGCGCCGAAAAATGTTTTCCCTTCGAATATCGAGGGACTTCCGACGTGGTACGACATTCGAGCGACCGCACGCGGTTATCGTTGCCGAACGCGAACCATCGATCTCCTCGTCGCACTCAATACCGCCACCTGGACGCAAGACGTCGCGAGCGTTCGCACCGGGGGCGCGATCGTCCACGAAAGCAGCTACCCGGTCTCCGGGCTCACGCAGCGCGACGACATCACCTATTACGCCGTTCCCTTTACCGAACTTGCGAAGACGCACGTTAAAGACGGCGCGATGCGCAAGTACCTGACCAATATGATCTACGTGGGCGTGCTCGCCGAGTTGTTGCGCATTCCCGAATCGACGATCGAAGCCGCGCTCGGCGTGCAATTTAAGAGCAAACCGAAGGCCGCTGCGGCGAACTTGGAGGCGGTACGGGTCGGCTCGGCGTACGCGCGCGAACATCTGCCGCCGTTGGAAAATATCGCGATCGAACCGATGACCGGCGCGACCGATGGCCTGTTCTTTATCGACGGGAATCGTGCCGCCGCGCTGGGATGCGTGATGGGCGGTTGCACCGTCAGTGCGTGGTATCCCATCACGCCGGCCTCCTCGCTCTGCGAATCCTTTATCGCGCTCTGTGAAAAATACCGTGTCGATCCCGAGAGCGGCGAGCGAAAATATGCAATCGTTCAGGCGGAGGACGAACTCGCGGCGGTCGGCATGATCATCGGCGCCGGGTGGGCCGGAGCGCGCGCGATGACCGCGACCTCGGGACCCGGAATCTCGTTGATGGCCGAATACGTCGGCTACGCCTCCTTCACCGAAATACCGGCGGTAATTTTCGACGTGCAACGCGTCGGCCCGTCGACCGGGCTGCCGACGCGAACGATGCAAGGCGATCTCAGCTTTACCTACACCCTCGGGCACGGCGATACCAAACATCCCGTGTTGTTGCCCGGAAGTGTCGAAGAACTCTACGAAGACGGCATGGCCGCACTCGATCTCGCCGAACGGATGCAATCTCCGGTTTTCGTGCTCTCCGATCTCGATCTCGGCATGAATTCCTGGCTGACCAAGCCGTTCGCGTACCCCGAAAAACCGTTCGATCGCGGAAAGGTTCTTCGCGCCGAGGATTTGAGCGCGCAGCCCGACTGGGGGCGCTATCGCGACGTCGACGGCGACGGAATTCCCTACCGGACGCTCCCCGGAACCGATCATCCGGCAGCCGGATATTTTACGCGCGGTACCGGACACGACGAAGAAGCGAAATACTCCGAAAATCCCGACGTGTGGCAACGCAACCTCGATCGCCTCGCGCGCAAGCACGAGACGGCGCGTACGCTGGTCCCGCAGCCGCTCGTCGAGGAAACGGGGAGTGCGATCGGCATTCTCGCCTACGGATCGACGCATCATGCGGTCGTCGAGGCGCGCGATCTCCTTCGCGAAGCGGGGCTGGAGACCGATTATCTCCGGGTACGCGCGCTGCCGCTCGCAGCCGAAGTGGCGACGTTTATCGATCGCCACGAAACGGTCTACGTCGTCGAACAGAATCGCGACGGTCAATTATTCGGCATCCTTCGCAACGAATTGCTTCCGGAGCAGATCGCGCGATTGCGTTCCCTCCGGCACTATAACGGCGTTCCGATCGACGCCTCGGCGATCGTCGATCCGGTACTCGAATCGCGACGCGAACTCGCCCACGCAGGAGGTGCACGTTCATGACCGCCGCCGCTCAAACACTCAACATCATCGGGCTCGCTCGAGAGGTCTACAAAGGCTCGCCGACCACGCTCTGCGCGGGTTGCGGGCATAACTCGATTACCAATCATCTCATCAAAGCGCTCTACGACTACGGCGTGCCGCCGCACCGGTTGGCGAAAATGAGCGGCATCGGGTGTAGTTCGAAGACCCCCGCCTATTTCGTCGACCAGGCGCACGGCTTCAACGGCCTTCACGGGCGCATGCCCTCGGCGGCAACCGGAGCGAAGCTCGCCAATCGCGAGTTGATGGTTCTCGGTATCAGCGGCGACGGAGATACCGCGTCGATTGGGCTCGGCCAATACTGCCACATGATTCGCCGGAACGTCGATATGACGTACATCGTCGAAAATAACGGGGTCTACGGGCTCACCAAAGGGCAGTTCTCCGCGACCGCAGATGTCGGCTCTACCCTCAAACACGGTGGAACCAATACCTACACCACGATCGACGTCTGCGGCCTGGCGATCGAACTCGGAGCGACCTTCGTCGCGCGTTCGTTCTCCGGGGACGGAAAGCAACTCGTGCCGCTCTTGGAGGCGGCGTTCGCACATCGCGGCACGGCGATTCTCGACGTTATCAGCCCCTGCGTGACGTTCAACGACCACGAAGGATCGACCAAGAGCTACGCCTACGTGAAAGAGCACGACGTGCTCGTGAACGCCCCCGACTTTATCCCGGCGGGGAAAGAGATCGTCGTCGACTACGAACCGGGGACGGTTCAAGAAGTCGAACTCGACGATGGTTCGCACCTTTTGTTGCGCAAACTCGACCGCGACTACGACGCGACCGATCGCCTCGGCGCGCTCCGTACGATCCACGAAAGCCGAACGCGCGGGGAACTCGTCACCGGTCTGCTCTTCGTCAGCGGCGACGAGCCCGATCTCTGCGAGCGCGAACGCATGCCCGCGCGGCCCCTTCGCGATTATGCCGAAGGAGAGCTCCGCCTGGATCGCGCGACCTTTGCGAAGATCGCAGGCGGAGCGTAGCCTTTAGGGCCGGTTGCGTAGCCCTTCGGTGTTCTCGGCGATGCGGAAGACCGCAACGATGAACTCGAGGTAGATGCGCGCGGCGATCGATCCGAGAACGAAGATGATCGGCGTGAGAATGATGTGCAGCACGATGCCGCCGAAGCTCGGCCCTTCGGGTGGGCCGAAGAGCGAGTAGGCAGGAACGAACGCCGAGCCGAGATAGGCGAGCGAGCCCATCGCGACGCCGACGAGTGCGATCACGTAGACGATCTGAATGATTTTCGGAGTGATGAATGCGTGAAACGAGAGATCGTAGAGCGCGGAGAGAAAGCCCTTCGCCGCTGCGGATTGGTCCACGGTGATTCTCCTCATTGGTGTGCGAGTAGTAGGTGAAAATCCGCTTCGCTCGCCGGGTTCGGCAACCTGCAGCCCTAGCAGGGCAGGGCGGCGTTCGCGCTAAGCATCCGGCATGCCGATCGCACAGTCCGCCCTGAACGAACTCCTGCGTACGACGACCCAGCTGCGCCGAGTCGCGCGTGTCGGCCGCTTCGGCGGCGCGAAGGACGTTCCGTTCGTGAAGGCGCGCGGGAGCGGAGAGAACAGCCTCGGCGGATTTGCCGATGCGCGGTACGTCGTCTCGGGAACGATGGGCGCCGACGCACGCGATATTCTCGCGGTGCCGCTAATGAGCGGTGGAAGCGGCGGCGATTTTACGGTGTTGGTCTATGCTGCCGACGGGAGCGGCCGGCTTCGGTACGCGGGAAAAGTCGACTGGGGTGCCGGGCATATCGGCGTGACGATTTCGTATGCATCGATCGTCGTGACCGAACCGATCTATGCCGCAAACGATCCGAACTGCTGCCCGAGTGCGTATCTCGTCGAGCTCTATCAAATCCGCAAAGGGCGACTCGTTCGCGTCGGTACTGCGAACGTCCCGAAGCCCCGTTAGCCGGTCCGCGATTCTTTCCCCCGGTTCCCACTCAGAACGCGCCGCAGGAAACTTTCGGTCGATGCCCGCGCCATGCGTGGTTTTTATTAAGAACCCGATGGCCTCGAGTGGCTTCGGTCACGGCGATACTTACGGCAATGATTTTGGCTCCTTTGGATAGATCGACGTTACCGGATGCGGGAGTGCGTTCCTTAATCGGTAAAGGACGTATCGTGAAGGCGACGGTTTTTGCGTTAGTACTTATTCCAATGGTGATGCTTCCCATCGGGTTGGTCGCTTGCGAGAGCGCTTCCCAGAATAAACTTTCGCTATCGAAAACACACGCGCCAGTTCATCGGCCACCGCGGAGTGCACTATCGGGAAGCCATGCCGTTCGCCCGGGCGCTTCGAAAAAACACGAGAACAAACACGAAATAATTTTTTTTTTCGCGAACTACCGGACCAATGCTGCTGAATGGGATCGGAGGGAATACCGCTGATATACAATATGCGACTCGTTTCTACGTTCGACCGGTTAATGCATATGATGCTCGCGTTCTCATTTCAGGTATGAATAAACATCAGAAATTTGCGAAGGCAACCATAAATGACGGCATCGATGGAATGCTGTACGAACTATATGATACGCAAGTTATTGGAAAACATGCCGTAGGGTCGACGACGCGACATGCGAAAGAATTTTGGATCACGTTGAAATTCGGGCACCTCAGGTTTAGATGCGGGCCGCCCTATTGCAAGAAAGTAATTTGGGGAGAAACGGTATTCGGCCCGCGTATTTAACCATGGGTTCATCGCTCAATGGGCGTTCCTGGACGCCGGCAGCAGCGTCGAGTTTCCCCAATCGGCCAAGATGATTGTCGGTTTCCAGTTAGCCGATGTCGCGATCGCGCGCGCGCTTGCGCGCGGCGAAGATTGCATAGACGGGGAGGCCGCTCGCGATGATTCCCCAGCCGATCAACGTGTCGACCGGTGCCTTGTAGAGTGCGCCCGCGACGATGGCGAACGCGATCGCGGTAAAAAGCGCGGTCGAATAGGGATGCAGCGGCACCTTCATGCGCGGCTCTTCGGCGCCGCTCCGCGCGTCGCGCGCGCGAATGATGAAGAGCGCGATTCCCGCAAGCATCAGGAACAGAAAGTCGGCGCTGGTGATATAATTGAGCAATTGATCGTAACTGCGCGAGAGGGTTAACGCGACGACGATCGCCGCCTGAACCAGAATCGCGACGATCGGCGCCCCCGTCCGTGGATCGAGCTTTGCGAAGGCGCGAAAGAAGAGGCCGTCGGCACCCATTTGGTAGTAGACGCGCGGCGCGGTGAGCAATTGATTGCTGACGAATCCGAGTAACGAAAGCGCGACGACGGTGCCGACGATGCGTTGTGCGATCGCTCCGAACGCAACGCGCGCGACATCGGCGATCGGGGTGGTCGTCGCGGCGAGGCCGGCGATGCCGAGCGCGTGGATCAGCACCGCATTAACGGCGACGTAGATCGCCGTGACGCCCAGCACGCCGAGGGCGAGCCCGCGCGGTAACGAACGCGCCGGGTCGCGCATCTCCGCCGAGACGTAGGTGCCGGGCCCCCAGCCGAGATACGAAAAGAGCACCGGAAGCATGGCGACGCCGAGAAGCCCGAACGAGGGTTGCGGCACGGCGGCGACGGCGGCTGCGGGCGCGTGCGGCGCCGCAAGCGCGATAACGATAAAGAGCGCGAATGCGAGAATCTTGGCGAACATGAACGCGTTCTGCGCGTTCGCGCCGGCGCGAACGCCGAGCGCGTTGATCGCTGTAAAGAGCAGCACCGCGGCGATCGCGAGCGCGCCGAGCGTTGCGGGCGTCGAGGCGATACCGAAGACCGGCGCCGCGTACCCGGCAAACGCGATCGCCGCCGAGGCCGCACCGCCGCTCATCGCGATGAAGAGCAGCATCCAGCCGAACACGAATGCGAGGGCGGGGTGAAAGGCGTCGCGCAGATAGGCGTAGAGCCCGCCGTCGAGCGGGCGGCGCGCGGCGAGTTCGCCGAGAACGAGCGCTCCGAGCAAGGAGATCGCGCCGCCGAGAACCCAGGCGCCGAGGATCGCCGGCGCCGTTCCGAGATCGCGCGCGACGACCGATGGCGTGCGAAAGATTCCCGAACCGATGATACCGCCGATGGTAACGAGCGCTACGTCGAGCGTCCCGAGCCTCCGACGAAGGTTCACGCGCCGGCGGAGGTTTGCAGCAGCGCGAGCTCTTTCGGCGGAGCGAAGATAATCGCGGGTTCGCGCTCTCCGAAATCGAGGATCCTCGCATCGCCGACGAGTTCGCGAATGCGCTCGACGATGCGCGCGACGAGCGTCTCGGGCGATGAGGCGCCGGCGGTGACGCCGATACGAGCGTGCCCGGCGAACCACTCGGCGCGAAGTTGTTCGGTGCAGTCGACGAGATAGGCAGCGGCGCCGATCTGTTCCGCGCATTCGCGCAGACGCTGCGAATTCGAACTGTTCTCCGAACCGACGACGACCACGACCTCGACCTCCGCGGCGAGCGCCTTCACCGCGACCTGACGGTTCTGCGTGGCGTAGCAAATATCGCTGCGTGCGGGCTCGCGCAACGCCGGGAAACGCTCGCGCAGTGCGGTGAGGATCGCAACCGTATCGTCGAATGAGAGCGTCGTCTGCGTGACGACGGCGACGCGCTCGGGATCGGGAACCGGCACCGAGAGTGCCTGGGCGACATCTTCAACCAATGCGATGCCGCCGGGAACGTGCCCGAGCGTTCCTTCCACCTCGTCGTGGTTGCGATGGCCGACGAGCAAAACGAAGTAGCCGTCTTTTGCAAAGCGCAGCGCTTCGAGGTGCACTTTGGAGACCAGCGGGCAGGTTGCGTCGACGATACGGAGCCCGCGTTCGCGCGCCTCCCGTTGAACCGTCGGCGAAACACCGTGCGCGCTGAAGACCGCGAGCGCGCCGTTCGGAATCTCGTCGAGCCCCTCCACGAAGACGACGCCGCGCGCGCGGAGCCCCTCCACCACCTCGCGGTTGTGCACGATTTCGCGGCGCACGTAGAGCGGGGCGCCGTGCGCCTCGATCAGCTGCTCGACGATATCGATCGCACGGTCGACGCCGGCACAGAAGCCGCGCGGGTTGGCTAAGAGGATCTCGGTCATAGGCGAATGGTACAGCCTACGCCCCGGGGTTCAGTAAGACCTTGATGGCGCGGCGCTCGTCCATCGCGGCGTAGCCCTCGGCGACGCGCGCGAGTGGAATGCGGCTATCGAAGACGCGCCCCGGGTGGATTTGCCCGGCGACGCAGGCCGCCATCAGCGTCTCGATATAGGCGCGCGCCGGGGCGAGGCCGCCGCGGAGATTGAGGTTTTTGAGAAAAATCGAGCGCAGATCGGGCGTCTTGACGTTATGCGGGACGCCGACGTAGGTAACGGTGCCGCCCGGGGCGGCGGCGGCGATGGCGAGGTTGAAACTCTCTTCGTTTCCAACCGCCTCGACGATCGAGGGCGCTCCGCCTCCGGTGAGCTCGAGCAGGCGTTCGAGTGTCTGCGGATCGTGGGAATCGAGGCAATCGTCGGCGCCGAACTCGGCGGCGATCTTCAGCCGTTCGGCGTTATGCCCGACGGCGATCACGCGCTCGGCGCGATGAACGCGCGCGGCCGAGAGCACGGCGCAGAGGCCGACGGCGCCGTCGCCGATGACGACGACAGGGCCGCCGTTGCCGGCGCCCGCAGTCGTCGCTCCGTGATGCCCCGTCGCCATGACGTCGCAGAGCGTCGCCGCATCGGCGAGCGTGTCGTCGTTCTCCCGCATCCCTTCGTGCATGACCGCGAGCGTTCCATCGGCGAACGGTACGCGCACGAACTCGGCTTGACCGCCGTTTGCATCGTCGCCCCAGAAGGTTCCGTGCTCGCATGACGTTTGCAAACCGCGGCGGCAATAGGCGCAGGTTCCGTCGCTGATCGCGAACGGAGCGATCACCGCATCGCCGGGCCGGAGCGTACGGACGGCGCTGCCGATTTCTTCGACGATGCCGACGAATTCGTGTCCGGTTCGTTCGCCTGGCTCGCGTTCGACGACGCCGCGATAGAACCAGAGATCGCTGCCGCAGATCGCGGCGCGCGTGACGCGTACGATGGCGTCGGTCGCTTCGCGAAGCGACGGGTCGGGGACGGTTTCGAGACGCACGTCGCGCGTGCCGTGGTAAACGGTTGCTTTCATCATCTATCGGAACCCGCAGCGGCGCCGGGAGGTTGCTCGGCGAGGAAAACCTCGTTGGCAAAGGCCCGGACGATCGCGGTAAAACGCGCGCTCTCGCGTAGCGGCGCGACGTGATCCGAACCGAGCACGATTTCGCGACGCGCGTTCGGTGCGCTGCGGAGAAAACGCGCTTCGTCGGAGCGAAAGATCAGATCGTATTCGCCGTTCACGATGAGCACCGGGCGATGGTAACGCGCGATGAGTTCGCTCTGTCGCAGTCCGTGCGCCGCCATCGCGCTCGTCGAATCGAGGACGCGCGGATCGAAGGGGATGCGTTCGATCTCCCGCGCCCACTCGTCGCCGACCACCGCATGCAACGAGAACGAGGCGAGCGAGTGATAGATCGGGTGCGGGAGCGCACCCATCGCTTGCGCCATAATGCGAAACGGCAGGCGCTTCCATCCGTCGAAATCGTAGGTCGCACCGGCGAGCAGCAACGCGCGGCTCGCGGCGAGATGTTGCGAAAAATATGAAACCGCAACGAAACCACCGAGCGAATATCCGACGACGAGGGGCGGCATCGCGCAGGCGTCGACCGCGGCGTCGAGCGCCGCGCTCACGCGATCGGTATCGAACGGTTCGTCGACGCGCCCGCCGTGCCCGGGCAAATCGATCGCGACGACGTAATAGCGGTCGGAGAGCGCTCGCGCGTGCCGCTCCCAAATCGCCTTGCCCAATCGCAAGCCGTGAAGGAAGAGAATCGGCGGTCGGCCGCGCCGCCCGTAGGCGACGATGGTTGAGGCGTCGTTCATGTGCCGACAACCTGCGCGTCCCACCTAGGTTTCGCCTGCATGCGGCGAATGAGGTGTCCATGCAACCGATTCACGCGCTCGCTCTCCTTCTCGCGTTCGCGCCTCAACAGACGCCGGTCGCGATTCCGACGCAGCCGCCGGTGCTCGCCGCACCGCCGCTCGCACCGTTGCCTAGTGATACGTTGAATAACGGCCCGTGCCTCGATTCGCCGCGGGCGGTACCGCTCGTCCTGCAGGCTCCGGTGACGGTCGGAAACCAGATCGTCCGCATCGATAAGGTCGTCTCGACCGACTCGATGATGCCCGGTGAGGTCATCGGTTTTCTCTATACGCTCCAGGACGGCACGACGTGGCTCGGTCAGCGCACGCCCGACTATATGTCCGCTGCCGACTCCCGAGCGATCAACCTCGTGCTCGCCGCCTCGCGGCTCCCCGCCGATACCGAGACCGCTTTCCCGCCGCAGATGCGCTATGGGGTCGCCACGCACTATCGGCAGTTCTTCCCCGTCCAGATCCAGGCGAGTGCGCTCTCGGCGCTCCGCGTCCGGATCGACCCCTGCGTGGCGTGGCCCTCGGGGCGTCAGCTCCCCGACCCACGCCTCTGACGGCTTAGCACTTGACGCATCCGACTGCTAAAGGTATGGGTTAAGGGTGCGATGGAGTTTGTAATTCGAGGGCGCTGCGGGCGTTTCGAACCGAATGCCGACGCCTTCCTCGACGAAGAGCGGGAGGCGCTCGTCGTCACGCTCGAGGTCGCTGGGGTCGCCCCGGAATCGGTACGATTGGCCGTGGAGGCCGACCGTCTGCTCGTCGCCGGGCGGCGTTTCGATGCGCTGCCGCAGCGCCGCGGTTCGTTCGTCCTCAAAGAGATTGCCTTCGGCGAATTCGGCCGCGAGTTCACCCTCCCCGTTCCGGTCGATCTCGAGCGCACCTCGGCGACCTATCTGGACGGGCTGCTCTCCATCGTGCTGCCCATCGCAGCGACTGCGTATATTCCGACCACACGTAACGACGTGCGGATCATCGTGCAAAGGATCGTCATCTAATTATGGCCGCGAAAGCGAAACCCATCGTTCCCGCCGGGCTGCTCGGCATTCTGCCGCTGCAGGAAGCCGTGCTCTTCCCGAACACCGTCATCCCGCTCGCGGTGGTGAAGAAGCCGGGCATTCGTCTCGTCGAAGAAGCGATTCGCGAGGGTCGCCCGATCGGCTTGACCGTGCTCAAAGATCGCGAGACCGAGAACCCGGGCCCCGACGACGTCGAGCGCGTCGGAACCATCGGCGTCATTCAGAAGATGCTCAAGGTTCCCGACGGCACGCTCCGTTGCATCGTTGCCGGCCAATCGGTCTTTCGCATCGAGCAATTCACGCAGAGCGATCCCTATTTGGTCGCCGCATATACGGAATTACCCGATAAGACCGTCGAGAATGAAGCGCGCGTCGCGATGCATCGCAATCTCGCCGGGCTCTTCCAGAAGCTCCTCTCGTATTTGCCGCAGGCACCGCGCGAGATGGAGATGGAAGTTCAAAATATCACCGACTCCAACGTGCTGACCTATTTCGTCGCATCGACGATGCGCTTGGAGACCGCCGAGCGCCAGGCGCTTCTCGAAGAACGCGATACCGCCAAGCGGATGCGCAAGCTTACGATGTTGCTCACCAAGGAGCTCGAGGTCGTCGAGCTCGGGCATAAGATTCAGGGCGATATCCAGCGCGAGATGGACAAGAATCAGCGCGAGTTCTACCTGCGCCAGCAGCTGCGCGCCATTCAGGAAGAGCTCGGAGAGATCGATCCGCAGCTCGCCGAGGTGAACGAACTCAAAAAGAAAATCGACGAAGCGAAGATGCCCGAGGAGGCGCAAAAGGCCGCCGAGCGCGAGCTCGACCGCCTCTCGAAGGTGCCGCAGGCGAGCCCCGAATACAGCGTCATCCGCACCTATCTCGACTGGCTCGTACAGTTGCCGTGGAACGTGGCGACCACCGATGCCATCGATATTCGCAAAGCGCGAGAGATCCTCGACGAAGACCATTACGATCTCGAAAAAATCAAGGATCGTATTATCGAATATCTTGCAGTCGGAAAACTCAAGAATCGTTTGAGCGGCCCGATCCTGTGCTTCGTCGGCCCTCCCGGCGTTGGAAAGACCTCGCTCGGGCAATCGATCGCCCGTGCGATGGGGCGGAAGTTCGTGCGGCTCTCGGTCGGCGGCGTCCGCGACGAAGCAGAGATTCGCGGCCATCGCCGCACCTATATCGGCGCGATGCCGGGCACGATCGTGCGCGCGATTCGCGATGCCGGTACGCGCAATCCGGTGATGATGATCGACGAAATCGATAAAGTCGGCTCCGATTTTCGCGGCGATCCGCAATCGGCGCTCTTGGAGGTGCTCGATCCCGAGCAGAACAAGAGCTATCGGGACCACTACCTCGATCTTCCGTTCGACTTGAGCCAAGTGCTCTTCGTGTGCACCGCGAACTCACTGGACACTATCTCTCCGCCGCTGCGCGACCGCATGGAGATCATCCAACTCTCGGGCTACACCGAGTTCGAGAAACTGCAGATCGCCAAGCGCTATTTGCTGAAGAAGCAGCGCCTCGCAAACGGCGTCAAGGACGGGCAATCGCAGATCAGCGATACGGCGTTGCGCGCGATCATCAACGACTACACGCGCGAGGCGGGCGTCCGTAATCTCGACCGCGAGATTGGGACGGTCTTCCGTAAAATCGCGCGCAAGGTTGCGGAGAACGCAAAATATAAAGCGCGTGTCAAGCCGGAGAGCCTCGTCGAGTATCTGAAGAAGCCGCGCTTCTTCAACGAAGTGAAGAAACGCGTCGCTTCGGTCGGGGTCGCGACGGGAATGGCCTGGACGCCGGTCGGCGGCGATATTCTCTTCATCGAGACGCAAGTGATGCCGGGGAGCGGCAAGGTCGTGTTGACCGGGCAGCTCGGCGACGTGATGAAGGAGAGCGCGCAAGCCGCGGTCTCGTTCCTGCGGTCGCGTTCGAACGAACTCGGGCTCGCCGAAGATTTCTTCGCCAAGCACGACATCCACATTCACGTTCCCGCTGGCGCGACGCCGAAGGACGGCCCATCGGCGGGCATCGCGTTGGTGACGTCGATCGCATCGATGCTCACCGGGAACAAAGTCGACCCGAACCTCGCGATGACCGGCGAGATCACGTTGACAGGTCAGGTGCTGCCGATCGGCGGCTTGAAAGAGAAGGTGCTCGGCGCGCGGCGCGCGGGGATCTCGAAGGTGCTCTTGCCCAAGCGCAACGAGGTCGATCTCGACGATATCCCCGACGAAGTGCGAACGCAGATGACGTTCGTATCGGTCGAGGAACTCTCCGAGGTGCTCGCTCACGCGCTCGGTAAACGCATCATCGCTCCGGTGCCGCTCGGCAACGAGAACCTCAAGCGGAACGGTATCGTCGTGCCGATGCCCAAGCGCGGCACCGGCAAGCGTTCGGGAGCGGCGCGAGGGCGCACGAAGATCTCGCCGCGTCCGGCCTCGCGCGCCTAACGCGCGCTTTCGATCAGATGCGCGATTTCGTAGGCGGGGGTCGCCTGCAATTCGCGCATGAGGGCTCGAGAGTAGGTACGATAGTCGCGTAGCGCGCCGAGGCGATCGCGGACGACGAGGTGCGAACGAATGAGGACGCTCCACGCGCGTTCGTCGCAATCATCGTATGCGAGGGCGCGGCGAGCGAGGAGCACCGAACGTTCGATCTCCCCGGCTCCGAGCGCTCGTTCGGCGAGCGTCGTTCTGACGGCTTGCGCGAACTCTTCGAGGCGTCGATAGGTCGGCGCGAGCCACTCAGGGATTTCGTAGAGCGCGGCGGCATTCGTCGCGCTCTCGAGCCGCGTTACGAGCTCCTCGCAGGCGTGATGCTCCGGGAGATCCCAGCGCTCGGCGAAGCACCAGAGGTCGACGCGAACCTCGCCGTCGTCGAGGCGATAGGAGCCCCCGTTGCGCGCGAACAGCTCGTCGCCGAAGCGTCGGCGGAGACGATGGAGCGCGACGTAGAGCCGGTTTCGTGCGGTCGCCGTGGCGCTCTGCGGCCAAAGCAGTTCCGTCAAGCGCTCGGCACCGATCCCCCGCCGATGGAGTGCGAGCGCGAGTAGCAGCTCGCGTTCGCCGCGGGCGAGGGGAAGCCGTTCCTCGCCGCGCCGAGCGTAGCCGGAGAGGAGTTCGAGATGGATTCGTGGGCCGTTCATCCTCGCACCGTACGTCGTGCGACTTACAGAACGGTCACAATCAGGCACTCTCCCGCAACGAACGGTAAAATTCTTCGAATTGCTTGGAGGGTGAGAGCCCGAGCTCGCGCTCGAGCGCACGGCGGCAGTCAGCATAGGCGCGCTGCGCCGCAGCCGGGTCGTTCGCGGCGAGGAGCGCGCGAATTGCGAGGAGATAGCCGCTCTCGTCGCAGGGGGCGAGCCGCCGGAGATCGTCGGCGATCGCGAGCGGGATCGAGAGCTCGCCGCGCGCCACCAACGCCTCTCCGAGATCGACGAGCGCATCGCGCCGAAGGCTCTCCAGCCAGAGGTCGAATTCGGCGAACCATTCGCAGCGCCGGAGGAGTGCCGGGATCTCTGCACTGACGAACGTTCGCAAGCGCTCGAGTTCGCCGAGATCTCTCGCGCGCGCCGCGGAGCGCAGCTCGTCGATGTCGGTGCGCACCGTCGCTCCCAGCGCGTACTGCCGACGCTCGGCGAGGAGGGTTCCGGGCGGCAGTTTTTTTCGGAGCCGGGAGATCGTCGTCTGGAGCGCGCTCGCCGCCGCACGTGGATCGCGATCGGGCCAGATCGTGTCGGCGAGGTGCGCGCTCGAGATCGGCGCGCGATGAAGCGCGAGATAGCAGAGGAGTTCGAGTTCGCGTCCGGTCACTGCAACCGGCGAAGCGCCGAGCAGGACGAGTCCTCGATAGACGCTTAGATAGAGCGTCTCCCGCGCCGCGTTCGTGGTTTTTGTGGGGCGGAGGATGAGTTGCATCTCGACGACCGCACCGGAACGGTCGCGATCGACGGAGAGCGTCGCGTCATACTCCCGCAATTCGTTGCGTTGGTTCCGGAGCGCGATCTCCAGCGTCGTGCGCGCGTTCGCGCTCGTTCGGATCGCCGCGCGCGCCACCTTCGTCATGAGGCCGGCGTTGCTCGCACCGAGAACGTCGGCGATCTGCCTACCGACGAGCTCTTCGTGCGATACGCCGAGTACCGATTCGATCGCCGCGGTCGCATAGAGAATGTTGCCGTCGCGCCCGAAGCGTACGACGATTGCATCGATGCTTGAGAGCACGCGTCCCAACGTGCGTTCGAGGCGCAGGCGGTCGCCGATGGCAAAGGCGAGCAAGACGCACTCGCTTCCGGTCCCGATCTCCGCGCCGTACAGCCCGATCCCGGCGTGCGTGCGAGCGACGTATTGCCATAACGCGATGCAAACGAAAAATAATAAAATCGGATAGCTCAGTAAAAAATACCGCGCGGGTCGGTAGCCCGCACGCGCGCGCCCGATCGTCGCCGCGATGACGAGCACCGATACCAACAACATCGCCGTAATCGGAAGGACGCCGTGCGGGTTGAGATCGATTCCGGTGACGTGTCGGACGACGACGACGAGCGGGAGATAGGCCAGTAACACCGCGATTCCGACGAGAAGCAGGCGGTCGATGCGGGGAGCGTACCGCGCCGTTTGGAGGAACGAGCGCGCGAACTGCGCGTAGAGCGCGATGTTGGGGCCCCAGAGAACGTATTCGATCTCGCCGCTATGCCACGGGCCGAACGGCCATCCGAGTTGCCACAAAAAATCGTTTCGAAAGAGCTGATAGAGCACGAGCGAGGCGAGATAGGCAAGATACCAACCGATGAACGGCTCACCCGACATCGCGAAGAGCACCAACATCGTCAGCGCGGTTCCGCCGAGCAGCCCGAAGTAGAGATAGAGTGGGACGGCTCTCGGTTCGTTGTGAATGACGTATGCGAGCGGCGCCGCGCGAATGCACCCGAGGGGGCGCCCCGTCGCGAAAACGCGGACGTAGAACGGGCGCTCTCGCCATGAGTTCGGAATCGTGAGAGCGGGTGGACCGCTATACAGAACGTGTCCCTCGTCGGGGATCTCGTCCTCGAAGAAACTCCATTCGTTCCCACCGCTTGCGAGCCGATAGGCGAGCGCCGCTCGGCTCCCCGCAGGCGCGAAGAGCTCCCAGGGCCCGCTGCTCCGAGCCGCCGGAAGCGCGATCTCGCGGAGGACGCTTCCTCGGTCGGGAGCGACGACGCGGGCGCGAACGACCGGTGCGCAAGGGGCGAGCGGCGGAGAAGACCACGCCATAGCGAGGGTGAGGAGCAGTGCTGCGGCCGACATGGGCCTGCGAGCACTTCGTTTTTCCGGAGCGCGCTTCCGCCGTCGAGCTAAGGCGAATGTAAGATTCTCCCCCTACGCTGCGTGCACCAATACCGACGGGAGATCGACGAACGATGCAACGCCGTAGCCATCTATTGACCCTCGCGCTCTTCGGAGCGATCGCCGCCCTTGGAGGGTGCGCCGGCGGCGCGGGTGGGCCGCAGCCCATTCCACCGAGATCGGCGCCCTCCGGCCCCACGACGTTGCTCTTGTTGCCCGCCGGTGGGCCCGTCGCGCTCCCGACCGCGGGGGGATACTCCGGATCGGTTCAACTTCCGGCGAACGACGCGCCGAGCGGCACGACGATAACGATCGGGGCTTCGAGCGCTCCGCCGGCGGGAGCGCCGACACCGCAGGCGCTCCGGCGATCGCACGGGGCGAGCACACCGCACTCCGTCGCACGCGCGCCTCAGGCCGCCGCGCTGCCGACGGTGCTATTCGTTGTAAGTTTTCAAGTTTCGCAGAACGTCACGTTTCAAAGCACGCCGAGTTTTTCGATACAACTTCCCGCCGGAATATCGACCGTGAACGAATCGTTCTTCATCGCTATCTTCGGTGGTGCGAGCGCGCAGGCACCGTTGCTCGCGACGATCGGGCCGGCTACGGTATCGGGGTCGATATTGACCTTCAGCGGAAGCGCTTCGCCGCTGACGCTCGACGCGGGGACGACCTACCTCGCCGAGCTCTACGAGATTGCGACCGGCCCCACGGCGACACCCTCGCCGGTGCCGTCGAGTTCGCCGACCGTTGCACCGAGCGCATCGCCGACGGTCGCGCCGACTGCGACGCCGACGGTTGCGCCGACTGCGACGCCGACGGTCGCGCCGACTGCGACGCCGACCGTCGCACCCGCGGCGAGCCCCGCTGCCGGGACGCTCTACGAGTTGAGTTACGGCAGTAGCTATACGTTCGGTGCTTTCGCTTCCGGGGCGAATGGGAACGTCGCTCCGCTCGCAAGCTTTACGGCGGCAATCCAATCGCCGACGGGGATCGCCGTCGATGCAACCGGGCGTGCGTACGTCGTTGCATACGGTCCGACCGGGACCGAGATCTTCTCGTATGCCTATGGAGCGAGTGGGAATGCGACCCCCTCGTCGACGTTGACGACCGACGCGCACGGCTGGGGGCTCGCGATCGATCCGACGACCGACGAACTCGTTGCGACCGATGCGAACAACAACATCGTCGAATATTTTGCTCCCGGCGCGACTGGCGCGGCGAGTCCGGTCAGGACGATTTCGGGGGCGAACACCGGCTTGAACCTCCCCTATCAAGTCGCATTCGACGGCAGCAATAATATCTACGTCGTCAACGGGAACGGCTTCGGCTCCGTCGTTGAATATGCTGCGGGCGCGAGCGGAAACGCAACGCCGATCGCAACGATCGCCGGAAGCGCAACCGGGCTCGACGGCCCCGAGGCGATCGCGGTCGATTCGACGGGGCGCGTCTACGTCGGCAATTCGGTGAACGATACGATCACCGTCTATGCGCCCGGCTCGAACGGGAACGTCGTTCCCTCGGCGGTCATTCAGGGAGGCACGTACGATTTTCTCATCGACCAGGCGATCATCGCCGTCGATGCGTCGAACGATCTCTACGTCTTCGGCCGCTCGAACGAGATCGAGGTCTTTGCCCCGGTCACCGGGAGCCCACAGGCGCCGATCCGAACGATAACCGGGAGCTCGACGGGAATCGCGTCGGCAGAGGGAGTCGCAATCGTTCCATGATGCATCGAATCACCGCCGCTCTGCTCGCATCGACGCTCGTGCTCTCCTCGCCGGTGCTCGTTCGCATCGCGGCCCGTGCCTCCGGCGTTCCTAGCTGTCGCGCCGTTATCGCCGCACCGAGGAGTGCCGAGGGGGGGACGCCGGTAGCGATTCTCGATAAAAGCCTCGCTCCGAAGGGCACGCGGGTAACCTCGCGCGCCTGGTTCTTCGGCGATGGTTCCGCCGCGTCGGGGCGGAGCGCAAGCGCGCTCGTTCATCACACCTATGCGACGCCGGTCGCGAAAATGACCGAACGCTACACGATTCGCCTCATCCTGAGTTACGCCGACGGCGCGCGGTGTTCGGCGAGCGCGAACATCGAGATTTACAACGGCAAACACGTGAAGGGTTATACGAAGCTCGATCTCCGCGGAAGTTCCATAACCGTTCGCGATATCGAACCGGTTCCGAACTGCGGGAGTTTTGACGCGACGATGCACTGGCAACCGCAATTCGGCATCGAGCGCATGAGTGCCGATGGGCCGCCGAGCTTTCTCCTCTTCGGGAACGCACGCATAAACTCAAAAGGGGCGACCGAAAGCACTCCGTTGCCCGTGGCCGTCTATCTGAACCTTTCGAGCGCGGTCGTCGGAGCGGCGTCGCCTGCCTACGCAATCGCAAAAATGGTGGCATCGAATCACACGCAATCCTGTTCGAAGAAGATCGAACTCACCGGATTTGCACGCACCGCAGTTTTCATGCTCCCCTCCGGCTTGGTTACCTTCAAGAACGGGGCGACGAAGCTAAAATGTACGCCGGCAAACGCCGGAAAGCCGGCGTCGTGCAAGATCGATCCAAGTAAGACGCTCACCGTCGTCGGTTCGGAGACGATCGATAACGTCGTGTTTTTCAACGTCGATCTCAAAATACACTTTCCAAAAAAGACCTGCACCTATATCGGTCCGGCGAAGCCTTCGCCGACCGCTCTCCAACAACCGACGTGGTACAAGTGCTAGCGGCGTACGCGCGCTGCTATTCGCGAACGTACGAAAGAACGGCGACCGCGATCATCGCGAACGTAAGAATCGCAAAATAGCCGCTCGCGGGAACGAAGGTGCCCGCAGCGCTCCCCCCGTCGTGTGCGAAATAATAGGCGCCCGCCGTTGCGACGCCGAGCAGTTGCCCGGTCGTGCGCGCGGTGGCGAGCGTTCCTGCGGCGATGCCGCGCCGCTCGTGCGGGGCCGAAGACATGATCGCGTTATTGTTGGGTTGCGAGAAGATCGTCGTGCCGATTCCGGTTGCGATCAGTGCGAGAACGATCTCTAGCGTCGTAGGAAAGGCCGGAAGGTGGGCGAGCAGCAAGGTGCCGATCGCGACGAGGATCGCGCCCGCCGTCGAGATGTAGCGCGCGGGGAAGCGATCGGAGAGCGCGCCGGCGGTCGGTGCGAGCGCGACGTTGAGGGCTGTTAAAGGAACGAGCAGCAACCCCGCTTGCAGCGGCGTCGCGTGCAGCGCGAGCTGGGCGGTTAACGGCACGAGAAAAACGATTCCCGATTGCGCGATGAAATAACAGAATGCGGCGATCGTCGAGAATGCGAAGATGCGCGAGCGGAAAAGCGTGAGGTCGAACGTCGGTGCCTTCACGCGGCGCTCCACGAAAACGAAGATCGCGAGCGCGAGAAACGAGAGCGCGATCCACCCGAGCGTCTTCTCGGAGCTCCATCCCCAGCGGTGCGCTCGCGAGAGCGCGAGCGATAATGCGAAGAGGCCGAAGATCGAGAGCAGCGCCCCGACGGGGTCGAAGCCCTCGCGGCGCGGTGCGATCGGTTTCAAAACGATGCTGGCGGCGACGAGTGCGAGAATCGAGATCGGTACGTTGATCGCGAAGATCCAGCGCCAATCGCCGAGCGCGATGATCGCGCCGCCGAGAATGGGGCCGGCGGTGAGGCCGACGGCGACCGCGGCGCCGTTGAGGCCAATCGCGCGACCGCGCCGTTCCGGTGCGACCGATTCGACGATGAGCGCTTGCGTGCACGCGACGAGCATCGCCGCACCGATCGCTTGGAAGACGCGCATGAAGATCAATGCTTCCAGCGAGGGGGAGAGCGCGCAAAGCAGCGAGCCCAACCCGAAGATCCCGAAACCCGTTTGATAGACGCGCTTGTGTCCGAAGATGTCGCCGATCCGCCCGAAGAGCACGAGCGTCGATGCCGTGACCAACATATAGGCGAGCAAAACCCATTCGGCCTCGTCGACGCCGCGATGGTAGAAACGAGCGATCGTCGGCATCGCGACGTTGGCAATCGACCCGTCGAGCGGTCCCATCACGGTGCCGAGCATCACCGTCGCGACGGCGTAGCGCGAATAGCGTTCGCTCGCTCGCACGGTCGTAGCGAGCGTACGGAACGAGCTCATACCGCGCTTAGAGCCGGTGACGGTTGAAGAGCGATTTGGTAAATGGTCGTGCGAACCACGGCTCGTGCGCCTGCAACGCCGCGTCGATCTTCGCATCGGGCTGCACGAGCATCATCGCCAAGCTCGAGCGGCCGAGATCGCGCCGCAGATCGGGCGAGAGCGGAAAGAAGAGCGCGACGTAGAGCAACAACCAGAGAAAGACGACGCCTTTCGCTAAGGCGATGAGCGCACCGATACTACTGTTGAGCAGTCCCAGCCCGGGAAGTTTTGCGACCCGGTCGAGCGCCCACGCGAGCGCCATTACGATGGCATATGCGGCGACGCCGGTGAGGAACATGCCGATCACGTGCGCCGATCCCGGGCCGACGTGCGTGAGGTTTTCGATCGCCGTATCGGCGGAGCCGTTGTAGTACCACGGTGCGAGTAACCCGGCGAAGAGTGCGATCGCTCCGGCGAGTTCGCCGATGAGGCCGCGCCGCCACCCGCGAAAGGCCGCGATGATGAGAATCGCGCCGATAACGATATCCGGCCAGGAGAAGCTCACCGGCGGACGGTCGCTCCAAGTTCGTCGTGCAAACGTGCGATCGCCGCGTCGATGCGTTCGTCGACGGCGGTGTCGGTGAGCGTTTCGGATGGGCTCTGCATGGTAATTCGTACCGCAAGGCTTTTCTTGCCGGCGCCGACCTGCGCTCCGCGATACTCGTCGAAAACGCGAACGCCGACGCAGGTCGCGCCGACCGCCGCGCGAGCGACGCGTTCGACGGCGGCCGCTTCGATCTCGGGGGCGAGGACGAGCGCGAGGTCGCGATAGGTCGCCGGGAATTTCGAGGGCGGTGCGTACGTGGGTGCGACGTACTCGGGAATCGCGTCGAACGCGAGCGCCGCGAGATAGACGGGGCGTTCGAGGGCGAAACTCTGCGCGAGATAGGGATGCAGGCGCCCGACGACGCCGAGCTCGCGCCCACCGATGGAAAGCAGCGCGCAGATGCCGGGGTGGAGGAAGCGATGCTCGCCGCTCGCGACCGTCACCGCCGCCCCGGTCAGGCGCGAGAGCAGCGCGATCGCGTCACTTTTCACGCGCGCGAAGCCTTCCTCGCGCCACTCGGGCTGCTCCACGGGATCGGTCGCGCGTGCGAATGCGATCGTCGGCGTTTCGAGCACGCTCCGTTCGTCGCGCGCGAATGCGTGGCCGATCTCGAAGATCGCCGCGCGTTCGTCGCGCCGCGCGAGATAGGCGAGAAGCCCCGCTTCGAGCGACGCGCGCAAGTACCGTTGCTCTTCGGAGAGCGGGTTCGCAACCTCGACGCTGCGCGCACGCTCATCGAGCCCGCCGCGCGCGAGCGTTCCGAGCAGCGATTCGCCGACGAGCGAGTAGGTGAGCACCTCGCGATAGCCGAGTGCCTCGAGCAAGAACGCGGCCTCGCGCTCGCGCCGATAGCGCGCGCTCGAAACCTCGGTCGCCGGAACGCTGGGCAAGGACTCGGGAATGCGGTCGTAGCCCTCCAGACGAGCGTACTCTTCGATGAGATCGACGCTTTGTGTCAGGTCCCGGCGCCACCACGGCGGGCGCACGGAGAGCAGCTCGCCGTCGACGGCGACCTCGCAACCGAGCGCGCGCAAATGAAAGGCGATGGAATCGGGGGAGGCCGCGATGCCGAGCAGTCGGCGGAGTTCGTGCGACGCAAGCGCGATCTGCGGAGTCGGCGCGATCTCGCCGCCCGCGACGACCGGTGCGAAGAGCTGCGCGCCGAGCGAAGCGAGGAGCTGTGCCGCGCGTGCGACGCCGGCGTCGGCGAGTGCGGGCGGAAGCGTCCGCTCGTGGCGCGACGATGCCTCGGTGCGCAACGCGAAGCGCGCGCTCGTGCGCCGGATGCGCGCGCCGACGAAGGTGGCGCCTTCGATCAAGAGTGCGGTCGTGCTCGCGCGCACCTCGCTCGCGCTGCCGCCTTTAATGCCCGCGAGCCCTTGCGCGGCGTTTTCGTCGGCGATGATGAGCGCGCGTTCGTCGAGTTCGAGTTCGCGTTCGTCGATCGTCGTCAGTCGTTCGCCGGGTGCGGCATCGCGCACGATGAGGTGCGCGTTCGGGATCGCGTCCGCGTCGTAAAAATGCAGCGGCTGCCCGATTTCGAGCATGACGTAATTGGAGATATCGACGAGTGCGTCGATCGGGCGCTGCCCGGCCTGTGCGAGCCGGATGCGAATCGCGCTCGGCGCAGGCGCGACGCGAACGCCCTCGACGCGTTGCGCGACGAAGCGCGTGCAATCGTTCGAACGAAGCTCGATCCGCGGTGCGCGTTCGGTGGGTGAGGGGAGGCTCGCCGGATTCTCGAACGAGGGTGCGCGCAGCGCGGTGCCGTAGGCGGCGGCGAGTTCGCGCGCGATGCCGAGGACCGACATTGCATCGGCGCGGTTCGAGGTGATTTCGACCTCGAGAATCGGTTCGCAGAGGCCGAAGGCGGCGACGACGTCGCTACCGAGCGGCAGGCTCTCGTCGAGCTGCATGATGCCGTCTTCGAACCATTCCGCAGGCAGCGCGAGCTCCTCGGCGGAGCAGAGCATGCCCTCGGATTCCACGCCGCGCATCTTGCGCGGTGCGATGGTGACGTGCGGAAGAATCGCGCCGATCTGCGCGACCGGAATCCACTGCCCCGCGGCGACGTTGGTGGCGGCGGTCGCAATGGTCAGCGTCTTTGCCGCACCGATATCGATCGTGCAAACCTGCAGACGATCGGCATTCGGGTGCTTTTCGATCGCGGTTATCCGGCCGACGACGACTCCGGTGATGGTCGGTTTGCGTTCGATACTTTCGACGGGGAAGCCGAGCATCGAGAGTTTATCGGCGATCGCATCGACGTCGTCGGGGAGATCGACGTAGGTGCGGAGCCAGGCGAGCGGAAGACGCATATCGTTTCGAAATCCCTATTGTAACTGACGCAAAAATTCGGTCTCGGATTCGATGAGCCGGCGGATATCGTCGATCTCGTAGCGAGCGAGTGCGATGCGCTCGACGCCGACGCCGAAGGCCCAGCCGCTCACCACGGCGGGGTCGTATCCCACTTCACGTAAAACGTTCGGATGCACCATGCCGGCGCCGCCGATCTCGATCCACCCCGAGCCGCCGCACATGGAGCAACTCTCGCCGTTTCCTTTGCACTTCGGGCAGGTGGTGTCGACTTCGGCGCTCGGTTCGGTGAACGGAAAGAACGAGGGACGGAAACGCACGCGTTGGTCGGGGCCGAAGAGCGAGCGAGAGAGATGCGCGAGCGCGCCCTTGAGATGCCCGAAGTGAATGCCTTCGGCAACGAGGAGCCCTTCGACTTGATGGAACTGAAAGAGGTGACGCGCGTCGACGGCGTCACGGCGATAACAGCGCCCGGGGGCGAGGATCGCGACCGGCGGACGATGTTGCTGCATCGTGCGAATCTGCATCGGCGACGTATGCGGGCGCAGCAAGAGTTCGGGGGTGATGAAGAATGAATCGAAGCCCTCGCGCGCGGGATGATCGGCGGGGATATTGAGCGCGTCGAAGGCGTAGTAACTCGGTTCGACTTCATCGCCGAGCACCGTCGCGAAGCCGAGCCGCCCGAATGCGTCGGCGATCTCGTCGACGATGCGGCGCACGGGATGGATCGACCCGAGCGAAGCTTCGGGCGCGGGAAAGGTGACGTCGATGCGGCGCTGGAGTTCTTCGTCGAGCGCGCCGCGAGCGAGGCGTGCCTTCGCATCGTCGAGCAGCGCCTCCATCCGTGCGACGGCATCGTTGATGAGTTTTCCGGCATCGGGTCGTTCGGCGGGCGGAAGCGCGCCGATCCCGCGGCGGACGAGCGTGACTTCGCCGTTCCGTCCGAGAAAACGTACGCGGAGTTCTTCGAGAGCGGCGATGTCGTTCGCCGCATCCGCACCGGCACGAAGCCGCTGCGCCAAGTCATCGAGTTGTGGTTGGAGTGCGCTCATCGCTCCCTATCGTCGTCGGTATCGTCGGGCAAAAAAAGGCACCCGGTCGTTTCATCATACCGGGCGCCAAACGTTCTTTTCTAATGCTTTTCTGTCGTCAGCCGTGGCTCGGAGTCGGGTGTGTCTTTCGGTATGCGAGGTAGGCGCCAATCGATCCGGTGTTGGCAAAGAGCTTCCAGAACAATTCGGAGGTAGCCATGAGGCGGTGAGTCTCCTTTACACGAAGCATTCCGACAAAAGACCCGTTAAATGGGGCTCCCAGAGCATACCATGCGACTTTTCTCTGGGGAAGTCTTGACTTTTTGCTTCGAAACTACTCTCTTGACAAGCCCCCCGCGAGCCCCCGCCCTTCTCCTGCCGCCCCCAGCTCGTAGAGGGCGATCGCCCCGGCGACCCCGGCGTTGAGGCTCTCGGCGCGCCCCGGCATGGGGATCGCGGCGAGCTCCCGGCAGAGGGGGGCCCAGCGCCCCAGGCCGTGCCGTTCGTTGCCGACCGCGAGCAGGCGCGCTCCGCGGTGCGGAAAGCCGGAGAGCGGGCTCCCTTCGGCGCTCAGGCCGATCGTCAGGGTCGGCTGCTCGGCGAGCCTGGCGGCGAGTTCGGGGGGTGAGATGCGGGCGAGCGGAAGGCGGAAATGCGCTCCCATCGCCGCTCGGACGAGCTTCGGATGGTGCGGATCGACGCCGAGGTCGCCGAGCAGCGCACCGGTCGCGCCGAAGGCCTCCGCCGCGCGGAGCAGGGTCCCGGCATTGCCCGGGTCGTTGAGATCGGCGAGGAGCAGCGCGAGGCCGCGACGGGCGAGAACCGCCGCCGGCTCGGCCTGAATCAGCGGGACCAGCGCGAAGATCCCCGGCGGATTTTCGAGATCGGAGAGGCGCTGCGCGGAGCGCTCGTCGAGCAATTTGAGCGGCACGCCCTCGGCGTGGGCGGCGGCGAGTTGCGGCTCGCGCTCGAAGGCCTCCTGGGTGGCGTAGATCGCGGCGAGCGCGACCCCACTCCGCCGTGCCTCTTCCAGCAGCGTCGCGCCCTCGACGAGGTAGAGCCCCCGTTCCGCGCGCCCCTCCGGGCGCGCGAGTGCGACGAGCGAGCGGAGCTCGGCACTGTGGCGGCCGAGAAGTTCCACGCCTAGCGTTTCGCTCGCAGCATCGCCCAGCGGCGCGCCACGACGTAGAGAATCGCAGCGATGACGCCGGCGGCGGTGTCGGCGACCTTGTCGTTAAAATGATGGGGAACGAGATAGATGTTCAGCAGCAGCAGCGCGATGGCGAAGACGACGAGAAAGCCGAGAAGCCATGCGATCTCGACACCGATCGAGGAGTTGTTCGGAGCGTTCTGTTTCACGATAGTGCCGAGAGTACGAGGCCCGCGCCGCCGATTCCGTTAATGCTCGCTCCTACGATGGGAAATGTTGCGGATGAAGGCGCCGGCGCGAGCCCGGTCGTCGAATCGAGCGAGGAGCGCTATCGCGGCCCGGTCTTTCGCGTGCGCACCGATCTGCTGCGCTACGCCGACGGGCATCGCTTCGCCTGCGATGTGGTGGAGCACCCGGGATCGGTCGCGATCGCGGCGATGCTCGGCGAGCGCGAGGTGTTGTTGGTGCGGCAATATCGCCATCCGTTGCGCGCGACGATGTGGGAGATTCCGGCGGGAAAATGCGAGCCCGGCGAGAGCCCGCTCGAAGGCGCAGCGCGCGAACTCGCCGAGGAGACGGGTTATCGCGCCGCGCGCGTCGAGCTGCTCGCATCGGTCGCGATGACGCCGGGCTTCTGCGACGAAGTGCTGCACCTCGTTCTCGCGCGCGATCTCACGCCGGGCGCGCAGTCGCTCGATGATGACGAGCGCATCGCGGTGCGCACGGTGACGCTCGACGAGGCGATGACGATGGTGCAACGCGGCGAGATCGCCGACGCGAAGACGCTGCTCGCGTTCCTCTGGTTGCGAGAGATCTCTCTGGGCTCGAGGGTGGGCTCCTCCGGTCGCTCGCCGCTTACGGGGTTACCGAGAAATTCGGCGGAGTAATGACGAGATCGTACGCGTCATAGAGGTTCGTGCCCTCGATGGCGACCGCCGGTGTGCTCGAACTCGTGATCGGCGGAGAGAACTCGAGCAGACCGCCATCGTACCCGCCCCCGTACACGTTCGTGACATAGAGATTGCCGCTGGTGTCGAACCCGATGCCCCACGGATCGTAACTCGTCGAGCCTCCGCCGACCGGCATGGATATCGAGACCGCCGGAGCTTCGCCCGTGGTAAAGGGCTTCGTAAACTCTTCGATAGAGCCCTCACTCTTGGCTCCCCCACCATCGTTTGCGACCCAGAGGTTTCCGCTCGCATCGAGAGCCGTGCCGTAGACATAGCTCACGCCGTTGGTGAGCGTTGCGGCCGGAGTGCTCGCGCCGGTCAGCGGCAGCGAGAAGACGTCGATAGCCGTGGACTCGCCAACGACAAGCGTATTGCCCGAGATCGTGAGACTATACGGCAACGCTGTGGTTTTGACGGTGACGGGAGTGCCGGAATAGGGTGGAGCGAACATCACCACGTCTGCGCTGCCTTGATTGCCTAAATAGAGGTTGTTGCTCGCATCGAAGGCCACCCCATAGGGGGTCGAGAGCCCGCTAGCGGATATCGCGGTCGGGGCAGCGGTCGCGGAGAACGGTGAGGGATAGAGCGAGCCTGGCGAGCCGCTGGTGTTCGCCAATGCGAGGTCACCGTTTGGTGCGACGGCGATCTGGTAAGGATTGTTGCCGCCGAGGCTATTCGTTACCACCGCATTCGTATAGGGAGGTGGGATCTCGATCACCGTCGCCGGATTGCTATAACTGGCGGCAAAGACGTTCCCGCTTGCATCCTCGGTGAGCAAGAATGCGTTGCCCAAGGGGATCGTCTCGGCCGGCGCCTGAGTCGAGCTCGTGAGCGGCAGCGAATAACCAAGCACATTGCCGTCGGAATAGTTCGCAAGCATCGCCGTCCCACCCCTCTGCGTTACCGTCACGGCCGAAGGGAGCGAGCAGACTGCGCCGCTCTGCGTGCAGGCGTTGCTCTCGCCAGTTGGGTAGCTCGCCGTGATATTGATGCTCTCCGTGCCGTCGACCACGGGCGAGGCGGCAGCGAATGCAATCCGGTTCGGCGCACTCGTGCTCGGTTGCGTAATCGCTGCGACGGCGGGGCCGGAGCCTTGGCTCGCGGTAAAGGTTGGTGCACCCGCACCGACGATGAAGTTGCCGTCGGCGTCCTTCGCGAGGACATCGACGGCATCGCTTCCGGCGCTCAGGACGACGATCGACGTGGGGATGCCACTCAAGGTCAGCGACACCACGTTGTTCTGATTCGCAACGACCGTAAAGGCGACGCTCTGCGCCGTGGAGAGGGCGTTGCCGGTCCCATTCGGGCCGTCATAGGTCGTGATCGAGGCGGTATAGGCACCGGCCGCCAGACTCAGTTGCAGCGTGCAGGTCGTGCTCGCTAACGAGCTCGTGCATCCCGTAGAGCTCGCAGTCAGTCCGACGCTCTCGCTCAGGACGGGGGTCGCCCCCTGCAGCACGCTGATCGTCATCGATTGCGTTGCCGGAGAGACGTACGCCGGGCTCCGCCCCGTCGATGCCGTTGATTTTGGTACCACGACGGAGAAGCGCACCGCGCTCTTGCCGGCGCTCGTCGGTGACTGAGCGGCGGGCAGCGATGGGGCAGATCCCCCGGCGCTACCGCCGCAGCCCGAGAGAAACGCGAAAGACCCGGCGATCGCTACAAGACGTAAACTAAAGGAACGAAACACGTAACCCCTCCTGACGAGACGCTTGCGTACGCCGTGTTCTTAGGGCCAACGAATATCTCCTCTTGGTGTCCATCTGCGCGAAGTGAGGCTTCACTGATGCGCGATCGACAAATGCGCCGCTGCGCGGTTAGAGCAGTCGCACTCGACCGCTTGCCAGATCGTAGAGCGCGCCGACGACGCGCAGTTTCCCGGAGCGAACGGCCTCTGCGACGATCGCCGAGCGGTGCGGTAATGCGGCGACATTCTCGCGCACGTTCGCGACGATCGCATCGTGCAGCCAGTCACCGGAGTGCGTCTCGCTCGCTTTGGCGGCGGGGACGAGCGCGCGCACGAGCCCGGAGATGTGCCCCGGCGGCATCGCCCCGCTCTTGACGTTCTCGAGCGCCGCTTTCACCGCCCCGCACTCCGAATGTCCCATCACCACGATCAGCGTCGATTTGAGGACGGCGACCGAGTATTCGATCGAACCGATGCCGTTATCGTCGAGAAAATTTCCGGCGATGCGCACGCCGAAAATATTGCCGGGTTCTTCATCGAAGACCGTTTCGACGGGGACGCGAGAATCGGAGCACGAGAGCACGATCGCGTACGGGCTCTGGCCGTGCGCGAGCGCGGCACGACGCTGGGTGAGCGGCGGGCAGATGGGGTGCCCGGCGACGAAGCGGGCGTTTCCCGCCATCAGCCGTTCGAGGCCGGCCTTCGCGTCGGCGGCCATCGGCGGCGGCGCGGCGCCCGCTGCGTCGGCGACGCCGACGACGGTGGGAAGCGCGAGCGCGCCGGCGGAGATGCCGAGAGCGGCCCGTGCGAGGAACGACCGGCGGTCGGTGCGAGCGAGTTCGTGGTGCACGGGAACCTCCTCAAAAGCGAGCGCGTACTGCGGAGCTGCTTTAGGGATAGAAAAAGCCCCACCTGCAACGCGTGCGGGTGGGGCTAGGAATACGCCGATCGAGGCTAGGCGCTGACCGCTTTTTTGGCGACCGCGAGCAGCGAGCCGAAGGCCGCGCTGTCGTTCACGGCGAGATCGGCGAGCGCTTTGCGATTGAGCGCGACGCCCGACTTTTTCAAGCCGTTCATCAGCATCGAATAGCTCATGCCTTCGCGCCGGGCCGCCGCGTTGATACGGCTGATCCAGAGCGAACGAAAATCGCGTTTGCGGACGCGACGATCGCGGAACGCGTAGGCAAGGGAGTGGAGCAGCGCTTCGTTCGCAACGCGATAGTTGCGACGACGCGCGGCGCGGAAGCCCTTGACGAGCTTCATGACCTTGCGGCGATGTTTGAGGCCGTGAACGCCGCGTTTAATGCGTGCCATCTGTGAAGAGCCTCCTTACACCAAATACGGGATCGTCGGCGCTAGGCGCTTGAGATCGCCCTTAAACGTCGGTTGATCCTTGCGGAAGTTACGTTTGCGCTTACGCGTTTTCTTCGAAAGGATGTGACCGCAGCCGCTAAACTGGTGTCGGTGCATCACTTTCCCGGTCCCGGTTATCTTTACTCGCTTCGCCGTTCCGCGGTGGGTTCGAATCTTTGGCATGATCGGTAGACTCCTTGGGTTGCTCAGCGTTCGCAGTCGGTACAGGCGGTTGGGCGCGTTCGTGCTCCTTCATCGAGGAGTACTTCGGCGGTCCCGTCGGCGTCGCGCGCGGCGCTAAAATCATAAACATATTTCGGCCTTCGAGTTTGGGTTCGCGTTCGAGAAGCGCGAGAGGCATCATATCCTCCACCATGCGATCGAGCAAACGCTTTCCGAAACCCTGATACGTAATTTCCCGGCCACGGAACATAATCGTTACTTTAATTTTGCTTCCATCGAGCAAGAGGCGTTCGGCCATGCGGGCCTTGGTCTCGTAATCGTGTTGCTCGATTTTGGGGCGCAACTTCACTTCGCGTAGATCGACGTGACGCTGCTTTTTACGGGCGTCCTTATCTTTTTTCGCTTGTTCGTATTTGAGCCGTCCGAAATCGCCGATCTTGCAGACCGGAGGCTGCGCGTTTGGCGAAATCTCGATAAGATCGAGCCCTGCGGTGCGCGCTCGCGAGAGCGCTTCCTCAGTCGGCATGACGCCGAGCTGCTCGCCGTTGTCATCGATGACGCGGACCGATCGAATGCGGATTTGTTCGTTGACGCGTAGCGGTCGTGCTATGGCGATACTCCTAGTCGAAAAAACGAAGAAAGGCCGCCGGAGCGACCTCACATCAACGGAACCTACCGTCGGTTCCCTCTCGTGAAGACCGGATCGCCCGCAGGCATCCGGTGAGTGCCCCCTTCCGGGAGCGCTGCTTCGGCTCGGAGAGGATAGCACGGCGGAGGGCGCCATGCAAGCGAGGATTGGGCAGCGGCGCCCTCCGGGAGCCGGGTTCTTAGGTGAGGTAGGCTCGTTCGAGGCGCTCGAGGCGGCTATCGACGCCGATGCGCCAGCGCTGCAGCCCGGCGACCTCGCCGGAGATCGAGGTTAGCCGGGTCTCGACGCCATCCAGGCGAGCCTCGACGCCATCCAGGCGAGCCTCGACGCGGTCGAGCCGGCTCTCGACGCGGTCGAGACGGAGTTCGACGCGCCCGAGTCGGGTTTCGACCATGGCGAAGCCGGCGACGACCGCCCCGTGGAGGTCGAGGACGGCGGTCATGATCTCGCGAGGGCTCGGCTCTGCATCCATGTTGAGGAGCGTAGCGTACGCCGATTGCCGGAAGGCTTCCTCGGTGCGACCGATCCGTGTCGGGGCTCCCTGGCATGATAGGCGAGCCGAACGGGCGAAACGAGCGGGCGCGGCGTGGGGAGCGCCAACTATGGCTACAGCAATTATCACCGACAGCGCAGCCGATATCTCGGCCGGCCAGGCCAGGGAGTTCGGCGTGGAGGTGGCGCCTCTCTGGATCCATATCGACGGCGAGCGTCTTCGCGACGGCATCGATATCACGCGCGCGAGTTTCTACGCACGCATGGCTGCGGCGAAGGACCTGCCGAGTAGCGAACCGCTCGACGCCGCGGGCTTCACGGCGATTTTCTCCAAACACGTCGACAAGGGCGATGAGTGCGTCGTTCCGATCGTTTCGAGCAAGCTTTCGAAGACCTACGAGAACGCGTTGGCGGCGGCATCGCGCTTCGCCGGGAAGGTGCACGTCATCGATAGCGGGACGCTCTCGGGTGGGTTGCTGTTGCTCGCCTACGTGGCCGGCGAGATGGCGAAAAAAGGCGCGAGCGCGAAGGATATCGTCGCCGCGCTCGAGCGCGGAAAGAGCACGCAGAACGGCTATCAGATCATGCCGACGCTCGAATTTCTCGGGCGCAGCGGCCGGCTCAACAAGGCGATCGTCGCGTTGGGGACGGTGCTGAAGGTCAATCCCATCCTGCAGGTGCGCGACGGCGTCGTCGAGACCGCCGGACAGACGCGAACTTTCGATAAAGCGAAAGAACTCATCATCGATATCGCGACGCGACACGTTACCGACGTTGCGGCGACGCGCTTCGCAATCGGTCACACCCACGCTCCCGAACTCGCCGATGAGATGGCGAAGGCGTTGCACGAAAAACTCGCGTTGCCTCCGAAAACCTTCATCGTTCACGAAGTCGGCCCATCGGTTGCGGTCAACGTCGGGCCCGGGGCGATCGCGATCTTCTCGCTGACCGGGATCTAGACCGACGGCGACGCAGGGCTTCCGCGGGGCGCGCGGGCGCTCGCGCGGGGGCGCAAACGGAGCGGACGGCCCTCACGCCGAATCCGAGGGCGATGAGCGAGATTCAAGATCGTAGCGGGGCACGCCAGCCCGAACTCTTTTCCCCGGAGCGCGCGGCGCGGCTCGACGACCCAGCCCGGGAGGCGTATATGCCTGCCGCGGCGATCGTTTCGCGGCTCGAGGTGCCCGAGGAAGGGCGCGTGATCGATCTTGGCGCCGGAACCGGCCGATACACCTTCGCGATTGCGAAGGCGCACCCCGATGCGTTCGTCGTCGCCGTCGATACCCAGCCGGGTTTCGTGCGAATCATTGCCGAGCGTTGCCTCGAAGGCAAGTACGATAACGTCGTCACCGGCGATACGCCCGCCGGCCCTCCCGCCGATCGCATTTTGTTGCTGAACGTGCTCCACGAGATGAGCGATCTCGATCTCAATCCCGTGCGCGCCGCACTCTCGCCCGAGGGATGGATGCTCGTCATCGATTGGGAGGGTGCCCTCGATCGCCCCGTCGGCCCCCCGCGCGAGCACGCGCACACGCGCGACGAAGCGATCGCGCGTCTGCAATCGCGTGGATTTACGCGGGTCGAGCCGATCGACGCGCCGGAGTTTCCCTACCACTTCGTCCTTCGCGCGAGCCTGTAGCAGGGAGCCGCCCGCCGAGCGCGTACCGCGTTCGGATGCGCACTTTGCTGATTCGAGGCCTCGGCCTCTCCGCGTTGCTGTGTTCGTTCGCCGTCGCGTCCTCATCGGCCGCGACCCAACCGATCCAGCTTCAACTCGATGCGCGGCAAGCGCCGACGCAGAACGTCGTGTTCACGCACGAAATTATCCCCGCCGCCCCGGGGCCGATGACGCTTTATTATCCCAAGTGGATTCCCGGCGAACATCAACCGGTCGGACCGATTGCGAACGTCGCGTCGTTGGTCATTACCGCCGGCGGTAAGCGCATCGCCTGGCGACGCGACCCGCTCGATATGTTCGCATTCAAATTCAACGTGCCGGCGGGTGCCGATGCCGTCGACGTGCGCTTCACCTATCTCGGCGCGACGTTCGGACATTACTCGTCCTCGCGTTTGGCGACGCATAATCTTTTCGTAACGACGTGGAACCAGAATCTGCTCTATCCGTCGACCGGAACGATTCAAGACACGTTTTTTAAGCCGTCGATCGTGCTTCCCGGGCCGACGTGGAAATTCGCCACCGCGCTGACCGGCGCGCAACGCTCGGGCGACACCGTGACGTTCGACGAAGTATCGCTCGAACACCTCATCGATTCACCGCTCGACGCGGGAACGCACGTCTATCGGAAACGTATTTGGCACCAGGGAACGGCGAGCGCCTACCTCAACGTCTTCGCCGATACGCAGCACGAAGCGAATTCCGCCAAAATCGGCGAACCGCATTACGCCAAGCTCGTTCGCGAAATGATGGCGATGTACGGGGCGCGCCATTGGCGCAACTATAATTTTTTGTTGACGCTCTCCGACCAGATGCCCGGTGAGGGAATCGAACATCACGAATCGAGCGACGACGGCGAGACCGGTTCGTATTTTCTCAACCATAAAACGTTCGTGCGCGGTGGCGATTTGCTCTCGCACGAATTCAACCACTCGTGGGACGGCAAGTATCGCATGCCGGCGGGGCTTTACCCCGATAACCTGCAAATTCCGTATGACGACTCGCTTTTGTGGGTCTACGAAGGCATGACCCAATATTACGGCGACGTCATGTCGTTCCGCGACGGCATTCGCCCGGCGAAGGAGTGGCCCGATCAGGTGGCGGCGATGTACGCGTACTACGATAACGAACCGGGGCGCCTTTGGAGGACGCTCGGCGATACCGCGACCTCGGCGCCCTTTCTCTATGCGGCGCCGTACGGCTATAACGCGGAGCGTCGCAGCGTCGATTTCTACGTCGAAGGCGCGCTCATGTGGCTCCGTGCCGATAGTATCATTCGCGCGAAAACGAACGATAAGAAATCGCTCGATACCTTCGCGCGCGAGTTCTTCGGCGGCAAGACCACCGGGCCGATCGTCGTTACCTACACGCGTAAAGACATCATTGCCGGACTCAATAAGGTCTTACCGTATAACTGGACCGCCTTTTTCCATACGTGGATCGACGACATCGCCCCGCATCCGGCAAACGGATTTACTCCCGACGGATGGAAGCTGGTCTATACCGCAAAGCCGACTATTTGGGTGCCGAAGAACAACTTCTGGTATTCGATCGGGCTCGCGGTCAACCACGGCCGCATCGGTGACGTACGGTTCGGCTCGCCGGCTGCCGTGGCAACCCTGGGGATCGATACCACGATCGTCGCCGTCGACGGCCGCGGGTATTCCGCAGCGGTTCTCGCGCGAGCGATCTCCGACGCCGCCAAGAGCAAAGCGCCGATCGACCTTCTCGTCGAACATAGCGACGTCTATCGTTCGGTCCAAATTCACTACACCGGCGGCCTTCGTTATCCGCATTTGGTGCGCATAAAGGGCGTGCCGGATCGGCTCTCGCAGGTCGTCAAACCCTATACGAAGTAGGGAGCGCTTAGGATGGAACAGCAACCCGAAGAACGCGAAGTCCTCGAACATGGCGGGCGCGTCGGCACCTTCGATCGCTTCGCCGCCGTTCTCGCGCTCGGCGAACGGATCATGTTCGCGTTCGTCGGGTTGCTGTTATTCGTCGCCGCCGTCGCATTGGCGATTCACGGCGTTCGCGAGGCGATCGCGCTCTTTACGGTCGCCGGCGATTCGCTAATTGCGACGACCGCACACTTCATCGATCTCATTCTCCTCATCCTGATGATCTCCGAAATCACCTATACGGTGGTCATCTCGATTCGCGGACGAGGCCTATCGGCGATTCCATTTCTGTTGATCGCAATCATCGCGACGGTGCGTCGCGTGTTGGTCATCACCATTCAAGAGATCCATCCCGCCGCGCCGAAAGGGCTGACGTGGATTTCGAAGAGCAGCGTCGATTTGTTGGCGCTCTCGCTCGTCTGCGTATTGTTCGTGGTTGCGATTATCGTATTGCAACGCCGGCCGGGTGCGGCCCGACTACCGAAGGAATGATGCGGCGGTCACAACTGGCCGCTCGCGGCGCTCCGTCCCTTCCGGTCGAGTTCGCGCTCGCGTAACTCCACGCGACGGATTTTCCCGGAGCGCGTTTTCGGTAGATCGGCGACGAATTCTATTTCACGGGGATACTTGTAGGGCGCGGTGACGCGTTTGCAATGCTCCTGCAGTTCGGCGACGAGCGCGCCGTCGGCGGTGTAGCCGGGGCGCAACACCACGAATGCCTTCACGATATTCCCGCGATCGACATCCGGGCTCCCGACGACGGCGGATTCCGCTACGGCGGGATGTTCGAGCAGCGCGCTCTCCACTTCAAACGGACCGATCCGATAGGCTCCCGAAGAAATAACGTCGTCGGCGCGTCCGACGAACCAAAAATATCCGTCGGCATCGACCCGCGCGCGGTCGCCGGTAAGATACCATTCGCCGCGTCGGGTCGCAGCCGTCTGCTCTTCGTCGTGGAAGTAGCCTTTGAAGAGCGTCGGCGGGTCGCCGCGCAGACCGATATCGCCGACGACATCGGTCTCGCAAGGGCGCCCGTCTTCGTCGACGACGGCGACGTCGTGCCCGGGCGTCGGGCGCCCCATCGCGCCGACGCGCACTTCGTCACCGGGAAGGTTTGCGACGAGCAACGAGTTCTCGGTCTGTCCGTAGCCATCGAATATCGTGAGCCCGAACGCCTCGTTCCATCGTTCGATCACCTCGGGATTGAGTGGTTCTCCGGCGCTGACGCAGTGGCGTAGTCGCGGCATTCTCCAGCGCGTTCCGAGATCGTCGCGTTTGGCTTCGAGCCGATACTCCGTCGGCGCTTGGCAGAGCACGGTGACGCCGAGATCGCGAATGAGGTCGAGGCGCTCGGCGGGATCGAAACCGCCGTCGTGCATGACGATCGCGCTGCCGCAGGACCATGGCCCGAGCAAGACGTTCCAAAGAGATTTCGCCCAACCCGTCGCCGCGGTGCTCCAGACCAAATCGTCGGGCTTGCAATCGAGCCAATAACGAGCCTGCATGCGCTTGGCAAAACTATACGCGCGGTCGTGGACGACGCCTTTGGGATCTTTCGTCGTGCCGCTGGTATAAATGATGTAACTCCACTCGTCGCTGCGCGCGTCGATACCCGGTAGCGGCTCCGCTCGCTCCGCGCGCGCATCGAGGCGCTCCCATCCATCGCTCTCCGCCTCACTGAGGTAGTAGCGTTCGCAGGTAACCGCGTCGGCGCGTATTTCGTCGATCTCGCTTTGGTTGCTCGCGCACGCCACGATCGCCCGTACGGCCGCGTGATTCGCGCGGTAGAGGAGATCTTTCGCGCGCAACTGCTCCGCGCAGGGAATGGCGACCGCGCCGATTCGGTCGAGTGCGAGCATGGTGAAGAGCCAGGCGGGCCGCTTCGGCAGTGCGACGAGAACGCGGTCGCCGCGTCCGATTCCGCCTTCGGCGAAAACGCGCGCGTAGCGCTGCGATGCGATCGAGATCTCGCTAAACGAAAACGTACGTCGGCTGCGGTCGTTGTCGATAAAGACCAACGCGCGCCGATCCTGGCGCGCGAGAGCGTCGACGACGTCGCGCGCGAATGAAAACTGCTGCGGAACCTCCCAGCGGAAATCCTCGCGCCGAGCGGTCACGTCGCAGCGTCGAACGCGGCGAGCGCGTCCTCCAGGCGTTCGAGAAAGAGCGCGATCTCCGTATCGGCGATCACCAACGGCGGTGCGATGCGCAAGACGCGTTCGTGCGTGTCTTTGGCGGCGACGCCGCGTTCGAGCAGTGCGTATGCGAGCGGACGCACCGGTCGGTCGAACTCGATGCCGACGAGCAATCCGCGCCCGCGTACGTCGCGGATCGAGGGCGATTTGAGCGCGCGCAAACCCTGCATGAGTTTCGCTCCGGAATAACGCGCCCGTTCGGGCAGCCGTTCTTCCACGAGTACCTCCATCGCGGCGATCGCTACGGCGCTCCCCAACGGGTTGCCGCCGAAGGTGCTGCCGTGGTCGCCGGGCTGGAAGAGCGACATCAAGGCGCGGTCGGCGAGTATCGCCGACACCGGATAGACGCCGCCGCCTAGCGCTTTCCCAACGATGAGAATGTCGGGTTTGATGCCATCGTGATCGAGCGCCATCATCGCGCCGGTGCGTCCGAATCCCGTTTGAATTTCATCGCCGAGGAACAGCACGTCGTGTTCCTTGCAGATCGCCCACGCGCGCTTGAGGTATCCCTCGGGAGGAACGATCACGCCGCCCTCGCCCTGAATCGGTTCGATCAGCATAGCGCAGGTATTCGGACCGATCGAACGCTCCAGTGCGTCGGCATCGCCGTAGGGAACCAGAACGAATCCCGGCGTATAGGGGCCGAACGAACGGCGGTATGCCGGTTCGCTCGACGCGCTGATCACGGTCGTCGTGCGTCCGTGGAAATTATTGGTAAAAACGATAATCTCGGCGCGCTCCGGCGGTATGCCTTTGACGTCGTATCCCCAGCGTCGCGCGAGTTTGATCGCGGTCTCCACCGCTTCGACGCCGGTGTTCATCGGCAACGCCATCTCGAAACCACAGAGTTGGGTCAGGCGTTCGAGGAAAATGGGTAACCGATCGTTGCGCATCGCACGCGAAGTGAGGGTTACGCGCCCCGCCTGTTCGACGAGCGCGGCGACGATGCGCGGATGGCAGTGCCCTTGGTTGACCGCGGAATAGGCGCTGATGCAATCGAGATAGCGTTTCCCTTCGACATCGGTCAACCAGCAGCCGCCGGCTTCTTCGACGACGAGATCGAGCGGATGGTAATTGTGCGCCCCGTAATGATCTTCGGCATCGATGAGGCTCCGGGAACTTCGGTCGCTCGTTTTCATACTCTCGAACTCTTTAACGCCACGTGTGTTTACCGCGGTGCGCGGGAATGCCGGGGCGCGTTTCCATCCGGCATTCGAGGAACACTTGCTCGTAGGAGTTAAGGATGCTCGCTGTGTCGCCCTCCTGCACCTCCGCCCCCACCGATCGAGAGCGCGCTCTCGTAGCGGCTCCGACGCTGCGACATTTACTGCAGTTCGACGGCCCCTCGATCGGCGAACGCTCGCGGAGCTTTTTTCTTCTTCCCGAGCGACCGAACGGGCGTGCGGCGCTGCTCCTCCACGGCCTTACCGCGAGCCCCGGGCAGATGGAGCGCCTCGCACGGAGCCTTGCCGAACTTGGGTTTGCGGTCGTCGTACCGAGGCTGCCTCGGCACGGCCGGAGCGATCGGCTCACGCGCGCGCTCGCCGAGCTCGATGCCGCCGAGTTGCAGGAGCGAACGGCGCTCGCGTTACGGGCGGCGCGCGAGCTCGCCCCGCTCGTAACGGTCGTCGGATTCTCGCTCGGCGGCACGCTCGCCCTTCGCCTCGCACACGATGAAGATCTCGAACGCGCGGTAGCGATCGCGCCTTTTCTCGGCTTTTCATGGTTGCCCAATCGCATCGCGCCGCTGCTGACGCGTGCGATGCTGCGGTTGCCGAACGCATTTGCTTGGTGGGATCCGATCGCGCGCGAACGACAGATGCCGGCGCACGGATATCCGCGGTACAGCACGCACGCCGTCGCGCGTGCGTACGGGCTGGCGAGTGCGTTGCTCGCCGACGCTCGCGAATCGCCGCCGCGGACGCGCGATATCGTTGCGGTAACGAACGATCGCGAAGCGGCGGTCAACAACCGCGCGATACGGCGGTTGCTCTCGGCGTGGAGCGCTTCGGGTGCGAGCGGCGTTCGCAACGAACGTTTGCGCGGACTTCCGATCTCGCACGATATAGTCGAGCCGGAGCGGCATCCCGAGCTCGCCGATCGCGTCTTTCCGCAGTTGTTGAAGATCGTCGACGATCGATGAACGATCCTTTTCAGGAGGGTCTCGTCGCGCTCGCGCGATTGCAAGCGCTCGACGGCTCCGGCATTTTGCCGGCCGCTCGCACCCAGGCGTGGCTGCACGGCGAGCGGCGCCCGCTCTGCGTCGTGCTCCTTCACGGATTGACGAATAACCCGGCGCAATTCTCCGCATTCGCTCCGGCGCTGCACGCGCGAGGAGCGAACGTGATCGCGGTGCGCTTGCCGCACCACGGCGAGAGCGACCGGCTCACCAAGAAGCTCGCGCGTTTACGGAGCGCGGAACTCGTCGCGACGCTCGATACGGCGCTCGAGGTCGCCGGATTATTGGGAGAGCGAGTCGCCGTAATGGGGCATTCTACCGGCGGTACGCTCGCCGCCTACGGAGCGCAGTTTCGCAGCGGCATCGCGCTCGCCGTTCCGGTCTGTCCGGGCTTCGCGGTTCTGCGCTTTTCGCGCCCGGTGAGCCGCGCGATCATGCTCGGCGCGCGAATCGTTCCGAACGTGAATATCTGGTGGGATCCGGAATTACGCGAACGTTTCCGCCCCACGGCGGCGTATCCACGCTTCCCGACCCGCGCGGTCGCCGCAGTCATGCGGATCGCCGACGCCACCTTTCGTGCCGCACGTCGCTCGGCGCCGCTCGCCGAAAAGATTCGCGCCGTCGTCGTCGCGCGCGACCCGGCGGTTAACAATGTAGCGACGCAGCGGCTCGTCGAAAGTTGGCGCGAACGCGGTGCCGACGCGAACTACGAAGAGTTGGTCACCGATCCGCTCAACCACGATCCCTTCGATCCCGATTCTCCGCGCGCGCGCATCGAGCAAAGCTACCCAACGCTGCTCTCGATCTTCGACGATTACCTTGGTGGATCGGCGCCGTGAGCGAACGGATCGTTCGATGCGCCTGGGCGACGAGCGCCCTTTCGATTCCGTATCACGACCACGAGTGGGGATTCCCGTCGCACGACGACCGACACCTTTTCGAGATGTTGGTTTTGGAGGGCGCGCAGGCGGGCTTGAGTTGGGAGACGATTTTGCGAAAGCGCGCGTGCTATCGACGCCGATACAAAAACTTCGACTCCGTACTCGTCGCGCGCTTCGGCGCGCGGCAGATCGAAGCGATGATTGAGGATGCGGGTTTGGTACGCAACCGGTTGAAGATCGAATCGAGCGTTCGAAACGCACGGTTGTTTTTGGACCTCGCACGCGAGCACGGCACCTTCGCGAGATGGCTCTGGGGGTTCGTCGGCGGATCGCCCGTGGTGACGCGGCGCGCTCGCGGCGAGAAACTCCCCGCGAGTACCGAACTCGCGGAGCGCGTCAGCAAAGAAATGCGAGCGCGAGGCTTCCGCTTCGTCGGCCCGACGATCGTCTATTCCTATCTTCAAAGCGTTGGATTGGTCGACGATCATAGCATCGATTGTTTTCGCGCGCAGGGAACCCCGGTGCCATAGCAGAAGGCGGCGGTTTATAATGAAACGACTATTTCTCATAGCTACCGCGCTTTTTTGTGTTGTCGGGTTCGCGTTATTCCCGGCGCGGGACGCGCGCGCAGGAGTGACGCGCGTTGGCATCGGTGCGGCGGCGATGATCGGAACGCATCGCGAGTTTCTAGGTATTAAAGCGACGGGCATCGTCATCGAGCCAGCGCTCCGTATTTCTCATCGAATCGGTCGCTTTACGCTGGTGGGCGAAGGCGTGTCGACGCTCGGCCCAATCGACGCGTCGGGGACCAACTCTCCCTTACAAAGCATCGAGTTGTCGTATGTAAACTTCGTGCTGCGGTATCATCTCTCACATTCGATGACCTTCGGCGTCGGCGAGAGTATCTACAATCAGCTTTCGACCTATCAATATAATTTTGGGACGATATCGCCGCCGCCGAACTTTTCCTACCTAGTGGGATCGATCGCCAGAGAGCGTACTCGGGCGGTCGGTGCGCGTTTCGAATTACGTGACGAGTTGTATCGTTCGCAGCGAACGCATCTGGAGGCGTTACTCGCGGTGAACCCGCGCCTAACGGCACGTTGGACGAATTCCACCGTTCTTCTCTATTCAAACGGACCCTCGCGGGCGCTGCCGTCGAATTTTGTTATTCCCGAAGCGGGGTCGCAGATCGACGCATCGATCGAGAACAGCGTGCGCGAGCGCCGCTACACGCTGGCGTACGGGCTTCGCTACGTCAATCTCTCGATGGACTTCCCCAATCACCTACTCGCCGATCGCAACGCCTTCGTGATTCCCTTCGTCGGCATCTCGCGCACCTTCGGCCACTAGGAGCGCCGCATCGCGGGGCGAAGGGCTCGTAGATGCTCGCATCGCTCGCGCTGGTGGCGGCGGTCGCCGCCCCGGCAAAATCCTCAAACGCCTTCCTCACCGATTTCGCCGGTTCGTGGCGCTGTAGCGCGAAGGGCGAGACGCCCTCGCTCTGGCGGATCGGGCGCGTCCCCGGTAGCCGCTGGGTCCGCGTCGATTGGGGGATTCGCCCCAACGGCCTCCCGAGCGGGAGCGCTTTCGTCGGATATATCCCCTCCCGGGGGATCTGGCTCTATCGCGATTTTCACGGCGGCGGCAGCTACGCGAATATGCACGGCACGCGCGCGAGCGACGGAACGTGGACCTGGAACGGTCCGTTTTATCCTTACGCCGCGCCGCGTGGAAGCGCCCCGTTATTGGGCCGCATTACGTGGAAGCGTAGCGATGCGAGGCACGTTCTACGCACCTTCGCATCGTACGACCGCGGCACTCTGGTGCCGCACGGCGGCGACACCTGCACCGCGCAGTAGATCTTACTTGGCGACCGCTTTCACATCGGCGACGGTCACCGGACTCGCCGAATTTCCCCACGACGAACGAACGTAGGAGATAACTGCGGCGATATCCGCATTCGAAAGCGTCGTTCCCCACGGCGGCATCATGCCGTTGTAGCTCTTGCCTTTCACCACGATCGCGCCTTGAAGGCCGTATTTGACGATGTGAATGACCTTCGCTTTGGCGCCCATGACGGTGGGATTGCCCGCGAGCGGCGGGAACGCTCCGGCGACGCCTTCGCCGGTCGCTTGGTGGCAACTCGCGCAATTCGTGTTATAGACCGAGGCCCCAGCGGCATTCGCCGCGGGTGCGGCGCTCGTCGCCGCCATCGGACTGCCGGCCGGGGAGGCGGCGGCCGAACTTTGCGGCGCGCTGCTTGCCGAGGATGAAGAACTACTCGTGTTCTTCGAGCATGCGGAGAGGGCGAACAGCAAGCCCGCCGCAACGAAACCGATTTTTCGGAGTGAACTCATATTCTATCGGCGCTCCTTTACGCTCGGTACCCCTACGCGCCGCTACGGCGATTTGCCTGCCGACGGCGCGATCGGCGCGCATGAATAATCGTGGCGAACGCTCGAAGCAATCGCTCCGATCGTTCCGCTCGGGCTTCGAAAGAGCCGTATGGGAAGGTCGTCTTCATACGGCATTCCCAGTGGTTTTGAAAACGTGCGACGATGCGTCGGCGCGCGGTGGATCGACGAGCATCGGTCGCGCGCGCGATCTGCTACGAGCGGTTCGGGAGCGCCGGGAGAAGCTTAACCTCTCCCGGACCGGTGCGTGCTAGCGGGGGTCGAAGGCGCCCGTCAGGATCATCTGCTCGGCGAGCAGACGCGCGCGACGATACCGGGCGATCTCTTCGCGCGAACTCTGCGGCGGGAGCGCCGCGAGAATGACGTCGAGCTCTTCGTCGAATGCATCGGCGAGCGAGCGCGGCGTATACTCTCCCGGGAAGCGCAGGCGCTGCGCGATCATCAACCGATAGATGCGATCGGTTGCGAGATCTTCCATGTATCCGTCGATCAAGCTCGCGCCGCGCCCGTCGAGCACGCCCTTGCGGTAGCGAATGACCGTGCGAATCGCGGCGCGCGTCCCTTCGATCGTCGTCGCGCCGACGCCGATCGGCGCGGGGCGAAGATCGGGGTGGAGATCGGCTCCCGGGGTGACGAACGAGAGTTGATTCGGCTCGGGAAATTGCGCGACGGCGATCGCGTTTTGGTCGGGGTGCCCCGTCCACGCCCCGTCCATACCGCAGCTCGCTTCGTTGCGCTTATCGCGTTCGAGCGCGTCGAGCGCGCGAGCGTTGAGCTCGGCATCTTCGCGGCTGGGGTAGAGCGCGGTCATCCCGCCGATTGCGAGAACGCCGCGCCGGTGGCAGATCTGCGGTAAGAGCGTCCGGAGATTTTGGAAAAATGCGACGTCGTGCGGAATCGTATTGCGGTCGGGCAAAAGCCAGTGGGGATCGTTGAGATTGAAGTGGATCAACGAGGCCATATAATCCCAACGCCCGAGGTTGAGCCCGAGAATCGAATCGCGCAGGTTGTAGAGAAACTCCTCGACTTCGTACGCGAGCGAATGGGCTTCGACGAGCGCCATGCACGAAATGGCGTTTCCCGGCCAGCCGCGCGCGCTCGAAACCGCAGCGAAGAGATCGCGCCAGAAGATCGCTTCTTCCGCGGACTCGCTTTTGGGAATGTAGAGCAAGAGCCCGTGCGGGAGCTCGTGGAGCTCGAGCGAGAACGCGAGCAACGCGACGTCGAAGACCGAAGCGCTCGCGAGTTCGTCCTCGACGATGCCGGCTTGCGAAAGGTGGAGCGGGCGAACGCGGGTCCAAATGACGGCGTCGCGCCGTGCGATGCCGACGCTGCCGCCGCGCTTGCGATCGTCGTATGCGAGCGTCCCGCGCAGGGCGGCGACGACGTTTCGGTGCCCGAGCATGAGGTGATCCCACTCGTTCACCATCGAATCTTCGAGATCGAGCATGATCCCGGGCGCGCCGGAGTTGATCATCTTCACGACGAGTTCGGCATCGTCGGCGGGGCCGGTCATTTGATTGCGCTGGTCGCGCACCCATGCGGGCAGCTCGATCTTCCAGTTCGTCGTCGTCGCCGCGGAGGGCGGCAGATAATCGGGGAGATCGCCCGCGTGGGCGCGCGCGAGCCGTTCGGCGCGCGCGCGGACCAAGCGTTGCTGTTCGGGAGTGAAGCGCCGATGGATCGGGAGAAAGAATTCGGCGAATCCCTCGGCGAGGTCGACCTTCAGGTCGAAACCCGGTGCTGCGACGTTCACGCGCCGACGGCGACTTGAACGGCGGATTCGTAGAATTGTTCGCTCTCCGTCGATCCGTGAAGCGCGGTCGTCGAGGATTGCCCCTCGCTCACGACCGAGGCGACTTCATCGAAATAGCCGGTTCCGACTTCGCGCTGGTGGCGCGTGGCGGTGTAGCCGAACGCTTCGGCCGCGAACTCCGCTTGCTGGAACTCCGCGTACGCACTCATGCCGCGCTCTTTGAAATCGTGCGCGAGGGTGAAGAAGCTGTGATTGAGTGCGTGGAAGCCGGCGAGGGTGATGAACTGGAACTTATAGCCCATAGCGTTGAGGCGATCGCGGAACTCGGCGATCGTCACGTCGTCGAGTTTGCGCTTCCAGTTAAAGGACGGCGAGCAGTTATAGGCGAGCATCTTGCCGGGATAGCGGGCGTGAATGGCATCGGCGAATTGCTTCGCTTCGTCGAGATTGGGCTCCGAGGTTTCGACCCAGAGCAGATCGGCGTGCGGTGCGTAGGCGAGGCCGCGAGCGATCGACGCTTCGATGCCGTTTCGAACGCGGAAAAAGCCTTCGCTGGTGCGTTCGCCGGTGCAGAACGCCTTGTCGCGAGGATCGATATCGCTGGTGACCATCTGCGCGGCCATCGCATCGGTCCGCGCGATGACGATCGTCGGCACGTCGAAGACGTCGGCGGCCAATCGCGCCGAGATGAGGTGCCGAACCGCCTGTTGCGTGGGGATCAACACCTTGCCGCCGAGATGGCCGCACTTCTTTTCGCTGCTGAGTTGATCTTCGAAATGGACCCCCGCCGCGCCGGCTTCGATCATCGCTTTCATGAGTTCGAAGACGTTGAGCGCTCCACCGAAGCCCGCTTCGGCGTCGGCGACGATGGGAAGGTAAGATTCAGGGCCGCCCTTCCCTTCGAGCGATTCGATTTGATCGTACCGCGCGAGCGCGCTGTTCAGGCGCTTCACCAGAGTCGGCACGCTGTTGACGGGGTAGAGCGATTGGTCGGGGTAGATCTGTCCGCTCACGTTAGCATCGGCGGCTACCTGCCAGCCGCTACAGTAGAGCGCCTTGAGCCCGGCCTTCGCGGCTTGGATCGCCTGGCCGCCGGTCATGGTGCCGAGCGCTGCCACGGGCTCGGATTCGTGCAGGCTCGCCCAGAGGCGGGAGGCACCGAGACGGGCGAGCGTCTGTTCGACGACGATGCTGCCTTGAAGGCGGACGACATCTTCGGGGCGATAGCGGCGCTCGATGCCCTTCCAACGGGGTGAGGTCGCCCAGTCGGCGGCGATTGCGGCAGCTCTACGATCGATACTCACGGTGTGCTTGGTTCCTCCCTGGCCGGCAAAGTGGATGCCTACAGCCATTTATTTGGATCGATTCATTGGATGGCATCAAATGAATCGTTGGATGCATACCAAGGTTATACAAAAGTCGAGACGCTATGTCAACATAGCGCCCCGACTATTTTTCAAGCACCGCTATCCGGCGCTTAGCACTCCGGCAGGCGAAGCGAGGGCCGCGCGGTGAGATCCGGACGAATCTCGACGTGCGCGGCGAGACTGCGCTCCATCAATTCGAGCGCGCGGTCGAGTTGCGGGTCGCGATCGTTGCGATAATCCTGCGGCGCGATGTCGACGTCGTAATCGGGATCGGTGCCGTAGTTTTCGACCTTCCAGCCCACATCGACGAACCAGAACGAATACTCGGGTTGCGTGGTTACCGTTCCGTCGACGAGATGGTGGTAGGGGTTGATACCGATAACGCCGCCCCACGTCCGTTTCCCAACTAAGGGCCCGAGCCCGTAGAGTTTGAACGCGTGGCTGAAAATGTCGCCGTCGGAGCCCGCGAATTGATTGGTGATGCCGACGATCGGTCCGCCGACCGATTCGGGCGGATAGGGTTCGACCGGGCCGTAGCGCGAGACGTCGAAGCCGATGCGCTTGCGATTGAGCTTCTCGATCAATAGCGGCGAGACGTGGCCGCCGCGATTGTAGCGGATATCGACGATGAGGCCGCGCTTATCGAATTCGCTGAGGTAGCCGCGATGAAATTCGGCGAAGCCCCACGGCCCCATATCGGGAACGTGGAGGTAGCCGACGGCGCCGCCGGTTTTCTCGGCGACGTAACGACGGTTCCGTTCCACCCACGCGCGATAGCGCAACGATGCTTCGCCGGCGAGCGTCTTCACGACGATCGTGCGTTCGTCGCCGCGCTTGTTGGCGATGCCGAGCGCGATCTCGTTCCCCGCGGTATTGACGAGCAATCGCTCCGGTGCGATCTCGGCGGAGAGGCGCGTTCCAGCGATCGAGAGCAAATAGTCTCCTTCGCGTACTTCGAGCCCCGGTTCGGCGAGCGGCGAATCGGCGTTACGATCCCACGAATCGCCGCGATAGATGCGTTCGATACGGTAGGCGTTGCGCTCGCCGTCCCAGCGATAATCGGCGCCGAGGAATCCGCGCCGATACTGCGGCGGTATCCGCAGATCGCCGCCCATTTCGTAGGCATGCGAGGTCCCGAGTTCGCCGTGCATCTCCCAGATGAGGTCGGAGAGTTCGCCGCGCGTGCGAACGCGGGGCAGCACCGCTTTATAGCGATCGTAGACGCGGTCCCAATCGACGTCGCTTAAATCGGCGACCCAGAACTGCTCGGTCTGAAGTCGCCACGCTTCGCGATACATCTGCGCCCATTCGTCTTGCGGGAGTACTTCGACGCTCGCGCGATCGCAATCGATGAAACCGCTCTTGCGGCCGGGTTCGGCCGGGGGCTTCCCATCCTCTTCGTCCTCGGGAAGATCGCCGAGCGCGTCGATCGCGCGAAGGCGCGCGCCCGAGGTGTAGAGCAGCGTTCGTCCGTCGGGGCCGAGGCGCATTTCGTCGACATCGCGCGCGAGCGTCGCGCAGCGTTGCTGTTCGAAATCGTACGAGAGCAGCACGCCGCCGCTATGCTCGTCGTCATCCCCGCCCTGCGGAGCGATGCCGCGAACGGGATAGCGCGTGAAGAGCGCGCGACCCTTTACGGCGACGAGATCGCCGTAATTGCCCTCGTCGACCGGAAAGGCCAGCATGCGCCCGGTAATCCCGTCGAAATCGATCTCGATATCGGCGTGCTTCTCGTCCTTTTTATCGCGTTCGTCGTCGTGATGGTCGTGGTGATCGCGATGGAGCGGCTTGGGCTGGGGCACGAATGGCGAGGGCACCTCGGTGCGCAGCGTAATGGCAAAGGGACGCTCCGCTTGCGGAAATCCGAGATCGAATTGCAGCGCGTCGTAGAGCGGACGAAAATCGCGCGAGGCGATGCAGTAGAGGTATTTCCCATCGGGATCCCATTGCGGCGAGCGGTCGACGCGCAGCGCGGTCGTCACGTCGTGAATCTTTCCGGATTTCACTTTGACGATGCGGAGGATCGAGGAATTGGAGTTCGGCGACCAGGAGTAGGCGATGAAGCGTCCGTCGGGAGAGTACGCGATGCCGGAGATCGGGCGTCCGAGGCTGCGGTCGAGCGTACGGATGGTGTGCTCGGCGAGATCGAGGATGCAGAGCTCGTGGCGATGGTTCGAAAATGCGAGCGTCTCGCCGTTGGGCGAGAGTTCGAGTTCGATCGGTCGCCCGATATCGCCGACGGTGAGCAGCTTCGGTTCGCCGTTCTCGCCCGCGTTCCAGCGCGCGATCTGTTCGTAGCCTTTGCGATCGGTGACGCCGACGAGATGTTTTCCGTCGCGCATCCACCGTACGAGCCGAATGCGCGAGCGGCTTCCCTCGCCGTAGCGAACGACGGGCCCTTCGAAAAGCGGCATCGAAAACGCCTGTCCGCGCGCGACGAATGCGACGTGCGTGCCGGCGGGAGAACTCTCGAAATCTTCGAGCATCTCGGAGGCGTCGTCGAAGCGACGTACGCTCTGCGGAGCCGAGGAGTGCGCCTCAATCTCGATCGTACGCGTCGTGCGATCGGCGATATCGAAGAGCGCGATGCTGCCGCCGACGCCGTACACGATGCGCCGACCGTCGGTGGAAGGGAAGCGCGCGTAATACTCCGAGTCGTTGCTCTCGGCGCGGAGATCGCTGCCGTCGGGTGCGCACGAATAGATCTTTCCGATGCCTTCGTGGTCGGTGAGCACGTAGATGCGCTCGTCGATCCACATCGGCCACACCGGGTTTCCGTCGGGAAGTGGAAGGCGTTCGAAATCGCCGGTCCCGGCGGTATCGATCCAAATTTCGCCCGCGGTGCCGCCGCGGTAGCGCTTCCAACGCGCGGGATCGTCGGCATTGCGACCGAGCACGCTGCGGCCGTCGGCAGCGCGCGAGAGCGCGCGCACGTGACCGAGCCCGAGTTCGCGCGGGCTCCCTCCCGTTGCGGGGATGGCGAACGCGCGCATTTCGCGTTCGTACCACGCCGACGGATTCGCCGAGAAGAAAATTTCGCTCCCATCCGGGCTCCAACCCGAGATCGACGCGAGCGTCGCGCCGAGAAAGGTGAGGCGTCTGGGAACGCCGCCCTCGGCCGGCATCACGTAGAGCTCGGGATTTCCATCGTCGTTGGAGATGAAGGCGATCGTGCGAGCGTCGGGCGAGAGGCGTGGAAAGCTCGCCGCTCCAAAACCGGTCGTCAAGCGCCGGGCGGCGCCTCCGGAGAGGTCGACGCTCCACAGATCGTCCTCACAGACGAAGACGAGAAGATCTCCCGCGATGGTGGGATAGCGATAGTAGCCTTGACTCATAGCCCGAGTCTCTTAGCGATAGCAGTCGTCGGTTCCGCTTGCAACGAGTCGAGAGCGCTGGTGGTTGTAGGCGGCGATGAACGTCCGAGAGGAAGCGTTGCGACGCCTCGCGTCGCTCGATTTGGGCGGCTATGCCCAACGGAGGTCGTATCTCGACGGAAACGCCACGCGTCTTTCGGCGTACCTTCGTTTCGGAATCCTCTCGCTCGCCGAGGTGCGCGATCGTGCCTGGAGTGCCGACTGCGATCTCGCCTCGCGCGAGAAGTTTCTCAACGAGTTGGCGTGGCACGATTATTACCGACGCGTGCTTGCGTTGCTCGGCGACGCGATTCGCAAGCCGATCGAGCCTTCGAAGAGCGGGTGGCCATTCGATGCGTACGAGCGCACGCTCCCCGAGGATGTCGCCGCCGGGGCGACGGGGCTTGCGTGCATCGATGCATTCACCGAAGAATTACGCGAGACCGGCTACCTGCACAATCACGCGCGCCTCTGGTTCGCCGCATATCTCGTCCATTGGCGAAAAATCGCGTGGGAGAGCGGCGCAGACTTTTTTCTCAAGTATTTGATCGACGGCGATCCCGCCGCGAACGATCTCTCGTGGCAATGGGTCGCGTCGACGTTCTCCGACGCGCCGTACATATTCAACCGCGCGAACCTCGAACGCTTTTCGGGCGGGCGCTTCTGCGCCTCGTGTCCCAAACGTAACCGGGGCTGCCCCTTCGAAGGCGAGTACGACGCCCTCGCGAGCGCGCTCTTTCCGCACGAGCGCGGCGAATCGCCGCCGCAGCCCGAGCTCCGCGCTCCCTCGGATCGGCGCGTACCGCTGGGCGAGGGTCCCGAAAACGCGATCGTGCTGCATCACTACGACGCGATGCGCTCCACGCACCCGGCGGCACGATTCGCACCCGATGCGCCCGCGCTCTTCGTCAACGACGCGCGGCTCTACGACGAAGCTTTGGTGAATCAGGTCGGCCGCACGATCGTCTACGCCGCGCTCGGGGCGATGCGGGCGGAGTATCGAACCGGCGATATCGTCGACGAAACGTTGCGTTTCGCGAGCGAGGTCGGCGCGAACGTCGCCGTCGTTACCGAGAGCTCCGATCCCGCACTCCGACGCCGCTTCGCGGCGCTCGCCGAACGCATGAAGGTGCTGGTCGTTCCCGACGATCCCTTCGTGACGCTCGATGAAGAAGTGGATCTTCGACGCTTTTCGCGCTATTGGTCGCTCTCGCGACGCGCGTTGAGCACCGCGGCGAGGGCGGCGAATATCGTTCCGCTATTTTCGAACTGAACGAGCGGGGAGACCAGCGTCGGAGTTTCGGTAATGCGCCGGCGCCCGACGAGCGTGCCGAACGGCAGCATCGGCGGCTGGCGAAACGTCGCGATCGAACGAAAGAGCAGCTCTGCATAGAGTGCGTTCGCCCAACCGAAATCGGCGCGCGTGTAGCGCCACCACCCGTTGACGTAAAAACTTTCGTGGATGAGCCCGGCGTTACCGTCGGTCTCCGCGAGCTCGGTGATCGCTTCGGAGACCTCAGGCGACGAGGTGGAGGTGAGCGCGCGCGTGATGATGGAGAGCGGCCAGACGTTGTCGTACGGCGTATGCGGGCTTCCGATTCCGGCGGCGTAGAGGCCGGAGAAATAATACGGATTGCTCGCGCTCAATACGAAATTTCGCGTCCGAACGTAGAGCGGGTCGTCGGTGCCGCACCAACCGATATAGGGAAGTGAGAGCAGGCTCGGTAGATTCGCGTCGTCCATGAGTTTCGCATGGCCGAGGCCGTCGACTTCGTAGGCATAGATGCGCCGACCGGTGCGCGGATCTTCGACGATGCCGTACCGTTCGATGCCGATGTAGACCCGTTCCGCGAGCGAGAGCGCGCGGTCCGCCAGCGCGCGGTCGTGCCATCCGCTCTCGGCGAGCGATCGGAGTTCTTCGAGAGCGATCACCGCGAGTGCGTTTTGCGGAATGTTGTAGCGGTAAACCACCGGATCATCGGAGGGGCGGAAGGCGCTCCAGATCATCCCCGCGTTGGGATTGTACGCGGGGTGCGTCCACGTTTTGTACGGATAGCGATACGAACTGCAGGTCGCGTGCTTGCGTTCGCAGGCATAGGTGGCGACGATCGTCGCGAACGCGCGGTGCAGCGACGGCGTAAAGATGCTGCGGTCGTACGTCTCGTTGTAGTAGGTCCACGCTAGAAGCACCGGCCAGGCGAGCGAATCGATCTCCCACTTGCGCTCCCAAATGTGAAAATCGGCCTGAAAGGCATTCGCGTATGGGTCGGTATCGATATCGAGCGCTTCCCTCGCGATCGCGCCGCGGACGCGCAACGCAACCGGTTGATAGTAACGAACGAAGGGGATATAAGGTATCGTCTGCGCGGCGGAATCGCGTAGCCACATCGCCGGAATATCGCCGGTCTGCACGTACGTCGTTCCATCGGGCTGCGGGAAAAAATCGGTCAGCAACGTGTGAAAGAGCGTCCGCGGATCGATCGTTTTATGCCGGTGCCCGGTGAGTGGAACGATTAATTGCCAGGCCCGAACCGGCCGCGGAGCGAGCCCGAGCGCGAACGCGACTGCGAGCGCCCAGGCGATTCTCTTGCGCGCGCTCACCGGAGCGGATCGCGAATGTCGAGCGCGCGTGCGAGGATGCTTCTCGCCAACGGCGTGAGATCGACGCGGTCCGCGTTGGTGAGGAGCACGAGGTCGAGATCGTCGCGTCGGAGATGCACGGCGATGCTGGAATACCCTGCGACGTAGCCGCGAACCAGCCAAGCCGAGCGACCGAAAATGCGCGTCGTCCCAAAGCCGTCGCCGTACGCGCTCTCGCCGCCGCCGGGCAGTGCGACCGGCGGGAGCGTCGCCGCGAGCCAATCGTGCGAGAGGATCTCGCCGCCGAAAAATGCTGCGTACCAACGAAGCAGATCGGGAACGTTCGATGCGAGATCGGCGACGCCGAATCCCAAGGTCGGCGATCCCGCCGGGACGTTTCCGCGAGCGTAGGCCGCGAGCGGTTCAAAGGCCGGCCAGGCGACCGCGGTCGCGCGTTCGTGGAGCGGTGCGAGGATGTTTTGCTGGAGGAACTGCTGATATGGCCGGTGCTCGGCCTCCTGAACGGCGAGCGCGAGCGCGAGATAATCGCTGTTCGAATAGGCGGCGCGCGTGCCGGCTGCAAACGCGCGCGGAGCCTTCAGCGCCTCAGCGTAGAGAGCGTTCGGAGCGATCGGTTCGCGCCGCTCGGGCGAGAAGCCGGGAAGGTTCGCGTAATCGGCGAGTCCCGCCGCCATCGCGAGCGCCTCTCGGACGTTCGCTTCCGGGTCGCCGGGCAACGGCGTCGAAAACGAGAGCGCTCCCGAGCGAATCGCCAGCAGCGTCGCCGCGGCGGTGAACGATTTCGTCAGCGATCCGATTGAGAAAATCGTCGTCGATCGGACGCGCGCGCGCGCGCCGGGGCGCAGTACGCCGTAGCCCCGCTCGTAGAGCGGGTGCCCTTCGCGCGCGATGCCGAGCGCGAGCCCCGGGATCGAATGGTCGCGCATCACGTAGGCGACGATGCGGTCGATGCGCGCTTCGCGCACGACTCCGAGCGTCGCCGCAGCTGCGGGTACGGAGAACGCGCAGAAAAAAGCCGCGGCGAGCAGGGCGGCATCGGCAAAGGTGCGGCGTCCGCGCCGCGAAGAGAGTCGCATGGTTCACCGCCGCTTTGCGCTCGTCTTCGCGCTGCTCCTGGTCGGTGTCGCCTCGGGGCCGACGCCGAGCCCGTCGCCGGTGCCGACGCGCCCGCCGAGCCTCTTGCGGCGGCTTGAAAATTTTTTCATGCTGCACGGCGTGCATCCGCCCCCGCGGCAACCGGCGGGCAGCCCGCTCCCCAAGAGTTATCCGATCCACGGTTCGATGATCGTGCGTCCCGACGCCGCGGTACGGGTGAGTTGCGGGCGTGGCTTCGTCGCGTGTTATATCCACGTGATCGCGACCGCGCAGAACAACGCGCGTCTCGAAGGGGTGCTCTGGGGCCCGAAGGCATTGCTCGTGCACTTGCACGTAACCGGTTCGCCGCGTTCGCCGCATTTTTGGCTCGGCGTCGATAACCGCTACGCATCGCGCGATCGCGCGCACGCCTATCTCCGCGCGCGGCTCTACGTGCCGGTCGCCGCATCGATCGACGGGACCGGAATACGCGGCGCCTACGACGTGAGCGGCCTTCGCGGAGCGTGTACGTTCGATGTCGCCTCGATGGATATCGGCGTCGCCGGATGCTCGAAACTCGATGCGATGACCGTCGCGGGAAGCGTGAGCGTGACGTTACTTCCGGGGATCTGGCCCGACGTTCGCGTGCGCACCGAGAGCGGTGCTATCGCGCTGACCGTACCTGCGGGCTTTCGGGGGCGGGTGCACGCGCGCTCGCTGGAAGGGAACGTTCGCAATCCGCTCGATGCGGGCTTCGACGAAGGCCGCTTGGACCTGCAATCGCTCTCGGGACGGATCGACGTACGCGCGAACCCCTGAATCGGGGCGCCTATGGTGTGAAGGATTTTTAGGCGCGATAGAACTCTGTGCCGACGAGAAAAATGCCTCCGCCACGTTCGAGTGCGTTCGTTACGTCGAGCCCCCCGTTCCCCTGCGCGAGTACGAGCATTTATATTCCAACAAAGGGCGCGACTGCAGTAAAAAGCAGATAGAGCGCGCGTGTTTTCTGCTCAGCGGTCGATCTGCTCGCCGACGTTCAGGGACGAAGGCCCAGATATTAATAATGCTCGTGGACACGCAATTGTCGTCGGGGATGTTGTCTTGCAAGAGCGTGAGCGATTTCGGCGATCCCATGCAGACGGCGCTTCCTGTCGGCGGCGCTAACTTCCGAAAAGCGGTGGCTTCCTGGCGCAGAAATTGCAGACATTAGAAACACGCTAGCCAGTATCGTTGGTTCCTTTACGCTTATGCGGGCCCAGCCCTTTATGACGGGGTTCCTAGCGACGACCCTTGAGAGATTTTTGGCGGAGGAAAAAGGTGTGCGAACGAAGGGCGCATCGAGGTACGTGCGAAGCCGTGATATAGACGTCGTTTGCACCTCGATGTTCGACCTCAGCCGTCCGGTGCGTGTGCCGTGCGGATCGAGTGTAGCCTAGGTTGTAAAGGCCTTATAGGCGCGATAGAGCCCTATGCCGATGAGCAAAACGCCGCCGCCCCATTCGAGTGCGTTCGTTACGTCGAGTTCTCCGTTCCTTGGCGCGTGTACGAGCGTCCAGATTCCAACAAAGAGCACAACTACAGACATAAGTAGATACAGCGCACGTTTTTTTCGACCGAGGCCGGAGTCGCTCGCGTTTGGCATCATAGGTGGCATCCTTGTAGGGCGGCGTTGTGTTGGTCAAGGGAGAGTTGAGCTTGAGCAGCTTCGAGTGCGTTGTTGGCGGCTAGAACCGCGAAACCCGCAGCTAAGACTGCGGCGCTTACGGGCAGCGTTCCAATCCCTAAGGTCAGGAGGGTTTCGATGCTGTCGCTACCTGAGAGCGCTATTAGTGCGGCCAACGCGGCTGCGAGATTTTCCTGATCGGCGGCGACGTTCATTTCATCGATTTTAATCTGTTCAAGTGACGTATGCCCGCCCCCGCCACCGCATCCGCCGGTCGACATTTTTGCGTGGGCCAGATCGGCACTTGTTGGGATCGTTCCTTTATCGATGAACACTCTTCCGTTCGCGAAGCGATTGATGGCCGCCCCCTCAGTGTTAAATGACAACTGGTCGACGAGCCTCCCATTGACGTAAATATTGTATCCCGAGGCCGTTTTTACGACTTTCTTGGTGACACTAGCAGCACTTGCAGCGTTGGGCATCATGGCCGTACCAGTGTGCGCACACGCAGTGAGACCGAAGCTCAGCAACGTCACTGCGGCTAGAGCCCTTTGTATACTTTGGCGGTAGCTAGTCGGTTTGGATTCGCTCGAGGTTTCAAGGTGTTTCTCAGCTGAGAATTTCAAAATAGCTCCCTAAATGTAAATAGAAAATTCCGGAGGCGATGCCTGCGGATTGACGCAGGCTTCCCCCCCCCCCAGAAAACCCTTCGAGGGCGCGTGGAATATTTTGGGAGAACGCTCCGCCGCCCGAACCCCTGAAACTTTTATTTGGCCCCCGCGTACAGTAGGCGGAGGTTGAAACATGAACGCTACGGCAACGCCCAGTCACAGCACGCTCTTACGCTCCCTCGCCCTCGCGGCGATGCTCGGCGCCGCCCTCTTCGGCTTCGCTCGCGGATCGGTCGACCGGACGTTGCAGCAGAGCGCCTCGGTCGCAAAAGGTCGGCGCGTCGTCTTCGATTGTTCGAAAGCGCGCGTCTCCTGCGACATCTCCGCAATCGGCTCCGCGACGCAGCAGGTGCAGGTGACGGCGAACGTCTCAGGCCCCGATTCCGCTAACGTCGAGATTTTGCGCGAGCCCGGAAGCGCGCATTTCGTCGTCGCGCTCAAGGACCAGCCGACGGATTCGACCTCGCTCTGGTCGGTCGTCGGTCGAGCGTTCCATCCGTCGACGTGGTATCGACCCAATGCCTACGCAACGGTAGCGCTGCGCGTACCCGCCGATAGCGAACTCGCGATCTCCAACACCAACGATCGCATTCACGTGCGCGGCGTTCGCGCGCGCCTCTCGCTCTCCGATGTGAATGGCAGCGTTTGGACGAGCGATAGTGCCGACGTGCGTGCCGCCACCGTGAACGGCTCGCTCTATCTCTCGCTCCCCGCCGCGACGCCGGAGGTCGATGCGAGCAGCGTGAACGGCAAAATCGTCCTCACCCTCGCCGGGGATTTTACCGGGCGCGTCTCGACCTCGACGGTGAACGGGCACGTCAGCAATCCGTTCGGCAGCGGGAGCGGCGCCGGGCAGCTGAAACTCTCGACGGTGAACGGGAGCATCACCCTTCAGCGCATTTAATTCGGTCGGTGCGGCAGGTGCCCGCGAGCGACGGATAGCACCGAAGCCGACGAGATGCTCAGCCTCGAAAACCTTCTTGTTGAATTCGATGCCGGTCGCCCGCGCGGGCTCGCGCGGGCGATTACGCGTGCGGAATCCGGCGACGGCGCCTCCCTCATGCGTTCGCTCTACGCGCGCACCGGTAGGGCGCTCACGATCGGGCTCACCGGGCCGCCGGGCGTTGGAAAATCGACGCTCACCTCGGCGTTGGTGAAAAAGGCGCGCAGCCTCGATAAAAGCGTCGGCGTGATCTCGGTCGACCCGTCATCGCCGTTCTCGCACGGCGCGTTGTTGGGCGATCGCATTCGGCTCACCGAGCATTTCGTCGATCCCAAGGTCTTCATTCGTTCGATGGCCGCGCGCGGACATCTCGGCGGCGTTTCGGGAGCGACCGGCGACGCCGTGTTGTTGATGGATGCGTTTGGTCTCGACGTTATTATTGTCGAGACCGTCGGCGTCGGGCAAAGCGAGATCGAGATCGCCGAACTCGCACAGAGTACGCTCGTTGCCTTGCAGCCGGGGAGCGGCGATTCAATTCAGGTCCTCAAAGCCGGAATCATGGAGATCGCCGATATCTTCGTCGTCAACAAAGCCGACCACCCGATGGCGAATCAACTCAAGCGTGAAATTCGCTCGATGATGGAGATTTTGCAGTACGGCGCCTGGGTGCCGGAATTAGCGATGACGCAGGCGTTGGAAGGCACCGGCATCGACGAGTTGTGGAGCGCGATCGAACGGCATCGCGCCTATCTCTTCGAGAGCGGTGAGATCGTGCGGAAACGTCGCGCCGCGTTCGACCATCAAGTGCGTCAGCTCGCACTTGGAAAGCTGCAGCATCGCCTCGATGCCGCGATCGCCGCGCACCCCGATCTTTCGATCGATCCGTACGCGGCGTCGGAGCGGATTCTCGCGGAGTTCTAGTACCCCACGGCGGTGGAATCGCCGAACGCGATCACCGGGCAGTTGACGAAGAAGCCGGCCGGCTTCGGCGAGAGGGCGGAGAAGGCGTCGTACGACGTAATGCGCGCTTTTTGCGGAGTAGCGACGACCTGCACGCCCCAGAGCGGCGAGTAGGCGTTGCTCGCATAGAGATGCGCGACGTTCGGGACGAGCGAGAGGATATTGAAGGGCGCGCTCAAGCGCGCGGCATTCGCCCAGGTCGCATCGGCACGTAACGGCGTGTGCAGCGTGAGGTACTTCAAACCTTGTCCGTCGCGCGCGCCGGTCGGGCCGTCGACGATGACGCCGATCGGAATCGTCGCCGCGATCTGCGCCTTCGCGAGCCGCGGGACGTAGGTGGCGCGTTCGACGGTCGCCGCGACCGGGTTCGATGCATCGGGACTGATGTAATAGATCGGTTTCCCGTCGAAGAACCCACGCGCGAGGGCGAGCGTCACCGTCATGTTTTTCGTATCGATCGCGAGCACGCGATCTTCAGTGTTGCGGTGGTGCGTGACGTCGAACGGTCCGTTCCCGGTCGCAACGATCGGTGCGTTGAGAACGCCGCGCTCGCCGCGCACGCGGACGAACGGCGAGTAGTTCGCATCGGCGATGCCGCCGGGCTGTGCAACGCTCGGCGGAAAACCGGCCGCCGAAGGAACGAAGATCCGCGTCGGTGCGAAGTTCGGCGCGCCCGAAAAGACGAGGCGGCCGCCTACGCGCCGCGCGCGCTGCGTCGCGGCAGCGCCGATCGCCGCTAAACTCGGCGCGTAGATGACGTGGAGACGGCGAGCGGTCGCCGCATTCGAAGCGTCGGTGACGACGTACCACACCGTCTCGCCATGCGCGCTCCCGCGGTAGAGCGGGAGGACGGCGGTATGGTTGGTGGTGTCGACGGAGAGCGTGCTGGGGAGAATCTTCTCGTTCGCGGCCCGGGCGTGGGCTCCGAGGGAGAGGGTAGCGAGGATGGCCGCGAAGGCGGCGATAGAGTATTTCATGGTCCTCCTAACGCACGATGTAGGCGCGCCGGATTCCCGGAGTTCGGAATTCTCCCCGCTCAGGAAACGGGGCTCGCGATAGCGAAACGGGGGAGGTCATGGCTAAGATGATGGATCGCCCGACCGGCGGCGGGCAGCCCACGCCGGAATTTGAAGCGCAGCAGGCCGCCTGGGAGGCCGCCTCGGCGAAGGGCAAACCGCGAAGCGGGCCGGGCTCCGGCGCGACCGATCGCACGCTCTCCGATATTCCGCTGAAGACCTGCTACGGCCCGGCCGACATCGCCGAGCTCGATCTCGCGCGCGATCTCGCTTGGCCGGGGCAGTACCCCTACACGCGCGGCATCCACCCCAACGGCTTCCGCGATCGTCTCTGGACCATGCGTCAGTTCGCGGGTTTCGGGACCGCCCGGCAGACGAATGAACGCTATCATTTTTTGCTCGCGCAGGGGCAGATGGGGCTCTCGGTCGCCTTCGATATGCCGACGCTGATGGGCTACGATTCCGACGCTCCGCATGCGCGCGGCGAAGTCGGTAAATGCGGCGTCGCGATCGACTCGCTCGCCGACATGGAGGTGCTCTTCGAGGGCATCGATATGGGCAAGATCACCACCTCGATGACGATCAACGGCCCCGCCGCGATCGCCGTCGCGCAGTACATCGCCGCCGCGGAGAAAAAAGGCATTCCGCGCGCGATGCTCGGCGGAACGATTCAAGCCGATATCCTCAAAGAGTACATCGCGCAGAAAGAATGGATCTTCCCGCCGCGCCCGCACATGCGCGTCATCGTCGATATGATCCAGTTCTGCACCGAGCAGATGCCGAAATGGAACACCATCTCGATCTCCGGCTACCACATTCGCGAGGCGGGTTCGACCGCCGCGCAAGAGCTGGCGTTCACGCTCGCCGACGGCTTCGCCTACGTCGAAGCGTGCATGAAGGCCGGTATGGACGTCGATTCGTTCGCGCCGCGGCTTTCGTACTTCTTTAACGCACACATCGATTTCTTCGAAGAGATCGCGAAGTTCCGGGCGGCGCGGCGCATCTATGCGCGCCGCATGCGCGAGAAATACGGCGCGAAAGATCCGAAATCGTGGCAGCTGCGCTTCCACACGCAGACCGCGGGTTGCAGCGCAACCGCCCAACAGCCCGAGAATAATATCGTGCGCGTCGCCTACGAGGCGCTCTCGGCGGTGCTCGGCGGAACGCAATCGTTGCATACCAACTCGATGGACGAAGTGCTCGCCCTGCCGACCGAAAAATCGGTAGAGATCGCGTTGCGCACGCAACAGGTGCTCGCCTACGAAACCAACGTCACCAACGTCGTCGATCCGCTCGGCGGCTCCTACTTCGTCGAGGCGCTCACCGACGAGATGGAACGACAGGCCGAAGCCTACTTCGCGCAGATCGAAGAGTTCGGCGGCGTGATCGAGGCGATCGAAGCCGGCTTCTTCCAGAAAGAGATCGCCGACGCGAGTTATCGCTACCAGCGCTCCGTCGAGAGTAAGGACCGGGTCATCGTCGGGGTCAACCACTTCACGCGCGACGAAGAGCGCGGAGATATGGACCTCCTGAAGATCACCGAGGAGACCGAGCGCGAGCAGGCCGCATCGGTGCGCGCCGTCCGGGAATCGCGCGACGCGAATGCGGTCGCCAAGGCGCTCGGTCGCTTGAAGGCGGCCTGCGCCGACCCGAAGGATAATCTCATGCCGCATCTCATCGACTGCGTCAATGCCTATTGCACCGAGGGCGAGATCGTCGATACCATGGTCTCGGTGTACGGGCGCTACACCGAACGGTCAGTATTCTGATGCCGTTCACCGTGCTGAGCGAACTCGAACGGCATCGCGTCCGCAAAACGTTGCTGCGGGTTCGCGAACTACTCGAACAAGCCGCGGCGCTCGCGCGCAAACGGAGGACCTAACTACGATGGACCGACCCCTACGCATCGTCGTGGCGAAGGCCGGGCTCGACGGTCACGATCGCGGGGCGAAAGTGATCGCGCGCGCACTGCGCGACGCGGGTATGGAGGTGATCTATACCGGGCTCTTTCAGACGCCCGAACAGATCGTTCAGACCGCGATTCAGGAAGATGCCGACGGTATCGGGCTCTCGATTCTCTCGGGCGCGCATATGACGCTCTTCCCGCTGATTCTCGATCAGCTCAAAGCGCAGCAGGCCGAGGATATCGTCTTTTTCGGCGGTGGGACGATTCCGCCGGAGGATGCCGAAGCGTTGCGCGAACGCGGCGTTCAGGCGGTCTTCACGCCGGGCGCGCCGCTGCAAGAAATCGTCGATTTCGTGAACGATGCCTGCGGCAAGCGCCGCGCCTTGGTCGGCTAGTCCGACGATCTCCGTTTCGCACGACTCGCTACGACTGAAGAGGAATACGTGAAGGTACGAACGCGTGTCGCGCCGTCGCCGACCGGCGATCCGCATGTCGGCACGGCTTACGTCGCCCTGGTCAATTACGCGTTCGCCAAGCGACACGGCGGCGATTTTCTACTGCGCGTCGAGGATACCGACCGCGCTCGCAGTACGCCCGAGAGCGAACGCGCGATCCTGAAATCGCTGCAATGGCTCGGTATCGAATGGGACGAAGGCCCGGATAAGGGCGGCCCGCACGGGCCCTATCGGCAGAGCGAACGCGCGGCGATCTATCGCGAGCACGTCGAACGATTGCTCGCCGAGGGACACGCATTTCGCTGCTTCTGCACGTCGGCACGCTTGGACGATCTTCGCGTCGCGCAGCGAGCCGCCGGACAACCCTCGCGTTACGACGGCCTCTGCCGCGGCCTGAGTGCCGACGACGTCGCGCGCCGGACGGCGGCGGGCGAGCCGTTCGTCGTGCGCTTGGTGGTTCCGTGCGAAGGCGTCTGCGTGGTGCGCGACGCACGACGCGGCCCGATCGAAATTGCGTGGAGTGACGTCGATATGCAGGTGCTGATGAAATCCGACGGGCTCCCGACCTATCACCTCGCAAACGTCGTCGACGATCACCTCATGGAGATCACGCACGTCATTCGCGGCGAAGAATGGGTGAGCAGCGCACCGAAGCACCTGTTGCTCTATTCGTATTTCGGTTGGACGCCGCCGGAGATCGCCCATCTCCCGCTGCTTCGCAATCCCGATAAGAGCAAGCTCTCGAAACGGAAGAATCCGACGAGCATCCTCTTTTACGAACGCATGGGCTACCTGCCCGAGGCGCTGCTGAATTTCCTCGCGTTGCTCGCCGCGGGCCCCGTCGGTGGTGAAGAAGTCTTCTCGCTCGCGGACTTCGTCGACCATTTTTCGCTCGATCGCATCTCGCTCGGCGGCCCGGTCTTCGACGTGCCGAAACTCGATTGGCTCAACGGGCGCTACCTACGCGAACGCCTCGACGGGGATGCCTTCGCGGCGCGCGTCGGAGCGTGGGGTTTCTCGCCGGAGCGCGTCGCGCGCATCGCCGCGCTCGCGCAGCCGCGTATCGAGCGGCTCTCCGATACCGGCAATTTGCTCGCGTTTTTCTTTGCCGGCCGATTGACGTACGATGCGGCGTTACTCGTCGCAGGGAAAATCGACGCGCCGACCGTGCGCAAGGCGCTCGCGGTCATGCAGCGGGAACTCGATACCTTGCGCTCGTGGGAGAGCGCGGGGATCGATGCCCTCTTCCGGCGCGTCGCCGCGGCGATCGATATCAAAGTGCGCGATCTCACGCGGCCGTTCTACGTCGCGATTACGGGGAGCCCGACCTCGGTGCCACTCTACGACGCGATGGAGATTCTCGGGCGGGATATCGTGCGCGAGCGCCTGCGCCACGCCTTGGAGCTGCTCGGGGCCCCCTCGAAGCGCGAGCAAGAGGAATGGAAGAACGTCGGGAGCGCGAGCGCGGAGATCCCGGCGTGATCGTGCGAGCGATTCTGCTGGCGGCCGGAAAAGGCACGCGCATGAAGAGCGCGCGGCCGAAGGTGCTGCACGAATTATGCGGGCGTTCGATGCTGTGGTATGCGCTCGCCGCATTGCGCGAGGCCGGAATAGACGAGATCGTCGTGGTGACGAACCCCGAACTCGATCCTGAGGTGCGCGCGCTGGGCGTTCGCACCGTCGTTCAAGCCGAACAGCTCGGGACCGGGCATGCGGTTCGCGTCGCGCTCGAGGCGTTGGAACCGCGCGCCGACGGACGCATCTTGGTTACCAACGGCGACATGCCGTTGGTGCGCGCCGAGACGCTCGTTCGCGTCCTCGCCGCGGCCGGAGAGCACGATATTTCGTTGGTCACGGCGCGCATGCCGCTGCCGTCGAACTTCGGCCGGATCGTGCGCGAGGGCGAGCGCGTCGCGCGGATCGTGGAGCTCCGCGACGCCGACGACCGCGAACGTGCGATCGATGAAATGAATGCGGGCATCTACGCTTTCCCCGAAACGCATCTGCGCGACGTCGTCTCGAAATTGCGCAACGATAACGCGCAGCGCGAGTACTATCTGACCGATGCGATCGCGCACGCTGCGGCGGCGGGACGCCACGCGCTGCCCGTCACTGTCGAGACGTTCGAAGAGGTGCTCGGGGTCAACGATCGAAGCGAACTCGCCCGCGCGCGTGCCGCAATGAACCGCCGTATCTGCGAACGGCACATGCTCGCGGGCGTCACCATCATCGACCCGGCGACGACCTACCTGGAGCCGGAGTTGACGATCGGTATCGACACGGTCATCTATCCGGGCACGTCGATCTCGCTCCAATCGATCGTCGGAAGCCGTTGCACGATCGGGCCGCACGCGCGGATCTCCGACGCGCGCATCGGCGACGACGTTTCGGTGCGCGAGAGCGTGGTGGTGGAGAGCGAGATCGGCGCCGGCTCGACGGTCGGACCGTTCGCTCACGTTCGCGGCCACGCGGTGCTCGTCGGCGATAACCGCGTTGGGAATTTCGTCGAGATTAAAAATTCGCGGTACGAGCGCGGAGCGAAATCGGCGCACCTTTCCTACCTCGGCGATGCCGAGATCGGTGAGGAGAGCAACATCGGCGCCGGTACCATTACCTGTAACTACGACGGCAAGAAAAAGCACCGCACGAAGATCGGGCGCGACGTCTCGATAGGATCGAACACCTCGATCGTCGCGCCGCGAACGATCGGCGACGGCGCACTCACCGGGGCGGGCAGCGTGGTAACGAAAGATATCGAGCCCGGCGGCCGCGTCGCAGGAAATCCCGCGCGCCCGCTACCCTAGCGATCGCTCTCGAGCGAGCGTCGCCCCGAGTTCGCGAATTCCGTCGAGCAGCACGCGGAGATCGTCCTCGGTCGTGCGATGGTTGACGAAGCACGCACGCAAGGCACGTTTTCCGCCGATGCTCGTCGAGGAAACGACGGCGATGCCGCTCTCTTGCACGCGGATAACTAACTCGTCGTTGAACGCATCGAGAGCGGCTTCGTCGAGCCCTTTCGGACGATAGCGAAAGCAGACCACATTCAAACCCACCGGCGCGAGTAACTCGAACCGGGCGTCCACGTCGATCGACGCTCCAAGACGCTTCGCTTGTTCGACGTTTCGTTCGATCGCGGCGGCGATACGATCGGCGCCGTGCTCTTTGAGCGTGAACCACACCTTCAGCGCGCGAAACGAGCGTGAGAGTTCCGGAATGTAGTCGGTAAACCACGGCGTCGCGCTGGCGAGCCCGCGCGTCATACGCGTGAGGTAGGGGCCCTCGGAGGCGAAGGTCGCCCGGTGCGCTTCGCCGTCGCGCACGAGGACGCAGCCGACATCGTACGGAGCGTGCGCCCATTTATGGAAATCGAAGGCGATCGAATCGGCGCGCTCGATGCCCTTCAGCCGTTCGCGCAGGACCGACGAGAGCATCGCGAGCGCCCCGAAAGCGCCGTCCACGTGGAGGTGGCAATCTTCGCTCCGAGCGATCGATGCGAGTTCGTCGAGCGGATCGATCGCGCCGACGTCGACGGTGCCGGCGTTGGCGACGATGAGAAACGGGCGCGCGCCCGCGGCCCGATCGCTCGCGATGCGCTCCCGGAGCGCTGCGATATCGATGCGTTGCCGACCGTCGGTGGGGAGGATGCGGAGCGCCTCGCTGCCGATTCCCGCGATTTCGAAGGCGCGACGCACGCATCCGTGCGTCGCCGCCGACGCATACCCGGTAATCCGCGTGCGTTGCGGATCGAGGCCGCGTTCGCGCACCTCGCCGCCCAACGCGCGGGTGCGCGCGACCAGAACGCCGATGAGATTCGCCTCCGACGCGCCGGTCGTCAGAACGCCGGTCGCCTCGCGCGGAAAGCCGAAGAGCTCGCGCGACCAATCGATCACCTGGCGTTCGACGTACACGGCTCCGTGATTCCGGCCGCCGACGTTGGCGTTCATCGTTGCCGCCAGCATTTCGGCGATCGCCCCGCTCGGCGTTCCCGTGCCCTGAACCCAGCCAAAAAAGCGCGGATGGATGTTACCGCCGGTGTAGGGGAGGATCGTTTCTACGAACGTGCGATAGACATCGGAGAATTCGCTCGGCGCGCGCGGTAACGCTTCGCGCAGCCGTTCCTTCGCGCTCTCGGGCATCTCTCGCCATGCCGGGCGCTCGCGCACGTCGCGGAGAAAATCGACGGCGTCGTCGAGTGCGTGGTGCGCTGCCGCTCGAAACGCCTCCCAATCATGCGGGTCGAGCATGTTGCCGATCGATCAAGCGCTCGAATGCGCGAAATATTTTTGGAACGTGTTGATATTTATAGGCGAACAGTTCGCGATCGTCGGTTAGATGGACGATGATCGCGGGATCGGCCTCAAACATGAGGAGGCGCCCCTCACGATCGATCGAGCAGTCGAATCCCACGTAGTCGAGGCCGAGCGAATCCACGAGGCGTTCGAGCGCGGTCGCGGCGGCCGCCGGGAAGACGGCGCGCCAATCTTCGAGAAAGGCGCGCTCCTCGTCGCGCATCCATTGTTCGGCCTTCATCTCCGAGCTGTAATAATGGACCATCCAGTTCGACGAGATTGCGAGATGATAGGGAAAAATCTCGCGGTCGACCGCGACGAGGCGGTATTTTCGGAAGAAACCGTCGGGCGATGCGTAATCGACCCACGGCGTCAGAAAGAAGCGTTCGCCCGGGGTTTCGCCGAGATAGCTCTGCAACTCGGCGCTCGTCTCGATGCGGCGCGCACCCTTTCCGGCATGCGAATCGACCGGTCGGACGATCGTCGGCCGCTCGATCTCCTCAGATTGAAGCGCCTCTCGCGAACGCTCGAGGGTTTCGGGTGCGTTGCAGTCGGCGATCCGCGCTGCGATCCGCGCGCAGCGCACGCGATTGGTCTCGAGAACGCGGAGGGGATCGTTGAGGATCGGGCGGCCGAGCATTTTTGCGACCAACTCGGCGAGCAAAAGCATCTCGACGTTTTCGCTCGATTCGCCGATTGCGTTGAAGAGCGCGTCGTACTCGGGGAGCGAGAGCGCCGAAAGCTTTTCGGGGGAGGTGAGAAAAAGTTTATGCAGCGTCGTCGTCTCGCGATCGACGAGATATTCGAGCGGGGTATTGGCGAACCAGTCGCCCGGCGCACAGAGCGCGAGGATGCGCCGCCGCTCCTTCGGCGCGATCGAGCTGAAGAGCTGTTGTGCGGCGAGCGCGCGTTTCTGGTGCGCCAGCGCCTTCGATCGATTTCCGAGCTGTTGTTCGAGTTCGTACATGGCGAGATGGGCGACGAGGTTCTCTTCGTCGATGCCGAGTGCGAGACGGTATTGCGAACGGGCCCCCTCCAAATCGCCCGCTGCGTAGAGTTCGGCGCCGTATCCCAGCCGTGCGGCGAGCAGGTGCGGATCGAGTTCGACGGCGCGTGCGTACGATTCGCGCGCGCGTTCGCGATCGCCGAGCTCGGCGGCGATAAAACCGCGATTCGAAAATATCTCGGCGAGCGGAGGTGACTGCTCGCTCGCTGTGTCGAGGAGTGCGAGCGCGCCGCGAAGATCGCCGCCGGCGCGAAGGCGTAACGCTTCTTGATTGGCGCGGCGCAGATCGTCGAGCGAAAATGTCCGGGTCGCCCCGCTGCCGGGAACGTCGTGCATCGGAGGCTGCATGACGAGCATCTTTTTCGGGAACGCCCTCGCGCTCCTGGCGACCCTCGCTAATCGTAGCGCACCCGCTCGCCGCGAGAGCGGCAACGTAGCGGACGGGCTCGACGGGATGCGTTTGGTCCGCTCCGCGCTCGCCGCGGTCCGTGAAGGACCCGAAGCGGTCGTTCGTAGCTTCGCCGAGCAATCGCTCGAAGATGGTAACGGCGGCGAAAACATCCTGCTCTTCGTCTCGGCTGGAGATGAATTGCGATGCCGTCAACGGTTCGGGCACGATGTCGAGCACGCGGTGGAGATGCGCGTCCGTTTGGATGACTCGAGCGCGCTGGTCGCGCACGCGTGGTCCGCGCGGCACGCCGTCTTTACCTCGAACGATATGCCGCCGTTGCTGCCGACCGAGCGGAGCGGATGCGCGGTGCCGTTGATCGATAACGAAGCACCGATCGCGGTATTGTATTGCGGCTTCGTACAACAGCGATCGCGCCGCGCGCTCGAGCGTCATTGCGCGCTCGCAGGGGAGATTGCGGTGCCGTTCGCGCTGGCGTGCGAACGAGAGCGGGATCTCGCGCGGAGCCTCTACGACGGCCTGACCGGTCTGCTGACGCCGCGCGCCTTTCGCGAACGTCTCTCGCGCGCGCTCGCCGAAGAATGCGCGGGCGGGAAAGTCGCACTGTGGTTCGTCGATACGGACCGCTTTAAAGAAGTCAACGACACCTTCGGGCACGCGGTTGGCGACCGCGTGCTGCAACAGATGGCCGAGTTGCTTCGAACGCATGCGGTCGCGCGGACGGATTTCGTCGCGCGCAACGGCGGCGATGAGTTCTGCGCCGCGTTAATCGGCATTACGAAGACGCTCGCGATCGAACGGGCGCAAGAATTTTGCGATGCCGTGCGCGCGCACGATTTTGGAATTCCGTTGCGCGTGACGGCGAGCATCGGCGTCGCCGCCTATCCCTTCGACGCGCGAACGGCGGCGGCGCTTTTGGAGCGGGCCGACCGGGCGATGTATGCCGGGAAGAACGCGGGGAGGGACCGGGTGAGCTTTGCCTTGGAAGGGCGGGACTCGGCGCTCTACCGCTAGGCGGCTCGCGATGCCCGGCGAATGCCCCGGCCTATGTCGCTAACCTCCCGGGTCGTGCGTATCGCCGCGAGCTGCTTCCTCCTCGCGCTCATCTTTGCTCCGCACGCGCTCTGCGCCCGCGAGTACCGCCCCGACGCGCTCGATCGGCAGCTCGACGCCGTCTCCGATCGCCGGCTCATGGCGACGCCGATCCGGCATCTGCTCGACCCCGAACGCAGCGCGGCTGCGCATCGCCTGTTACGCTGGCGTTTGCCGCTCTGGATCGTCGTTACCGGCGCAGAATTTTTCACGTTGCTCTATCTGTGGAGTTCGGGAAATGCGGCGCGCCTGCGCGATGCAATACGGCGAAAAATGCGCGGCGATGCCGCTGCGGAATTTGCGATGGGCGCCTGTATCGCCGCAGCGCTTCGCATCGCCGGGCTGATCCCCAACTACGTGCGGTACCGGCTCGATCGCGCGCTCGGGCGCTCCGAAGTGCTCGGTGCCGAGTGGCTCTGGATATGGTTGCTCGGAACCGTCACAGCGATGCTCGTCGGAGGCGCCTTGCTCGCCATCGTCTTCCGCTTACTCGCCCGTACGAAGCGCTGGTATCTGCCGACGGCGGCGATACTGGCGATCGCCGCATTCCTCGGGGGCATGCTCTACCCGGTCGTCGTGGTGCCGGTCCTGTGGCCGCATCACGAACGTTCGGTGCAGTTGACGACCGAGAATAGAGCGCTCGCGAGCTCGTTCGGATTGCACGATATTCCCATTCGCGTCGCGCAGGCCGATTACGCCGGACTCGTCGATCGCGTCGTGCCGGTCGGCATCTTCGCGACGCGCGAAATTCTTGCGTCGCTTTCGATCGAACGGGCGTATTCGATTCGCGAACGCGCCTTTCTGTTGGCGCGCGTCGATGCGATGCTCGCGGCGCGCTTCCCGGTGCGTCGCACCGCGATCGATCTCGTGCTCGTCCTGCTCGGCGTCGCGATCGCCGTCGTCCTCTCCGAGCGGCTCGGCGTGCGGCGCGACGACGATCCGCTCTCGCGCGTCGCGTTGCTCGCCGCTCTTTTGGTGCTCGCCTACGCGGCGATCGCTCCGGTCGATCTCGCCATGCGCCGCTCTGACGCCTCTGCGGCCGACCGGGCGGCGCTCGCCGTGACGCACGATCCTGCCGCCGCCGTTCGCGCCTTGGTGCGCCAAGGCGACCATCGCGTCGAGGGGCTCTGCCCGAGCGCGGGCGCCCTACTCTTCGTCGATCCGCATCCGCCGCTAGGCTCGCGCATCGCCGCGATCGAGGGGCGCCCCGACCCCTGCCGCTCCACTTCTTAATCATTCTTAAAATAAAGGCGCGGCTGAGGCGCGCGTAGCCGGAGGAGGGAGGAGCGTTTTGTCGCATCTACGACTTAACGCATCCTTAACGTTCTGCTGCGCTCTCGGGTGCGTTTCATCACTGAATCCTGTGGAGATGAGTACGTGTATCAACGCCTCTCGCGAGCGCTCGCCGTTGCCGCGCTCGTAGCCCTCGCTGCCTGTTCGGGGAACGGCTCGACCGGGACGCCTGCCTTCTCGCCGACGGCATCGCTGCCTTCGCAACCCACGCTTCCCAATAACGTCGTCGAATCGTGCGGCGGCCCCGTGCCGGCCGGCTATTCGCGCTGCTTTGCACTCATGCGCACCGATATCGGCGCGCCGGTCGACCCCTCGATGCGGGTCGCGATGAGTCGCCCCGGCGGCAGCTCGGCGACGCCCGCCGGCTACGGGCCGAGCGATCTTCGTTCGGCATACTCGTTCCCGTCGACGACGGCGGGAAGCGGACAGACCGTGGCGATCGTCGATGCCTACGACGATCCGAACGCGGAGAACGACGTGAACGTCTATCGTTCGCAGTACGGAATCCCGGCTTGCACCACTGCGAACGGCTGCTTCAAAAAGGTCAATCAGAACGGCGTTCAGGGAAGCTACCCGCGTGGTAATTCGAGCTGGGGGCAAGAGATCTCGCTCGATCTCGATATGGTCTCGGCGGTCTGCCCGAACTGCCACATTCTGCTCGTAGAAGCGAGCAGCGCTTCGAACAGCGATCTCGATACCGCCGTCAATACCGCCGCATCGCTCGGAGCGACGGAGATCAGCAATAGCTACGGCGGCAGCGAGACCAACGCCACGAACTCCGCGTACGATCACCCCGGCATCGCGATCACGGCGAGCGCCGGCGATAGCGGGACCGGCGCCGAACAGCCTGCATCGTATGCGACCGTCACCGCGGTCGGCGGCACCACGCTCAACCGAGCGAGTAACGCGCGCGGCTGGAGCGAGACCGTGTGGAGCGGGAGCGGCAGCGGTTGCAGCGCCTACGTTGCGAAGCCCTCGTGGCAGACCGGTTCGGTCTTCGCCTGCCCGAACCGCACCAACAACGACGTTTCCGCCGATGCCGATCCGAACACCGGCGTCGCCGTTTACGATAGCTACGGTTCGAAACGGAACACCGGCTGGCTCGTCTTCGGCGGCACCAGCGTCGCGAGCCCGGTCATCGCGTCGGCGTACGCGCTCGCGGGGAATGCCGCATCGGTAACCTACGGATCGTATCCGTACTCGCACACCGCCGACTTCAACGACGTGACGTCGGGAAGCAACGGCACCTGCACGTACGCGTACGTCTGCAACGGCGAAGTCGGCTACGACGGTCCGACCGGCGTCGGCACGCCGAATGGAGTCGCCGGACTCTAAACTCCGCACCCGGTAAACGCGATGGGCGCCGACGGAGAACGTCGGCGCCCATCGCACATCTCGATCCCGTACGTTACGCCGCGAGAACGACTCCACCGGTGACGCGCGTGCCGACGTGCCGTTCGGTGAGCAGTTCGATCACCGCCGCGTGTGCGATGCGTCCATCGCAGATCTCCGCGGCGCCGATACCGCCGCGGACGCCGCGCGCGGCGGCGCGCATCGTCGCGCGCAGATCGGGGGCGACGCGTTCGTCATCGGCGAGCGCGAGTGCCTCGGCGGCGGTGAGTTCGAAGATGGGATCGTTGGTCAGCGGATTGGCGACCGAACCGGCGCGGTGAAAGAAGATCGCTCGCGATGCGTGGAGGGCGACGCCGACGGCGCGCGCGACCTCGTCGGCTTCAACGAGCTCTTCACGCGCGGCGATCGGTGCGTAGGCGACCGGTTCGACGATCGGAACGAAGCCTGCATCGAGCAGCGCGAGCAACACCTCGGGTTGAACCGCCCCAACGCCGCCGGCGGCACGCGGCAGCAGCGCGCCGTCCGCTCCGGTCACCCCGACCGCGCGGTTCTGCGAGAGGTTCATGCGCATCACCAGCGCGCGGGCGCTCGGAGAATCCGGCGCGACGATTACCGCTCCGACACCTTTCTCGCGGAGCACGTCGATATCGGCGAACAGCGTTGCATCCTGTGCGTTCGCCGTCTCTCGATCGCAGCGTAGTACGAAGGTCGTTCCCGAAAGTCTCTCTACGCTCACCGTCGCGCGTTCCCCCTTACTAGGAGAATCGGCAACTGTATGCGCCGATTTAGTCGGCGCGAAAGGCGTTCACGCTCGGTAACGCGCGCTCGGTCCCTTCGGCGAGCCAGCGTTCGGCCCCATCGGCGGCGGCGACGACGACGCGCGCGAGCGTATCGCGTTGCGCGACGGGAAATGCGCCGAGTACGTAGTCGATACTATCCCCGCCCTCGGGGCGCCCGACGCCGACGCGCAGGCGGGCGAAGTGCTCGCCGATCGTTCCGATAATCGAGCGCAATCCGTTATGGCCGCCGTGACCACCCGACGCGCGCATGCGCAGGCGCCCGAGCGGTAGATCCATATCGTCACTGATGACGAGAATGCGTTCGGGCGGCGTACGATACCACGACGAAATCAAGCGAACTGGAACGCCGCTGAGATTCATATAGGAGGTGGGTTCGACGAGGAGCACGTTCCGTTCGCGCACCAAGGCCTGACGCGCTCGATCCTTTTGGCGCCAGTTCGTAACGCCGAAACGACGCGCTACTTCGTCGACGATCATGAAGCCGACGTTGTGGCGCGTTGCCTCGTACTCTTTTCCGGGGTTGCCGAGCCCGACGATCAGGCTCGGCGATTCGCTGCGATTGCTTATGCCTTGATCTCGCTCTTTTGACCGAGCACTTCGGGTTCGATCTGCTCGGCGGTCGTTCCGACGGCGCTCTCTTCAACCTGGCGCGCCGTCTTCGAAGCCTCGACGGTAATGAGGACGGTCTCGGGCGAGGTGACGAGGCGAAAACCCTTCGGCAGTTTGACGTCGCCTGCGCTAACGTGCCGGTGAACGCCGAGCTCGCTGACATCGATATCGATATGCTCCGGCAATTGGTCGGCAGGGCCTTCCACTTCGATGTGGTGCGAGAGCAGATCCATCACGCCGCCGAACTCCTTCACGCCGGGCGCGACCCCAACGGTAGCGATCGGCACGCGCGCGGTCACCGCCTCGTTCAAGCCGACGCGCTGGAAATCGACGTGAATGACGCGGCGCGTCACCGGATGGCGTTGAACCGCGCGCAATAACGCGGTGTCGATCGTCCTTCCCGCATGGACGAGCGTCAGCACGCCGCCGGCTTCATGGCGACCGGCGAGCTCTTCGAACGCGCGCCCTTCCATCGCCAAATGGCGCGGTGCGTCGCCGTGTCCGTAGAGAACTGCGGGCACCATGCCTTTCGCGCGCAGCGCCGATGCTGAGGAGGAGCCCGTCGTTTCGCGGGGCTCGACGGGAAGGATGTGTGCTTTGGTAGGCATGGGGTTCCTCTGCTTTCTCGTTGGTAGGGTCGGTTCAGGAAACGGTAACGGGCTCTGCGAAGTTCGCGTCGATTTTCATGTCGTCGACGCTGAAGAGTTCGGAGACCGACCGGTTGGTCGTGATGCGGCCGATCGCGTCGGCGAAGGTCTGCGCGATCGAGAGTTGGACGAACTTCTCGCCGGCGGGCTGCAAGATGGGAATGGTGTCGGTAATGATGACGCGTTCGATCACCGAATTGGCGAGTACCTCGATCGCGTTGTCGGCGAAGAGGCCGTGCGTCGCGACGGTATGTACGCTCGTCGCACCGCGCGCCTTGATCGCTTCGGCGGCCTTGGCAAGCGTGCCGCCGGTCGAGATCATATCGTCGACGATCACCGCAACTTTGCCGTTCACGTCGCCGACGATATCGGTAACCTCGGAGACGTCGGGCTGCGGGCGGCGCTTGAAAACGATCGCGAGTGAGGCATTGAGCCGCTTGGCGAACAATTCGGCGCGGTGGACACCGCCCGCGTCGGGGGAGACGACGACGATGCGATCGTCGCTGAGCCCTTCGCGCTTGAGATAATTGCAGAGCGTCGGCATCGCCATTAAATTGTCGACCGGAATATCGAAAAAGCCCTGAATCTGCGCGGCGTGAAGATCCATCGTGACCACGCGCTTCGTTCCCGTCGTTTTCAGTAAGTTCGCGACGACCTTCGCGGAGATCGGCTCGCGCGGCTTGGTCTTTTTATCTTGTTTGGCGTAGCCGTAATAGGGAACCACGGCGGTGATACGGGCCGCCGAGGCGCGGCGGAGGGCGTCGATCATGAGGAGCAGCTCGACGAGGGCGTCGTTGACGCCGTTTCCGTTGGGGGCCTTGCAGATCGACTGCACGACGAAGACCTCCGCTCCGCGGACGTTCTCGCGAATCTCGATGCGCGTCTCTTCGTTTTTGAACTTCGTCACGAGTGCGTCGCCCAACGAAATTTTCATGCGCTTGGCGATCGCCTCGGCGAGTTGCGGATTCGAACTCCCGGAAAAAAGGAGAGGCGTGGTGCTCAAGGGCTGGCTCCTAGGGCGGGCGGGTAGACCCTGTGGTTCCGAGCGGGCCGCTCTCACTCCTCGCCGAATCACGCTCAAAGTGGCTTTGCAGGGAACATTTCGGCTCGTTTCACCCTTCTCGCTCGCCGGCGACCAGCCGGCGGCAACCGAGGCGCTCGCCGACGGCGTGAGGCGCGGCGACCGCATTCAGACATTGCTCGGCGTGACCGGCTCTGGAAAGACGATGGCGATGGCGCGCACCATCGAACTCGTCCAAAAACCGACGCTCGTGCTCTGCCACAATAAGACGCTTGCTGCCCAGCTCTGTGCCGAATTTCGCGAATTTTTCCCGCAAAATGCGGTCGAGTATTTCGTTTCCTACTTCGACTATTACCAGCCCGAAGCGTACGTAGCGGCGACCGATACCTACATCGAGAAGGATTCCTCGATCAACGACGAGATCGAGCGCCTGCGCCACGCCGCGACGCAATCCTTGCTGACGAGGCGGGACACGCTCATCGTCGCCTCGGTCTCGTGCATCTTCGGCCTCGGATCGCCCTCGGATTACATGGAGATGTCGCAGCGCATCGCCGTGGGAGAAGAGATCGATCGCGATTACCTGCTGCGCCGGTTGGTCGATATGCAGTACCGTCGGAACGATCTCAATTTAGTACGAGGCACCTTTCGCGTGCGCGGCGACACGTTGGAGCTCGTCGGCGTCGAAGAGGAACTCGTCCATCGAATCGAATTTTTCGGCGACACGATCGAAGCGATCAACGTCGTGAATTTAATGACGGGCGAGTACGTCGAATCGAAAGACGAACTCCTCGTCTTCCCCGCCAAGCATTTCATCACGCCCGACGAAAAACTCCGCCGCGCGATCGCGAGCATCGAGGCCGAACTGTTCGAGCGGCTCGCGGTGCTGCGCGATGGGGGGAAGTTGCTCGAAGCGCAACGGCTGGAGCAACGAACGCGCTACGATCTCGACATGTTGCGCGAGGTCGGCTACTGCAACGGCATCGAGAATTACTCGCGCCATCTCACCGGGCGCGAGGCGGGATCGACGCCGTGGTGCTTGCTCGACTTTTTCCCGAAGGACTGGCTGCTCTTTGTCGACGAGTCGCACGTCACGTTACCGCAGGTTCACGGTATGCTGCCCGGCGATCGCGCGCGAAAACTCTCGCTGGTAGAGCACGGCTTCCGGCTTCCCAGCGCTCTCGATAATCGACCGTTGAGTTACGAAGAGTTCGACGAGCACCTCAACCAAGCGATTTACGTTTCGGCGACGCCGGGAACCTACGAGACCGGACGGAGCGCTCAGGTAGTCGAGATGATCGTGCGCCCGACGGGGCTCGTCGATCCCGAGATCGAGGTGCGCCCGACGCGCCATCAGGTCGACGATTTGATGGAAGAGATTCGCCTTCGCGTCGCACGCAACGAACGCGTGCTCGTAACCACGTTGACGAAAAAAATGGCCGAGGACCTCACCGATTTCCTCGTGGAAGCGGGCTTGAAGGTCCGCTACCTGCACAGCGAAGTCGATACGCTCGAGCGGATCTCGATTCTACGCGATCTGCGAAATGGCGTGTTCGACGTGCTCGTCGGTATCAATCTGTTGCGCGAAGGACTGGATCTGCCGGAGGTCTCGCTCGTCGGGATCTTCGATGCCGATAAGGAAGGCTACCTGCGCAGCGCGACTTCGTTGATTCAAACCATCGGCCGCGCCGCCCGCCACGTCGAGGGTAAGGTCATCATGTACGCCGATAACCTCACCGAATCGATGGCACGTGCGATCGGCGAAACGCGTCGGCGCCGCGAACGCCAGACGGCCTACAACCTCGAGCACGGCATCGAGCCGCGCAGCGTCCGTAAGGAAGTGCGCGATATTTTGGCGATGGTCGGCGGGGGCGATCGCGGCGAGAAAAAAGCGAGCGCGCGCGATCGGTTGCCGCGCGAGGTCGCCGCGCGCATGGCCGCCGACCTCGAAAAAAAGATGCGCGAGTTCGCGGCGAATCTCGAGTTCGAAAAAGCCGCTGCGGTGCGCGACGAACTCATCGAGGTGCGCAAGCAGAGCGGGGCCGCCGAATCGATTTTGTTCGGAGCGCGCGCGCCGAAAGTGCTCGCGCGCGCGCTCGACGAAAGAGATGCGGAATGATCGACCTCGTCCTCTTCGACCTCGACGATACGTTACACGACGACACGCAGGCCTGTTTGCTCGCGGGGATGGAGAGTGCCGAAGAGGTCGCGCGCGAACGCGGGATCGACGCGCGGCAACTCGCCGACGCCTACGCTCGCGAGGCCGCGCGTTTTTGGCACGGCATTACCGCCGAGCAACTGCGCACGAAGTTGGCGCGTCTGCGGGAAACGATGTGGGAGCGCGCGCTCGCCGAGGTCGGTATCGCCGATCCCGCACTCGCGCGCCGAACCGCCGAGCGCTACTATCTGCTACGAAAGAAATATTTCGCGCTCTTTCCCGGGGCGCTGGAGTTGTTGGAGGAACAGCGGACGCGCGGGCGCCGGCTCGGCATCCTCACCAACGGCTTTGCGGAGACGCACGTGGAGAAAATCGCGCTGCTCGGGCTCGCCGAAGCGGTCGATGCGACCTTTTTTGCCGACGACACCGGCCTGCTCAAGCCCGACCCGGCGTTCTTCGAATACGCGTGCGAGCGGCTCGGGGTGCCGCCGAAGCACGCCGCGATGGTCGGCGACCGGTACGACCGCGATATCGCCGGCGCCTTAGCGGCCGGGATGACCGCGATCTGGCTCAACGTGCGCGGAGAGGACCTGCCCGCCGACGCGCCGCCCCCGCATGCAACCGTCACGGCGTTTTCAGGGGTTGGTCGAGCGCTGGAGATCGCTGCGGCGCGGTCTCGGAACGGATAAAGATGGGACACGGACTCGATTCGATCGTTATTAAGGGCGCGCGCGAACACAATCTCAAAAACGTCGATCTGACGCTGCCGCGCAATCGGCTCATCGTCGTGACCGGGCTCTCGGGCTCCGGGAAATCCTCGCTGGCCTTCGATACGATCTATGCCGAGGGGCAGCGCCGGTACGTCGAGTCGCTCTCGTCGTACGCGCGCCAATTTTTGGGGCAGATGGAGAAGCCCGACGTCGATTACATCGAAGGGCTCTCGCCGGCGATCTCCATCGATCAGAAATCGACCTCACGCAACCCGCGCTCGACGGTGGGAACCGTCACCGAGATCTACGACTACCTGCGCCTGCTCTTCGCGCGCATCGGCGTGCCGCACTGCCCGAAATGCGGGCGCGCGATTACGACGCAAAGCAGCGAACAGATCGTCGACGCGATTCTCGAACTCCCCGAAGGCACGCGCATCGTCTTATTGGCGCCCTTGGTTCGCGGCCGCAAGGGCGAGTACGCCAAGCTCTTCGAAGAGATCGCAAAGGAGGGCTTCGCCCGCGTGCGCGTGGACGGCGAGATGCGCGAACTGCGCGAGAAAATCGCAATTGATAAAAAACGCAAACATACCATCGAAGTGGTCGTCGACCGTCTGGTGAACAAGCCCGATATTCGCAAGCGACTCACCGACTCCGTCGAGACCACGCTGCGCCTCTCGACCGGCATCGTGACCGCTTCGATCGAAGAACCGAAAGCGAAGCCGCGCGAACTGACCTTCAGCGAGGCGTTCGCCTGCGTTGAATGCGGGCTCTCGTTCGAAGAGCTCGCCCCGCGCCTCTTCTCGTTTAACTCGCCGTACGGAGCCTGCCCCGCCTGCAGTGGGCTCGGCGAAAAGGTCGAGATCGATCCCTGGAAGGTCATTCCCGACCGTAGTAAATCGATCGCCGACGGCGCGATCGTGCCGTGGAGCAAGACGTTAGGGACGGGGCGCTTCCCCTCCATGAATGCGTACTACCTGCAGCAACTCGAACGGGTCTTGCGTCGCTACAACGTGCGCATGACGACGCCGGTCGAGCGCTTCTCCGAAGAGGTGCTCGACGTCGTGCTCTACGGTACCGACCGCGAGCAAGAGTTCGCCTATAAAACGCGTTCCGGAAAAACGTGGGAGTATAAGGCGACCTTCGAAGGCGTCGTGAATAATTTGCAGCGCCGCTACGCCGAGACGTCGAGCGAGTACGTCAAAGAAGATATCGAAAAATACATGGCGACCTCCGTCTGCCCGGCCTGCAAGGGGGCGCGCCTGAAGCCCGAGGCGCTCGCGGTGAAGATCGCCGGCGTGAATATCGACGAGCTGACGCGTCTCTCCGTCGAGCGGGCGGAGAGCTTTTTCGCAACGCTCGAACTTCGCGAACGCGATTTGCAGATCGCGCACCAGATCGTCAAAGAGATTCGCGCGCGTTTGAGCTTTCTCTCAAACGTCGGGCTCGATTACCTCACGCTCGCGCGTTCGGCGACGACCCTTTCGGGAGGCGAATCGCAGCGCATCCGGTTGGCGACGCAAATCGGCAGCGCGCTCGTCGGCGTGCTCTACATCCTCGACGAACCTTCGATCGGCTTGCACCAACGCGACAACGATCGGCTTCTCGCCACCTTGCGAACCCTGCGGGATATCGGCAACACACTCGTGGTGATCGAGCACGACGAAGATACGATGCGTTCCGCCGACGTGATCGTCGATATCGGGCCGGGGGCCGGTGCGGAGGGCGGCGAGATCCTTACCGTCGGGACGCTCGACGAAGTGCTCGCGAATCCGCGTTCGGAGACCGGCGCGTATTTGAGCGGCCGGAAATTCATTCCCATTCCCGCCGAACGTCGCGCGCCGAAGGGGTGGCTCGAGGTGCGAAAGGCGCGCGCCAACAACCTGCGCGATCTCGACCTGCGGATTCCGCTCGGCGTCTTTTGCGCGGTGACCGGGGTGAGCGGAAGCGGAAAATCGTCGCTCGTCAATCAGGTGATCGTGCGCGCGCTGAACCAACACCTTCACGGCGGAGCGCCCGCGGGAACCTACGGTTCGCTCAAGGGCGTCGACGCGCTCGACAAACTCGTCGTCATCGACCAATCGCCGATCGGAAGGACGCCGCGCAGCAACCCGGCGACCTACACCGGTGCCTTCGATCTCATACGCGATCTCTTTTCGATGGTCCCCGAGGCGAAGATGCGCGGCTATACGCCCGGACGCTTCTCGTTCAACGTCAAAGGCGGGCGTTGCGAAGCCTGCCAGGGCGACGGCATCATCAAAATCGAGATGCACTTCCTTCCCGACGTCTACGTTCCGTGCGAGGTCTGCAAAGGCAAGCGCTACAACGCCCAGACGCTCGAGGTGAAGTACAAAGGAAAGAACATCGCCGACGTTCTCGATATGCGCGTCGACGAAGCCGATCGCTTCTTCGAATCGATCCCGCGCATCCACAACCGCCTCCGCACGATCTGCGACGTCGGCCTCGGCTACATCAAGATGGGCCAGCCCGCGACGACGCTCTCGGGCGGCGAGGCGCAACGCGTGAAACTCGCGACCGAACTCGCGCGACGTTCGACCGGGCGAACGATCTACGTGCTCGACGAGCCGACGACGGGGCTCCATTTTGCGGATATTCACAAGTTGCTCGAGGTGCTGCAACGTTTGGTTGCGACCGGCAACACCGTCTTAACCATCGAACACAATCTCGACGTTATTAAGAGCGCCGACTACGCGATCGATCTCGGCCCCGAGGGCGGCGACCGAGGCGGAACGATCGTCGCGGTGGGAACCCCCGAAGAACTCGCGCAAAATAGCGCTTCCTACACGGGTGCGTACCTCAAACCGGTGCTCGCCGACGAACGCGCGACCGGACGCAAGCGCCCGAACGCGGCGCGACTGCGCCGCATCGAATCGGAAAATCTTGCGGCGCTCGACGATCTGGCGAAGGGTGAGCGCGCCGTCGTCGAAGCGTAGCCCTATGGGATTCGCAAGCCTCTCGGCGGTCATGCTCGTTTGCGGGGATCTTCACCGTTCGCTCCGGTTCTATCGCGATATACTCGGCTTTCGCGTTACCGCCGATGCGTCACCGGTGCGGATCGATCTCGAACTGCGCGAGGGCGTGGCGTTGAGTCTGCACGCGCGGAGCGGGCTACTCGCGGTGCGTCCGGGCTCGCTGCAGTTGGGATTTTGCGTCGATAACGTCGATGCGTTTCTCGCCGACTGCCGCCACCTCGAAGTGCCGATCTTTCAAGACGCCTACGACGAGCCGTTCGGGCGCGTCGCGGTGATCGGCGATCCCGACGGTTATCCGATTCAGGTCGCGAGCCCCCGCGCGCAGTCGTGACCACGCGAGAACGCGTCGAGTCGCTGCGCGCGCAACTCGACGAAGCGAACTACCGGTACTACGTTCTCGACGCGCCGACGATCTCGGACGCGCGATACGACCAACTGATGCGCGAGTTGCGGGACCTCGAAGAAGCGCATCCCGACCTGCAGAGCGATCTCTCGCCGACGCGCCGCGTCGGAGCGGCACCTTCGCAACGATTCGCGCCGGTCGAGCACGCAACGCCGATGCTCAGCCTCGCAAATGCATTCTCCAGCGAGGAACTACGGGCGTTCGACGAACGCGTCCGGAAATTACTCGGCGAGAGCGCGGTTCGTTATATCTGCGAACTGAAGATCGACGGCCTCGCCGTTGCGGTGCGTTACCGCGACGGCGCGTTCGTTCGTGGTGCGACGCGCGGCGACGGGCGCGTCGGCGAAGAGGTGACCGAGAACTTGCGCGTCATTCCCGGCGTGCCGTTACGGTTGCGCGAAGCGATTCGTGGTGATTTCGAAGCGCGCGGCGAAGTCTATCTGCGTCGCAGCGATTTCGATGCGCTCAACCTGCGGCGCGAACGCGAGGGCGCGCCGCGCTTCGCAAATCCGCGCAACGCGGCCTCCGGCGGCCTGCGCCAGCTCGACCCGGCACAGACGCGCGAGCGGCGGCTCTCGTTTTTCGCCTACACGCTCGTCGAGCCGCCTCCGGAGATCGCGACGCAGCACGCGGCGCTGGAGCGGTTGCGCGAACTCGGTTTTCCGGTGAACCCCAACGTGCGCGCGGTCGCCTCCATCGACGAGGCGGTCGCCTTCTGCGACGAATGGGAGCGGCGTCGCGACGAACTCGATTACGAGATCGACGGCGTGGCGATCAAGGTCGATCGCTTCGATTTCCAAGAGCGCCTCGGCACCGTCGCTCGGGATCCACGTTGGGCGATCGCCTACAAGTTTAAGGCGCGCGAAGCGACGACGAAGCTCGAGGATATTACGGTGAGCGTCGGGCGCACCGGAACGCTCAACCCCAATGCGGTCCTCGCTCCGGTGGAGATCGGCGGCATCACGATTCGGAACGCGACCTTGCACAACGAAGCGTATATCGCGAGCAACGATATTCGCATCGGCGATACGGTGATCGTCGTCCGCGCCGGCGACGTCATTCCGCGCGTCGTCGGCCCGATTCGCGAACTGCGAACCGGGAAAGAGCGCATCTTTCACATGCCGACGCACTGCCCGGTCTGCGGCGCGGACGTCGATCGCCCCGACGGGGAAGCGATGGCCCGCTGCACCAACGCGTCGTGCCCGGCGCAACTCGTCGAGCGACTCCGGCACTTCGCATCGCGCGGCGCGATGGATATCGAAGGGCTCGGCGACGTGCTCGCCGAGCAACTGGTGAGCGGCGGTCTGGTGAAGGAGTTCGCCGATCTCTACGCGCTCGACGCCCCCCGGCTCGCCGCCCTCGATCGTCTCGGCGCGAAGAGCGCAGGGAACCTCGTCGCCGCAATCGCCGCTAGTAAGGAACGCGGCCTCACGCGCTTGCTCGTCGGGTTGGGCATTCGCTACGTCGGCGAACAGACCGCGGCGATTCTAGCGCGCGATTTTCGCAGCATGGCGGCGCTCGCCGAAGCCGACGAAAGCGCGCTGCAACGGAGCGAGGGAATCGGTCCGGAGGTCGCGGCGAGCGTGCGGCTCTTTTTCGCGCAGGCGAGAAATCGCGCCGCGCTGGAAGCGCTCGCCGCCGCCGGAGTGGCGATGGAGGAGCGCGGCGTCGCGCCCGTTGCGGACTCCGCAATCAAAGGCAAGCGCTTCGTGCTGACCGGCACGCTCGCAACGATGACGCGCGAGGAAGCGAAGGGCGCGCTCGAACGGCTCGGCGCGCGCACGAGCGAATCGGTGAGCGCGAAGACCGACTACGTCGTGGCCGGTTCGGAGGCGGGGAGCAAACTCCAACGCGCGCGCGATCTCGACGTGCCGGTGCTCGACGAAGATGCGTTTTGCCGCATGCTTAGCGAAACGCGTTCCCCAACGCATCGATAAGATCGCTCGCAACGACGCCGAATTCGCGTCGGCGTTGCGCCGCCTGCCCCGCGCGTCCGTGCCAGAACGCGCCGAGCGCTCCCGCTTGGAACGGCGTGCAACCGCGCGCGAGGAGCGCGCCGATAATGCCGGTGAGCACGTCGCCGCTGCCCGCGGTCGCAAGCGCGTTGGTGCCGCTCGGGTTAACGTAGGTGCGACTTCCATCCTCGACCAACGTGTCGCGCCCTTTGAGCAGCGTCGGTATCCCGCTCCATTCGACGAACGCACGTAGCCGTTCGACGCGCGTTCCCGGCCGCACGCTGCCTTCGCCCGACAGACGCGCGAACTCGCCTTCGTGCGGAGTGAGAATCGCCGCGCGCCCGCGGAGCGGTGCGAGATGTTTGGCGAGGTGGAAGAGCGCGCTCGCGTCGACGACGGCCGGAAGATTCGTCGCCGCCAAACGTTCGCGCACCATCGCGCCGACATCGTCGGCGAGGCCGAGTCCGGGACCGATCGCGAGCGCGCGGTGGCGCGCCTCGAGATCGGCGAGCAGTGCGTTCGCTTCGCGCGGATCGGCGGGAAGCTCGACGACGATCTCTTCGACGAGCCGCGCGCGCAACGAGGCGATCGCCGCGGCGGGGGCCGCGACGGTGACGTAGCCGGCGCCCGCTCGCGCCGCCGCGCGCGCGCAGAGCACCGCGGCACCGGGGAATTGCGCGCTCCCGACGATCGCGAGCAGGCTTCCGGCGCTCCGCTTATCGGCGCGTTCGTCGCGCTGCGGCATCGCCGCGCGAGCGCTCGCTATATCGTGTGTGACGAAGCGCGGAACGATCTCGGCGAGCAGATCGGCGGGAAAGCCGATATCGGCGAGCACGAGTTTGCCGACGAAGGCGCGTCCCGGATCGAGCAGGTGAGCCGGGACGAGCGCTCCGAGCGCGACGGTGAGGTGCGCGCGAATCGCGAGGCCGGGAACGGCGCCGGTGCGCGCGTCGAGACCGGTCGGCATATCGATGGCGACGCAGGGGAGCGCGCGTTCGCCGATCGCCGCGACCGCGTCGCAGGCGATCGTATCGAGCGGTAGCCGCGCGCCGCTGCCGTAGATTCCGTCGACGAGCAATTCCGCGCGCGAAAGTGCCGCGGCGCGCGCCTCGTTTTCGTGCCACGGAATGCAGCGCACTCCCGATGCGAGCGCGCGTTCTCGCGCGTCGTCGCGCGCTGCTGAGTGCTTGCCGGCGGGTAGTTCGAGGACGATGCGTTCGTGCTGTTTTCCTAAGGAGGCGAGCGCGGCGAACGCATCGCCGCCGTTGTTCCCCGGCCCGGCGACGGCGAGCACGCGGCCGCCGCGCGGGAGGAGCCCGTCGATGCAGGCCGCGATACGCGCGCCCGCCGCACGCATCAGTGCGATCTCGCCGAGGCGTTCGCAGGATGCGGCATCGAGCGCGCGGAGCTGCTCGGGGAGCAGGACGGGAATCATCGTTCGAAGATGACGACCGCGGCGGCGGTCGTTGCGGTGTGCGTGATCGTCAGGTGGATGCGCGCGATCTCGCGTTCTTGGAGCAACGCGCACGCTTCGCCGTGCAGCAGAATCGTCGGACGGCCGCTCGGTTCGTGCCCCACTTCGACGTCGCGCCATGGGATCGCGTGGCCGAACGCTTTCCGCGTCGCCTCCTTTGCGGCGAAGAAACCCGCGAGGCGTTCGGGCCAGTTACGTTTGCGCATGGCGTAGCTCATCTCGGCTTCGGTATAGACCTTTCGCGCGAACGCGGCGCGTTCGCGTTCGTCGAAACGATACCGATCGACCTCGGCGAGGTCGATCCCCAAACCAACGATCATCGCGCAGCCTTCCCTATCGCCGACAAGTTTTCCGGTAGCGAACGCCGAATAGCGGGCGAGGAAGGAGCATGGCAAAGATCATTCGTCTGATACCGGTGAACACCGTCGACGCACGCCTCGCCGATCGGCTCGCCGTCTGCATCGAGGAGCGCTTCCTCACCGGCGTTCGTATCGAACGCTCGTTAGCGCTCGCTCGCACCGCGCTCAACGCCACGCGCAATCAACTCTTCGCTCCGACGCTCTACGCGCGCATCGCGCGCGGTTTCCCGGGGCAGGAGGGCTTCGCGCTCGCTCTGACCGAGTTCGACTGCTACAAGACCTCGCAGCGTTACCTCTTTGCCGACGCCGACGCGAACACGGGGACCGGCGTCGTTTCGCTCCATCGCTTGCGCCCCGAGTTCTACGGGGAGGATCCCGATCCGAACCTCCTCTTTCAGCGCGTACTCAAAGAGGCGGTCTACGCGCTCGGGCGCGCGATGGGGCTGCGGAGCTGCCACTCGCCGCGTTGCGCCATGCACGCGACCAGCTCGGTTTTCGAAACCGATACAAAGTCGCCGAACCTCTGCGAGGCCTGTCTCGGCAGAATAAGTCGGGCCCGGCAGTAAAAGTCGCTCCGCAAGGCTAAAGAACCCTTAAAGTAGGCCAGCGCTAGCGCCAGAGGAGGTTCCTAGGTCGTCGTGCTCTATGCGAAAATTGCGGCAATGCGTTCGCGCTTCGGGCTGCCGGCGCGTATCGGGATCGCTGCAATCGCGGCGCTCGTGGCCGGCCTTGCGGCGTGGTACGGAAACGCCGTCGCCATCGAAGTTCTGCTCCTTGGGATCGTCGCCGTCGGCGCGGCCTTCGTCGGCGTGCCGATCGGTACGCTGCTCGCCGTAGCGGTCGCACTGATCGATTTCTGGGCGCGCCACGCCCACCACAGCCACCAGGCGATCTCGGGCAGCGTGCTTCTCGGCATCGTCGGCATCGCAGTCAGCCTGCTCTTTGCGGGCGAGATCTCGCGCATCGATACCGCCGAGGAGTTCGAGCCCGGGCAGTATGCGTTTCGGAGCGCGACGATATCGCGCCCCGCGCTTCCGCGCGGAGAATCGGCCGACGTGCGTTCGGGCGTCGCGACGCTCGCTGCGAGCATTCGCGAAGTCTCGAGCGGCGATTTTACGAAAAATATTGCATCCCCCGATGCCGCGCTCGGCGAGCTCGCCGTCGCGCTCAACAAACTCATTTTCGGTCTCCGCGAATTTTTCCGCGAACTTCATCAGAATTCGGCGAATCTCGGCGCCTCGGGCGCGGAACTCCGCTCGACCGCATCGACCGCGCTCGCGGTGATCGAGGGCGCCTCGGTCGCGCAAGGACAACTCGACGAAGGCATCAACGAACAATCGCGGATCGTAGACCAAGCGACGGCAAAGGTCCGCGCGCTGACCGACGCGATCGCATCGATCGCTGCGGCCGCCGAAGAGCAAACGCGCAGTCTCGACGAGACTGCGCTCTCCGTATCGAACATGGCGAGCTCGATCGAACAAGTGACCGCGCAGGTCGATTCGCTCTCGTCGATCTCGACGGAGATGTCGCAGACCGCCGCCGGCGGCGGCACCGCGATCGAAACGATCGTCGCGGGGATGCAGTCGATCCGTTCGACCATCAACGAACTCGCCGGCGATATCCGACAGCTCGGCAGTAACTCCGAGCAGATCGGCGATATCGTGAAGGTGATCGACCGTATCGCCGAACAGACGAACTTGCTCGCGCTCAACGCGGCGATCGAAGCGGCGCGCGCGGGCGAACACGGTAGAGGTTTCGCCGTCGTCGCGAGCGAGATTCGGAAGCTCGCCGATGGAAGCGTCTCGGCGACGAAAGAGATCGCCGGACATATCAGCTCGACGCAAGCGGTTATTTCGGAGGTCGTCGATGCGATGGATCGACTTACCGAACGCGTCGAGGAGAACGTCAACAGTACCAATTCCGCCTCGGGGGCGCTCCAAGCGATCGTTCACGCCGTGCTGACCGCCAACCAACAGATCGGCGAGATCAGCTCGGTCGCGCGCGCGATGAGTTCGAACTCCTATCAGGTGATTCGTTCGATCGAAGAGATTACGAAGTCGGTAGCGTTAAATATGCAAGCGACGGGCTCGATGCAGAGCCAGTCCGACGACGTAAATAAGGCGTTCTCCGATATCGCGTCGATATCGGCTCAGAACGCATCCTCGGTAGAGGTGCTGACCTATGTAAATAAAGAGGTTACCGATAGCGCACAACGGATCCTGACGTCGCTCGACGGGATGACCGCCGGGATGAAACAGATGGACGAACGGCTGAACCATTTCAAAGTGAGCGACACAACGACGGAGGGAATCGGCGAATGAAAATGACGTTACGCGTCAGATTGCTCGGCACGATCATCGGTGCCGTGGTGCTTTTTTTTCTGGTGAGCGTCATCGCGACGCGAGTCGTGCTGCAGCGCGACCTGTTCAACCTCGGCAAGAGCGAGGTGACCAACGGCGCCGGCGCGTTCGGTGGCTATTGGAGTTCGCATCGCGATCTCATCAAGGTCCTCGTATCGCAGGATGCGGCTTCCAGCGCGCTCTTGAAAGCGGTGCAATCGCACGACACGGCGCAGCTCCAGGATCAGCTCGCGAATATCGCTCGCACCTCGAACCTCTCGTTCCTCACCGTCGTGGACGCAAACGGAAAAGTGCTCGCGCGTGCGAACGGCATGCAGCCGGGCTCGCTCGCAAAAGAATCGATCGTCGCGCGCGCGCTGACCGGTGAGACGGTGAGCACAGCCGCGATCTTGACCGCGAAGGAACTCGCCGCCGAAGGGCTCGCGCCCCAAGCGCAGATGACGATTACCGATGCTTCCGGCGCGAATGTCGGAAGCTCGACCGCTGGCCTCGCGCTGGTCTCGGCCGCGCCGATGAGTGATTCCGCCGATCGCACGATCGGCGCGGTTTACGGCGGCGTGTTGCTGAACCACGCCTACGACATCGTCGATCAGAGCACCAAAGCGCTCGGCGGCAAGACGGCGATCCTGCAAGGCGACGTCATCATCTCCAGCAACATTAAAGCGAAGGACGGCACGCGCGAAGTCGATCGCCAGGTAAAAAGTGCGAAATCGGTCGTCGAAAATGGCACGCCGTACACCGGGACCGAACGGATCGGCCCGATTACCTACATCGCGCACATCGATCCCATTCTCAACGACCAGAGTAAAGTAATCGGCGCGCTCTGGTACGGGATTCCGCGCGCGCAGATTACCGGCATCATCGCGCATACTACCAACACGTTGCTCTTCTGGGGCTTGCTCGCGATGATCCTCGCGCTCTTCCTCGCGATCCCCATCGTCGAACGGCTCTCCAAACATCTCGCGACGCGCAGCAAACAGGTGCGGAGCGCGGCGAAGGAGCTCGGCGTCGTGATCGTCGGCAGCGAAGTTTCGGGCGACCACGTCGCGCAGACGAAATCGACGATCGAAAAGAGCGGCGCGATTATCGCCGAGCTGGCGAAGGCCGGCGATGCGAGCGGAAAGATCGCGCAACTCAAGAGCCTCAACGACGAAGCACTCGGCGATGTGATCGTGATCGACACGCTCTCGCAAGAGATGAGTTCGCGTATGAAGCAGGCCGTCGACCGCGTTTCGGAGTTGAACGAGGTTGCCGGAGGTCTCAACGAACTCGTCACGGGTGAGCAGAGCTAATGCGCCGCGCCGTACGTCCCGCGACGTGTCCGCCGGCTCTTTTCCGCCGGATGCATCGTTGCTCATCGGTCACAACGCTACGGCGTTGCTCCCTCTTCGCGCCTCGCCCCGACGAAAAATCGTTCGTCGGATCGTCTCGCGCGACGTACGGCGCGGCGCATTAGGCGGAATCGCTATGGCCGATATCGTCCTCTTCTTTGCAAGTAATGCCGACACGATGATCGCCACCAAAGCGCTCAAGGATGCCGGTGTGACTTCGAAGATGATCCCGCGCCCTGCGGGGGTCGCCACCGAGGCGAACCTCTGTTTGAGTATCGACGCGTCGGCAGAGAGCTCGGCGAAGAGCGCGCTCTCCGGCGCCGGGGTCAACCTCGGCGGGGTCGCCCGATAGCGCTACCGCAGCGCGCGAACGTCGCCGAGCCCGACCACCACGATCGACCCATCGGAGCGCTCCACGCGGAGCGCTCCTCCCGTTTCCAGGGCGAGCGCACGAGCTTCGAAGGGCTCGCTCTCGCCCTCGGGGAGCAGCCGATAGCGTTTGCCGGGGATCTCCGCGATGTGCTCCCAGCGCCGAAGGAGTGCCGTCGGGCGCTCGAAGGCATCGAGCATCGCATCGGCGCTCCGAAGGATCGCCGCCAAGAGGTGGGGCGCCTCGAGCGGGCGGATATCGTCGCAGAAGGCGGGCGGCGGGCTCACCTCGCGTTCGGCGTTGGGATAGCGCCGCAGATTGATCCCGATGCCGCAGCCGACGAAGGCGCGATCGCCGGCGACGCGCGAGACGGCAAGCATCCCCGCGAGCTTTCGGTCGGCGAGCAAGAGATCGTTCGGCCACTGGGCGCAGGTGGTGACCCCGAGCTCTGCCAGCGCGCCCCAGACCACGCAGGCGCTCCAGAAAGGCACGAGCCAGAGCGCCGTGCTCGGGAGCGGCTCGGGCAGGATCGTGGTGAAGAGCAGGGCGCTCCCCGGGGGAGCGATCCACGCGCGCCCCTTGCGCCCCGCCCCCGCGTCCTGGAAGCCCGCGACGATGGTGAGCCCCCCCGAGCCCGGCTCGCCGAGCAGGGCGCTCGCATCGCGATTCGTGCTTTCGGTGCGGGCCAGGTAGCGGATGCGCGAAAAACGCGTCCCGGCGAGGTGCGGGGCGAGCGCGGCGTAGGGATCCTGCAGTTGCTCCATCGTCGGCGAGAGGCTTCGACGTCTGCTTGGGCGTACCCAAGCGCCCGTTATGGCAATCGAACGTACTCTGATTCTCTGTAAGCCCGACGCGGTTTCGCGCGGGCTCGCCGGCGAGATTATCGCTCGCATCGAACGGCGCGGCTACCTCATCGCGGCGATGAAACTCATGCAGCTCGACGGCGAGCGCGCACGCAAACACTACGGCGAGCACGCCGGCAAACCGTTCTTCCAAGGGCTGGTCGATTTCATCACCAGCGGCCCCATCGTGGCGATGGCGGTCGAAGGCGACGGTGCGATCGAAGGGTGCCGCCAACTGATGGGCGCGACCAATCCGCTCTCGGCCGCGCCGGGAACGATCCGCGCCGACTTCGCGCAGAATATCGGGCGCAACTTGGTGCACGGTAGCGATAGCGCCGCGAGCGCCGAGCGCGAACTCGCGATTTTCTTCGAACCCAAAGAGTTCGTATCGCGCAAACACGATCTCGAACGCTGGATTCGCGAGTAACGCGATGTCGTTGGAGTCGTTGCGCGGCGGCGGGCGGCCGCTGATCGAAGGCGTGAGCGCGCGCGAGATTCTCGATTCGCGCGGTAACCCGACGGTGGCGGTGAGCGTCGCGACGAGTTTCGGCGCGGTCGAAGAAGCGATGGTGCCCTCGGGCGCATCGAAGGGCGCGCACGAAGCGGTCGAACTGCGCGACGGCGACGCGAAACGGTACGGCGGCAAGGGTGTGCGCAAAGCCGTCGCCGCCGTGAACGACCGCATCGGGCCGATTCTCGAAGGGCTCGACGCGACGGCGCAACGCGAGATCGACGAGAAATTGATCGAGCTCGACGGCAGTGCGAACAAGACGCATCTCGGTGCGAACGCGGTTCTCGGCGTCTCGCTCGCGGTGGCGCGCAGCGCCGCGGCGAGCCTCTCGCAGCCGTTGTTCCGCTATCTCGGCGGCCCCTCGGCGGCGACGTTGCCGGTGCCGATGATGAACGTCATCAACGGCGGCAAACATGCCTCGGGCGCGCTGCAATTTCAGGAGTGCATGATCGTTCCGGTTGGGGCGTCGAGCTTCGCCGAAGCGGTTCGCTACGGCGCCGAGACGTTTCACGCGCTCGGAAAATTGCTGCACGAGAAGGGCTTGCCGACGCAGGTCGGCGATGAAGGCGGCTACGCTCCGCCGCTCGACTCCATCGATGCGGCGATGGAGATGCTCGTCACCGCGATCGAACGCGCGGGCTATCGCCCGGGCAGCGATGTCGCGATCGCGCTCGATCCCGCATCGAGCGAGTTCTACCAAGACGGCAAATATTTCGCGCACGATACCGCGCACGGTTTGAGCGCGACGGAGATGGTCGCGCTCTACCGCGATCTCTGCGACCGTTTCCCGATCATTTCGATCGAGGACGGACTCGCCGAAGAGGATTGGAGCGGTTGGCGCGCGTTGACCGAAGCGCTCGGCGCGCGCGTGCAACTCGTCGGCGACGACCTCTTCGTGACGAACACGAAATTTTTAGAGCGCGGAATTCGCGAAGGCGTCGCCAATTCGATTTTGATCAAGGTGAACCAGATCGGAACGCTCACTGAGACGCTCGATGCGGTGGAACTCGCGCACAAAGCCGGCTATACCGCCGTGATCTCGCACCGTTCCGGCGAGACCGAGGATACGACGATCGCCGACCTTGCGGTGGCGACCGGAGCCGGGCAGATAAAAACCGGTTCGCTCTCGCGGAGCGATCGGGTTGCGAAGTATAATCGACTGATGGCGATCGAATTAGAACTCGGCGCGGCGGCGCGTTACCCCGGCAAAACGGCGTTCCGTGCGCTTCGCTAAGGCTTTCGCCGTGCTGCTGGGCATCGCGCTGCTCGCCGGGTGCGGCGGCGCGGTCGCGAGCGTGCGGCAGGCGGAATGCGGCGGGTACGCCATTTTGCCGGTGCCGCCCACGATGATGTACCCGATCGCGAATGCGATCGGCGTCCCCGATGGGAACTTCACGCTCGTGCTCTCGTCGACGTATGGCGTCGGAGTGTTCCTAAGCAGCAGCGGCAACGCGAACCTCTCGCTCGCCACCGCCGCGGTGCCGAGCCCGCTCCCGAGCCCCAACGCGAGCCCGCCGCCGGGTTCGACTCCGGCCGGCTTCGCGGTCGGCACGCTCGCCTCGCACACCACCTATACCGTTGCGGCGACCTTCACCCAGCCTGCCGGGTGCCCGAATATCACCGGAACCGTCGGTTCGTTCACGACGCAGTAGCCTCGGCAGGCGCTTCGTTTCGCCGCTGCGAACGCGGTTGGGCCCGATTCGTGGGCCTGTAGCTCAGCGGTAGAGCGGCCGGCTCATAACTGGTTGCGCGTAGGTTCGAATCCTACCGGGCCCACCAATCGTGTTGACAGCCCCCGCCCCTGCGGGTACCCTACGCCTGTACCCGGGCCGTTCTCGGGTGCGCGACACGTGGCGCCATCGTCTATCGGTTAGGACAGCCGCCTTTCACGTGGCAAAGACGGGTTCGATTCCCGTTGGCGCTACCACGTAAGCCCCGCTACGGCGGGGCCTTTTCGTTCTTCGGGTTCGGCCGATCGTCAGCGACCAGCATCTATGCGGGTCGTTAAGAAGGCGAGAAATAGGTGCTTTAATTCCGCGACCAGCTCATCATCACTGATTGGCAGCATCTCGGTCCATAGGGAGAACGCTTCCAGAACGCGCGTTTCGACCACGTTGGCGAGCACCAGCGTAATAAAGGTTACCGCACGTTTTGGGTCGGCGTGAACGATCCGGTGGGAGAAGCGCGAAATAATTTCATCGACTACAAACTGAGCGTTCGTGGTGACCAGTTCCATCGCACGCCTGCGGAACTGTTCGTCATCGTCGTTCTCGACAAAACGAATCATGGCGCGCATGAACGTCGGCTGAAGCCGATATTGCTGGATGAGCGAGCGGGCGAGCGCCCCGGCGACCCATTCTAAGGTGCGATCCTCCAACATGGGTGGGATTGCCGCAGTGTTAACGGCGTTCGAGCGTTCTAGGACATCGATGAAAGCCGTTCGCAGCAACGACTCCTTGTCGCGGAACCGTCGATAGACGCTCGCGGGCGCCATCTTGGCGGCCGCGGCTATGCGGGGGATCGTGGCGCCCGCGAGTCCATCGGTGCGAACGATCGCGACGGTGGCCTCAAGCAGGCGTGCCAGTGCCTCACGGCTTCTTTGCTGCTTCGGGGGGTGGACGGCCTCGCTCACCGGGAGAGTATACCCCAAGCCCTTGACAAAATGCGAACGGGAATATACATTCGCATTTATGGCGGTTCTTCGTATTCAGGCCTTCCGACGGCTGCTCGTCGGCACCACCCTCTCGCAGCTAGGCGATGTCTTTTTCTTGGTCGCGATCCCGTGGGTGGTGCTCGATCTGAGCGGCTCGGCGCTCGCCATGAGCTCGATCCTCGTCACGGTAGCCATTCCGCGCGCCGGGCTCATGCTTTTTGGCGGAGCGCTGAGCGATCGCGCCCCAGTTCGGAACATCTTGATCCTCAGCAATCTCATCCTTATGGCCTGCGTGGGCGTCGTGGCCTTCCTCGCGCAGCTGCATCTCCTCGCGCTCTGGATGCTCTACATCATTGCGTTGATTTTCGGCACTGCCGACGCCTTTGCAGCCCCGGCGATGAAGGTGCTCGTGCCCTCGATCGTCGCGCAAGAAGAGATTCCGGCAGCGAACTCCCTACTGCAGACAGCAATGCAACTCTGTTTACTCGGTGGCGCGGGAGCGGCGGGGCTCACGATACAACGTTTCGGTATCGCCTCCGCGATGGCCATCGACGCCGTAAGCTTTCTGCTTCTCATTGCCGCGCTCGTTAGCATCCGCGAGGCGCGCAGCGTTCCGTTTCAAGCTCGAGGCGTGCTCGCTGCGATCGGCGACGGCATCCAATTCGTGCTACGCGACCCATCGCTTCGTCTGCTCATCGTCGTTATCGCGGCCGTAAACTTCGCCATCACCGGCACGACACAAATAGGCATCGTTATGCTCGTCCATACGCGCTTTGGGTCGGCGGCCGACTACGGTAGTCTCGTCGCTGCAACCGCGATCGGTTCGGTGCTGGGGTATCTGGTGGCTGGGTCGATCAAGGTGGGGGAGAAGTTGGTCTCCGCGATCTTCGTTGCCGCACTCTTGCTTGGCGTAGCGCTCGGCACACTTTCAATGGCGATGCCGATCTGGACGCTTTTCGGAGTGCTCCTATTCTGCGGATTCGTCGCGGGGTTTGTAAACGTTCAGGCCCTCTCGTTTCTTCAGACGAAGGTGCTTCCCGCGATGCTTGGTAGAGTGATGAGCCTCGTCGCCCTGGCATCGATTGGAATCGCTCCCATTTCCCTCGCCATCGGCGGCTTCATCGCTCAACAAAACCTCGGCGCGCTCTTCATCACATCGGGCATCTTGCTCGTAAGCATCGCCCTTGTCGGATGGCCGGTAAGCAAAATGGCGTTACACGTTTCCTCGCGCGATCGGCTCGACGTTGCCGAACTCGATAGCAACATGTAAAGAAGCGATCTTGGCGAGCTCGCGTATGCGGTGTGCGCGAGATGAACCGCCTCGCGCACACCGATTTATATCCGCGTCGCCGTGCCTCGATAACACGCGATCGTGTATGGGAAGTCGTACGTCGAAACGTAGTGATACATCGTCACGAGTTTTCCGTCCCACATCACCGGGCTCGTCGTGCCGTGGCATTCGTCGAGATCGGCGCTCGTGAGAATCTTGCCGTTGTACCACGGGCCGTAGATCCCAAATCCATCGGCTGCATATCCCAAGAGCGAAGAATTTTGCGTCGGCGATCCCGCGTCGGGTACGCAATCCTGGAGAAAGCCGTGGATGTGATAGGTATCGCTTCCATCGGGGTGCCCGTGACAGTCGTCTTGCTCCTCGTTGGCGTTGGCATCGTATCCGGCTGCGTCGAATGCATCGAAGACCTCGACGCCGGTCACCGTCACCGCGACCGGTCCACCGGTCAGGCAACCGGGCGTCGTCGCCTCCGTGGGATCGGTGGGAACGCTGAAACTGAAGTTCTGCGCGATGACGGAGTTCGGATTTCCGTCGTACTGATACGCGGGGTCGCTCTTTGAAATTGGATAGGTGCCGACGGGCCAATAGGTCGTCGGGAGATCGTCGCCGGCGATGCTCCGCGTCGTGCCGTTCACGGTCACGCTGAACTGACCGGTAAAGGCGTTGCTTCCTTGCACGACGAGTTTCGCGAGCATATTCCAGGTGTTGGTGGTGCGGTCGATCCACGGGACGTTCTCGCTCGGCGGGGTTCCGCTCGGGGCGTTGCAGAGGTAGACCTCGCCCTGCGAAGGTCCGCTGGTAGAATATTTGAGATCGCCGATCGGTAATTTCGTGCAATCAAGCGCTCCCGACGACGTCGTCGCCGAGGGGCATGTATAGCTCGCCGATACGGAGGTGATTGGCGTTGCCGTAGGGCTGGTGGTCGGTGTTGCGGTGGGATTCGTCGTCGGCGTCGACGTCGGGCTCGTCGTCGGTGCGGAGGTCGGGCCGGCGCTCGTTCCGGGAATGGTGCCGGAGCCGCTCGACCCGCCCCCACCACCGCAAGCGGAGAGGGCCAATGCGAGCGCCGCACAGGCGGCGAGAAGTGGTTGGCGGCGATTCATCGTGCGGTCTCCTTCATGCGAACCCTAGAGAGTGACGCGCCCAGGATAAGCGGGAGGATTCCGTTCTTTCATGTGAGGGATCACAGATTTCCATAAGAATACACGGAGCCGATCGACCGCGACGAGCCTCTTGCGTTTGCGCCGGCGCTTACAGCCGCTCTATCCAGGTGGCGATTTGTTCGCCGCCGGGTTCCTCCGCCGTCATTCGCGCGGCGATCTCCCGGCACGCGTTCGCGACCGCCGGATCGTTCAGGAGCGTCGCGAGCGCGCGCGCCCAGCGTTTCGCCGAAGCTTTTGGAGCGACGCTTTCGGCGACGCCGAGCGCTTTGAGCCGCGCGGCGTTATCGGGCTGGTCGAACGTGAACGGCGTTATCAATTGCGGCGTGCCGGCGGCAAGCACCGTTGCACTCGTTCCGATTCCACCGTGATGGACGAACGCCGCAACGCGAGGCGCGAGCACGTCGTATGCAACGTAGGGCTCGTAATGGATCCACGAAGGCAACGTATCGGGCACTTGATCCCGATACCGCGTGACGAACACCGCGCGCATTCCGAGCCTTTCGGTTGCCGCAAGGGCGCGTTCGAAAAACAAACGTCCGTGTGCGTGGGCGGAGCCGGGCGTAAAGGCAATCGGCGCTGCCCCGGCCTCCAAAAACGCGCGCAACGCGTCGGAAAGTCGCTCGTCGGGTGCGGCGGGTAAGCGTGGAAACGTCGCGCACACGGCGTTGGGAGGCCAATCGCGTTGCGGCGCTCCGTACCATGCCGGAAACGCACCGATGACGCGCTCCGGCGAATTCATCCATCGCCGTATGCTTCGGACCGGCGGCAGCGCGATCGTGGAACGAAATGCATTGAGTTTCGGACAAAGCAAGAAGCTCATGCCCCGGTCGATCGAGGCGATCATCGCGCGCCGCGCCCAGAGCGGCAGATATTTCGCCCACGGCAACGCTGCGAGCGCTCCCGGGTCGGTCGCCGAGAGCAAGGAAGAGGGCTGCAAATGCACCGTCACGAGCTTCGTTCCCAACTTTTCTTGCAACAACCGCGCGGCCATTCCCAACGTATTCGTAACGATGACCGTCTCGTTCGGCCGAACGCAGTCGACGAGAAACGCGTACGCTAAGGGCCAACCATCGCTGAAAAGTCGCAGAACGACGCCGGCCCCTTTTCTCGGGTGCCAGAGGTCGGGGTTTTGAAGAACCTCTTCGTATTGCTCCCTGCTGCCGGCCTCGATGAAGCCAAGCCCGGCGCCTTCCACCTTCTCGCGAAATTGTGCGCTCGTTAGCACCTCGACGTCGTGCCCGCGCCGGCATAACGATTCGCCGATTGCGATAAACGGATAGACATCCCCGGCGCTGCCAACGGTGTAGATTAAAACGTGCATTGCAGCGCCTTAAGCAGCGACACTAGTTTTTACGAGTCATTTGGAAGGCAGAGCCCAAAGGCGTTGCGACATAATAGGAGATGCTGTTCGGGTTTTGGTCGATTGTGAATCCCGTAAAGATCGGCGCGATCAGCGAACCGTTGGCATCGCACTTCCAGATCGTCCATTCCAAGAACCAGTCATGAACCGCGCGATCGTAATGCAAAATCTGGTCGAAGCGCGCTCCCGGTCGCACGCGATCGAAGGTCGCCGGTTTCTTCTGGTCGCGTTGTTGGACGGTCATCGTAAAGCAGTGCGTGGTGTCGTTCCATACCACGAACCGGTGGGCGAGAAAGTCCGCCGATGCGGAATGGGGAGTGAGGCCAAACAAGATCGCGGTTACCGCAAGAATTCGAACGAGGCGTTTCATTCAGTGATCCTCCGCTACGGTTTCGGTGTCGGTGACGTGGTCGGCGCCGAGGGTGCTGTCGGCGTTGTCGGATTTGTTGGTCGGTCGAGTGAGTGGAAGCTCTTCGATAGAACGTGTGGAGTGATGACCAAGTACAGGTTGGTCTTCTGACTCGTTTTGTTGACTTGGCGGAAAAAGGCGCCGAGTATCGGTATGTCGCCGAGCCCCGGAACCTTGCTCAGCGTTTTGATCTCTTGGTCTTGCAGCAGCCCGCCGATGATCACCGACTGGCCGTCTCGGACCGTCGCTGCGGTCAACTCCTGGCGCACCGCGATGCGCGGTGCGGTCTGCACGTAACTCAGAATGCTCGAGACTTCGGAGAAAATATCGGCCGTTACTTCCCCGTCCTCGGCAATACGCGGAAGGATTTCGAGGCTGACGCCGACGTTAATGTATTGGAGTTGTTGCTGCACGATGGTCGTGCCGCCTGAGGGAACGACGACCGAGCTGAAGATCGGCACCGCTTCACCCGAGAGGATCGCCGCCATACGATTATCGAGCGCCAGGATGCGCGGTTGCGCGAGGATCTTCGCTTGGCCTTGCTGTTGGAGCGCCTGTAACTGCGCGGAGAGGGCAACGCCGGAGCTAGGTGTGCCGCTTCCGCTAACCGCCCCCGGAAGCGTTCCCGCATTAAAAGTCGCGGTCGCGAGGTGCCCGCTCGGCGAATAGTCGATGCCGAGATCGTATTGGCCGGTTTGGGTGAGTTCGACGATCTGGGTTTGGAAGAGCACGCTGCGTTGCGGCGTATCGACGAGGCGAATCAAGCGTTCGTACGGCGCGATCTCGCTCGGAGTACCGCGCAGAATCACCGCGTTCAATCGGCGATCGACGCTCACGTGGTCGTTGATATAGACGCCCTGCGGCAGATCCTTCGGAAGGAGCGCGTAGGTCGGTAACGTGACGTAGCTTGGAGCCGCGCTGCTGGATGAATACGAGGAGCTCGATGAAATCGACGAACTCGGCGTCGGTTGTGCGAATGGTGACTGCGCGCGGAAGTTATCGACCGATGGGACGGTGACGCCACTCTTGATGAGCCCGGCGACTTCGCTGACGTCGGCATACGAAAGCGGGATGATCTTGATGCCTTCGGCAGAGGTCGTAACCGGGCCGGGCAGATGCGCTTCTTGGTCGCTGCGGTATGCGGGAATATGCACGACGATGCGCGATCCTACGGTATCGACGCGCGGAACGACATCGTTCTTGAGGCGGATATCGACGAGCAGGCCGACCCCGGCGAAGGGCGCGATCTTCGCCGAGACGATTTCGCCGGCGGGATCGAAGACGCCGGGTAATCGTTTGCCGCGCTCGACGCCGAAAAGCAACACTTTTACGTCGTTGCGCTTTGCGTGGACGATCTGCGATGAGGGCGCGAAGCTGTCGAAATCGAGAACCAGTTGCACGCTGCCGTCGGCGGCAGGCGTCTCGCTGTACGCAACGAGTTGGGTCTCGCGAGCGAGTGCCGGGTGAATCGGTACGACCAGCGTGTACAAAAAGAACAAAGCCGCACAGAGGGCAATCGACCGACGCATGGGCGCACCTTGGCGAGGAGGCGAGGTTTACCCTGTTGCCCGTTCTTGCAATCGGGAGGTTGCTCGTTCTGCTTGCATGGCGATTGCGTTTGCCATTCCGCCAAAAATGAACGCATGGAACGGTGCGACCGCATACCAATAGATGAGGCCGAGGAGGCCGCGCGGTTCGAAAAACGCGGTCTGCGTGAGGCGCGTCGTGCCGTCGCCCACGGCATCCGCCGCGAACTCGAGCCAGGCCTCGCCCGGGAGTTTCATTTCGGCTCGCAGCCGCAACAGGTGCCCCGGTTCGTAGGATTCGACGCGCCAAAAATCTACGGCATCCCCGAGACGCAGCTCGGTCGCGCTACGCCGGCCGCGCCGCAAGCCGACGCCGCCCATCGCCTTGTCCATGCTGCCGCGCAACCTCCAAAGCCAATTCCCGTAGAGCCAGCCACGCTTCCCTCCGAGTTGCGAAAAGACGGAGGCCACGACGTGCGGCGGCGCTTTTGCCGCGCACTCGCGGCGGTCGATGAGCATGCCTTCGCGGACGCCCGAAAAATTCGCCGGTACCCCTCGAAGATCGAATGCGTCGAACCAGGTCGTTTCGGGCGCGTTGGCGCGGTAGCGATCGAGCGCGCGCGTGACGGCTAGGTCGAAGCCCTCGGGAACGATCTGCGGAAAATCCACGGTCGCCGAAGGGTCGCGAACGATCACTTCGTTGCTCAATCCGAGGATGAGCGGTTGGGCGAGCCGTGCGGAGATCGGCGTGACGATATGCACCCAGTACGACGATAGGCGCGGAGTAAAAAACGGAACGATGATGACGCGACGATGGAGGTGGCGTATCCGCGCGTAGCGGAGCATCATATCTCGATAGGTAATCGTATCGGCGCCGCCGATTTCGTAAATTTTCGATTCGTGTTCGGGAAGGTCGAGCGCCGCCACGAGATAGAGTAAGACGTCGCGCACGGAGATCGGTTGCGAGAGCGTCGTCACCCAGCGCGGTGCGATCATCACCGGCAGCCGCTCGGTAAGGTAGCGCATCATTTCGAACGAGATGCTTCCGCTGCCGACGATCATCGCCGCGCGAAACTCGGTGCACGCGACGCCGCTCGCCCGGAGGATCTCGCCCACCTCGTGCCGGCTGCGAAGGTGGTGCGAAAGTATTTCGTCGTCGCTCCCGAGGCCGCCGAGATAGACGATCCGTCGTACTCCCGATTCGCGAGCGATTCTTCCAAAGAGCTCGGCCGCCGCGCGGTCGCGTTCCTCAAACTCTCGTGAGTCGCTCATCGAATGAACCAGATAGTATGCCGCATCGACATCCGTGCAGGCCGCCCGTAGACTTCGTTCGTCGAAAACGTCGCCTTCGACGATTTCGGCTTGCGGGAATCGGCCATCGAGGCGCTTCGCGTCGCGAGCCATGCAGCGCACGTTGTAGCCCGCTTCGATCAGGCGCGGAATCAGGCGACCGCCGATGTACCCGGTCGCCCCGGTTAGCAAAATTCGGCGGGGGCTCACGAGCCGTGCTTCAGACGCTCGCGCCCGTGCGGCGCGTCGAGCAGCAGCAGCGGCCCGATCGGCACGATGCGCGTCGGGTTGATATCGTCGTGCGTCATATAATAGTGACGTTTGATATGGTCGAAGTTGACCGTCTCGGCGATGCCCGGAATCTGGTAGAGGTCGCGCAGGTAGCCCGACAGGTTCGGGTAGTCGGCGATGCGGCGAAGGTTGCACTTGAAATGCCCCACGTACACGGCATCGAACCGAACGAGCGTCACGAAAAGACGCCAGTCGCTCTCCACCGGACGATCGCCGAAAAGATAGCGACGCGTTGCGAGCCGTTCGTCGAGCCGATCGAGCATGGCGAAGAGCGCGCGTGCCGCCTCTTCGTACGCGCTCTGCGAGGTCGCAAAGCCCGCCTTATAGACGCCGTCGTTCACGGTGGTAAACATCTCATCATTCAACGCATCGATCTCTCCGCGAAGCGCTTGAGGATAGAGATCGAGCGACGCGTCGCCGATCGCATCGAACTCGGTTTCGAACATGCGCATGATGTCGTCATCGGAATTGCTGACGATACGGTTGCTTTCCGTGTCCCAGAGAACGGGCACGGTGACGCGCCCGCGGTAGCTCGTGTCGGTCGCGCGATAGAGTTCGCTGAGGAAGCGTTCGTCGAAACGCCATCCGCGTTCGTCGCGAATCGGGTCGACCACCGTCATCGGGATCGCGCGTTCCAGTTTCTTTAATTTGCGAGTCACGATGGTGCGGTGCGCCCACGGGCATGCGAGCGAAACGTAAAGATGGTAGCGCCCGGCGACCGCGGGATACGGCGAACTCCCGTCCGCGCGTACCCAATCGCGAAAGGCGTCCTGCTGGCGGAGAAAGCGCCCGTCCTCGCTCTGTTCGTCGGGGAATTGGGCATTTGCGCGAAGGTCGTTCATACTCGCTTCAATCGCGCGGGCGCCGGAGAAGGTTGCCCCACGCGCGCTCGTTCTTCAAATCTTCCAAAAAAGAACGGTTCGCGGCGCTACGGTTACGACGTAAGGAGAGAACCGATGCGCCACTTTCTCCCGCTGTTGCTCGCCCTCACGTTGTTCGGGATCGCCACGCCGCCGCCGACGGCGCCGGTCGACCTTTCGAATATCGTTGCCGCGGCGAAGCCTGCAGTCGTCTTTATCGTTGCCCTCGGCCCGTCGGGAACGCAATCCGGGTCGGGGTTCGCGGTTGCGACGACCGCAACCGACACGACGATCGTCACCGTCAACCACGTCGTCGAAGGTGAGTCGCAGGTGGATGTCGTGTTCGACAGCAACGAACGCGAACGGTACACCGCGCGCATCGTTCGACGCGACCACGTGCGCGACGTCGCCATCCTCAGCGTTCCCATCGGCAATCGCCCGACGCTCGCCCTCGCACCACCCGAGAGCATTCGAGAGGGAATGAGCATCGCGCTGATCGGCTACCCCATGGCGACCATCGCGTTCAAAAAAATAAACGGAGACGCGCTTCGCCCGTCGATCCACGGTGGGATCGTCAGTGCGATTCGGCTCGACGGCGAGCTCGTCCAGTTCGATGCCGCCACCTATCACGGCGATAGCGGGGCGCCGATCCTCGACGCGCGCACCGGGAATGTGATCGCGATCGTTCACGGTGCCGAACTCGACCCGAGCTACGTCGCCCGCGGGCTCGAACAAGCGTTGCCCGGGAGCGCGTACGGCCCCAGCTCCGCGACGATATCGTTGGTGATGAACGGCGCCGCCTCTTCGGCTGCCGCAACGACGACGAAAAGAAGTTCGAGCGCCTATCGCATCGGCTACTTTTTGGCGCCAAGAGGCGAAGGCACGCCCGTAAGCAAGGCGATAAATGAGGTGTTCCTCAGCAAGGTTATGGCCCGTATTCCGCCATTTTTTACAGCGCACAACGAAATGTATCTCATTCCGGTCACGTTAACGCAACGCGAATTCGCGTCGGTCAGTGGGCTCTCCGGAAAATGCGAAGACGACCGCATCGGCGGAGTCATCGTGCCGAACTACACCTGGAGTATCAGCCCGCAAGTAGCCAGCGTTGAGGTTGATCTCTCGATCGCCGATTGTCACGGCATTACATACTATCGTGAGACGAAAACGAAATCGGAAAACCCCGCCTTTGCCCATCGTACGCCCTCGGCGGAGATCTCGGATATGGGTAGCGACCTCATGGATCAGTTACTTGCTGATTTGTCCGACTACCGTGCGAAGCATTTCGCCGAATGGAACAGCTTCACGCGCTTCGGGCTCGCTCTCGATCCCACGGCGCCGGGGCGATACCTGCTCATGCTCTATCGCAAGGTGCCCGACGGGTTCCGGATCGTCGATGTCTCTCCGAACGGCCCCGCCGACCGCGCCGGCCTGCGCGCCGAAGATATCATCGCGAGCGTGAACGGCAAGAACGCCTCGGCGATGACTCCCGAAGCGTTTGCCGCAGAGTTCGACAATCCGACGGTGACGGTGAGCGTGCTCCGTCCAGGAGGCCCGGTCACGATCCTCGTGCACACGTTGAGTTACGCCGAACTCCTTCAATCGCTGGGGCAATGAAGGTCGCCGGTCTCCATCAACGGGAATGCATGTATTCGCTTCGAACGGGGTATATCCCCAAAGCTACGTTTTAGTGCGTAGAGAAGCGATATAAATATGAACAATTTCTCGAAGCTGCTTGCAGGCGCCGTTTTGACGTTCTCTGCATCGGCATTTTCGCTGCCCGCCGTCGCACAGAGCGTGCAATCGCCATATGTCGATTCGGCTTGCGGAGCTTGGCAGGGGAATACGTGGGTTCCCAACGGGCGCTGCAGCGATGCAGACCGAACCTTTAAGCATCAATACGTTGCCGGAACGATCGTCTCGGTAACGGGGCATCTCGTAACGGTGCAGCGCAGTAAGGGGCGGCTCGTCATCGACGATCAACTCGCACTCAATCGCCAGATGACCGGAAAAGTCGCCGTCGGCCGGAGAATCCTGGCGCACGGCTACTGGCGTAATAAAGTGTTCTACGCCACGATGATCCAGCCGAATACCGCCACCGGTAAGGCATCGGCGGTTATGGCGACGCCCTACGTGGACTCGCGGTGCGGAACCTGGCGTGGGAATGCATGGCATTCGAACGGCACGTGTACGAGAACCGTCGATATGTATAGGCATCAGTACGTTGCTGGAACCATCACCGGCGTGACCGGCCACCTCGTTACCATTCAACGGAGCAAGGGTACGCTCGTTATCGACGACCAACTTGCGTTAAATCGAAAAATGACCGGGACGGTTGCCGTCGGGCGCCGGATTCTCGCTCACGGTTACTGGCGCAACAAAGTGTTTTACGCCACGCTGATCCAGTAACGGTTCCACATTCCTCGGAGAATGGAGAACGCTCGTTCTACGCGTGGTCGCGTGGGCGAGCGTTTTTTTCGGGTAACGTCGGAAGCATCGTCTCGGCTTCGGTAATGAGCTCTTCCCCGGCGATCATGCCGGTCGCGTCGGCGTTGAGAATCGCGTCGCGAAAGTCGTTGGTACGAGCATTGTCGTCGACGTGTTCGGCCTGACGATGTTTATGGTTTTTGTGTTTCATGTTGCAATGTATACCCAGCGATGCGAAACCTAATCGGCGCGCCGGGTATACGGCGCGCCGGATCGATTGAAGCGAGATCCGCGTTACGAGCGCCGAATACGCACGCGCCAGAGCTCGGGGCCGCTCTCGAGGTACTCGAATGCGAACGCTCCCGGGTGATCGTGCTCGAGCTCGAAACGCAGCGGGCGAGGATCGTGGTCGTTGAGTAGGGTGAGGGCGTCACCGGAGGCTAACGTCTCGAGGCGCGCGTGGATGGTGGGGTGCTTGCGTGCCGGAGGAATCGTACGAATATCGAGTTCGGCGGTATCGTTCATGGATGCATCTTCCTTTTACGCGCTTGGCGTCGGTGATGGTGTGGAAAGGTTCTCGCGATGAGAGGGCGCTGCCAGGTGCAGCGGGGGCGCTCGCCGCTCGGCCGTTCGTAAAAGGTCGATCGCGCGAGCGACGATCTCACGGTGTCGTGGTTCGTCTCCGGGTTCGCCGATCGGCGCATCGCCGTGCGGGGTGACGAGCGAGCGAGGAGCGGTTTCGAGCAATCGCGGCATCGTACCGATGACGACCGTCGAAAAATCGTGCGTTTCGAGAATGTTGGCGACCAGACCGGCCGTCTTGTGGCACATCGGTCATATCGGAACGATGAGCGCCGCATTCGCACCGTCGGCGCGCAGACGAGCGAGCATTTGCGGTATCGTCGATTCGATGAAGGTCGGCCAGTCGAGAAGATAGCCGCTCCAACTCACGACGTGTTGGGTGAGCGTGAGGCCGAGCGTGCGAGCGGCGTTGCGAGGGAGCACGCACTCCAGGTCGCGACGCGCGAAGCCTCGGTCGTAATGCTCGTGTGCGAAGTCGATATGTTCGGCGGGCAGGTCGATATCGAAGGCGCGATAGCTCGCGTCGCCGATTATCGAGCCGGATGCGAACGGGGCTTGCGTTTTTGTATCGTACGCCCCCGACGAACTAATCAGCGCGACGCGAAGATCGCCCTTCGGCCGAGCGAACGCGCGGCGATCGATCTCCGGGAGTGGGAAGGCGGGCATCACCGCCGGAAAATCCGGAGGATCGTTCGCGAGCGCTCGAAGCGCGGAGGGTAGCCACTCCGCCCAGCGCTCGCGGTATTCGTTGCGGATCATCGGTCGTTCATCTCCCTAAGAGAAAGCGCGCTTGTGGCTTGAGGCGTTCCGGCGTCCATTCCGGTGAGAACGTGACGGTGACGTGGAGATCGGTGACCTCCGGAAGCGCGCGGATCGTGCACTCGACGTCGGCGACGATCGTCTCGTGCATCGGACAACCCGGGGTAGTCATCGTCATCAGAATCGTCACCGCGCCTTTGTGGTCGGCTTCGATTTCATAAATGAGCCCCAATGAAACGATGTCGATCCCGAGTTCGGGGTCGTTGACGGTGGCGAGCGCCGACTCGACGCTTCGCCGAAGCTCTTCATTCATTCTCGGTACACTTTCAGCAGATAGCCTCCGCCGATCTCGGGATCGCAGCTGTAGGCAAAGCCGCGATCGTGGAGTTCGGCGAAGAGAAAGATCGGTTCGCGGTCCATATTTGCGACGAGTATCGTGTCGCGGTCGAAATCCTCGATCGTTTCGAGGATGCGCATCATCGGTTCGGGTGGAGCGAGGCCGCGGTTGTCGAGACGGACGATGCGTTTCTGGTTATCCACGCGCGCCCTCCGATGCGAAAAGATAGAGGGCGGCGAGCCGTGCGATCGCAACGACCGCTGCGATGCCTCCGAGCGCGTAGATATCGTAGCCCACGCGAGCGAACGACGATTCAACGAACGTGCAGGCGGCGGCGATGAGTGCGCCAGCCGTCATCAGCCCTAACGCCGCGTGGGCGAGCGGGAGATCGACGGCGCTTCCGAGAGCGGGGAGCCGCGCCGCCGGCATGCGCGCCTTCGCGCCCTGCCAGGTGAGAAAACCGACGATTTTGTACGAGTAGCCGAGAATCGTCATCGATAACCAACCGAGAAGCGCGAGAACGATCGCGGCGGGAAACGCGCGCGGCTCCCACGTTCCGGCGAGCGCCGCTACCGCCGCGATCATTCCTAACGCCCACGCGGCCTCGCCGTAGCGAAGACTGATGTCGAGACGCGCGCGCAGCCGCGAGGAGAGCGTTTTGAGGTGAGCGATGCCGATCGCGACGCACGCCGCAATTGCGGCGAGAAAACCGATGCGCGCACCGACGGGAAATCCTCCGATCGACGCGGCAGCGACGAGGATGCCGAGCGCGACGAGCCATGCCGCCCCCCACGATCCATACGCGTTGGCGTGCGCGACCGCGAACATTGGAACGAAACGATAGGAGATGGTCACGATGAGGATGCTCGCGAATCCGCCGATGGCGAGCAGCGCGTGCACCGGGGCGAGCGCCGAGAGCGGCAGCGCCCAGAGATCGCCGAGTTCGCCGGCCATCGCCGCGCCGATGCCCGCCGCCGCGAGAAAGGCCGCGAGCGCGAAAAAGACCAAGGCGCGCGTGCGCCGCTCGTCGCGTCCGCGAAAGAGACGAAGCATCGTCCATCCCACCCAGAGCGTCGCGCTACAACCGAGAACGATTGCCGCGGCGCCAAAGCTCGGCAGTCCGTAAAAACCGGCGACGAGCAGCATAAAACCGACGGCGAATGCGGAGGCGATAGCGAGAACGATTCCCGCCCGCGCGTTCGGCGCGTGCGTGAGGACGGGGAGCAGCTGGTTCAGGGCCGCGATCGCAGCGATGACGACGAACGCTGCAAACGCATGGAGCGCTCCGAGCGTCGGGCCGCCGACCGCCACCAGCACGCAGCCGGAGGCAAAGAATGCGAGCGCGAATGCGAGGGCGACTTCACTGCCGAGAGGATCGTTGCGCGACGAGGGATCGCCGATCACGTCGATCGCGTGAAGAGAATCCGCCATTCCTCGGGGGCGACCTCATCGGCGGTATAGGAGTATCCCAATTTTTTCATGACGCCGAAGAGCGGAATCGGCTCGAAAGAGTTCACCAGGAGGAAGGCGTCCTCGGGGCCGAGCGCCTCAACGGCATCCATGATTGCTTGAAACGGCTCCTCGCCGCGTTCGTGAAAGGGGCGGACATCGAGTTCGATCGTACGGGTTGCCATGTCGTCATTCTAGCGCGTCGATTCTCCCGGGGGATTGACCGGGGTTATAGACGGCGGCGGTCTCCGCGGGCGTCCCGGGGGAGCCGCCCTTCCCTTCCCCCCCCAGCAACTGCCGAAGAAGCCGTAACGGCGCGCCCGCGCAGGCAGTACCCTATGGGGGCTATGTCTGAGAAACAGAGAGATATCGTTCTGGTCGGCGCCGGCATTATGAGCGCCACCTTCGCCGCCATGCTCAAAGAGCTGCGCCCCGACATGCAGGTGGAGATCTTCGAGGCCCTCGATTCGGCGGCGCAAGAGAGCACCGATGCCTGGAATAACGCCGGCACCGGGCACGCCGCGCTCTGCGAGCTCAACTACACGCCGCAGAACGCTGACGGCAGCGTCGGTATCGCGCGGGCGCTCGCCGTCAACACGCAGTACGATCTCTCGCGGCAATTTTGGGCCTACATGGTGCGCAAGGGTGCCCTCGGGCAACCGGAGTCGTTCATCCACGACGTGCCGCACATCAGTTTCGTCTGGGGGGACGAGAACGTCGCCTTCCTGCGCAAGCGCTTTGAGGCGATGAGCGCGCACCACTGTTTCCGCGGCATGGAATATAGCGAAGATCACGCCGAATTGGCGCGCTGGATGCCGCTGGTTATGGAGGGGCGTTCCCCTTCGCAGCACGTTGCGGCGACGCGCATGGCGATCGGCACCGACGTCGACTACGGCGCGCTGACCCGCGGACTGCTCGCGCACGTGCAAAACCTTCCCGGCGTGAACGTCTCCTACGCTCATCGCGTGACGGATCTGAAACGCAGTTCCGACGGTGCGTGGAACGTGACCGTCCGCGATGCGAAGAACGGTACCACCCGTACCGTGCCGACAAAGACGGTATTTCTGGGCGCCGGCGGAGGTGCGCTCTCGTTACTGCAGCACTCCAGCATTCGCGAAGGGAAGGGCTTCGGCGGCTTCCCCGTCAGCGGCATTTTCTTACGCTGCGACGACGATGCGGTCGTCGATCGCCACTTGGGGAAAGTCTATGGAAAAGCATCCGTCGGCGCTCCGCCCATGTCGGTGCCGCATCTCGACACGCGGTTCATCGACGGCAAACGTTCGCTGCTCTTCGGACCCTATGCGGGTTTTTCGACGAAGTTCCTCAAGCACGGCTCCTACGGCGATCTCTTCGGTTCGCTGAAAAGCGATAATCTCCAATCGATGCTCGCCGTAGGGCGCGATAACTTCGACCTGACGAAATATTTAATCGGCGAGGTGCTCAAATCGAAGGCGAGCAAATACGCATCGCTGCGCGAGTATTTCCCCGAGGCCGATCCGAAGGATTGGGATTTTATCGTCGCCGGGCAGCGCGTTCAGGTGATCATGCCCGATCCCAAACTCGGTGGGAAATTGCAGTTCGGCACCGAGATCGTCTCCGACGGCGATGGTTCGATCGCTGCGGTGCTCGGAGCCTCGCCGGGCGCATCGGTCGCCGTTGCGGTGATGCTCGACGTCATCAATAGGCTCTATAAGGGCTCCGTCAATGAGTGGAAATCGAAACTCACCGAGATGATTCCCTCGTACGGCCGTTCGATTGCCGACGATGCCGCGCTCTGCGAGAGCGTACGCAAGGACACGGCGCAAGCGCTGCACCTCGCGACGATCTAGTCGCGAGGCGCGCGCTCGGCTACTGTCCCTGCCCGAGCGAGTAGCCGGCGACGCCGTCGAAGGTGTAGAGCCCCTCGCACTTGATCGTTTCGAGCCCGAGCGCTTCGATTGCGGCCATCAGGCGCGCGACCGCGCCGCCATCGACCGGCGTCTCGCTCTGAAAGCGGCAGCGCCAGTGATCGACGCAGCGCGTCGACGAACTCGCGCGCGGCCACACCTGCGTGCCGCGATTGGTGATCATCGTCAGGCGCATCGGCTCGGCGTCGATCGCGAGCAATCGCTCCGCAAGTTCGGCGGGCGCGCCGTCGTTCCAATCGATGAACATATCGACGCCGACGCGGCGCTTTTCAACGGTGCCGGCTGAGGTTGCTTCGCGTTTCTCCTCGGGCACGATGCAGCGGCCGATCTCGGGCGAGGCGAGCCGCGACGGCGCGCGCCCGAGCCGCTCGATGACGGCCTGCGCGAATTCGCTCGTGCCGACGCAACGGACGCTCTGCGCTCCGAAGATATCGCGCGTATGAATCCCGTCTTCGATCGTGCAGAGCCACGCATCCTGAATGCGCTTCGCGATCGCGCCTTGGCCGATGTGTCCGAGCAACATGATCGCGGCGTTGATGAGGCCCGAGGGATTGGCGATGCCCTGCCCGGCAATATCGGGAGCCGAACCGTGAATCGCTTCGAACATCGCGATATCGTCGCCGACGTTCGCCGAGCCGGCCATTCCGACCGATCCGCAGAGTTCGGCGGCGACGTCGGAGAGAATATCGCCGTAGAGATTCGGTAGGACGATCACGTCGAAGCGCTCCGGGTTGGTCGCGAGACGAGCGGCACCGATATCGACGATGAAATGTTCGTTTTCGATATCGGGATACTCGGCGGCGATTTCGGTGAAGACTCGGTGGAAGAGCCCGTCGGTCACCTTCATGATGTTGTCTTTGGTAAAACAGGTGACGCGCTTGCGTTGGTGGGCGCGAGCGTATTCGAATGCGTAGCGAACGATGCGTTCCGTACCGCTGCGCGTGATGAGTTTGAGACACTGCGTCACGTCGTCGGTCTGCCGGTGTTCGATCCCGCCGTAGACGTCCTCTTCGTTCTCGCGAATCACGACGAGATCCATCTCGGGATGGAGCGTCGGCACGAAGGGTGCCATCGCGCGCGCCGGGCGAACGTTGGCGTAGAGCCCGAACATTTTGCGGATCGTGACGTTGAGGCTCTTATAACCCCCGCCTTGCGGCGTGGTGATCGGCGCCTTGAGCAGCAGCCGCGTCGATCCGAGCGTCTCGAGGGCCTCGTCGCCGATACCGCTCGATAGCCCCGAACGATAGACGCGCTCGCCGATCTCGATCGGGCGCGGCTCGATCTTCGCCCCGGCCGCGTTGAGGATCGCGAGGGTGGCATCCATAATCTCGGGGCCGATTCCATCGCCGTGGGCGATGGCGACCGGGACGGAGACGGCGGCTTCGGGAAGGGTATCGGCTGCAATCACAGAGCGGGCTCCTTTTGTGAACTAAAATGCATGAAATACTGTTCATGTATGGTATAACAGGTAACCCGGCGGCGGTCAATATCTACTGCGGCAGCGGAGGAGAAAAAAATGGAGGCTCGTTCTCGGTGGACCTTTTTAAGCAACCACGCCCACGTTACGGTTGCTCTCGCCCAGAACCCCGAACTGCGGCTCCGCGACCTCGCCGAACAGGTTGGGGTGACCGAGCGCGCCGTCGCGCAGATTCTCGTCGATCTCGAAGCCGCCGGGGTGATCTCGCGCGGTCGTGACGGGCGCCGCAACGTCTATACGGTGCACCGCGGAGTTCCGCTCCGCCATCCGCTCGAGTGCCACCGCGTCGTCGGCGATATTCTCGGCGCCGTTCTCGGCGAGTTGTAAGCAGGCTCACCGCGCGCACGCGCGCGCCCTGGTAGGGTCGGAGGGCATTCTGCATTCCCTCCTTTCCCAATCTCGGAGAACAGACTCATGAAAACATCCCGACTCGTCGCGGCCGCATCGGCTGCCGCAGTGCTGCTGGCGGGGCTTCCCGCACTCGCTTCGATGATGGCCGCACCATCGATTGCGATACTTTCACCGGCCGCAGGTGCGACCGTGCGCGGAGCGTCGATTCCGCTCCGCGTCGCCGTTCGCAATTATCGCCTCGAGTGTACGAACATCGGCAAAACCAATGCGCCGATGGGAGAGGGGCACTATCACGTGATGATCGACGGCATGGATATGGCCCATCTCGTCGGGCCATTCTGCTCGCCCTCGGTCGCCGTATCGGGGCGCGGGCTCGCACCGGGGCGGCACACGATTACCGTCGCGCTCGCGACCGACGCGCACGCGTTGGCGAGTATGCCGACGAGCGTCACGTTTACGTACCAACCCGTCGGCACGAAGCCGCTTCCACTTCCGAGCCGTTCCGGGCGTCCCTCGGTCGCCATTCTCTCTCCGCGCAATGGTGCGAGTGTCGGCAAACGCTTCACGCTCGTGCTCGGCGTCCACGATTTTCACCTTTCCTGCGGCCTCGAAGGGAAACGCGATATCGCCGGGTGGGGACACGTGCACGTCATGGTGCAACAGAGCGGCGAGACGAGCGCCGTACCGCCGACGCCGTTGCTGGCGATGATGAAAACCCCGATGGGCATGAAGGCCGGTGCGATGATGATGAAGCAGAGTGGGATGTCGCAGAGTGCGTTGACCTCGATGCTCGGCATGTCGATGCCGGGAATGGTGGGCATGCCCTGTACGACGCGCATTCCGATCGATCTCTCCAGCTGGCACGGCGGCCCGGCGACGATTCTCGTCTTGCTGGCGAATGACGATCACATGCCCACGATGAACGCCGCGCCGGCGGTCCTACACGTGAATCTCCGCTGAGTTCACACGTGGCGATGCTCGCTCGCGAACGGGTCGTGCTCTATGTGGGCACGGCCTGTCCGTTCTCCGATCTCGCCGTCGAACGCGTTCGACGGGTGCTCGGGGAGTATCCCGAACTCGACGTCGCGGTGCGCGCGAAGGAGCGTGCGCACGAGGACGGCATCTCCCTGGTCGCGACGCCGACCCTCGTGCTCTCCGACGGCCGGCGCATCACCGGAACGCCGAGCGAGGAGCGGCTGCGCCGGGTCTTTTCCTCGCTTCTCGGGAAAGAGTTGCCCGTGGCCAATAAGGTCTGGTATATCGAACGCAATCGGCTCTTTCACGGCGTTCCGCGCGATGAGATCGAGCGCTTCGCGCACCTTTTTCACGAGCGCGATTATGGCGCGAAAGAGATCGTCTTCTCCGAAGGCGACCTCGGCGATGCAATCTATCTCCTCAAAAGCGGGCACGTGCGGCTCTTCCGCTCCACCGAGGATGGGAAAGAGCTCACACTGGCGATCCTCGGCCCCGGCGACGTCTTCGGCGAGCTCGCGCTTTTCGATGAGAGCCGACGGCAGACGTTTGCCGAAGCGCTCGATGCGACGTATATTTGTGCCGCCTCGGTCGACGATTTTACGCGCCTGATGGGGCACCGCCCCGCACTCACCATGATGGTCGCCGGTGAAATGGCGCGACGACGCCGCGAGATCGAAACGCGAATCGCCGGCTTGGCCTACGGCTCGGTGCGCGCTCGTTTGCAACACGCACTGCGCCATCTCGCACGCGAGCATGGCGAAGCGCTCGGAAACGGAGAAGTGCGCATCGCCGTGCGGCTCTCGCACCAAGAGCTCGCTCAGCTCATCGGCACGTCGCGCGAAACCTGTACGCTCGAGCTAGGAAAGTTGCAACTCGCCGGGCACCTCCGCGTCGACGACGACCGCAATTTCGTCGTGCGCCCCGAACGGTTGGAACCCGGCGTCTTCGAACGGGTGCTGGGCGGCGTCGCCGGGCGCGGACTGCAATAAAAGGCTTCGACCATACGTCGTGCGATAAAAGGAGAAGGTATGAAGTGGAGATTCGAACCCGGACACAGCGCTGCGGAGTTCCGCGCCCGGCATATGATGGTGACCTGGGTACGCGGCTCGTTCAAAAACGTCGAAGGCGAGATCGATTTCGATCCGCAGTGCCCGGAGAAACTCTCGGTCGAGGCGAGGATCGACGCGCGAGCCTGCTGGACCGGCGAGCCGACGCGCGACGACCATTTACGCAGTGCGGATTTTTTGCACTGCGAAGCGTACCCGAGCATTCGATTTACATCGACGGCGGTTGCGAAAATCGGCCCGAGCGATTATGAAGTCACCGGGAACCTGACCATCCGCGAAGTGACGCGCCCGGTACTTCTCGCCGTTCGGTATTTGGGAACCTGGCAGACGCCGTGGTGGGAAGACGGCGTCGATAAAGGCCCGAAGGAACGCGCCGGCTTTACCGGCACCACGAGCATCGACCGCTACGATTTCGGCGTCGACTGGAACGGTGCGCTTGCGAACGGCGGAGTCGTCGTCGGGCGTCGTGTCGAGATCGTTCTCGATGTCGAAGGGATCCGCGTCGACGAGTGATATGTATCAAAGGGATTCCAAGCTCAGCGAGCGCGTTCCCAGTGCTCCCGTTAACCCCCGGAGGCAGCGCTCGGGTCGTGTAGCTGCAGCGCGCCCCCCGGCCCCAATCGGGAACTTCTGAGGCGGCAAACCTTAGGAAACGAGCCTCAATGCCCGGTCTGTTCGAAATGTTTAAACATTGCGATGGCCTGCGAGCGGGTGATTTTTCTTTCTGCGAGCAGAGCGTTAATGCGTTGAAGTTCGGGAACTTGCGAATCCCAGGAGTGCATTCCGGGAGCCTCGGTAGAGACGACGTCTTTTGCGAAACGTAAAGCATTCTTGAAATCGCCGGCATTCGTTGCGATCGTCATCATTAATATGTACCGTGCATTGGCGCTGCCGCGACGCTCCGATGCGGTCATTTTGCGGTTTGGGCAAGAAAAGTGGCTCTGCGAATTGCGCGCGCAGTCACGATCGACCGCAAGGGCGCGCTTATCCATCGCCTTCATATAGGGAAGGCTCGATCGTACCGCGATGATGCGATTCACGATCGATTTCGGGATGCGGCATCCAGCGACGAGGGTATGATAGAGGCCGTCCGGACCGTAGTCTGCAGTCACGCCGCCTCCAATACTGCAATTATCGGCCATCAGACAATTGTAGTTGGGAGTACCATCGGCTTTTACGGGGCACGTCATTTGAAGCCGGCTCCAATGCCAGTTCGTTCGGTGGAGAATGACGTGCAACTCGGGGTTCCCGCACGATCCCTCCGCGATCGCGTAATTTTCGACCTGGATGAGTTCATCGGCGACTGCCGGTCCTAGCCCCGCGAGATGTTTGCCTCCGGTGCATATATGCGTGAGGACGGAGCGAATATCGGCAATTTGTTCCGGCTGCCCATAGGTTATGGTTCCGCTACCTACCTTACGAATATATCCATGGGCGACGGGTGAAGAAGTGGCGCGCGCCGCCAATGGCAGGGCAGCTACCATGAGTAATGCGAGAGAAGCAAGAAGTATACGCATGAAACCTCCCTTACGCGGCGTGTGGATCTGGAGCCTGCTCGCTCCTACGCTCGAACCCTATGGGTGAAGGATCCCCTAACAACGCGATGATTCTTCGATGACGCGCTTTTGCGAGCCCGAGAATCGAGAGCTTCTTCATCGCATGTTGTGGATCCATTATGGCGCTCTCTTCCATAGCCGGGCTGGGAGAGATCGCGACGGACTTTTTGCGGTTTGCTTCCATCAGAAGCATCAAAGGATAAGGCATCGCTGCTTGGGCGTACCGTTGCCGTTTCGAGATTTCTCCGTCCGACGAAATTTAGTTCATGCCGTGTGCGACTGGCATTGCGACGGTGGCCTGGCGGCAAACTCGTCCGAAGATCGCTACGCGCACGCCATTGGTGCCCCTCAGGCGAACGTCGGGGCGGGCATCGACGGCCCTGTTCGCGAATCCGTGCACGAGCGCACGTGGGAGAGTACGGGTCTGGTGGCTCGCACGGTCTTCAAAACCGCTGAGGCCGGTTCACGCCGGCTGGTAGGTTCGATTCCTACACCCTCCCGCCATACAGCGTATCCCTCGCGCCGCGCCGACGATCGCTCCTTCACCATTGGCTTCGCCATTGAATTGCCGGACGCGCGCGACCGATAGGACGAGAGAAGATGACGAGTCGCCTGGTACCTGAGGATCGTCGCGATTCGCCCGAACGGGCGGCCTTGCTTGAGTTCGCAATCGATCAGGCAAACGACGGGATCGCGATTATGGAATTTACCGAGGATCCGGCGGTTCCGGTGCGCATCGCGTACGCCAACGAAGCGGTCCAACGGTTGAGCGGGTACTCGCTTGAAGAGCTCTCCCAACCAAGCAATCCATTTTTCCAGATCCAGCCGCATAATCGCGCGCTCTACGAGGCGCTCTTTCCGAAGGTGCGGGCGGGGGCATCGGTGCGTTTCGAGGTGGAGCTCGGGGCGAAGGGGCGTTCCTGTTGGATGGAGATTCGCTGGTCGCCGTTACGCTACTCCGGCGACGGCGTCACCCATTACGTCGCCGTGCTGCGCGATATCTCGGAGCGTCGTCGCGCCGTCGCCGAGCGCGACGTGCTCTACCGCGCCATCGAGGAATCCGCCGACTACGTCGCGCTCTTCGATGCGCGCGCGCCATCGCAGGGCGGGCCGCGCCTTATCTATGCCAACGGCGCGTTGCGGAGCGTTCTCGGATACGAAGCGGACGAACTGATCGGCATCTCGGGTGGGCGCCTGATCGCTCGCGATAACGATCCGCGCGTGCTCGCGACGATCGACGAGTTGCTCGAATCCTCTCAGTCGGTCGAAAAAGAGGTTCGCCTCCGGCGACGCGATGGTAGCTCCTTCTGGGTCGAACTTGGCGTTCACCCCATTCGCGCGAGCGAATTGAACGAACACTGGCTTGCGGTCGCGCGCGATATCACGGATCGGCGGCGCACCACCCGGGATCGAGGGCTGGTAACGCGGGCGATCGACGTGCTGCCCATCCCCGTCGAAATTTTCGCCGTCGAGGCGCGAGAAGCGAACTCCATCTTTCGCAATCGCGCTGCCGAGCGGGCTCCGTCGCTCGCAGCGCAGGAGCACGTCGAGCGCACGCTCTCCTCTGCCAGCGAGCAACGCTCGGAATCCGACGTTGCCGTGGTTCCCCTTCGCGACCATAACGGCGCCGTCGACGCCATAGTCGTCTTTCAATCGCCGCCGTAAAGGGGCGTCTTTGGTACCAGGCATTTGCTCGAATCGAGCGGTACCATAAATGAAAATGTACATCTCGCTCTTCGATATCTTCAAAGTCGGGTTGGGGCCCTCGAGCTCGCACACGGTCGGCCCCATGCGCGCGGCGGCGCGCTTCGCGGCGGCGCTGCGCGCGTCGGGAGGGCTCGGTCGAACGGAGCGCATTCTCGTCGATCTCTACGGCTCGCTCGCGCTCACCGGGCGCGGGCATGCGACCGATCGCGCGCTTCTGCTCGGGCTGGAAGGGCATCGCCCCGACGAGATCGATCCCGAGTTCGCTCACCGGCGCGTCGAAGAAATTCGCGCGGAGCGGCACCTCCTGGTCGACGGGACGCAGGCGATCGCCTTCGAGGATGCGCGCGATATCGCGTGGCGCATGGACGAAGTGCTCGAACGCCATTCCAACGGCATGCGTTTTACGGCGTTCGACGCAAACGCCACGGTGCTGCTCGCGCGCACGTATTTCTCCATCGGCGGCGGTTTCGTCGAGTGCGCGGAAGAGAGCGCCGCGCCTGGCGATGCCGCGCTCCCGAGCGTCCCCTTCCCGTTCTCGTCGGCGGCCGAATTACTCGCGATCGCCCGCGAGCGCGGGGCGGCGATCTGGGAGATCGTGCGCGCGAACGAATCTGCGCTGCGCCCATCCGAGGAAGTCGATCGCTACATCGACCGCATCCTCGCGGTCATGCACGCGAGCGTCGAACGCGGCTTGCGTACCGAGGGCATTCTCCCCGGCGGGCTCAACGTGCGTCGCCGAGCGAAGCGCATTCACGAACGCTTGCTCGCAAAACGCGAACGCGGAACGCTCGATGCCGTCGATGAGGTCGATGCGGCGGCGATGGCCGTCAACGAAGAGAATGCCGCCGGCGGCCGCGTCGTTACCGCTCCGACCAACGGCGCCGCCGGTGTAATTCCCGCGGTGCTGGAATACTACGAGCGGCATATCGAAGGCAGCTCGCGCGAGGGAAAGGCGCGATTCTTGCTTACCGCGAGTGCGATCGGCGCGCTCTACAAAATGAATGCGTCGATCTCCGGCGCGGAAGTCGGCTGCCAGGGTGAGGTCGGCGTCGCCTGTTCGATGGCCGCCGGCGGATTGGTCGCCGCGAGTAACGGCAGCAACGATGAAATCGAACACGCCGCCGAGATCGGGATGGAGCATAGCCTCGGCATGACCTGCGATCCCATCGGCGGGCTCGTGCAGATCCCGTGTATCGAACGCAACGCCGTCGGCGCGGTGCGGGCGATTCATGCGGCGCGAATGGCGATGGCCGAGGAGGGCGATCACCGCGTCTCGCTCGATTCGGTGATCGATGTAATGTATCGTACCGGGATCGACATGCAGAGCAAATACAAGGAAACGTCGCTCGGCGGCCTCGCAGTGGGAATCATCCAGTGTTAAGGGGAAGCGTCGTCGCATTATGCCGTTGACGCGGGGGCGCTTGCTCAAAACCGGTTTCGCCGGTGGGCTCGTTTTGGCGCTCGCGGGCTGCGCCCATTCCAACGGCTCGACGTTCCACGATGACGCCGCAGCCTATAAAGTGCTCGACGCAGGCGAACGCGGAACGGTCGCCGCACTCGCACCCGCCTTTCTCGCCGGCGCGCTACCCACCGCGAATGGCGCTCCGACGCACGACGCACTCGTCGCGGCGGTGCGCGGTTTCGATACAGCGCTCTCGGGCTTGCCGCCGGTCGACGTCGCGCAGATTCAAAAGTTGCTGGGCATGCTCGATAATCCGTTCATCAAGCCGCTCGCAACCGGAATTTGGAGTTCGTGGAGCGATGCCTCCCCGGCAACGGTTACCGCGTTTCTTAACCGCTGGCGCTTTAGCCCAATCGAGTTATTGCGCGGAGGATACGACGTGCTGCATCAACTCACCATGGCGGGCTGGTACGGTCAGGATCGCGCGTGGCAGGCGATCGGCTATCCGGGACCGCCGAGGCTCTCGTGAATCCCAATCCCTACGCCGCACCCCAAGCGCGTCACTGGAAGATGCTCGATGCGTCGACGTTGCAACGCGACGCAACCATCGAATGCGACGTCGCCATCGTGGGGACCGGAGCGGGTGGGGGAACCGCGGCGGAGATCCTCGCGCGCTCGGGTTTGCGCGTGGTGATGTTGGAAGAAGGGCCGCTTAAGACGTCGAGCGATTTTCATATGCTCGAACGCGAGGCCTATCCGAATCTCTATCAAGAATCGGCGGGGCGCCGCACCAAAGATGAAGGGATCATCATCCTTCAGGGGCGTTCGGTCGGTGGCTCGACGACCGTCAACTGGACCTCGAGTTTTCGTACGCCGCCGGCGACGTTGGCGTATTGGCGCGAACGTTTCGGGCTGGATACGTTTACGCCCGCGGCGCTCGCGCCGTGGTTTGCGATGATGGAGCGGCGCTTGGGCATCCATCGCTGGGAACGCGAGCCCAACGATAATAACGACGTGTTGCGCCGCGGTGCCGCACGCCTCGGCATTCCAACGGCAGTCATTCCGCGCAACGTGCGCGGCTGTTACAACCTCGGGTACTGCGGCGTCGGTTGCCCGACGAACGCCAAGCAGTCGATGCTGGTGACGACGATTCCGGCGGCGCTCGCCCACGGTGCGCAGTTGGTGAGTCGCGTTCGTGCGGAGCGCTTCGTGCAAAAAAGCGGTGCGGTCGCCGAACTCGAGTGCAGCGCGCTCGACTCCGCGGGGCTGCGTCCCGGGCCGTATACGCTCCGCGTCCGTGCGCGAGCCTTCGTTGCCGCCGGCGGCGCGATCAACACGCCTGCATTGCTGATGCGCAGCTCGGTTCCCGATCCCCACCGGCGGATCGGCGTGCGAACGTTTTTGCATCCCACCGTTATTTCGGCGGCGACGATGCCCGAAGAGGTCGTCGCATCATCGGGGGCTCCGCAATCAATTTACAGCGATCATTTTCTCAAAACTCAGGCGATCGACGGGCCGATCGGTTACAAACTCGAAGTGCCGCCGCTCCACCCGGTCCTCACCTCGTCCACCTTTACCGGCCTCGGTGAATTCGCCGCGTCACAGATGCGCAACTTCAACCACCTCCAAGCGATCATCGCGCTGATGCGCGACGGTTTTAACGAAGAGAGCGTCGGTGGAACCGTCGGCTTGCACGGCGACGGAACGCCGATCCTCGATTATCCGATCTCGAGCTTCGTGTGGGATGGCATGCGTCGCGCGTTATTAACGATGGCGGAGATTCAATTTGCCGCCGGAGCGCGCACGGCGTTGCCGCTGCATGAATCGGCGGTGCCCTACCATTCGTGGGCCGAAGCGCGCGTCGCGATCGCCGCATTGCCGATGGAGGTGCTGCGCACGCGGGTTGCGAGCGCGCACGTCATGGGCGGAAGCGCGATGTCGAAGGATGAGCGCGACGGGGTCGTCGACCAACATGGCCGCAGCCACGCGCTCGAAAATCTCTACGTTTTCGACGGCTCGGCGTTCCCCACGAGTTTAGGCGTGAATCCCCAATTATCGATCTACGGAATGGTCGCGCGCAATGCCAGCGGGCTCGCCGCATCGCTCACCGGGCGCCCCGCCGCGCGTCTCGCCGAGCGCGACGATGCGGGCAGCGAGATGCCGAACGGGCGCAGCGCATTGATCGCGGAGAGCGTCACGCCGACGGTACTCTGACCCGGAAAGATCGTATCCCCGCAGAGGGTGAGCCCCTCGATGCCGCTCCGGTGCGAACGCGCGCGAAGATTCGCGCTCTCCATGCGCTGCGGCGTTCCGCCGACGAACCCGCGGTACCGAAGCGTGTAGCGTTCGAACGTATGCGGCGTTCCCAATTCGAAAAATGCCGGCGTTAGGCGCTTGCCGGTCGCCCGTTCAAGCCCGGCGAGCATGCGACCGGCGTACTCGCGTTGCAACGAGGCGATGCCGCCGTTTCGGTACGCGTTCTCCCAGCGCTCCGGGTCGCTATGGGTGGAGAGCGTTATTGCGCGCCCGCCGTTCCGCGCGCGCCCGCGCTCGTTCGCCGCGGAGAGCGAAACGAAGATCGAGTTCGCTTCCCCGAGCGGAGCGCGTTCGTCGAGTAGCACTTGGTGATGTAACGGTAGATCGTCGGGGAGCGCGCCGGCTTCGACGCCGACGTACGCCGTGACCGCACTCCACCGTTGGCGCGTGCGCGCGCGGGGATCGGGCGATCTACCGAGGAGCAGCAGCAGATTCTCGTACGGAATCGCCGCAACGCCGTTGGGCGCCGAAATCGCCCTGCCGTCGGCGAGTTCGATGCCGGTGAATCTCCCGCGCTCGGTGCGCATGCGCGTGACGTCGGTGCGATAGGCGATCGTTCCACCGAAGTGGCGGATACTGCGCGCGAGCGCCGTAGCGATCGTTGCGATACCGCCATCGAGATGGAAGGTTCCCTCACGGGCGATATCGAGCGCGGCCGCGCCGAACGCGAGGTCGGTCGCGAGGGCGGGCGATTGCGCCGTGATGAGCAATTGCAGGTCGATAAATGAGCGAAGCGTGGGCGAGGTGTCGCGCGGCAGAAGCGATGCGAGGCTGCGCCCTTGCAGGGGCAGCATCGCGAAATCGCGCGCCCGGAAAATGCGAGCGAGATGCGTCGCGCTCGCGAGGTCGGCCGGAAGGCTCGGTAAACGCGCGGCGAAATTCCAGACGCGATCGGCGATGCGTTCCTGTCGCTGCCAGAAGGGTTCGTAGCGCTCCCCGAATGCCGCGATGCGTTCGGCGCGCCAGCGCTCGTCGCCGTAGCGCGCGATGCGCTTGCCCGGGAGATGCACCATCATCGCGAGATCGAGCGGCGCCGCGTCGACCCTCGCCCCGAGTGCCTCAAAGACGCGCCGATGGATTCCTCGCTCCCCAAAGCCGTTGACGACCGTCGCACCGACGTCGAAGCGATAACCCTCGCGTTGGTAGAATGCCGCGCAGCCCCCGGGTACGTTATGGTGCTCGGCGAGGAAGACGCGCGCGCCGGAACGAGCGGCGAGCGCCGCCGCGGTGAGCCCGGCGATGCCGCCGCCGATCACCACGAGATCGAACGAAGAGTCCGCCATCGCTGCGTTGAACCCCGGCCCTGCCCGCAGAGTTCCGTGGGCGAGCGTTTGAAGGAGGAACCGATGGAACATTTTTTCGTAAACTTTGCGCGCGATGCCGCCTGGGCCGTCGCCATCGTTTTTATTTTTGCAGTCATCGGCGTCGTGGCGACGATCCGGTGGATCGTCAACCTACTTACCCGCGCCGAACACGCCGTTGAGACGGGCGTCGAAAACGTCGAGCACGCGATAACGCATCGCGACAATTAACGTCGCGCAGCACGATCACGCCGAGTAGCGTCCTTCGACTCGCTTCGCTCGCTCAGGACGGGCTCCATGCGTATCGAGGCGCGTGCGGGCGCTCCCTGATACGATGGCTTCGCCATCTACTCGGGATGACAGCGCTTGCGCCTCGATACGGCGCCTTGCGGCGCCTACTCGGCGTGACAAGTGCGGCGCCTACTCGGCGTGGCGATGGCGGCCCGCTCGCGATGGAGCCTCCCTTAGAAAAGTATCGTGCGGAACTCTCCGACCGTGCGGTACCCTAACGAGCGATAGAGGGCGATCGCAGCGATATTGAAATCGTTGACGTAAAGCGAGAGCGAGGGGACGATTTCGAGCAGCCGTGCCGAGATCGCCGAAAATGCGGCTCGAGCGACGCCCTTGCCGCGTAGGTGCGGGACGGTCCAAATGCCCTGCATCTGCGCGGTGTGTTGCGACCACGCGCCGATATGGCAGAAGAAGGCCGGCTCGCCGGCGTATTCGCCGATCCACCAAAGTTCGCTTTCGATCATCGCGGCGATATTCGCGGTAAATTCGCGGCCGTGTTTACGCGGATCGCTCTCGAGTTCGCCGGCAATCATCTCCGCAGAGTTCTCCGAAACGATTTTCAGATCGGCGGGCGTCGCGCGGCGAACGCGAACGAGCGCGTCGTTTCGGATCTGCAGCGTCGCGGCGTCGACCGCCATCACCGGCTGGCGTTCGCGAATCAAGCGCGCGGCGCGGTGCCAATCGGGAAGGCGATCCCAAAATATCTCCACTAACCCCATTGGTGCGGTAATCGCCTTCGGGCGGGGCATGCCGGCGGCGTATGCGGCGAACGCCTCGGCGGCGGGTTCTTCGCCGGCGAGAACGATCTGTCGCCCTAAATACGCGAGCCCGATGAGGACGTTATCGAGAAAGGCGCCGACGAGCGAGCGCCGCGAGAGCGCATCCCTCTCGAGAACGTAACTCAGATAGACGTTGAGGTATGGATCGCGTTCCAGGAGCGCGAGCGCTTCGGCATTGCGCTCGGCTAAGAGCGGGGCGACACGTATCACTCGAGCGAGGCGACGAACATCGGCTTGGTGGTCGGCTGCTTACTCCCACCGACGGGCTCCACGCTCACCGCGACCTCGGTCATCGATCCGGCATTGTGCTCGGCGATCGGTACCACGGCAACGCCATCGCGATCCGGCATAAAGGTGGCGGAGGGTTCGATCTTTTTCCCGCCTCGCGGCATCACCCACGCCTGGTAAACGTGGCCGCGCGGCGGCATCGGCATATCGTGCATCGCGAGGTACATGCGCCCGTGCCGCATGACGATCTCGCCGTGATGGACCGGCATGCGCGTCGCGTCTGCGCTGGTAAGATCGATCGCGGCCATCTGCGCGTTCTGCAACGAATGAGTTAGCGAGTCGACGCGCCGCTGAAGGGCGACGACCCGCGTCTTCATTTGGTTCATGCTCTCGCGCGTCGTCGCGAGATTGAACGTCGAAACCAGCGCCGCAACGAACGAGGCGGCGGCAACGAGATAGAGCGGCCAAGCGGGAGCGCGCGTGTTTCGCGGAAGCGAACGAACCTTCGCTCCCGGAGCGACTTGGGCCATGATGCGTTCGCGCAACAGCGGGCTCGGCGGGGCCAGGTCGGCCTCGGGCGCGGAGATCGCTCCTACCAGCGGCGCGAGCGCCGTGTATTCGGCGCGGCATTCCTCGCAGGTTGCGAGATGCGAGCGCACGCGCTCGGCCTCGGCCGGCGAGAGGGCGCCGATCGCGAGTGCCGCGGCGTCGTCGAGATATGCGTCGTGCTCGCTCATCGTTCGATCTTTCCATCGAGTGCGGTGCGGAGCTTCCGCAATCCCGAACGGATGCGCGTCTTTACCGTGCCGAGCGGATCGCCGGTGCGCGCGGCGATTGCCTCGTGCGTGAGGCCACCGAAGAAACCGAGCTCGATTGCGTTCCGCTGTTCTGGTGGCAACGTTGCGAGCGCGCGCCGAATATGGCCGGCATCGAGCCGCGCGAATGCGAGTTCCTCGAGCCGCTCGTCTTCCGGGAGCGATGCGGGAAGCTCTTCGGTGCTGCGGAGGGAACGCGATCGCAGCGCATCGAGTGCACGATTACGCGCGACGCGAGCGAGCCAGCCGGGGAAATTCCCGCCGACAAATCGTTCCGGTGCGTTCCAAAGTTTCATGAATACTGCTTGCGTCACGTCTTCCGCCGCTTCGCGCTCCCCCAGGACTCGCATCGCAATCGACCAGACGATACGATGATGTTCGTCGTAGAGCTGTTCGAAGGCAACTGCGTCCCGCGCTCGCACCCGTTCCATCAGGCGTTCGGCATCGTCGCTCACGTCGGCGATATTCGCGGCCTTGCGGAGCTCTACCCGCATCCATTCAACGGGCGGCAGGGCCCGGTGGATTGGCGGGCCCTGCGGGTTAGGGCGGGAGCTGAATCGGCGGCCCCTGGTCGTCTTCGTAGGTGCCGGCGGCAAAGGGCGGATCGGGAAGGACCGGCTGCTCGTCGTCGAGTTGCGAGAACCGGACCAGTTCGGCGCGCAGCTGCGCCGGAGCGACGAAACGTTCCGAACGTGCCGGCGCATTCGATGCGATGCGTTCGTCGACGCTCGCCGTACCACTCGCGTTGTCGACCGGTTGGTAAACCGTCGCAGCTTCCTCCTCGCGCAGCACGGTTCGCGCGACGCTCGCACGCGTCGGCAATGTAATAGCGCCCTCGCTAGCGGCGCGGCGCGTCAGGCCGCGAATCACGTAGGCGGAGTGTAAGCGCTTGAGGCCGCGGAGCGGCAGCGAGCTCGCGGGGACGCCGACAAAGAGTTCGCGCACGACGTCGAAGGTCGCCTCGGAGGCGAGAATTCCGGCGTTGAGTTCCTCGGAGGCGCCCTCCAAACGCGCGGCGACCTGTGCCGGATTGCCGACGATTGCAAATTCGCGGCGTTGTTGATAACCGGTGTCGCCGGCAACGATCGTTCCCGAATTTACGCCGATCCCGACGTGCAGGATCTTCCGGCCCTGCGAGGCCCATTGTCCCTCCATCGCCTTCATCATGCGCGCTATATCGAGCGCGGCGCGTAACGCGCGTTCTTCCTGAAACTGCTCCTCCACAAGAACGCCGAAGACCGCCGTAACCGTCTCGCCGCGGAGGCTTTCGATGATTCCGCGATGGCGTTGCACCGCTTTGCCGACGACTGCGTAAAATTCGTTGAGGTAGGCGAGCGTCTCTTCGGCACTGAGCTCTTCGGCGACGAGGGCAAAGTTTCGGATGCGACAGGAAAGAATCGTCGCGTAGTATTGGCGGGCTTCGAAGAGCCTCGGGTCCTTCCGCGCGAGCAATTCATCGACGACGGGGGGCGGCACGTAGCGCGTGAAAAGCGCGCGGACGCGGCGATGTTCGTCGCGCTCGGCAAGGTAGCGACGAAGGATGGTCACCGCATAAAACGCGAGCCCCGCCGCAAGGAGCAGCGAGAGCGTCAGCAGCGCGATCAATCCATCCATTGCGCTGGTCGTACGCTAGCGCGGCGGCAGCGGAATCGGTACCGGCAGGCTCGGCGGGGCGGGCAGTTGCTGGGCGGCCTTCTGCAAGATCTCGTTTTTCAACTGATTCCAGTTGGCCGGAAGTCCGAAGTCCCCGGTGAAACGGTCGACCAACGCCTGCGTGAGTTTCCCTACCTCCACCTCCACCACTCCGTTGACGACGCGCGCGACGAGCCCTTGCCCCGCCGCTACGGTGAACGTCTTCCCAGCCTTGGTGGTGACGAGCACGGGGAGGTGTGGATCGCCGAGTTCGTACACGTTGAGATGAATCGTTCCGCTGCGATCGACTTCTAGGTCGCCCTGCGTTCCACGAACGGCGATCTGCGAGGTTGGAGTGCTGAAGAGGTAATTTGCTTTCGCACCTTTTGGGTGGTGAACGGCGAACCGGATCCGGCCGTCCTTGACGATGAACTTCGCCGAGGTCGTTTCGGCTTGGTTGAAAAACGCGAGTTGCACGCGCGTCGAACTGCCGATAAGAATCTGCGTGCTATCGGGGAGCGTCACCGCACCGAGCGAACGGGCACCGGTAATTGCCTCGTCGCTATCGCGGAGATTGACCGAGGCGCGCTCTGCGAGCGGTACGGCACGCGCGCCGACTCGCTGAAAAGCAACGCTCCCATGCCTGTTTTCTAGAAGTTTTCCCCCTTGCGCGCTCGCAACGAGAGGGAGAGCCAGCAGCATTGCGAGCGCGATAATTCTCATTCCGCTACTTCTTCAAGCGGCGGCTAACGAAGCCGAGCGCGAGCAGGCCGGCGAATGCGAGCGCGGCTCTCACCGGTGGTTTTCCAGGCGGTGCGGCCGGTTGCGATCCGCATGGGGTCGGTACGGCGTTCGGCGCTCCCGGTATGCCGGGCGGCGGGGAAGGGCAATTGAGGCTGCCGATCGGGATGGTGACCGTCGGTGTCGGCGGCGCGGTCGGAGCGGGTGCTCCGCCTTTGGAGCCGGCGACTGCGGCGGTTGCCGCCGTTCCACCGACGACGACGGCGGTCGCCGTGGTCGCGGCCGCGCTTCCGGCGCCGGTACTACTGAGAATGCCCGGGACGCCCTTCGGCGTAGTGAACTCCGAGAAATTCGAAAGCGATTGGCGGCTAATACTGCCGACGGTAACGGTGGCTTGCGCGCCGGCGAAGGTGGCGACGAGCGATTGCCCCGCACCGAGGAAGACTTTTTTGCCGTTCTTGAAGGTTACTTCAACCGGTAGTTTCGGATTGCTGACCGAGTAAACGTTGACGATCAGTTTCGTCGGCGAAACCAAGAAATCACCGAAGGTGCCGCGGACGGCCATCTGTGCGCTCGGGGTCTGAAAGACGTAATCGGCGCGCGCGCCTTGCGGGTGCTCGATACGGAAGCGCACCTTCCCCTGGTAAACGAGGAATTTCGCATGCGCGATGCGCGACTGCCGGAAGTACGAGAGCCGCACTCGGGTATCGGAGGCCATCTCGATGCGCGAGCTATCCGGCAACGTAATTCCAGCGAGCGAGTTCCCCGCGCCGGTGAGCGCGTAATCGTTGTCGGTGAGCGCGACCGCCGTTCGTTGCGGAAGGGCTTGCGGCTTCCCGGCTCCGCGTTGGTAGGAAACGCTACCGCGCAGGTTCTGCAGCTGGTTGATCGTCGCGCCCTCAACCGGTCCAACGGAGATTAGCGAGAGAGCGACCAGCAGGAGAGCGAGTCGTTTCACGGGCGGGTCCTCCGAAACGTAAAGATGAGGGGGTTCACCTTCCGCCCGGATACGTGCGGGCACCTGCTCGGCCGCTCGCTTTTGAAAGGAAAGCCTTCCATTGGCGATAACCGCCGGGCCATGCTCCGCCTATTCGGAACCATCGCCCTCGCACTGCTCGCCACGGGAAGCGCGCTCGGGCAGACGCCGCTGCTCTTACCGCGCCCACAAAGCATCGCGACGGTGCCCTGCCGCTCCGAGGCGGCGCCGGCGAGCGTTGCGGCCTCGGCCGATCCGGGCGGCGTCGATATTCTCGATCGTCGGCTCAAACATCTCGGGCTCGCACCGCTTCGGGGCGCCAAACACCCCGCCATTCGTTTCAGCAACGCGCCGATGCCCGCGCAGGCCTATCGTCTCACGGTTCGCGACGGACGAGCGTGGGTCGTTTCGGGGGATTCCGCGGGCGCATTTTACGCCATGACGACGCTCGCGCAATTGATTCGCGCGCGAGCGGGACGAGCGATCGCCCCGTGCGTTCGCGTCGTCGATGCGCCGGCGTTGCGGTGGCGCATTCTCTCCGACGACGTTTCGCGCGGGCCGCTGCCGACGATGCGCTATTTTCGCCGCCGCATTCGCACGATCGCGGCGTTCAAGATGAACGGCTACTCGCCGTATATGGAAAATACGTTCGTGAGCCCGACCGATCCGCTTCCCGCTCCGCTCGACGGCATTACCCCGCGGCAGCTGGGCGAACTCGCCCGTTACGCGGCGCGTTTTCACGTCGCGCTGATTCCCGAACAGCAAACCTTCGCGCACATGCATAACACGCTGAAGTACGAACGTTACGCGGCGATGGCGGAATTACCACACGGGTTCTTGCTCTCGCCGGCGAACCCGGCGGGGCTCGCGTACGCCGAGCGGCTGGTGCGCCAGGAGCTCGCCGTGGTGCCGCATCCGCCGTTCTTTCATATCGGCTCCGACGAGACGGCGATGCTCGGCGACGGGCAGAGCGCGGCGATGGTGAAGAGACTTGGGAAGGCGCGCGTCTATGCCGATCACGTCGACGCGCTCGCAGCGGTCATCGCGCCCTCGGGTGCGCGCACGATGCTGTGGGACGACGGCGTGGAGGCCGATCCGGCGATCGCACCGTTGTTGCCCAAGAACGTCGTGTTGATCGACTGGCATTATGGAAACGACCGATCGTTTACGAAGTATATCGATCTCGTCGCCAAAGACGGCTTCCAGCAAATGGTCGCGCCGGGAGCGAATAATTGGAGCGAGATCTTTCCCGATCTCGACACGGCGATTCCGAACGAACGACGCTTTATCGATGAAGGAAAAGCCGCGCACGTCCTCGGCCTCTTCCAAACCGTCTGGCACGACGACGGCGAGACGCTCTACGCGACCACCTGGTACCCGGTACTCTACGCCGCCGCCGACGCATGGGATAGCCGCGATCTCTCGCCGCGCGCCTTCGCACGGGCGTTCCCGGAGACGTTCTTCGGCGTCGACGATCCACGCTACGCGAGCGATGTCGCCGCGCTCGCCGACGCGGTACACCGTTTGGATGCCGCGCCGCACGAATGGACGGACCGATTGTTTTGGAGCGACCCGTTCGAGGCGACGAACGAAGCGCGCATGAAGGGCGTCGATCTCGCGGCGGTACGCATCGAAGCCGAGCGCGTCGAGCAGCATCTGCTCGATCGCGTCCCGCCCGCACATCGCGGCGCGGCGTTCGCGGAATTCGTTGCGGCGCGTCGCATCGACGTTCTCGCGCGCGCCTATCAAATAGAGCGCGAGGTCCGGTATTACTATGACGATGCGCGGGCGCATATCGGCGAAAAAAACGGACCGTCGTTTCGCGATCTATTATGGTGCAAATATTGGTTCTGGGAACTTCGCGATTGGTACGAAGGGCTCGCGCCGCTCTACGCGCGCGCCTGGAAGAACGAGAGCCGTCCGGGTCACCTCGCCTCGAATCTCGAGCGTTATCATCTCGCCGCGCAGCGTGCGATTCGGCGAGCCGATCTCATCCAACGAGCCACCTATAACGACTTTATCGCTCGTGGAACGTTGCCTCCGCTCGACCGGGTGCTGCACCTGCCGTGAGTGCGTTGCTGATGCTCGCCGTCTTCGCGCTCTGTGCGGTGTTGATGGTGCGCCGCATCCTTCCCGCGCTGCTGGCGATTCCGGTGATGGCGATCGCACTCTGCTTGGTGGCGGGCGTTCCGATTCCGCGTTTGAGCGCGGTGTTCTCCGGCGGCGTGACGGCGCTCGCTCCGGCGTACGCCGCCGTCATCTTCGGCGCTCTGCTCGGACGCGTGACCATCGATACCGGCATCGCGCGCGCGATCGTCAACGTTGCCGCGGAGTACGGAGGCGAGAACCCGCTGCTCTTCGCGCTGGCGCTCTGCGCGGTAACCGCAGTGCTCTTCGTCTCGCTCTCCGGGCTCGGCGCGATCGTCATGGTCGGATCGATCGTGCTACCGACGATGCTCGCCGTCGGCGTCCCGCGGCGGCTCACGGGGCCGTTGTTCCTCATGGCGTTCGCGCTCGGATTTACGTTCAACATTGCGAACTGGACGTTCTACACCACGTTTTTCGGAGTCTCCGAAGGCCGCTTGCTGCCCTTCGCGCTCGCACTCGCCGCGATCGATGCCGTCGCCCTGGTTGCGTTTGCCATCGTGGGATTCGCGCGCGATCGCGACTATGCAACGTGGCGCGAACAACGTCGCGATGACGACGCGGAGATCGTCGATGTAGAGGGCGGCAGCGCGCGGCGGGTCCCCCCTATTGCAATGCTCGTTCCGCTCTTGCCGATGCCGCTCTATTTTTTCTTTCACCTCGATGCGGTCGCCGCGTTCTCCATTGCGGCCGTTCTCGGTGCGGCGATCGTTCGCCCGCGCGCGATCGTACAGACCATCGTCGGCGCGGCGATTCGCGGAATCGAAGATGTCGCACCCGCAGTGTTGCTCTTTATGGGAATCGGCATGTTGCTCGTCGCGGTAAAAGAGCCCGCGATGCATGCGGCGCTCGCGCCCATAGCCGGCGCTTGGATCGCCAAACCGACGGCGTTCGTGCTAGTCTTCGGGTTGCTCAGCCCGCTGGTGCTCTACCGTGGGCCGCTCAATCCCTTCGGCGTCGGCATCGCCTTTTTCGCAGCGTTGCTCGGCGCGCATGCGATCGCGCCGGTGTTGCTCGTCGCCGGCGTCATGGCGTTGGTGGCGGTGCAAAACGTCTGCGACCCCACGAACACCGCGAACGTCTGGGTCGCGAACCAGACCGGCGATCGCGCCGAACGCATGATGCTCGCAACCCTACCGTATCAGTACGTCGTCGCCGTGCTCGCGGCGTTACTCGTGGTGAGCCTCCACGTCGCGGGCGCCGCAACCTTACCAAACGCTCCGTTTCCGCCCGGGCTTCTCGCGCCGGCGAGCGCCGCTCACCACGTCGTCGTCGACGACGACGGAACCGGGTTCGGTCGCGTCGCTGCGGCAAGCGTGGCTGGAGCGCTCGCGCGGGCCGGCTTTCAGGTGGAGCGTCGGCACGCCTTTCCGGAACGTCGCGACTGCTCGGCGAAGCCGTATGCGGCGTACGTTTACGTACGCCGGAAACGTTTCACACTGCTCGAAGGCGTGAATCTCGATATCGGTCTGCGGCTCGAAGATTGCGGTGGGTGGGTCGTGCGCGAGTGGCACGATCACGCCGTCGTGCCGCATCCGGGCGCGGCGCTCGTTCGGCGTTTGGCGTTGCAGGGGGCGCGCCGTTTGCTTGCGTGGCGGGGGCGCCATCCGATTCGCGCGCACGTGCTCTTCGCGCACGGGCTCTCGTTGCCGGCAAACCTTCGCCCGACGTATTATTTCGCGCTCTTCAAGACCGTCGACGGGTACATGCGCGTCTACGTTCGCGCGGGCGGCCCGGCGTGGGCCGCGGGAATGCGCACCGGCGAGATCGTCGATAAGATCGACGGACGCTGGTGGTGGGATTACGGCACCTTCCAATCCGAGGCGCGATCGTACGACGGACGCCCGCATTCGTTTCAGGTCCGCGTTGGGAAAACCACGCAGCAGATTCAACTCGGTGCGCCGGTACTGCCGAAAGAGGTAGAGGCGCAATTGCGCGAATAGCCCCACGATGATCGAGAACGACGAGGAGCTGCTCTCGCACGTACGGAGATCGCACGAACGCTATCTCGACGAATTAAAAGCGTTGATTGCGATTCCATCGGTCTCAGCAAATCCCCAGCATCGTGGCGATATGCAGCGTTGCGCGACGCTCCTCGTGGAGCGCATGCGCGAGATCGGTTTCGAAGCGGAATTGCTCGCGACCGACGGCGCGCCGTTTGCCTACGGTCGGTACGGGCACGATCCCGCAAAGCCGACCGTCCTCATTTACGGCCATTACGACGTGCAGCCGCCCGAGCCGTTCGATCTCTGGCTCTCGCCGCCGTTCGAAGGAACGGTGCGCGACGGAAATATCTACGGTCGTGGGGCGGTCGACGACAAAGGGCAGGTGCTCATGCATCTCGCCGCGCTCGAAGCGCACGTGCGCGTGCGCGGCGACCTGCCGATTAACGTCATCGTTTTAGTCGAGGGCGAAGAAGAGGTCGGTTCGCCGAACTTCGAAAGCGCGCTGGCCCGCTACCGCGATCTCTTCCAAGCCGACCTTGCGGTGATCTCCGATACGGCGGTCTACGACGAAGATACCCCCGCGCTCACCACTTCGGTTCGCGGCCTCGTGCATTGGGACGTGCGCGTTACCGGACCGAGCGAAGATCTGCATTCGGGGTATTTTGGCGGTCTCGTACGCAACCCGATCGAGGCGTTAGCGATGTCGATCGCCTCGCTGAAAGACGAACGCGCTCGCGTGGTCGTGCCGGGCTTTTACGACGGTGCGCCCGAACTCGACGCGGCGATCGAGACGCAGGTGCGCGGCCTCGCCTACGACGAGAACGCGTCGGCTGCCGAGCTCGGCGTTCCCCAACTATGGGGAGAGCGCGGCGTTCATCCGCTCGCGCGGATGTGGTACCGCCCGACGCTGGAATGCAACGGCATCTGGGGCGGCTATCAGGGCCCGGGGCATAAGACGGTGATTCCGTCGTTCGCCTGCGCGAAGCTCTCCGCGCGGCTCGTCGGCGCGCAGGATCCGCTCGCGGTGCGCGATGCGGTGAAAAATTTTCTGCTCGCGCACGCGCCAGCCGGAGTGCGCGTGCACGTCGAAGATGAAGGCACCGCGCGCGCCGTGCTGGTCGGGCGCGATCACCCCGCCGTCGCCGCTGCAGCCTCGGCGATGGAGCGCGGCTTCGGTAAGGCGCCGGTCTTTATCGGCACCGGCGGCTCGATTACGCCGGTCGGAAGTTTCGATCGCATGTTCGGGTTGCCGCAAGTGATGATCGGGGTCGGCCTTCCCGACGATCGCATCCACGCGCCGAACGAAAAATTCTCGTTGAAGCAATTTTTCGGCGGCATCGAAACGATGGCGATGCTCTACGACGAACTCGCGAAGAGCCTTCCGGCGCGAGAACGATCGGCACGTTAACCCCGCTGCGCGTCGGTATCGACGTCGGCGGTACGTTCACCGATGCCGTCGCGATCGACCCGCGCGAACGCAGCGTCGTCGCGCGCATCAAGGTTCCGACGACGCACGAAGCCGAACGCGGCGTCGCCGAAGGTATTCGCGAGAGCCTCGAACGATTGATCGCCTCGGGTATCGATCCGGCGCGCATCGCGTTCGTCGCGCACTCCACGACCCAGGCGACCAACGCGTTGCTCGAAGGCGACCTCGCGCGCGTCGGCATCCTCGGCCTGCTCGACGGCTCCGCACCGTTCGCGCGGATGCAGATGCGCGTGCGAGCATTCTCTCTCGGCGAGCGTCCGTTCGCGCCGCATACGGCATTTGCCGACGCGCGCGACGAACGCGCGCAACGCGAAGCGATCGCGCTCTTGCAGCGCGAGCACCACGTCGAAGCGCTCGCGGTGAGCAGCGCGTTCGGGGTCGATCGCCCGCTCGGCGAACGGCGGGTCGCCGAGATGGCGCGCGCATTCGATCTTCCCGCGACGACCGGTAGCGATGCGAGTTCGCTCTACGGCCTGCGCGCGCGGACGCGCAGCGCGGCGCTGAACGCCGCGCTGCTTCCACGCATGCTGCGCGCGGCGCGAAGCACCGAGCGCGCGCTTCATGCGGCTGGAATTACCGCACCGTTGATGGTGATGCGCAGCGACGGCGGCGTCATGTCGATCGGCGAGATCGAACGGCGCCCGCTGGCGACGTTACTCTCCGGGCCGGCGGCGGGGCTCGCGGGTGCGCTGCTGCACGAGAACGTCACCGATGCCGTTTTTATCGAGGTCGGGGGAACGAGTTCGGACTGTTCGGTGATACGGGGCGGGCACGCGCAGATGCGTCCCGGCCGTATCGGCGTGCACCGCCTCTTGCTGCGGACGCTCGACGTGCGCACCTTGGGAATCGCCGGCGGTAGTCTCGTGCGCGCGAATGCGAGCGCCATCGAAGCGGTCGGGCCGCGCAGCGCGCACATCGCGGGCTATCGCTATGCGGCGTTCTGCAGCCCGGAGGATCTCCGCGAGGCGCGCGTCGCCGACGGTGATATTCTCGCGCTGCGCGCTATCGACGGGCGCGGCATCGCGTTAACGCCGACCTGTGCGGCGAATCTGCTCGGCGACGTTCCCGACACGGCGTTCGGGCGCGGCAACGACGAGGCCGTGCGTCGGGCTTTTGCGCTCGTCGCAGCGGCACGCGGGACCGAGCCCGAAGCGCTCGCACGCGCGATTCTCGACCGAGCGATCGCCGGCATCGTTCCGAACGTTCGCGCGCTGATCGCGGAGTACGGGCTCGACGAACGCCTGCTCGAACTCGTCGGCGGAGGTGGCGCGGCGCGCGCGATCGTTCCGCACCTCGCGCGCGCGATGAACCTGCGCGTCCGTATCGCCCGCGATCATGAAGTCATCTCTCCGGTGGGGGTCGCGCTCGCGCTGGTGCGCGACAGCATCGAGCGTCAGATCGTCGATCCCAGCGTCGAGCAGCTCGCGCGTCTCCGCCGCGAAGTGAGCGATCGCGCGATCGAAAGTGGAGCCGATCCGGCGAGCATCGAGGTGGATATCTCGATCGATCCGATTCGCAATCGCGTGCTCGCAACCGCAGGCGGCGCCGTCGGCGGCGTCGTCGCGGCGCGGGCGCGGGCCGATGCCGCGGAGCGCGCGCGCACGGCGGCTTCGAGCCTCGGCGTTGCAGTCGAAGCGCTCGAACGGATCGAGGTGAGTGAGGAGCTGCAGGGCTTTCGGCACGAGCGCAATCTGCGCGTCGTCGATACGAGCGGAGTGGTGCGCCTCTCGACGCCGTTCGCACGGCTCGTGCGCGCGCGCGTCGCCACGGTAGAACGGCACGCCCGCGAGGGAATCGAGGCGGTGACGCGTTTCGGCGATGTCGGACGGCGCCTGCCCGACCTCTACGCGCTGCGCCGCGGCCGAATCTCGGAGTTGCGAGGGTTCGCCGATGCCGAGCGCGTCGTCGCGTTGCTACTCGACGAGCTTCGTGGTTGCGATGAAAACGAGCGGGTCACGTTGGTATTCGTGCGCGCCGAGCGCGGTTAGCCCGGCGCGCACGAAACGGGATTTTGTGGGTTAGGTTTTCGTCGCCGCACCTTCGTTGATGCCGACGTGGCTATGCGAACGGCCGTAGAGGAAGTAGACGGCGAGGCCGATGATGAGCCAGACGACGAAGCCGAACCACGGTAACGGGAGCCCCAAGATACGCGGGACGGTCGTGTCGACGAAGGGTGCTAAGAGCAGTAACGAAGCGAGAATCGCCGAGGTGATCGGGATGATGTAGGGGCCGAACGGTACCGAGAATCCTTTCGCCTCCGGATAGAGCTTGCGCAGGATCGGCACCGAGATCGATACCAACACGAACGCCGCGAGCGTTCCCATGTTCGTTAGCGAGCCGACCACCGAGATCGGGGTGAAGGCGGCGATAAGGGCGATGAAGACCGTGAACATCGCCGTCGATGTTGCGGGCGTCCGAAGCGTGGGGTGGACCTTCGAAAAAACCGCCGGCAGCAAACCGTCGCGCGACATTGCAAAGAAGACGCGCGTCTGGCCGTACATCATCACGAGAAGCACGGTCGTCAGACCGGCGATCGCTCCGATCGAGATCACGAGGCTCATCCAGCCTGGAAGACCGACGTGTTCGACGGCATAGGCGACGGGTTGCGGAACGTTGAGGTGGGTGTATTTCACCATGCCGGTCAGGATCGCCGCGACGATGATATAGAGCACCGTGCAAATCGCGAGGCTCCCGATAATGGCGATCGGCATATCGCGCTGCGGGTTCTTCGCTTCCTCGGCGGCCGTCGAGACGGCATCGAAACCGATGTACGCGAAGAATACGAAGAATGCGCCGAAGAGCGTGCCGCCCCAGCCGAATGGGAAGTAGGGCACCCAATTGCCGGTGTTGACATGGGCAAAGCCGATGCCGATAAAGAAGAGGACGATTGCAACCTTCACCGTCACGATGATCGCGTTCACCAGTGCGGATTCGCGCGTCCCGCGAATCAACAACACGCCGATGAGGCAGATAATGAGGAACGCCGGCAAATTCATGATGCCGTGGATCGCCTCGCCCGACGGCCCGGTGTCCCAGTAATTATGCTGCCACGCAGCGGGGATATTGATGCCGAAGTGGCTGAGAAAATTCGTAAAATAGCCCGACCAACCAATACTAACGGTGGCCGCGCCGAGGGCATACTCTAAAACGAGATCCCAACCGATAATCCAGGCAACAAACTCACCGAGCGAAGCGTAGGCGAAGGTATACGCGCTTCCGGCGATTGGGACGCGGCTTGCGACCTCCGAATAGCAGAGGGCGGCAAAGGCACTCACGATGCCGGCGATGATAAAGGATACGGTGAGCGCGGGGCCCGAGTACTTTGCAGCCGCGACGCCGGTAAGGACGAATATTCCGGTGCCGATAATCGCCCCGATGCCCATCGCCGTGAGTGCGCCGGGGCCGAGCGTTTTCTTCAGTGCAGTTTTTTGATCGCCGGCCTCGGCCAAAAGGCGCGAAAGCGGCTTGACTCTTTGTAGCAGCATGAAGGCCCAGAATACCCGTTCGAGGCGCTTTGACCTTGTTTTGCCCCCGAGTCGGATGGGGCTCACCAGGGAGCGTGCCTCGGGGTGGGAACTCCCGGAACGATGGAGCGCTACGACACGATCGTCGTCGGCGGTGGGAACGCCGGCTGCGCCGCCGCAATCGCCTCCGCCCGTCACGGCGCGCGGACCCTGTTGATCGAGCGATACGGCTTTCTCGGCGGCACCGCGACCGCGGCGATGGTCGGCCCCTGGATGACCTTTCACTCCGGCGCGACCCGTATCGTCGGTGGGATCGCTCAGGAGATCGTCGAGCGTTTGCGGGCGATGGGCGGCTCGCCGGGGCATCTCCACGACAGCTCGGATTACGTCGCGACGATCACGCCGTTCGATCCCGAACTGCATAAAACGTTGCTCTTCGAGATGATGGCCGAGGCGGGCGTCACCCTCCTCCTGCACGCCTGGTTCCTTTCGGCGATCTGCGAAGGATCGCGCGTCGTCGGCGTGCGCGTCGCGACGATCGGCGGCGAGCTCGAATTTTTCGGAACGACGATCGTCGATGCGACCGCCGACGCACTCGTCGCGCACTCCGCGGGCGCGGCGACGGAGCGTGGGGATGCGCGCGGCCGCGTGCAGCCGGCGAGCCTGATGCTGCGCGTCGGGCCGGTCGACACCGACGCACTCGCGGCGTATCTACGCGCGCATCCCGATCAGGTGCGCAGCTCGTTGCCGGTGGAAGATCTGCGCCCCGAAAATCTCTCGGCGGTCGCGGGGCTCTGGGATCTCTGGAATCTCGCGCGCGCCCGCGGCGACGTCACGATTCCGCGCGATATCGTCTCGCTCTTCGCCTCGCCCTATCCCGACGAGATGACGGTGAACATGTCGCGCGTCCTCGACGTCGATCCGCTCGACGCATTCGATCTCACGCGCGCCGAGATCGAAGCGCGCCGTCAGGCATCCGAACTCATTCGTTTCTTCAATACGTACGTTCCCGGTTTCGAACGGGCGCGCATTCTCGCCAGCGGCACGCAAGTCGGCATTCGCGAATCGCGGCGTATCGTCGGCCGGTACACGCTCACGCGCGACGACGTTGTGTCGGCAAAGCATTTCGACGATGCGGTCGCGCGGAGCGCCTATCCGATCGACATTCACGATCCGTCGGGAGCGGGAACGGTGACGCATCGCATTCCCGAAGGAAGGGCCTACGAAATTCCGTTTCGTTGCATGATCCCCGAGCGCGTCGCGGGGCTCGTCGTCGCCGGGCGTTGCATATCGACGACGCACGAAGCATTAGCCTCGACGCGTTTGACGCCGACGGTGATGACGCTCGGTCAGGCAGCCGGAACCGCGGCGGCATTAGCGAAGAAGAGCGCGCGCCCGGTCGGGGATATCGATATCTCCGTGCTGCGCGCTGCCTTGCAAACCGATGGAGTGGACTTGGGGGATCGTAAAGAATGAGTGAAGCATTACGTCGCGCGCGCGCGCTCGGAGTCGCCGTTGAGTTTGCCGATCTCGGTGAATGGGGTGTCGACGAACTGCGCTCCGAGTACGATCCTCAGGGCCCGACGATTCGCGTCAATCTGCGAATCGCCGAGCACCTGGCATCGGGCGAACTCGGTGAATTTATTTCGCTCGCCGTCGGCCACGAACTCTACCATCACCGCGAGCGCGTCGGCGACGTCGCGCGGCTCGAAAATCGCGCCGCCCGTGAATTCGCCGCGAACGAATACGCGCGATCGTTGCTCTCGCTCGACTGACGAGCCGATGCGCTTTTTCGCGGGAATCGATGTCGGGCAGAGTGCGACGAAAGCCGCGATCGTCGACGACGCGGGCAACGCGATCGCGCGCGCGAGCGGGGCGCCCGGCGACGAACTCGGGCTCGGAAGCGCTTCGACGCGCCTGCGCGATGCCGTCGAAGGCACGCTCGCCGGCGCGATGCGGCGCGCCCGGCTTCCGGCATCGACGCGTTTTGAGAGCGTCGTCGTCGGGATCAGCGGATTCGAAGGTGACTTGCAGGGACGCCGGCCGCGCATTCGTGCCCATCGCCTGCGCTACACGCACGATGCGGAGATCGCGCTCGCCGGAGCGCACGCCGGTGCGCCGGGAATCGTGGCGATCGCCGGAACCGGATCGGTGGTTCGGGCGCGTGCGCGCGACGGCAGCGAGGTGCGGGTCGGCGGGCACGGCTATCTCTTCGGCGACTCGGGCTCGGCGTTCGGGCTCGCGCGCGACGCGCTGCGCGTCGCGGCGATCGCCGAGGACGAGCGGCGCGAAACCGCCCTGCGCGGCGCTCTCGAACGGCACTTCGGCCGCACGGCGAGCGCGTGCGTGCGGGCGTTTTATAGCGGTGCGATCGCACGTTCGGAGCTCGCCGCGTTCGCGCCCCTGCTGCTCGCGCACGCACGACGAGGCGAGCGCGCCGCGCGCGAGATCCTGCGCGCGCACGCGCTCGCGCTTGCGGAGGAGATTCGCGCCGCCGCACGGCTCGCGCGACTGCGGAGCCCCGATCTCGCCGTGCTCGGCGGCCTCTCGCAGAACGCGACTTTCGAACGCGCGCTCCGCACCGCCCTGCGCGGAACGCTGCCCGGCGCGCGCTACCGGGCGCCGATCTACGATGCGGCACTCGGCGCCGCGCTGCTCGCCTGCCTCCAGGCGGGAGTTGTCGTGCCGGAGTTCGTGGAGCGATGATCTCGCTCGCATCGCTTCGCGGCGGCCTCATCGTCTCGGTGCAAGCGAAACCCGGTAGCGCGCTCGACGACCCGGCCGCGATCGCCGCGCTCGCGCTCGCAGCGCAGGAGGGCGGCGCCGTGGGTCTTCGCATTCAGAGCGCGCCGCATATTCGTGCCGTGAAGGCAAGGTGCACCCTTCCCATCGTCGGCCTGGTGAAGCGCGAGTACCGCGGATTTGAGCCGTACATCACGCCGACGCTCCGCGAAGTCGCGGAGATCCTCGAGGCCGGCGCCGAGATCGTCGCGTTCGATGCGACGGCGCGCGCGCGCCCCGAGGACACGACGCTCGAGCGGATCGTCAATGCGATTCATGCGGCCTCGCGCGCGGCGATGGCCGACTGCGCGAGCATCGAGGATGCGCGCGCGGCGCACGCACTCGGCGCCGATCTGCTTGCCACGACGCTCTGCGGGTACACCGCCGCTACCAGCGGGACGTCCCTTCCCGCGCTCGACCTCGTCGCTCGCATCGCCGAGCTCGGCGGCTTTACAATCTGCGAAGGTGGGATCGGTAGCCCCGAAGCAGGAGAAGGTGCTTTGCGAGCCGGCGCCGATGCCATCGTCGTCGGGAACGCCCTCACCGGCCTCGCGACCCGCGTCGGGGAGTTCGCAGCGGCCCTGAAGAAGTAAGCGGCGAGAGAGCCTCGACTTCTAAAGTCGGTGCGGGAGCCGCTCGCTCTTTCTATAGTTGGGAACGAATTGGGAATATCCGGAGAAGAACCTCTCCGAATGATGCGTCTGAAAGGATTGCCGGTGGTTGAGAAAGAGTCCAGCGTGAAGGGCCTCGGTCCGGGCTTTTGGCCGTTTACGGGCCTCCTCACGTTGCTTGCGATAGCAAATATTTATTTCTGGGCCGTTACGCCGCTCTCGCGCTGGATGCCGACGGCGGTGACCGTCGCGACGCAGATCGACGAGCTCTTCCGCGTCTTCCTCGCGGTCGGGATCGCGCTCTTCATCTACATTCTCGGTTACGCCATCTTTTTCTCGATCGTCTTCCGCGCGCGAAAAGACGATCCGCCCGACGCGCTCGGCGTGCAAATCCACGACAACCACAAGCTCGAACTCTGGTGGACGGTCCTTCCGACGATTGCGGTCATCCTCATTTCTTGGGCGAGCGTTCGCGTTTGGTTCCCGATTCAAATCGCCTCGGCGTCGACGCCGGCGGGCCTGGTCGTCGAATCGATCGGGCACCAGTGGTTCTACACGTTCCGCTATCCCGGCATCAACGGAGAAGTCACCGGGAACATGCACCTCCCGGTCGGAGAGCCGGTGACGCTCAACGTCAGCTCCGAAGACGTGATTCATTCGTTCTGGGTTCCGGCGATGCGACTGAAGCAAGATATGGTTCCGGGGCTCATCAACGTGATGCGCTTCACCACCGACCGCGTCGGTCGTTACCGCATCATCTGCACCGAATTCTGCGGCGTCGAACACGGCGTCATGAACAAACAATATCTCGTGATCGAACCGAAGGCGCAGTTCGCCGCGTGGTACCACAGCTGGCAAGTGAAGAACGCGACCGCGAGCAACGCATTGCCGCAGATCTCGTCGGCGCCGATCGATCTCAGCGACGGTTCGGCGGCCGCCGGCCAGGTGCTCTTCTCGCAGAAGTGCTCGGCCTGTCACGCCATCGCGCCGTTCTCGAAACGCATCGTCGGCCCGGGCCTCAAGGGCGTACTGCACGATCCGGCGCATCCCAATTTGCTCAGCGGCAAGCCGGCGACCCCGGCGAACGTCGCCGATATTCTCCAGCACGGTCTGCAAGGCTCGTACGGCCAGATGCCGACTCAGGTGCAGAACGCGCTCACCGACAAAGACATCGCAAACCTCGTAGCCTACCTCAACTCGTTGAAGTAGCGGGAGAAAGATCATGGCAGTAGCAGCAACTCACGTCGGCGGCGGCATCGCCGACCACGTACACCCCGAGCCGCAAGGCTTTATCCGGCGGTACGTATTCTCGATCGATCACAAGATCATCGGAATTCAGTATCTCATTACCGGCTTTATCTTTCTCGTGCTCGCCGGTCTTCTCGCCGAGGTGATCCGCACGCAGCTTATGAATGCGAACGGCGGCTTCGTCAGCAACAACACCTACAACGAAGTCTATTCGATTCACGGTAGTGCGATGGTCTGGCTCGTCGTGATTCCCTTGATGACCGGCGCCTTCGGAAACTTCGTGATGCCGCTCCAGCTCGGCGCGCGCGACGTCGCATTTCCGTGGCTAAACATGATCAGCTTCTGGATGTTTCCGGTCGCCGGCTTGATGCTCTTTAGTTCGTTCCTCATGGGCGCGCCGGTCGCCGGCTGGACCGAGTATCCGCCGATGTCGCTGCAAGGCGAGGCGGGCACCTCGATGTGGTGCGCCGCGATCTTCTTGGTCGGTATCAGCTCGACGTTGACCGGTATGAACTTCATGGTGACGATTCTCAAGATGCGCGCGCCGGGGATGACCCTCACGCGCATGCCGCTCTTCGTCTGGGCGCAGCTGGCGACCGCGCCGCTCTCGATGGTCGCAACGACCGCGCTCGCGGGCGCGCTCGCCGCGCTCTTTATGGAGCGTCAATTCGGCGTCCCGTTCTTCGACCCAACCAAAGGCGGCAGCCCGTTGCTGTGGCAGCACATGTTCTGGTTCTATTCGCACCCCGCCGTGTACATCATGATTCTGCCCGCGTTCGGAATGATCTCGGAGATTTTACCGACCTTCGCGCGAAAACCGATCTTCGGCTATAAGATGATCGCGTTCTCCTCGGTGACGATCGCGCTCGCGGGCTTCATGGTCTGGGCGCATCACATGTTCACCTCGGGGCTCGCGCCGTTCATGCAGCTTCCGTTCATGTTGCTGACCTTCGTCATCGCGGTGCCGACCGGTATCAAAATCTTCTCGTGGATCACCACGCTCTGGGGTGGAAAGATCCACTTCACCAGCGCGATGCTCTTCGCTATCGGGTTCGTGGTGCTCTTCGCGCTCGGCGGTATCACCGGAATCTTCCTCGCTTCGGTGCCGACCGATCTCCATCTTCACGGCACGTATTTCGTGGTCGCGCACTTCCACTACGTGCTCGTCGGCGGAAGCCTCATGGGGATCTTCGCCGGGTTCTATTATTGGTTCCCGAAGATGTCGGGGCGAATGATGAACGAGACGCTCGGGAAGTGGCACTTCTGGCTCTTCGTTGCCGGCTTTAACGGCACGTTCTTGCCGATGCACTGGCTCGGTTTCGAAGGGATGCCGCGTCGCGTCGCCGTCTACGATCCGCAGTTCCAGTTCTGGAACCGTGTGGAATCGGTCTCGTCCTATGTGATGACGTTCGCGATCCTGCTCTTCTTCGTGAATATTCTCGTGAGTCTGCGGCGCGGCAAGAAGGCCGGACCGAATCCCTGGAAGGCGCGCACGCTCGAATGGCAGATTCCGTCGCCGCCGCATTACTACAACTTCAAGCACGTGCCGACCGTCTATGGCCTGCCCTACGATTTCAGCGAGCCGCTTCCGTATCGCGGGCTCGATGACGAACTTACCGATGCCCCCGCTCCGGTTCCGGCCGGCGCTCACTGATCGCGTTTCCGAGGAAAGGTAGTAACGGTGGCAGTCGCCTCACTTCCCCATCAGCATGCCGAACACGCCGAGGGCGGCGTCGATCGTTTTTACGAAGAGACGCGCGACCTGCGGTTGACGGGATTCCTGTTTTTCCTGTTTAGCGACGTCGTGCTGTTCTCGGCGTTCATCTTCGCCTATCTCTACCTTCGGAACAGCGGGCAGTCGTGGCCTCCGCCGGGAATCGCCCGGCTCGACGTTGCGTTTGCGGCGTGGAACTCCGTGGTCCTCTTCGGCTCCGGTGCGACGATGCATTACGCGCTCGAGAACTGGAAGCACGGGAACTTCAACAAGTATGCGGGCTTGCTGATCGCGACGATCGTGCTCGGCATCGCCTTTCTCGGCGGACAAGCCTACGAATACACGCATCTCTATTTCGTCGATAAAATCTCGTGGGCGGGAAGCGGAATCTTCGGGGCCTCGTTCTTTACGCTGACCGGCATGCATGGATTTCACGTTGCCGTCGGCATCGTCTATCTTACCGTCTTGCTGTTGCAGTCGATCCACGGCGTTTACACCAAAGACAAGTATTTCGGCATCACCGCCGGTACGCTGTATTGGCATTTCGTCGATATCATCTGGGTCGTGCTTTTCTCGATCTTCTACCTCATCTAAGGAGCCGCGAACGTGACTGGTTCAATGATCGCCAATTTAGAACGGGCCGGTGCCATCGCCGGCGGAATTGTTGTGTTCTTCGTCTCGATCGTCGCGCTCAAAAACGACTGGAAGACGCCGGGGCTCGACAACCAGTTTTTCAAAATTATGTTGGCGCTGCTGGCCTTCGGAGCGCTGATCGCGCTGCTCGCCGGAGCGCACGTTCTCGGTAACTTTGGAAAGGCGGCGTAACGCGATGCACGAGAAACCCGAATCGATCGATTTTTCCAGCGTTCCACAATCCGGCGGTATCCCGAAATCGGTCATTGCGTTAGTGGTTTTCGGCGTGATCGCCGTTTTTTCAATCGGCGCCGGAGTGATTCTGAACGCCGGGTTCCACCACGCCTGGCCCTCGTTGGAATCGTTACGAATCAAGCTCTAACGGCTCGTCGGGCGGTTTCCTAGTCGCGCCGCGGCGCGATGCCGATCGCGAGCCACGGCAGTTCCCCGTCGGGCAGAACCCCGGTGGGCACACCATCGATGCGATGAATGCCGGCGAATCTCGAAAATTCGAGGTGCGCCGGTATCATTGCCGGCTCTAAATCTTTGCTGCCGAGAAACTCCCATTCGCAGGCGACGCTACGGTCTTCGAAGAGCGCCGCAACGTAGCCTGAGGAATCCTCGCTGGAGCGCTCGTCGGGGCCGCGGTAGCGAACGTAGCCGTCGAGGATGAAGATGGGCTTAAACGTTTGCAGGTAGGCGACAAACGGCGCGACAAGCACCGCAAAGAAATACGCCGCAAAGCCGATGGCCCCGATGCCGAAAATCCACGCAATTTTTATGAGATCGCGATCCGAAGCGACGTGTTCCGAACGCCAGACGATGCCCCAGGTGAGAAACGCCATAAAGAGCGTGCCGAGAAACGGTTCGATCGCAATCGCCAAGCGCCCGCTTAATCCCCGCCAGACGATGCGCCGCTCGCGCTCGGTCCACGAGCGGTGAGCGAGGTGGCGGGAACTGCGGACGAACCGCGGCGCGCGCATCGGTGACATAGGCCCTCTATGAAACAGGCGCGGCTCGCTCGACGATGCGCCCGAACGGAATTTTTGCCGAGATCGCGCCGAAAATGCTGCTCCGTTCGCCGAAGCGCGTCTCGATAAACGCATCGGCGACCTCGTCCGGCGAATGGCGTCGCATCAGCGCCGCTTGCCAGAGGAGCGCCAGACGCTCGACCAGCACGCGCACGCTTCCTTCGAGTTCCTCGGGGGCGCTGGAAAGATAGCGTTCGACGAGCGCGAACGCGTCGCGCACCCGCGCGTCGTCGCGGATCGGTTCGTACTCGGTGCGGAGCGCTTCGATGCTCTCGGGCTCCTTGCGGAGGACGCGCAAGATGTCGAGCGCGTTGATATTCCCCGAGCCCTCCCACACGGAATTGACCGGTACCTCGCGATAGAGCCGCGGCATCACCGACTCTTCGACGTAACCGTTTCCGCCGAGCGCTTCGATCGCTTCGCCGACGTGCGCGACCGCGCGTTTGCAGACCCAGAACTTCCCGATGCCGGTTCCAATCCGCTTCAACACCGCGGCGTGTCGGTCGCCGACCGCCGCGTCGGCGACGTCGGCGAGGCGCAGCGCGAGCATGGTCGCCGCCTCCGATTCCAACGCGAGATCGGCGAGAACGTTCGCCATCGACGGGTGATCGACGAGCGCTTTCCCAAAACTCATCCGATGGCGCGCGTGATGGATCGCTTGCGCGAGCGCCTGACGCATGAGTGCGGCCGAACCGAGCGCGCAGTCGAGGCGCGTTTGATTGATCATGGCGGCGATCGTCGCGACGCCGCGCCCCTCTTCGCCGACCGCCCACCCTTGCGTGCCATCGAATTCGATTTCGGCGGAGGCGTTGCTGCGGTTCCCGAGTTTCGATTTTAGCCGTTGGATGGCGAAGGCGTTGCGCGTGCCGTCGGGGAGAATGCGCGGCACCAAAAAACAGGTCAATCCACCGGGCGCCTGCGCGAGGACGAAAAAGAGATCGCACATCGGTGCGGAGCAGAACCATTTGTGTCCGAGCAGCGTGTAGAGATTCCCGCCGCCCGAGCTGCCTTGCGGTGTTGCGAGGGTCGTGTTGGCGCGCACGTCGGATCCGCCTTGCTTCTCGGTCATCGCCATGCCGCAGAGCGCGGAGTTTTTCTCGGAGTACGGCGCGAGCCTTGGGTCGTAGCTACGCGCGGTAATATGCGGCTCCCACTCGGCGGCGAGCTCGGGTTGATGGCGAATCGCCGGGATCGCCGCGGCGGTCATCGAGATCGGGCAGACGTGTCCCGCTTCGACCTGGCTCCAAAGATAGAAGCCGACCGCGCGGCGCAACTGTGGGTGCGGGCGAGGATCGGCCCACGCCGCGGCGTGCAGCCCCCGTTCGACCGAGACGCGCATGAAGTCGTGCCATGCGGGGTGGTACCGTACTTCGTCGATCCGCTCGCCGCGCGCGGTAAATGCGTGCAACTCCGGCGGAAAGTCGTTCGCCAATCGCCCGCGTTCGATCCATTCCGGTTTCCCGGCGAGGAGCCCGAGCGCGCGCGCGTCGTCGAACTCCGCTTGCGGGGCGAGAGCGCGCAGCGCGTCGGTTAGCGCGCGGTCGCTCTGAAAGAGATCGTATTCCTCGAGCGGAGGAACTTGGTTGAAAACGGTATGGGTCGCCATCCGTTCATCGTTCGGCGCCGTCCGAGAGGTGCCTCGCGAGCGCGCGCTCGCGAGCGCGAGAATCGAGTTGGGTCGCTACGAGGAGCGCTAGAAGCGAGACGGCGACGAAGGCCAGGTACGCTTCGCGGAAACCGGCGTTCGGCTGGCGATGCGCGTCGAAGAGCCCGCCCGCGAGCGAGCCGCCGACCAGTTGCCCGACGATTAACGCCTGGCTGAGAAATCCGAGCGCGGTCGATCTTCGGTCGGGCTCGGCGGCATTGGTGATGATGTACCGCGTCGGCGCGCCGAGGAGCGCTCCGAAGCCGACACCCGCGACGAGCATCGCGACGATGCTCCACGCGAGCGACGTAAAGCCGAAGGCAAAGATGGCGAGCCCGATCGCGGTACAGGCGCTGCCGAGCAGCAGAACGCTGCGGCTGCCGATGCGATCGAGCGCTTTTCCCGAGATCGGAATGACCACGACGAACGCGAGCGCGCCGAGCGCGGCGATCGCGCCGGCTTCGATTTCGTTGCGGTGTTGCGCAGCGACGATCACCGTGGGCACGAAAAACAGCGAGCCTTCGAGAAGGCCGATCAGCAATTCGAGCGCATAGGTTTTCGCAAGCTGCGGCGTGGAGAAGAGCGAGAGCGGGACGATCGGGTGCGCGACGCGCCGTTCGAAAAGCACGAAGGCGACGAGGATCGCAACGCCGGCGATTCCCAACCACGGATCGAGCGTCGTCAGGCCGGCGACCGCTACGAGCAGCCCGGCGGTCATCGCAATCAGGCCCAGCGCGTCGAGCGGCGGGCGGACGCGCGGTGCGTTCGTGGGGACGTCGCGTACGGCGCGAAAAAAGACCCAGGCGGCGAGGGGCAGGTTTGCCGCGAAAATCCAGCGCCAACTCAGCGCGTGAGTGACGACACCGCCGATCGTCGGGCCGAGGACCGCGGCCGCGCCCCAGGTCGCGGCGACCGCACCGAGCGCCGCGCCCCGCTTCTCCAGTGGAATGACGTCGCCGATCGCGGCGGTTGCGACGGGAAAGATGCCGCCGGCGCCGAGCGCCTGCAATGCGCGCGCGAGGAGGAAGACCGGATAACTCGGGGCCAGGATTGCGAGCAGCGAGCCGAGTGCGAAGAGCGAGATGCAAAAGAGATAGATCGTGCGCCGCCCGTAACGGTCTGCGAGCGTCGCCGCAATAGCAATACTCGCGACGTTTGCAAGCAGATAGAGCGTGAAGATCCAGGCGAGGTCTCCGAGCGGCACGGCGAACTGACGGCCGATCGCCGGAAGAGCCGGCGAAAGCACCGAGAGATCGAGCGCCCCGGCGAAAACGCCGAGCGCGAGTGTCAGGAGTAGCGAGCGGGTGCGTTTATCGAGCGTCGGAATCATCGCAGAATGATGCGATCGACGACCATGGAGAGCGACATCAACGCGAGATAGATTAATGAGTAGCGAAAGAGCTCTCGCGCGAATGCGTTCGTCGCATCTCGAAGCGTTTGAAACGCGTAATAAAGGAAGAGGCCGCCGAGGATCGTTGCGGAGATCGCATACGCCGGGCCGAAGACGTGCAAGGGATAGAACACCAGCGATCCGAGAACGAGCACCACGCTGTAGATCGCAATCTCGACGCGCGTGCGGTGCTCGCCGACGACGTTCGGAAGCATCGGAATTCCAGCCTTATCGTAGTCGGTCTCGGTCATCAATGCGAGCGACCAAAAATGCGGCGGCGTCCACAGAAACACCAGCAGAAAGAGGCCGAACGCCGCCGGCGCGAGCGTTCCCGTCACTGCGGCCCATCCGACGAGCGGCGGAATCGAACCGGCAGCGCCACCGATCACGATGTTCAACGGCGTGCGACGTTTGAGCCACATCGTATAGATGCCGACGTAATAGAGATTGCCGGCGAGCGAGAGCCACGCTGCGAGCGGATTTACGAGGAGGAATAAAATCGCAAACGCGGCGATGCCGAGTGCGACGGCGTAGATCGTTGCCGGAACGATGGTGATGCGTCCGGTCGGAATGGGGCGCGTCTGCGTGCGTCGCATCAAACCATCGATATCGGCATCGTAAACGCAGTTGAGGGCGCCCGCCGATGCCGATGAGAGCGCGCCGCCGAGGAGCGTCCAGAAGATGAGTTCCGGTGGTGGGAATCCGTGCGCGGCCATCAACATTGCGGCTAGCGTCGTAATGAGGAGCAAGACGATGATCCGCGGTTTCGTGAGTTCGAGATATGCCGAAGCGAGGCCGAGCGAGCCGCCGATCGGCGGGCCCCCGATTCCATCGACGCGCGCGAGCGTCGAGCTCATTGCAGGCTCGATTCGCGCGGGCGTTCGAGGCCGTTCACGAACGAAAAACTCAGCGCGCTGCAGTAAGCGATGAATAAGAGCGCGGCGTTGGCGGCGTGTGCTTCACGAAGATCGGTCGGAAGCCGCAACGCGACGTTCATCAATCCGAGCAGCACCTGCGTGCAAAGCAATGCAAAGCCGACCGCCGCGGTCGCGCGGACGCGCCGCGAAGGCTCGCGAAGAAAAACGACGATCGTCGCGATGACCGAGAGCACGAACGTGATCGCCGCAAAGGTGCGATGCAGCATCTGCACCTGCTGCGCGGGTTGCGCGACGAGGACGTGCCCCGCGCAGGTCGGCAAGGTAAGGCAGGCGAGCCCCGCCCCGCTCGAGCTAACGTACGCACCGACGCACATGGTGACGAACGCGGATATCGTCGTCGCCAGCAGTATGAAGGATGCCGAGCCTGCCGAATTGGCGAGCGAGCGCGGCTCGCGCGTGCTTTCGGGAATCGTCGTTACGACGGCGATGGCGACGAGCGAGGCGATAAAGGCCATCGCCGTACCCCAATGGAGGACCACCGAGATCGGCGAGTTGCCGAGTTTTACCGTCGCCGCTCCGAGCAGCACCTGCACGAGAAAGAGCCCGGCGACGGCGGCGACCAACGGACGTAGAAACGGGAGTTGCGAGCGGAGACGGAAGGCGAGAAAGGCGACGATGGCGACCAACGGGGCGGTCGAGAACGCAAAGAGCCGGTGGCTCCATTCCCAGATCGTCCCATCGGACATCGACGGTATCAATTTCCCGTGGCAGAGCGGCCAATCGGGGCAGGTCATTCCGGCACCGTTAATCCGCGTCCAACTTCCTAGGAGAACGGCTCCAAAACCGACGATGGCGGCGGCGATCGCAAAACGACGCAGGTTCCTCACAAGGTACCACGATAACCGCGGCCTTGGAGGAGAGCCTATGACTGGCGTCGCTCGGCCCTAATGGCGTCCCTAACAGTGCTCGGCTGCTTGGAGTATCGGCCGAGCGGCGCTGCTCTCATCGCCGGCTATTGCAGGCAAGCGCTGCTGAAAATCCCGTGCGGCGAGGTGGGCGAGCTGCGTATCGCTGAGGCCGGTTTGCTCCGAGGGCGATTCCTGACCGTTCCAGTAGACCGGATAGCGCCCCGAATAGATCGCGGTCCAGTCGCGATCCATCGCGGGCGTCATATATATCTGGGTCGGGTCGGGAACGGTGGGCACGGAATAATAGCCCGTGGTATAGCGTTGCATGCTCGCTTGCGTGTCGCTGACGCGCATCATGTCGTACGCTTCCAGCGTGGCGACGAATCCGTCGAGGTCGCGTGCGGTTTTGCGTTGCCGTCCGACCGCGCCGCCGAGCGCGTGAACGAACGCAACGAGCGCGGCTTTCTCTTTCGGGTCCTTTACCGTCTTAGCGAAGTTGAGGATCTTTCCGGTTTCGCGATCGGCATCGCGTGCATTGCGTAAGAGGCGGCCCGCGAGATTAAAGAGATCGTTGAGGCCGTTGCGCCGATCGATGCTGTTCCCGTCGCTGAGCCGCACGGTGTGCAGACGCGCGATGGTTTGTTTCAGCGTCGCGTCGTTGCGAAGAGCGAGCAAAATCGCCGCATTCGCGTGGACGGCCATCCGCGTGCAGGGCGTCGTGGCCTTGACGCGCACGATCACCTTCAGCGGCGGCAGCACCGGCGACGCCGGGGTTGGGGAGGGACTTGGCGCGGTCATGCCGGTCGAGGCGGCGAGCGCGAGAGCGACGATTCCTTTAACGATCATCGTGGCACCATCCTGAGGCGACGTTTGGCGGAATCAGGGATACAGCATGCGCTTCGGGCCCCATTTCTGCAAGGGGGTCGGGCTCGTTTCAGCCGAACTGAAGGCCCCGTGAAGCGTCTGTCGGCCTTGCTCCTCTTGCTCGTCTTGGTCGGCTGTCGCGACGTCCGCGTCCGCACCTACGGCGAAGGGCTCACCTACGATGCGGGGCACGGTGACCGGATCGTGGTCATTCGGAGCCGCAAACAGCTCGACCGCTACGGACTCGTCGCTCGCGACGTCCGTTTTCGCGCCGAGTTTTGCGTCGCGCTGCTCATGGGTCCACACCATCGAAGCGGCTTTCGCCAGATCGTCGAATCGATCGATGCTGGGCTCCGACACGTTCGCGTGGTCGCCTTCGAGCAGCCGCCGAGCGACGGCGGCGAACCGACGCGCCCCTACCGCACCTACACGCTCTGGGTGATTCCTAACGCCGCCTACCGTCGCGGGATTCAGGTGGTCGTCGTCACGCCCGAGGATCGCCAAGTTGCGGAGACGGTGTTGCCGTAATGGTTGCAGCGACGAATTTTTCCTACGATGTCCGGGTCGAGCGTCGGGGGCTCATCCTCACGCCCGATGGTCGCACCGATGCCGCCGAGGGAATGCTCAACCCCGCATTCGTTCAAGCTCGCAACGGTGAGCGTTTGCTCTTTCCGCGGATGGTTGCCGCCGGAAACGTTTCGCGAATCGGTCGCTTCCGTCTCGCTGGCGGGAGCGCGACGATCGACGAAGGCTACGCGCTCGAACCGACTCTGCCCTACGAATTACGCGCCGCGCATGGTTGGGGCTGTGAAGACCCACGCGTCACCTATATTCCGGCGCTCGATGCGTACGTTATGGCGTACACCGCGTACGGCCCGCGCGGCGCGCGCATCGCGCTCGCGTATTCGCAGAGTGGGATTAGTTACGAGCGCCTCGGCCTCGTCGATTTCAGTGCGGCGGATCTTCCCGATCACGACGACAAAGATGCGGCCTTCTTTCCCGAGCCCGTGCTCTCGCCCGAAGGGCATCTCTCGCTCGCGTTCTACCATCGCCCGATGTTGCACCTGTCGGCGGTGAACGGGGTCGCCGCGATTCCCGTCATTCGCGCGATGCCCTACGATCAACGGGAATCGATACGCATCGCGTATATCCCGCTCGAGAGCGTGAAGCGCGACCGAAACGCATTGCTTCAGGTACGTGAATCGGCACGCGTGCTCTCGCCGGATGCATCGTGGGGACGGATCAAAGTCGGAGCTGGAACGCCTCCGATCCGCGTTCCCGAAGGGTGGCTCTCGGTCTACCACGGCGTCGACCTGCGCCGCGTCGATGGCATTCATCCGCGATTTTCGTATAATGCCGGTATCGTCGTTCACGACTACGAGCGCCCCGACCGGGTGCTTTATCGTTCGCCCGCGCCTTTTCTCGTCGCGACCGAACCGTACGAATGTCACGGCGTCGTCGATAACGTCGTTTTCCCGACCGGCATCGAAGCCTTGCCGCATCTCGGAGAACGGGCGTTCGATATCTATTATGGAGCCGCCGATTACGCCATCGCTGTCGCGCGCGTCCGCTTATCGCTGCGCGCATGACGATCTCGCTTTTCTTGGCGATCGTCCTCGTGATGGGGACGTTGGTGATCGTGACCTCGATCTTTCGCCTACACGAGTTGCAGATTCACGTCGCCGCGACCTCGGTTCCGGCCCCGCCGAAACCATACCACGACAAACGTATTTCGCACGTAGCGCATGGAGCGGTCGATGCGCGTGGGGTCTGGGCGCTCGCAGCCCAACCGCGCTGCTTTGAAGAAGTGGAAAAAAGCACGGGTCCCGAGTCCTACGTGCGCGCGCACCTGCCGGGGAACGCCGTCCGCGTGGCGCCGGGGCGCACTCTGGTATTTGGAAGCTGCCGCGTCACGATCGGCGCGGAGCGCATCGTCGTCGAACGCGGCGACGAGCGCATCGCAGTTCCCGCGCCCTCGGAGCTCTACCGAACCGCATCGCGTCTTTACTTGCTGGCACGAGGCCCCGGAGGGGGCCCCGAGCTTCGCGCCTACAAAGTGGTACCGCAACCGTGAACGACCTCGCCGACCGCGTCCGCGAACGACGCACCTTCGCCATTATCTCGCACCCCGACGCCGGGAAAACCACGCTCACCGAAAAATTGCTGCTCTATGGAGGCGCCATTCACGTGGCGGGGCAAGTTGCGGCGCGTCGCGCGCGCCGCTCGGCAACGAGCGACTGGATGGAATTGGAGCGCGAACGCGGGATCTCGATCACCTCGACGGTGCTGCAATTCCCCTATCGCGACCACACGATCAATCTGCTCGATACGCCGGGGCACCAAGATTTCGGCGAGGATACCTATCGCACGTTGATGGCCGCCGACAGCGCGGTGATGTTGATCGACGCGGCGCGCGGGGTCGAACCGCAGACGAAAAAACTTTTCGCGATCTGCCGCGAGCGCGGGATTCCGCTCTTTACGTTTATCAATAAAATGGATCGCCCCAGCCGGGACCCGCTCGAACTGCTCGACGAGTTGGAATCGGTGCTTGGTATCGCCGCCTTTCCGATGAATTGGCCGCTCGGGAACGGCGAACGATTTCGCGGCGTCTACGATCGCACGACGCACGAGGTACACGTCTTCGAACGAACCGCTCACGGCGCCAAACGCGCGGCGGTGCAGATGGCCGGTATCGACGATCCCGGCCTGCGCGAACTCGTCGACGACGATAGCTATCGCGAGTTTATCGACGGCGTCGAGTTGTTGGAAGGCGCGGGGGCGCGTTTCGATCGCGACGCATTCGCGCGCGGAGCCGCGACGCCGGTCTTTTTCGGCAGTGCCGCAACGAACTTCGGCGTGCAGCTCTTTCTCGATCGCTTTCTCGAACTCGCACCGTCGCCCGGGGCGCGCGCGTTCTCGGGCGGGCTCGCGCTCCCACCGGAGACGTCGCGTTTCTCGGGGTTCGTCTTTAAGATCCAGGCGAATATGGACCCGCGGCACCGCGACCGGATCGCCTTTCTTCGCGTCTGCAGCGGCGAGTTCGCGCGCGATATGGTGGTGCGCAACGGCCGCTCCGGCAAGGACGTTCGGCTCGCCCGCGCCATGCGGCTCTTCGCAGACGAGCGCGAATCGCTCGAGACCGCCTATGCCGGCGACGTCGTCGGTCTTGCCAACCCCGGAGTTTTTGCCATCGGCGATCCCGTCTACGTCGGGAGCGAGGTGACGTTCGCTCCTATCCCCGCATTCGCGCCGGAACATTTTGCGAGCGTTCGGAGTATCGATAGCGCCGGGTACAAATCGTTTGCCAAGGGGATCGCGCAATTGCGAGAAGAGGGAGCGGTTCAGGTGTTCTATCCGTATGGGTCGATGCGCTCCGAGCCAATTTTGGGGGCGGTCGGCGAACTGCAATTCGAAGTGGCAAAATATCGCCTGGAGGCGGAATATAACGTGCGCACTCACTTTTCGCGGCTCCCGCACGACACGATTCGTCGCGTCGAAGGAAATCTCGTCGGCGCGACGCCGCTCCAGCTGGGAAGCGGTTCGATGCTCTTGGAAGATTGGGAGGGGCGTCCCGTCCTACTCGCCGAGCGCGAATGGAGCTTGCGACTCATCGAGGAGTGGAACCCCAATCATCGATTGGTGCCCTTCACCACACGCATGCAACAGGAGGCAACCGCCTAAATGAAACGTTTGACGCTCGCTATCGCCGTATGTGCGGTTCTCGCACTCGTTAGTTGCAGTGGAGAGAATCGCTACGAGCGCCTCGCGGATCGTATCACGCGGGCGATGCAGAACAACTCCATCGCTCCGGTCCAGAACGATCTCGCAAAAGGTATTAATATCGATCGCGTGCGCGTCGCGGAGGCCGCCGACGCCCTCGCTCCGTTGGGAAAGATCGAATCCGTCAAAGAAGTGAAGCCCTGCGAACCCGGCGTGCATTGTTTCATCGTGAAGTTCCAGAAGGCGACCTATCGGGAGAAACTCCGGCTCGACGAAAACGGGAAGATCGTTGCGTGGCGTTACTCCCCGGAATAGATGAAGTTCGCGCCGCGGCGCGCCGCATCGAAGGGGTGGCGCACCGCACGCCGGTGCTGCACTCGCGCACGCTCGACGCGCGCGTCGGTGCGCGGGTACACGTAAAGTGCGAGAATTTTCAGCGGGTCGGAGCGTTCAAATTCCGCGGCGCATATAACGCGCTCGCCTCGCTCTCGCCGGAGGAGCGGGCGCGCGGCGTCGTCGCGTATTCCAGCGGCAACCACGCCCAGGGAGTCGCGCTCGCCGCGGCGCTGCTCGGCATCGAAGCGACGATCGTGATGCCGCACGACGCCCCGGCGAGCAAACGCGATGCGACGCGCGGATACGGCGCGCGCGTCGTGGAGTACCGGCGCGGCGAAGAAGATCGCGAAGCGATCGCCGCGGAGATCGTCGCTCGGAGCGGAGCGCTCACGATCGCTCCCTACGACGATCCGCGCATTATCGCGGGCGCGGGAACCGCCGCGCTCGAACTCGGCGACGAGGTCGGCGCGCTCGATGCGTTGGTGCTCGCCGTCGGCGGCGGCGGATTGCTCTCCGGGAGCGCGATCGCGCTCCACGACCGCTCGCCCGACGCCGCACTCTGGGGAGTGGAGCCCGAAGCGGGCAACGATTTCCAGCGCTCGCTCGCCGCTGGGGAGCGTGTGAGCATTCCCGTGCCGCAGACGATCGCCGATGGCTTGCAAACCACCTCGCCGGGAAAATTGACGTTTGAAATCGCGCGCGCGCACGGCGCCCGCATCGCGACGGTGAGCGACGACGATCTGCGTGCGGCGATGCGGTTCGCTTGCGAGCGCATGAAGATCGTGCTCGAGCCCAGCGGTGCGGCGGCGCTCGCGGCGTTGCTCGTCGGCCGCATCGACGTTGCGGGGAAGAACGTCGGCATCATTCTGACCGGCGGCAATATCGACGCGGCGCGCTTCGCCGCGGCGATCTCGTAGCGATGGGCGAACTCCTTCAACGCGCACCTCGCTGGGCGCTCGTTCTCGCGCAACTCGCGCACGCCGCATCGTGGGTGCTGCTGTTCTGGATCGCGACCCAACAAGGAGTCGCTGGGCTCACGCCGGCGGCGATCGCGTGGATCCATTTGGTCGGGTTAGGATGGATAACGCTCACCGCGCTCGCAATCCTCATACCGTTGATACCGGCAACGACCGGCGTCACGTGGCAGGCCCCGCGGCTCCAGCACCTCGCGCTCGCGGGTTTTGCCATCGTGGCGATCTGTTTTCCCGCGGCATGGCTCGCCTTCGATCGCGCAATTCCGGCGATCGGCGGCATCCTCGTCGTTGCGGCGACGTTTTACGTTGCCCTCGCTCTGTGGGCGCTCTCGGGGGCGGCGCGCGGCGAACGCGTCGAGCGCGCCGTCGCGCGAGCGTTCTCGATCTCGCTGGTCATCTTCGTTCTCGTTGCCGGGCTCGGTGCGACGCTTGCCGGAGCGATCGCGGCGCCGACGCTTCCGGCGTGGTTTCTCCATCTCGCTCGCGCGCATGCGCTCCTGGCGTTGCTCGGTTGGCTGACGCTGTTGATTTACGGAGTCTCGGCACGGACGCTGCGATTGCTCTTTGCGGTGCGTTCGCGTTTGCTCTTCGCGCATATCGTCGTTGGAACGCTCGGCATGGCCGGTGCGATCGTACTCGCCGCTGGTGCGGCCGCGGACTCGCACGCGACGATGTGGGTCGGTGCGGTGGCGATGTCGATCGCCGCGGTCGCCTATGCCGTCGATACGTTCGATATCACCGCTCGTTCGCAGGGCGCGAAGGTGGTGCGAGCGTTCGTCGTGGCGAGCGTGCTGTGGTCGCTCGTTGCAGTCGTGCTCGGCATCGGCACCTTGCTCGGCCATCACTGGAGCGATGCATTCGGATACGTCGTGCTCGTCGGATGGGTCGGGCAGATGCTCGACGCGCATCTCGCGAGCCTCGCCCGCCCGCTTCCAGCATGGATTTCGTTCGTCGCGTTTCAGAGCGCCGTGCTCTATGGGCTGATGGGGCTGCTAGCGGGTTTTGCCGCACCGGTCGCGCTGGCGGCGGCGTTCGGCGCGCTCGGGTGGTGTGCGGCGATCGTCGCGCTCGGCTCGGCTTATCGCCCCATCGAATAGAACTCGGCGTTCGGCCGCATATCCATCATTCCGGCCATGCGGTTGGAGAAGCCGAAAAATGCCGCAACCGCAGCGATATCCCAGATATCGTTATCGGTAAGCCCGGCGGCCCGAAGCGCGTCGATCTCGGCATCGGCGGCGGCAAACCCCGGTTCGTTCACGCGCGAGGCGAAGGTGAGGATCGTTCGCAATCGGTCGCTGAGGCGAGCGCTGCGCCAATTGTTGGCGATCTGTTCGGCAAGCTCCACATCTTTGCCGATGGCGCGCAATGCCGCGCCGTGCGCCGTCATGCAATATTGACAGCGATTTTCGCTCGACACTGCAACGACGATCGCTTCGCGTTCGAAGCGCGAGAGGCCGCTCTCGCCCCGCATGAGCACGTCGTGATAGGCCATGAAGGCACGAAAATGCTCGGGACGCTTCGCGTACGCGCGAAAGACGTTCGGGACGAAACCGATGCGTTCGCGGTTCTTCGCGTAGATTGCGGCGATATCGTCGGGAAGCGTCGACTCATTGGGCTCGCCGAAACGCGACGGAAGGATGGGATCGTTCATGACGGATCTTTCTCCGGCTCCGCGACGGTTCTCTTCTGCAACCAGAACGGGCGCGCGAGCTGGGTGAGGAGCCCCGCCCATGCGAGCAGCGCGAACGTCGCTGCCGTGCGATCGGCGCCGGCCGCGAGCAGCGCTCCGCCGAGCAGCCAGAACGCGAGAATCGCGAAGCCGAGCGGGGAGTGGTTCATCTCGCCGAGCGTGGGGATATTTCGCGTACCTTCGCGGCGCGACCGTGCGATCCACCAGAGAAACGGAACGATCCGCTGCAAATAACCGACCACCGCACAACCGACGAAAACCCAGAGCGCGAGAAGAATCGCCAGCTCTCCATCGCGAAACGCGAGCGCGATCGGTGCGGCGAGCGCGCCGATCCCCGACGCGAGCGCGTAGAAGAGCGTCTCGCGCTGATAGGCGGGGTTCCGTTCGCGCAGCACTCGGACGAGCGTGAAGAAGAATGCCGCCGCCGCGATTTCGAGCGGTACGAATGCGAGCCCCGGCACAAAGTGGACGGCGAGCAGCGCGAGCAGTGCGGCGAGACTCGTCGCGCCGGCGAGATACGGAGCCCGGGTCTCAAGATCGAATCGTTCGAACATACGCAGCAAGCGCAGCGTCACCCCGACGATGAGCGTACCGAAGAACCCCGCTAGCCCCAAAATCGCGTGCGAGAACGGCGCCGCACCGATCGCGCGGCCGTCGATCAATCGTTGTGCCGTCCCGAGCCCGGCGACGAGCGTTCCCAATAACCAAAGCAGCGAGAGCGTTGCCGCGGCGGCCGGGGCGGCGGGGCGCTGCTTGCGGAGCGTCGCGATGAGGATGACGATCTGCAGCAGCACGCCGACGAGAAAGAGCGCGCCGCCGTCGCGCACCTCGGAGAAATCTCCCCGTGCGAATCCCACGACGAGCAATAGCGTGCCGATCACGGCGCATGCGAGATGTACGAAGCTCAGCCTCTGCAACTGCAACGGCACCATCGCCACGACCGGGACGAATTGGTAGATGAGCCCCATCGCGGTGGTGAGAAAGAAGCCGAGGATCAGCGCGTGGAGCGCGGCGAGCGGAGCCGGCGTACCGAAGATCCCCCAGAGCGCGAGCGCTCCAAGCCACAGGAGCGCCGTCGCTACGAATGCGAGCGGGATCTGCGGCGGAGGAACGGTCGAGGCGCGTTCTTTCACGATGCCTCCGAGTATAGCGTAAAAAAGAAGCGGCCGATGCGCCTTCGCACCGACCGCTCTCGATTCGCGTGCGATCGAGGGTTAGCCCTTGATATTCCCGCAGGCGACGTAGTCCTTGAGATCCGTCAGGCTCTTATGGATATTGATCGCATAGTGCGATGCGAGCATCTGCGAGATCGTGACCCCGCTAACGAGCGTCTTGCTGATGCCGTTGACGGTGTTATGTAACGGCCATTCCGGAGCGGCGTTGATGTTTCCGCAGGTTCCGGCGTGAATGTGCGTCGGCTGCGCGGCTTTGTTCCCGAGCAAATGCACGGTGACCAGCACGCCTGCCTTGCTCTGCACGAGCGTGGCGCTACCATGCTCGCCGCTGTTGTTCAGCGAAGCGATCTGGACGGTGAGATGAGTCGGAGCGGCGAGCGCGGCCCCCGCGAGCGAGAGTGCGAGAAGCGCCGTAGCGAATACGGTGAAAATACGTTGCATAGATTACCCCTTTCCTTGGTGCTGTAACGCCGCGGTGAGGAGTTTGGATGCAAAGGCTCGCATCGCCGCGGTCGGGGCGGCATCGACGCCGTCGACGACCGGGAGCAATTCGCCGAGTTCGCCGTTGAGATTCGCCCACCGGCGGGCGAGCGTGCGGTCGTGTTTCGCGCGTGCCGCCGAATACGCGGCATAGCTCGCATTCATCGCGCGAACCAAGCGACCGGCGAGCGCGTACTGCGCGGCATACGTCGCCGCGCTGAGGTGGATCTGCGGATCGGGGCGGAGGAGGAGCGAGGCGTGCTGAGCGCTCCCATCGACGATCAGCTTCACGGTATATCGCCCCGGCGGAGCGAGCGGGCCTTGCGGAACCTGCGGAGTTTTATGAGGGACCGCCGAGATCGGCAGGTCGTAGCCGATGCTCGCCGGCGGCGTGCCGTGGAGATCCCAGTAGATGCGGTGCATTCCCGCGCTCGCCGATGGGCGCGTCTGCGCGCGCTCCCACCACGCGGGCTTATCGAGTTCGGGCATCGCGGGGCGGTGCGGCTCGTCGCTCGCGTAGCGACGGACGAGTCGCCCACGCGAATCGTAGATTTCGACAACGACGTTCTTCGCCGAACGCGCTAGTGAATAATCGATCGCCGCACCGTAGGGTGGGTTCATCCCCGTCGGGGTTTCGGGAGGAAGCGGCGTGTCGGTGTTCGTGCTCCGGCGCAAACGGTATGCCGATGCCGGGGCGAAGAGATGCATGCGTTGCGCGAGCACCTGCGATGAGAGCGCGCGCAGCGGCGCGATATCGTCGAGGATCCAGAACCCGCGGCCGTGCGTTGCTACGACGAGATCGTTGAGATGCACGACGAGATCGCGTACCGAAGTATGCGGAAGATTGAGTTGGAGGCTCTGCCAGCGCGCTCCGTCGTCGAACGAAACCTCGACGCCGTTCTCTGTGCCGGCGTAGAGCAGGCCGGGACGTTTGTTATCTTCGCGAACGGCATCGACCGGTTGCATCGGCAGCCCGGAGACGGCGAGTCGCCAATGCTTGCCGTAGTCGTGCGTCACGTAGACGTACGGGTGCATATCGTTGAGACGAAAGCGCGTCACCGCAAGGTAGGCGGTCGCGTCGCTGAAGCGACCGGCATCGATTTGCGAGACTTTGCTCCACGGCGTCATGCCCTTCGGCGTGACGTTGCTCCAATGTGCGCCGCCGTCGCGCGTCAACCAGACGCGTCCGTCGTCGGTTCCCGCCCAGATCGTCCCGACGCTGCGATACGAAGGTGCGAGAGAATAGACGACGCCGCGCGGTGCATTTTGCGCGTTCACTTGGCTGCGAAACGAACCCAACGTTGCCGGCACGATGAGGTGCTTGTAGGCGAGATCGGGAGAGATGCGCCTCCACGTACGCCCTTCGTTCTCGCTACGGTACACGACGTCGCTGCCGTAATAAAGAATGTGCTTATTGAAATGGTTAAATGCGATTGGGGCGGTGCGGTCGTAGCGGTCGCGAGGGTGAAGATTCGGACCGTAGGGCAGCACGTCAGGCGATACTTCCAACACCTGCCCGGTGCGAGAATCGAAGCGCTCGAGCTTTCCGCCGAAGAAGCGATGCGGGTGCAGCGGGTCGGGCACGACGTAGCCGTATTCCTGCGCGCCCGCCGTCATCCAATCGCGCATCGTGATCTCGCCCCACGGGCCGTAGCTCCGCACGCAGGCCGATCCGGATTCTTGTTGCCCGCCGCAGACCCAATACGGATATCCCGCGCTGACGTTGACGTGATACATTTCGGCGGTCGGCTGGTTGTACCACGAACTCCACGTTTTTCCGCCGTCGACCGAGACGGTCGCGCCCTGATCGGCGCCTAGAATGATGTGCGATGGATCGGCCGGATCGACCCAGACGGTATGGTAATCGTCGCCGCCGGGTGCGCCTTTCATCGCGCTCCAGGTATGCCCGCCATCGTACGAACGCCAGGTCGAGGTGTTGACCGAGTAGACGATATTCTCGTTGCGCGGGTCGACCGCCATCTCTGCGAAATCTTCGGTCCGTCCGCAAACGCGATTTTCTGCGTCGGTGAGCTTCCAATTCGCGCCGGCGTTATCGGAGCGATAGATGCCGCACGCATTTCCGCGCGCGACGACGGCATAAACGCGGTTGGGATTCGAAGGAGCGACCGCGATACCGATACGTCCGACCGCTTTGGGGAGCCCGTCGGTGAGTTTGGTCCAGGTTGTGCCGCCGTCGGTCGATTTGAAGAGCCCATCTTGGTGGGGGTGCTCGTAGACCGCCTGAAGGTTCCACGGGCCGTTGCGCGATGCCCAAAGCGCGGCGTAGACGATCTGCGGATCGCTGGGATCGATGCGAACGTCGACCGCACCGAGATCGGGACCGCCGCCGAGTACGCGCGTGAAATGCGCGCCGCCGTCGGTACTGCGATAGAGCCCGCGTTCGGCATTGGGGCCGTACGGGTGGCCGAGCACGGCGACGAACAAACGGTTGGGATCGCGCGGATCGACCGCGATGCGTTGTATCTGCTGCCCCGAACGCAAGCCGAGGTGCTGCCACGTTTTTCCGGCATCACCGGAGCGATAGACGCCGTTACCGACGGCGAGATCGGGGCGGCGTAGCCCTTCGCCGCTACCGACGTAGAGAATATTCGGATCGCTCGGTGCGACGGCGAGGGCTCCGACCGAGCCGCTCGATTCTCCGTCGAAAATCGGTTGCCACGTGCGCGCGGCGTTCGTCGTCTTCCATACGCCGCCGTTGACCGAGGCCATATAAAACGTGTTCGGCGCCTGTCGCACGCCGCTCACCGCAACGGTACGCCCGCCGCGAAGGGGGCCGATAAATCGCCAGTGCAGCGCTGGAAGCGGCATCGGTGATGCCGCGATCCACGCGAGTGCGAACAACGGTACGAGCAGCGAAAGGGAGCGACGCATCATCTCGGTCTCCTTGCGGGCGTTTGGTCGTAGGGGTTAGCGGCGCGAACGACGCGCGCCGCGCTTCTTGGGTTGAAACGGCGAGCCGGGTTCGAATTTCGAACGGCGCGAAATCATGTCATCGACATCTTCACAGCCGATCGGCGAAAACTCGCGACAATCTCCCGGGCGCCCTTCGTAGACGCCGCAATAGAATCGGCCGCTCTTCGTGCCCTTCAGAAAAACGCAGCGGTCGGCGACGTCTTCTGTGACTTTTCGCACCCAGCCGAGATGGTAACCATCGGCCGAACGGCGTTCGACGATATATTCGCGCACCACGTCGGCCGAGCTCATGCCGAGATGTTCTGCGAGCCGCTCGACGTCGAATTTGGTAACGAATGGTTCGTAGCCGCTGCAACACTCCGCGCAGCCCGGCGGACACGCAACGTTCTCGGGCATATCCTTGAGGTGTTTGCGCGCGAGATCGATAACGCCGGCGATCGCGCGAACGAACGCCGCGTCGTCGTTGTATTTATAGACCCATTCGCGTTTGACGATTTCGTTCGCGTTATAATAGCGCGTCGTGCGTTCGTCGAATTCGACGGTGATATGTTCCTCGTCGATCTCGATTTTGGTCACGTGCTCCATCGGGCGCGTGTCGAGCATTTCCGGGTGCGTCGGTTGCCCGGTTTCCTTAGTATAAGCACGCAAGCGCGTGAGATCGATCGTTTCCATCCGGTAGTGATTCGACCAGGCCGGCGGGGGTGGCCTTTGCCCTTGCGGAATACTCCGCGAGGCCATGAGAACTGCAATCGGTATCGATCTGGGCGGATCCCATGTGACCGCCGCCGTTATCACCGACGACGGTGCGATTCACAGCCAGCACGAACGCGATCTGAGCGACCTCACGTTCGAACGCGTCATTGCCGTCGTTATCGAGGTGGCGACCGCGGCGAAAAATGCAGCGCCCGGGAAGGTGGATACGGTCGGCATCGGGTCGCCCGGAAACGTCGATCTCCATGACGGTTCGGTACGGTACAGCCCGAACTTCGGCTGGATCGGCGTGCCATTGGGGAAGCGGCTTCGCGAGGGGCTCGGCATGCAGGTTTTCGTTGGGAACGACGCGCGCTGCGCGACGCTCGGCGAATATCATTTCGGCGCCGGAAAGGGCGCGAACGATTTCGTCATGCTGACGCTCGGAACGGGAATCGGCGGCGGCATCGTTGCCGACGGTGAGTTGATCCTCGGGCACGGCTTCGCCGCCGGCGAGATCGGGCACCATCAAATTCGCCCCGAGACCGGCTTCATTTGCGGCTGCGGTAAGATCGGCTGCATGGAGGCGCAGGCCTCGGGAACGGGGCTTATACGGCACGCGATGGCCGTCGCGCCGTCGTTTCCGCGGAGCTTTTTGCTCGATCCCGATAAAGGCAAACTCGGATCGAAGAAGATTCGTAAGGCGGCCCAAGCCGGCGATCTCCACGCGAAGGCGGCGTGGAAGAATTATACAAGCGACCTCGCGCTTGGCTTGGCGAACGTCATCGCGTTCACGAACCCCGAGCTCATCGCGCTCGGCGGCGGCGTCGCGAGCGCGGGTGATTTCATGCTCGATGCCGTTCGCGAACGCGTCGACGATCTCACGACGATGGCGCCGAAAGGAACGACGCGTATCGAAATCGCACGACTCGGCAACGATGCCGGTCAGGTCGGCGCGGCAATGATGGCTTTTCAGGGAGGACTCGACAAACATGGATAATCTCCACGGCGCCTTTATCACGTACGGCGAGCGCCGCGCGTACGTCGCCCTTCCGGAATCGCCAGGGCCGCACCGTGCGGTGTTGCTCTATATGGAGGCGTTCGGGGTCAACAACTACATCGCAACCGAATGCGATCGTCTCGCGCGCGCCGGGTTTCTCGCGATCGCGCCGGATTTTTACGATGGGCGGACCTTCGGTTACAACGAGTTCGAGCATATTCGACCGATGTTGCAAGGGCGTACCGATGCCGATTGGCTCGGGTATATTCGCGAAGCGATCGCATGGCTCGATGCACGCCACGACGTCGTGAAAGCGCCGCTGGGAACGCTCGGTTTCTGCATGGGTGGCCGGCTCGCGTTTCTTACGGCTCTAGAATTTCCCGACCGTATCGGCGCCGCCGTTTCGTTCTACGGCGGCGGTATCGGCCCGGACGAACCGAGCCTCGGACGCCCGACGCTCATCGGGCGCGCGGAGGAATTGCGCGCTCCGGTAATGTTCCACTACGGCGCCGACGATCCGAGCATCACGCCCTCCGAACACGGCCGCGTGGCGCAAACGCTCTCGGCGGCGAAAAAGAAATTCTCACTCCATCTCTACCCCGAAGCCGGGCACGGTTTCGCCTCGCGCGATCGCGATTCGTATCGCGGCGCGATGGCGGAAGAGGCGTGGGGATGGTCGCTGGAGTTTCTACGCGCGGCCCTTCCGTGAGTTCGCGCCCGCTCGCACTGGTTACCGGCGCTTCGAGTGGTATCGGGCTGGAGTTTGCCCGCATTCTCGCAGCTGATGGGTACGATTGCGCGCTCGTCGCGCGATCGCACGATCGTTTGGAGTTCATGGCCGCCGACCTGCGCGAAAAGCACGGAGTTGCGACGACCTGTATCACCGCCGACCTCACGCTCGACGGCAGCATCGACGAGGTATTTGCGGCGGTTCCGCGCTGCGATCTCTTAGTCAATAACGCAGGTTTTGCAAATAACGGCCCGTACGCGGAGTTGCCGGAGACCGATATCGCCGACGAGATTCGGCTCAACGTGCTCGCGCTCGCGCGCCTGACGCGCCGCTATCTTCCCGGAATGCTTGCCGCGCGCAGCGGTGGAATCATCAACGTCGCATCGACCGCGGCGTTTTTGCCCGGCCCGCTGATGGCGACGTACTATGCGAGTAAGGCGTTCGTGCTCTCGCTCTCGGAGGCGCTCTGGGAGGAAATGCGCGGTACCGGCGTCACCGTGAGCTGCCTCTGCCCCGGCGCGACGAAGACGGCCTTTTTTACGCGCGCGAAGATGGAGGGGACGCCGCTGCTCTCGATGCAACCGCTCGCCGATGCAACGATGGTCGCGCGCGCCGGTTACGAAGGCTGGAAACGGGGGAAGCGCGTCGTCGTTCCGGGAGTGCTGAACGCGGCGCTCGCGTTTTCGCCGCGGATCACGCCGCGCGCGATGCTGTTGCGCATTTCGCGGCGATTGGTCGAGCGATAAATTTAGTCACGCCGAGGTAGCGCACTTGTCACGCCGAGTGCGATCTTGTCACGCCGAGTACGCTCTTGTCACGCCGAGTAGGGCGCTTTAGCGCCCGTATCGAGGCGCACATGCATCGTGGCGCGCGTGTGTTGAATTCCCTCGATACGGTTGCTTCGCAACCTACTCGGGATGACAAGGTAGGTTCGCCGCTGTCGCGCCGAGTACGCTCTTGTCGCGCCGAGTACGCTCTTGTCACGCCGAGAAGGGCGCTTTAGCGCCCATATCGAGGCGCACATGCATCGTGGCGCGCGTGTGTTGAATTCCCTCGATACGGTTGCTTCGCAACCTACTCGGGATGACAAGGTAGGTTCGCCGCTGTCGCGCCGAGTAGCGATCGCTAGAATGCGGCGAGTTGGAGTTGCGGTGCGAACGGAGAATCGTCGGCGGGGATCGTTCCGTCGACCGCGATCTGCGAGATGAGCGCCGCGATGCGACGCGACGATGCTTTCGGTGCGACTTCTTCCTGGCGAATGCGAATTTGCACCAGGCGCACGGGATCGGAGATCATCCGCTGCACCGCGCCGACGACCTGTGCCGCGCCGTGGAGCGCGACTTCGCCGAGCCCGTTCTTGCGAACGAAATCGACGTTTCCGCGCTCTTGCCCCGGCACGTAATCGTAAACGACGACGGGGAGTTGTGCGGCGTTCGCCTCGGCGAGCGAGCCCGGCCCGGCCTTGGTGACCAGCAGATCGACGGCGCGAAAATATTCGGGAATCTGATCGGTAAAACCGAGGAGGTGCATCCGCGTGGGAAGCGTCGGCGCGAGTTCGGCGAGTCGCTCGCGCAGGGCTTCATTTCGACCGCAGACGACGACGAGCTCCACCGGCAAGTCGGCTTTCGCCAGCGCAATCGCGGTCGTCATGAGTTTGCCGCCGCCTTCGCCGCCCGCCATGAGCATCACGATCGAGGCTCCCTGCGGGAGGCCAAGTTCGCGACGCAACTCTTGTTTGGTGCCGACGACATCGTCGAACTTCGGATGAATCGGATGCCCGAGCCAACGCAGGCGCGCCGGCGAGACGCCGCGCGATAAGGCGCGCAGATAGACTTCGCGCGCCGGAACGACGATAGCGTCGGCGTCGGGGGTGAGCCAGGATTCGTGGACCTTCCCAAGGTCGGTGATGACGGTCACGATCGGAATGTGGTTGAGCCCAGCATCCGCGCGCGCGCGCAGCGCGGCATGATTGAGCAGCGGATGCACCGAGACGATCACGTCGGGGCGATATTCGAGGAAGAGATTTCGCAGCCGTTCGCGATAGAGCGGTTCGCAGAAGCGCACCAACGCGCGGTAGCGTCGGCGGCCGTTGGTCGCATAATAGAGCGCGCCGTAGACCGGCGGGGCATAACGCAGGGCCATGCTGTAGCCCAGGCCGAGCTGGGTCAACGGGAAGGCGCAGTGCGCCGCCACATCGTCGATGCGGTGAACGAAAGCGGGATCCGTACGTTCGTCGAGCGCCGCGCAGATCGCATTGCTTGCGCTGCGGTGCCCGCCGCCGGTATCCGAAATGAGAAAGAGTGCGCGCTTAGCCATTATCTCCCCGTTAGGCGCGCACCGGTATCCTCTTCGTCCGCCGACGTCGCGACGACGCGTTTCGAGTGCGGCGGCTGGTCGGGGCAAGGAGGCTGATGAGCGCTTGAGCCGGAGCATCGTAAAAGCGGAAGATGTCGCCGAACTCGACCTCAGGGTTTCGGTGGTGGCCGTCATGATCCTCGGGCAACACGATTTGGAGGGGGCGTAGGATCGCCTCTATCGGGCGTGGGGTGCGCCAGCCCAACTCGGTGGTATGGCGCCACCAGACGTGGAGCTGGCCTAGGAGGAGCCCCAGAAGTGCCCCTTGCCACGAGAGGCGGGCGGCGCCCGCCGCGACGATGAGGTACGGGAGCGCGCCGAGGATGCCGTCGAGAAGGATCGCCGGGTCTCGCGAGAGGACGGCGTGATCCCAATAGGAACGACGGCGATCGTGATGGGTGCGAAGGTGTAATGTGAACCAAAGATGCTGCGGAACGTGATACAAAAACGTAGAGCCGAGATCCCCGACGACGAGGACGATCAGTAATGCGCCGACGATGTGCATGGTTGCGTTCCCTTCTCGCTCGCGTGACGCCGATCTCGCTGGCGATGTTGTGCGCCTGCGATGCGTTCTCCCTGCAAAAACAGACGCTCGTCGAACGAAACGCGCGTTTCGACGTTCCTTTAGTTAACGCAACCTTAAGTTGGCCGCAGCATCGTTCGCTCGTCGGTCTCGCCGGCGGCGATTTCGCACGCAACGGCGGCATCGCACGCGACGACGTACGTGCGATCGTGCGAGCGATACTCGCCGACAATCCCCGTATCGATGCCGTCTCGGCGATCTACCTCGCGATCCTCACCGAGCGTGCCTCCCGAAAGAACGATCTTCCACCGCTCTTCCTCGCTGCGACGTTACTGCAAGAATCCGCGTACGATCCGTATGCGCTTTCGTCATCGGGCGCGATCGGCATCGGGCAATTCATGCCCGGCACCGCCGCGTCGGTCGGGCTCGATCCATTCGATCCCTACGCCTCGATCGCCGCGTCGGCGCGCTTGATCGGCGGATACGTCGCGCGCTATCGCAACGAACGCAACGGTTCGTTGCGTGGCTCTCCATTCGCGCTTGCCTTGGCGGCGTATAACGCCGGTCCGGGTGCGGTGAGCGCGTATCGCGGCGTGCCGCCGTACGCCGAGACCGAACAGTATATCGCGTTGATTCGCTATCGTTGGGGGAAGATGCGCGCATACGAAGGGCGGGGGCGGATTCTCCTGCGGTTGTAGAGAAGCGCGCCGACGATGAGTCGGTTCCGTCAATTGCTCGCGCGACAACCAATCGCGCGCGATTCCGTTCAGAGCGAAGGGCCGACGCTCCGTCGCGCGCTCGGCTGGCCGGCGCTCACCGCAATCGGGCTGGGAACGATGCTCGGCGGAATATTTCCGACTATCGGCGCCGGCGCGCACGTTGCGGGCCCGGCGGTCATTCTTGCGTATCTTTTTTCCGGGCTCGTGAGTCTCTGCGTCGCACTCTGTTATGCAGAGTTCGCCTCGATGGTTCCGATCGCGGGGAGCGCTTATACCTATGCGTATGCGACGCTCGGAGAGTTCGTGGCGTGGGTGATCGGCTGGGATCTCATCCTCGAATACGGGCTCTCCGTCGCGCCGACCGCATCGTCGTGGTCGCAGTACGCCGAGCACCTGCTCGCGAAAATCGGCGTCGTTCTTCCGATGTGGGCGCGCGAGGCGAACGTTTTTACCGCGCATCCACAAATCGATCTGGTCGCGGCGCTCATCACGTTGGCGATTGCGGTCCTGGTGGCGATCGGCATCCGCGAGTCGGCGCACGTCAACGGGGCGTTGGTGATTTTTCAAGTGCTCTCGATGGTGGTCTTTCTCACCGTCGTCTTGCCGGGAGTGCGCGCGGCGAATCTCACGCCTTTCGCGCCGCACGGATGGCACGGGATCGTGGCGAGCACCGCGCTGGTTTTCTACGCGTACATCGGTTTCGATACCGTCACGGTGGCGTCGGAGGAAGCGCACGAACCGAAGCGCCACGTTCCAATCGGCATCTTGCTCGCGCTGGCAATCGGCGGCCTGCTCTATGTAGCGATCGCCTACGCGACCGTCGGCGCGATCCCCTACGGGCGGCTCTCCGACGGCGCGGCGATGCTCGACGCTCTCGCGAACGTCTCGCGCAATAACGTCCTCTACATCATCGTGGCGCTCGGCGGCGTCGCCGGCAACACGACCGTCATGCTCACCTCGCTGCTCGGGCAGATTCGCATTTTCTACGTCATGGCGCGCGACCGGATGTTGCCGCCGGGAGTCGCGCGCATTCACCCGGTCTTCCGCACTCCGGCTCGCATGACCATCGTGACGGGGGTTATCGTCGCCGTTCTCGCGGCGGCGCTGCCGCTCTCGACGTTGCTCGATTTCGTAAATATCGGGACGCTCTCGGCGTTCGCCATCGTCTGCGCCGGCGTGTTGGTGCTGCGAATCGTCGAGCCGGATGCGCCGCGGCCGTTTCGCGCACCGCTCGCGCCGCTCTTCACGGTGCTGGGCGCGCTCGGTTGCATCTACCTCATTACCGGGCTCTCGCTGCCGACGTGGTTGCGGTTCGCGGCTTGGTTCGTCGTCGGGCTCGCGGTCTATTTTCTTTACGGGTTTCACCGTTCGTTGCTTCGGCCGGAGCCGAAACCATGAACGTCGCCGATTTCGGCGATCGGTATCGCGAGCGTATTTGGGAGAACCATTTCGCCGAAGATTTCGAACGCGACGTCGTCGCCGGACTTCGCGCGGCGAACAAATCGATTCCATCGAAGTATCTCTACGACGCGCTCGGTTCGGCGCTCTTCGATGCGATCGTCTTGCTGCCGGAATACGATTTGCCGAGGCGCGAGAACGCATTGTTGGATCGGTACGCCTCGCGCGTCGTCGATCGTTCGAACGGCCGGCTTCGCCTGCTGGAACTTGGAAGCGGCAGCTCCCAGAAAACGCGAACGCTCATCGGCGCGGCGATCGAACGCCACGAATCCGTCGAATATACCGCGATCGACATCTCGCTTGAAGCGGTGCGCGGCGCTGCGGTGCAATTGCTCGACCGCTACCACCAGGTCGAAGTTCGCGCTCTCGTCGGCGACTATTTTCAGGTGCTTGGTGAGGTCGCGCCCCAGCCCGCGACGCTCGCGCTATTTTTAGGATCGAACTTGGGCAATTATCCCGGCGAGCGCGGCGTCGCGCTTCTTCGCGCGCTCCGCGGGGCGCTCGCGCCCTCCGATACCCTTTTGCTCGGGGTCGACGTGCGGAAGGATCGCGCGCCGATGGAGCGCGCCTATAACGACGGCATCGGCGTCACCGCGGCGTTTTCGAAAAACGTACTAGCGCGCGTCAACCGCGATCTCGGTGCCGAGATCGATCTCCATAATTTCAACCATCTCGCGCGTTTCGACGAAGGCACGGGAAGCGTCGAATCCTATCTCTTCGCCGATCGCGCCGCAGCGTATTCGCTTGGCGGCGATCGTGGGACGGTGCGCTTCGCGGCGGGCGAACGCATCCATATCGAATCGTCGCACAAATTTACGCGCGAAGAGCTACAGGAACTCGCGACCGCTTGCGGCTTCGTGGAGCGGGCCTATCTTCCCGACGAAGAAGCGGCGTTTGCGTTAGCGCTTTGGGAGCGCGCCGACGGTGCCGCCGGCCGAGGAGCTCCGTCGTTGGAACATCTCGAGTAAGCGGAACGCACTCTCGCTCGCCAGGGCGAGGGCGGCGACGCCGAGCGCGCCGTCGAGGAGCATCGCGCGGTTTTGCAAGGCGAAGCCCGTGAAAATGATCGCGCCGAGCCCGCTTCCACCGACGTAGCCCCCGAGCGTCGCCAACGCGATGCTGCCGAGCGTCGCAATGCGGAGACCGGAGAGAATTGCGGGCATCGCCGATGGAAGTTCGACGCGAAGCCGACGCCTCCACGGCGGCAGCCCCAGCGCGGCGGCGATTTCGCGTTGCTCTACCGGAATCGTCCGAATGCCGGCGACCGTACTGCGAAAGATTGCGTATAGTGCGTATGCAACGAGCGCGGTTTCGACGCTCGTGTCTCCGAGTCCGAGGAAACGTACGAGGACGGCGAGCAGCGCGAGCGACGGCACGGTGTAGAGCGCTCCCAGAAGAGCGGAGACGCCGCGTTCGGCGGTTGGGCGATCGGCAAGGAGCAGCGCCGACGGAATGGCGATGGCGGCGGCGACGGCGACGGCGACGGCGCAGAGCGCGATATGCGCGAGGATCGCGGAGATCATCGTCGGCCCTCACGTTCGTCGAGACGTGCGAGGCGATAGCGATGTAGGAGCTCGTCGCCGCGAAGCAATTCGGCCGTGAAGGCATCGGGCGGCGCTTCGAGCAAGGCGCGCGGCGATCCGATCGCCTGCAGGCGGCCATCGCGCATGACGGCGATGCGATTCCCTAATAGGAGCGCCTCGTCAACGTCGTGCGTGACGAAAAACGTCGTGGTGCGCGCTTCGCTGAGAACGGCGAGTAACTCGGATTGCAGGTGCGGGCGCAAGATCGGGTCGACCGCCCCGAACGGTTCGTCGAGCAAGAGCAGGCGAGGATAGGCGATGAGCGCGCGAGCGATGCCGACGCGCTGCGCCTGGCCGCCCGAGAGTTCGCGTGGCCGACGAGAGCGATAGGTCGGGGGATCGAGACGGACGGCCGCGAGCAATTCGTCGATGCGCGTATTCGTGCGCTCGCGCGTCCACCCAAGCGTTTCGGGCACGAGGGCGAGATTTTCGGCGACCGTAAGGTGAGCGAAGAGACCGACGCCCTGAATCGCATAGCCGATGTTTCGCCGGAGCGCCCCGAGTTCGAACGAACGAACGTCGCGCCCATCGATGGTGACGCAGCCTTCGCTGAGTTCGACCAAGCGATTGATGCAGCGAAGAAGCGTGCTCTTTCCCGATCCCGATGCGCCGACTATCGCGAGCAATTCGCCGGGCTCGACCTGGAGCGAAAGATGTTCGAGAGCCGGTGCTGTGCTCCCCGGAAAACGGACGGAGGCGCGATCGAAGGAGACGGAGTAGGGTGCGTCGCTCATCGATTCGCGTGAAGGAACGTGCGTGCCACCGACGCGGGCGATGCTTGCTCGGCTTCGATGCGCTCGTTCATCGCCGAGACCGCTTGCGTCGTAAGCCGCGCCGAGAGCGCATCGAGCCGCTCGCGTAGAATGGGAAAACGAGCGAGCGTCGCTTCGCGAACGACCGGCGCGGCGTGATAGGCCGGCCAAAAATGGCGGTCGTCGCGAAGCACGACGAGCTTGTGCGCGGCGATCGTGCCGTCGGTCGTGAACGCGGTGGCGACGTCGGCTTTGCCGTCGAGCAGGGCTTCGTATTTTAACGCGATGTCGTACGTCCGAACCGACGCGAAATGGAAGCCTCCATAGAAACGTTGCAACCCGGGTAGGCCGTCGGGGCGGGCGAGAAACTCTTGGATCGTCGCGAGGCGTAACTGGGGTGCGAGCCGAGAACACTCCGAGAGCGTCGTAAGATGGTAGCGCTCGGAGAGCGCGCGCGTCGACGCAAGGCCCTGCGAATCGTTCATCGGTGCGGGCGTCAACCACGTCGCAGAATATCGGGCGCGAAAGGCCTGCCGAAGCAGCGCGAGCAGTGTCGCGCCGTCGTTCATTGGAGCGTGGTGCAAAACGTCGATGAGCGCGGTACCGGTATATTCGGGATAACAATCTATATCGCCGCGTTCGAGCGCCGCCAAAGCAATTTGCGTGGACCCGAGATTGAAGCGGCGTTCGACCGCAAGGCCGGCGCCTTCGAGCGTCTGCGCGTACAACTCGGCGAGCAGGATCGACTCGGCGAAGTTTTTCGAACCGATGCGTACCGATTGCGTCGGCGAGCAGCGTGCGAGCGCGAACGCGCCGCCGATTGTTGCCAGTGCGGTAATGCGACGCATCAGGTGCGCGCCTCGGCGCTGCGAACCAAGAGCGAGAGCAGTGCGTCGACGGCGAATGCGAGCGCGGCGACCGTCGCCGCCGTTGCGAGCAAGAGCGTTTCGTTTCCGGTTTGCAGGCCTCGAACGATCCCGTCGCCGAGGCCGCCGCCGCCGATAAATGTGGCGAGGGTCGCGCTGGCGATGCACTCGACACCGGCGGTGCGCAGGCCGGCAAGCGCGAGCGGTGCCGTTGCGGGCACCTCGACGCGAAGGAAGCGCGTTCGAGCTGCGAGGCCCAACGCATCGGCGACCTCGCGCTGCGCGGGCGTCAGCGCGCGCATTCCGGCATCGACCGAGATCGCGATGGGAGGCAGCGCGAGCAGCGCGAGCGCGAGGACGGCCGGTAGGCGCCCGACTCCCAGCCACGGGAGCAGCAAGGCGAGCACGGCGATCGTCGGTAGGCTACGTGCGATGCCGACCCCGCCGAGCGTCGCGGCGCGGACGAAGCGCGTTTTTGCGGTCAGCAGCGCGAGCGGTACCCCTACCAACGTGGCGATTGCGAGCGCGGCCCCGGCGATTTCGAGGTGCGCGCCCGCCTCGACGAGTAAATCGGAGAGCATCGAGGCTAGAGTTTCGCTCGCGCTCGGCGAATCCCGCGAAAACGATGCTCCAGCGATTCGAAGCCGCCGTACCGCCGCAAAACGCGGAACGCGGTGATGCCGAGCTTTTTTTCAGCCGCGAACTCTCGTGGCTGGCTTTCAACGAGCGCGTGCTCGAAGAGGCGCTCGACGCAAAAAATGCTCTGCTCGAACGCCTGAAGTTCGTCTCCATATTTGGGACGAACCTCGACGAATTTTTTATGATTCGCGTCGCCGCGATCAAGCAACAGATCGCCGCCGGCGTAACCACGCGCTCCGACGACGGGCGTCTCCCCGCCGAGCACCTCTCGGCGATCTCCGCGAGCATTCGCGAGACGTTGCCGCGACAAATGCAGGTGCTGCGTGAGGAACTCTTCCCCGCCATCGCCGCGACGGGCGTGCGCATTCTCGCGGTCACCGATCTCGACGAGGAGCGCGCCCGCACGGTCGAACACGTTTTTGACGAACGCATTTTCCCGGTCCTCACGCCGCTCGCGGTCGATAGCGGACATCCGTTTCCCTATATTTCGAACCTCTCGCTTTCGTTAGCGGTCGAGCTCGAAGAAGTCACTCCCGAAGGTATCGACGTCCATTTCGCGCGCGTCAAAATACCTCCGACGCTGCCGCGTTTTATCGAAATTTCCGAAAGTGCGCCCGGCGAGCGGAGTTTCGTGCTCATCGAGGATGCGATCGCGCATCACCTCGACGCGCTATTTCCGGGGATGACCGTGCGCGCTTCATATCTGTTCCGCGTAACGCGCGACGCCGACCTCGACCTGCAGGAAGACGAGGCCGACGATTTGCTTCAGGCGATCGAATCGGAGCTGCAGAAGCGCCGTTTCGGCGAGCCCGTGCGCCTCGAAGTGGAGCGCGGCATTCCCGAAAACTTGCGCGCGTTTCTTCTCGATGCGCTCGACTTGAGCGAATCGGATTGCTACGATATCGACGGTTTTATGGGGCTGAGCGATTTAATGTCGCTCTATCGCCTTGCGGGGCACGACGAATTGCGCGATCTTCCGTACACGCCGGCGATTCCGGCGCGGCTTCGCGGGGTGACCGATCTCTTCGCGGCGATTCGCGAAGGCGATATTTTTTTGCATCATCCGTACGATTCTTTCGATCCGGTCGTGCAATTCATACAGACTGCGGCGAACGACGAACGCGTTTTAGCGATTAAAGCGACGCTCTATCGTACCTCTGGGAGCGATTCTCCGATCGTGCGCGCGCTCTTAGAGGCGGCGGAGAACGAAAAGCAAGTGGCGGTGGTAATCGAGCTCAAAGCGCGCTTCGATGAGGAAAATAACATCGAATGGGCGCGGCGCCTCGAGCGTGCGGGCGTCCATGTCGTCTATGGATTCCCTGGCCTAAAGGTGCATGCGAAGGCGTTGTTGGTCGTTCGCGAAGACGACGACGGCATCCGTCGTTACATGCATTTCGGAACCGGGAACTACAATGAAAAAAGCGCCCGGCTCTACACGGATTTCAGTCTCTTTACGGCGCGCGCGCGCCTCGGGGCGGACCTCGCGCAGATGTTTAACGCGCTCACCGGTTTTGCCAAGGTCACCGATTACGACGAGTTGCTCGTCGCTCCGGTAACGTTACGGCGCGAAATTCTCGCGGCGATCGATCGGGAAACCGAGCATGCAGAGGCCGGGCGCCCATGCGGGATTCGAGCGAAGCTCAACGCGCTCACCGACAAAGAGGTGGTGCGCGCGCTCTATCGCGCGTCGCAGGCCGGGGTGCCGATCGATCTCTTAGTGCGCGGGATGTGCACGCTGCGCCCCGGCGTCCCGGGTTTGAGCGAGAGCATTCGCGTTCGTTCCATCGTGGGGCGCTTTCTCGAACACTCGCGCCTCTTCGCCTTCACCGACGGTGGTACGCGCAAGCTCTTCATCGGTAGCGCCGACTGGATGGGGCGCAATCTGGATCGTCGCGTCGAGCTCGCGGTGCCCATTGAGGACCGCGAGATGGCGGCGGAGTTGGATCGCCTCCTCGCGTCGGTGCTCTTCGCCGATACGCAGCGGTCGCGCGAACTGCTCCCCGACGGGAGCTATCGGCGTCTCGCGGTGCGCTCGGGGGCGGGGATTGACGCTCAGGGCGAGCTCCTCCGGCGTCGCGAGCGCTCGCTTTCTTAATCTCCCCCTAATCTTTCGAGGGTAAACTCAGCATAGTTCGGGGGCGCCTGCGCCATGGCGCCGACCCCGGATTTCTCGTTTCATACAGGAGGTTTGCTCTGAGTACACTCACTCGACTCCTGCTCGTCGCGGCTATCGCCGCGTTCACCGTTGGACCCGTCAGCGCGGCAACGGTTCAGAACGCGTCGCATCGCCTCGTCGCACAGGCAGCATCGCAAAGCACCGGAATCGTGAGCGGCTCGCTCCACGATGTCTCCGGCGCTCCGGTCGCGGGGGCGACGATCGCCGTCCGCGGCCCCAAGACGTATTACGCCCTCTCCGATGCGAAGGGGAGTTTCACGATCTCCGACATCGCGCCGGGAGTCTACGAAATTATCGTGACCAAGCCCGGTTATCAGACCGCGACCGATACCGATTATACGGTTGTTGCCGGGCAGAGCCAGAGCGTCGTCGTTACGATGCATGCGGAGACGTTTTCCTCGCTGCGGACGATCGCAACGGTTCGCGCCGTCGGCCGCGGAACGTTTAACACGACGCCGGCGGCAGTGAATGTCGTCTCGTCGGCGACTTACGCAAACCAAGGCGCAGTTCAGGTGACGCGCGTGCTCAGCCAGGTGCCGGGCGTGCAAATTTCCTTCCCTTCGAGCGGTGCGAATGCCGCGGTTCCAGGTTCCATTACGGTTCCCGATATTCGCGGCGCGGGTTCGTTTGAGACCGCAACGTTGATCGACGGGCATCCGCTCTCGGTCGGCACCTACGGGGATTACGTGACGACGTTCCTCAACCCGTATATGTTTTCGAATACCGAGGTTGTGAAAGGCCCCGGCGCTACGGTTCCGGTCAACTATGCGATCGGCGGAACCTTAAACTTTCGCACGAAGGATCCCACCTATAAACCCACCCCCGACATCGCCCTCGGCATTACGAATCACGGCGGTACGTTCTCGAATTTCGGGTTCTCCGACACCGTGAGCCGCCTCGGCTTGGTCTTCGATGTCGCGACGCTCGACGATCCCTCTGTGTTGGGTACCCAGTCGGTCTATTACGATCCGTCGGTTACTACCACATACGATGCGGGCACGAATCAAAAGCTGACCGGATATAACGGAACCAGCCTTTACAGCGCCGTCCCCGGCACGTCCTCGTATATTCAAACGGCATATCCACTCGTCGCCTGTTGTTACAACGTTCAAGGCCAGTATACGCAAACCGCCGAGTTGGTGAAGTTCCGTTACAAACTCTCGGATGCAACGACGGCAACGGTGAGCTACCTCGGCTCGCAGACCTTCTCCGATCAAAACGGCAACACCGGAAACCTCACGCTCGGCACCTTCTCGCCGCTCGCCGGGTACACGGGAAGCCTCGCTCCCGGTGGTTCGCTTGGCGTGAATTACCTTCACACCGGTGGAACCGATCAAGAAATCAATAACGAGCCGATTCTACAAGGAGAGGTTCGCTCGACGTTGGGGCGCGACACCGTGCTCGCGCGATATTATCACGCTTCGATTCTGCGCCAAATTACCGAAGGCAACCCGAGCGGAGCGCCCGATATGGTAACGCAGACACTCTACGGGTCCTCGTGTCCCGGGAAGGTCGCGAATAACGTCTGCCCCGTCGCGCCGGTGTTCTACAACGGTACGCCGGTGACGCTCGCGGTTCACAGTAGCTACCTGCAGACCGAGCAAGACGCGCTCTCGGGGATTTCGTTTCTCTACCTCCACCCGATCGGCAGCAACACGTTGAGTTTCGGAGTCGACCAGACCGTCTCGACGACAACTTCGTTTTCGCAGACGACGTATCCGAACGTCAGTCTCCCGACCGGTTCTGCACAGAAATTCACGACGCTGACGCTGCGCGGACACTTCCGCATCAATCCGAAATTGAGCGGCTATGCGACGCTCTACCAAAACATCTACAACAGCACGTATCCAATCTCGTGCCCGTTCTCGGGTCAATATAACAATTGTGCGATCGACGGATCGAATGAGGTGTTTTCGTCGACTACCAACACGCATTTCGACGATCGATTCGCCATGACGTATCGACCGAATAGCAATACGGTAGTGCGTTTTGCCGCAGGCTCGGCGATCGCGCCTCCCTATCTGCTCTTGTTGAGCCAGATTTCGGGGCCGGTAGCAAATTACAATAGCAGCGGTGGCTTCGCCACTCTAACGCAAAACAACGGTTCGTTGAAACCTGAAACGTCCTTTGGCTACGATCTCGGTGCGAGCGTACGGTTGCCGAAATTCACTTCGGTGCTATCGGCCGATCTCTATCTCACGAATCTCTATAATAAATATTTTAGCCAAGGCTCTCCGAGCCCGTATACCTGCGCGAGCACCCAAATTCAGTGTTACGATAGTAGTGGTTCCGCGGTCGTGAGCAACGCCCCGGTATTCTATGAAACGAACATCAATCTTAGTAACGCGCGCTTTCAGGGTTTAGAAATTGGGCTTCGGAGTCTCCCCCATTTCGGGCTTGGGTACAAGCTTGAAGGCGATCTTTCGCGTGGATACGTCTACAATCTACCGCCGTATTTTTATTGTTCGAACCCGGGACCGAACTGCAAACTGAACCAAAACCTTAACGTCATCGCCAACCAGAACTTCAATGGCGGCGGCATTGGGTACGGCAGCACGATCGGCTCGATGAACACGCGCCTGCCATACGCGCAGGCAAATCTCGAACTGAACTATCGCACCGCCCGCGGCCTCTATGCCGCGATCGGCGACACGCTCTACGGGAATAATAACTCGTTGAATCGCGCGCCGTTCGGTATCGGCTACGTTACTTTGCGCGTACCGATCGACAAACGCTTCAACTTCCAAGTCTCCGGTGATAACATCTTCAACGCCTACAATGGGCTCTTCCCGGTCTATGGCGGAGGCCTTCCCATTTCGCTCGCCAACGGTTCGCAAGCGGCAACCGTGGGCAACGTTCTCGGGCCGGCAACGTACCGCTTCATCCTAACGACGAGATTCTAACGGCTCTCGATCGGCGCGCGGCGTCGGTGCGAAAGAGCTGGACTTGCATCTGCGAGCCCAGCTCTTTCGCTTTTGCGGCGTTGTCGCGCCGTGTTCGTTGTCCATGTCATGCCGAGTAGGTTGTCCTTGTCACGCCGAGTAGGGTGCCGATGTCACGCCGAGTAGGGTGCGAAGCAACCGTATCGAGGCGAGCACCAACATCACGCCGAGTTCGTTGCCCATGTCATGCCGAGTAGGGCGCTTGAGCGCCCGTATCGAGACGAGCACCAACATCGCGCCGAGTTCGTTGCCCATGTCATGCCGAGTAGGGCGCTTGAGCGCCCGTATCGAGGCGAGCACCAACATCACGCCGAGTTCGTTGCCCATGTCACGCCGAGTAGGGCGCTTTAGCGCCCGTATCGAGGCGAGCACCGCTCGCTGCGCACCGCTCGCGTTTGCCTGCTGCGCACCGCTCCTCGCTAGACGCTCGTCGGGTGCATCGCAGGCGCCGCTCGCGCTGGAGTGTGGTGCATGCGATCCCTCGATACGCCGCTTGCAGCGGCTACTCGGGATGACAAGGGCTGCAGTGCCGAGCGGCGGCGCCTCGATACGCCGCCTTCGGCGGCTACTCGGCGTGACATGGGCGGCTACTCGGCGTGACGGTGGCGGGGGGACTACGGGCGAACGAGCTTGAGAATCGCGCGCCACTCGCTCGCGCGGACGGATTGAACCGAGAGCCGTTGCCCGCGTTGGAGAAGGGGCATCGCTGCGAGCGCTGGCAGCTCTCGCAGGAGCGTCAACGGCAGCACGTCGTCGAACGCGCGAACGAATGCGACGTCGACGTTGAACCAGCGCGGCTTTTCGGACGAGCTCTTCGGATCGAAATACTCGCTGCGAGGATCGAACGCAGTCGCATCGGGATAGGCGGCGCGCACGACGCGACATATCCCAACGATACCCGGGACGGCGCACGACGAGTGGTAGAAGAACCCCTCGTCGCCAACCGACATCGATTGCATGAAATTCCGCGCCTGATAGTTGCGCACGCCGCTCCACGGAGTCGTGCGATCGCGTCGCAGATCGTCGATGGAATAACTCTGCGGCTCGCTCTTGAAGAGCCAGTACTTCGGCATCGTCGCCGTCTACGGCGTTGGAGACTCGCTTGCCTCCGTATCGGGAGCCGGGCTCGCGCTCGCTACCGGTGCGGGCGTCGGCGTCGGAATACCCATCGCTCGCTCTGCTTCGCGTTGCGCACGATCGAGTGCGTGGGTGCCGGGATAATCGGTGCGTAGCCATTCGATCACGTGCATCGCGTGAATGCGCCCGCCGAGGGTGGGAACGAGGAGGTAATCGTGCTCGAGGCGCGCGAGGTTTGTCGGTATCCAGTCGTCGTGCGGATACTTCCGTTCCCAGTCGTGCAGAGAATCTTCGACCTGCGTGAGCAACGGCAGCGAATTGCGAGCGTCGCCGGCGCTCTGCGAACGCGAAGCGATGAGATGGAGTTCGTTGCCGATGCCGATCGGGCTCAGGTGCATGCGGCCGAAATATTCGTCGAGCGGTGCCGAAACGGGCGCGGATGGCGTGCTCGTCGCGGCGAGCGCCGATGGCACCGCGGTCGATAGAGAGAAAACGGCGCAGAGCGTGAGAGCCGTACATGCGGCAGAGGAAGCGGTCGGGCGCATGCCCAGAATATCGGCAAATCGACGAACGTGTTCTAGAGGCGAACCGGGCGACGTGGTAGGATAGCGCCCATGCAGCGACGGGTCATTCACGCGCGAGCGGGGGGCTGGGACGGAATCGAGCCGGAGGGCTACCGCCCCGGCGCGGCCGTCGGCATCGCCCGCCATACCATCGTCGGGGGCTGGAAGCCGGATCCCGGCGCACCGGGGCCGCAGCTCGAGCTGCGCTTCTTCGAACTCGATCCCGGGACGGCATCGCGGCTCGAGCGCCACGAACACGAGCACTACGTCATCGTGGGGCGGGGCATCGGGCACGCCGTCGTCGGCGAACGGGTAGAGGAGGTCGCGGCCGGCGACGTCATCTACGTCGCGCCGCTCGAACTGCACCAATTCATCAATCGCGGCGACGAGCGTTTCGGATTCTATTGCATCGTTACTGCGGCGCGCGACGGGGCGCAGATTCCCGAGAAAGAGGAGATCGAACGGCTCCTCGCCTCACCGGTCGGTCCGTTCATCCGCCCCGATGCCGTGCCGCCGCCGCTACGGCGCGGCGCCTAACCGCGCTCGATCGGGCGCGCCGGATCGGCGCACCATTCACTCCAGGAACCGGCATAAATGCGGCCGCCGGGAAGCCCCGCTGCGGTCGCGGCGAGGAGATTCGCCGCCGCCGAGATCCCCGATCCGCAGTAGTGCACCAGGCGGTGGGGTTCGCCGAGGCGTTCGAATTCGGTGCGTAACTCGCCAGCCGAGCGAAGATGCCCGTCGGTCCGATAATTGCTGCCGTACGGGCGATTTTTCGCGTTCGGAATATGCCCGGCGACCGGATCGATCGGCTCGACCTCGCCACGAAAACGCTCCGGCGCGCGCGCATCGACCGGTTGGAGCGCTCCGCGTTCGATCTCGGCGAGGAGCTCCTCTGCGCTGAGGACCGGATCGATCGGCGCTCCGATCGGAAAACGGCGCGCGATGCGCGCGCGGCGGTCCGGGCCGCGTTCGATCGGCGCACCCGAGCGCTCCCATGCCGCGAAGCCGCCATCGAGAACCGCGACGCGCGCGTGCCCCAAATACCGCGCGAGCATCCAACAGCGTGCGGCGAACATTCCCGCGCCTTCGTCGTAGGCGACGATCGTGCTGCGCTCGTCCGCGCCGATATCCCCGAGGAAGCGCGCGAACGCGCGCGGATCGGGAAGCGGGTGGCGCCCGTTGCGCCCCGTCTTTTCACCGCTGAGATCGCGTTCGACATCGGCGAATGCCGCGCCGGGAACGTGCGCTTCCTCGTACGCCGCGCGCCCGGCGGCAAAATTCGCCAACGAGTGGCGGCAATCGATCACCACCCACGCCGGATCGTGCAGGTGCGCACGCAGCGTGTCGATTGCGACGAGCGTATCGTACTCCACGCGTTCGCGTTAGTGGAGATTGATGACGGGTTTGCTCTCCGCGCGATAGCCGAACGCATTTTCGAGCAGCGTCGCGAGTTCGCCGTTTTCGGCCATTGGCCCGAGAATATCGGTGTCGCCGTAAAATTTGCCGTCGATAAAGACTTTCGGAAGCGTCGGCCAATCGGTCATCTTTGCCAGCGCCTCGCGCTTGGGCATGTTTTCGAGAACGTCGATCACCTCAAACGGGTAGCCGAAGGTATTGAAAAACTCGATCGTTTCCAGGGTGAAGCCGCAACGCGGCATCGTTTTCGTGCCCTTGCCGTAAACGAGAATTTTGTGGGCGGCGATCTCTTCGGCGATCTCGCCATGCAGTGCGTCGGACATGTTTAGTTCTCCGGAAGTTTCGTGGTGAGTTCGAGGGCGTGAATGCGCCCATCTTTCATTGCGGCATCGAGCGCGCGATAGACGAGGCGATGGCGATCGAGCGGGTTGAGCCCGGCGAAGCTCGCCGAGGTCACCTCGACGTTGAAATGATCCATCGTGCCGGTCCGGTCGTGAATCACGACGCGTGCGTCGGGCATGGCGGCGCGCACGAGCGCGGTGAGGGAAGCGTTATCGATCATCGAGTCTCTTATGGGTTGAGGTGAGCGGTGCGCGAATCGCGCAGCGTCTGTGCTAACCCCTTCGCTTCGCGAAGCGTTTCGGGAAGGGCCTCCCCCGCCGCCATCAACGCACGCGCCGCGCCGACGGCAAGTACCACCGCCGCAGCCCCGAGGAGAATCGCGGGCACCCCGGTCGCGCGCATCGGGCCGATGCGAAGATCGAACGATCGTTTCTTCATACCTTTGCGGGGTTGGCGCCGGCCGGCGGGGCGACCTGCGATAGGTACGGACGACTACAAGCGCGTAGGGCGAGCGGGTATGATTGCCGCTCAACTGCATAGCATTGGGGACCCGACGCACCTACGCGTAGAGGAGATCCCTACCCCCGAACCCGCCGCCGGCGAGATTCGCGTGCGCGTTCGCGCCGCAGCGCTGAATCGGCGCGACGCCTTTATTACGCGCGGGCTCTATCCCGGAATCGCCCTGCCCTGCACGCCGGGCTCCGACGGCTGCGGGGTGGTCGATGCGCTCGGGGCGGGCGTCGAAGGCCCGCGCGTCGGCACGGAGGTCGTAATCGATCCGATGCTCGGTTGGGGGCCCGACCGTCGCATTTGGGCCGATGGGAGCGGGATTCTCGGCATGCCGCACCCCGGAACGCTCGCGCAATTCGTCTGCGTGCCTGCCGGGAACGTTCATGCCAAGCCCGCGCACCTCGATATCGCGCACGCCGCGGCGCTTCCGCTCGCCGGGCTCACCGCCTATCGCGCGTTGATAACGCGCGCCAGGTTGCGCGCCGGCGAGACCGTCTTGATTCCGGGCATCGGCAGCGGCGTCCAAAGTTTCGCCTTGTTGCTTGCGAAAGCCGTCGGCGCGCGCGCCGTCGTCACGTCGAGCAGCGACGAGAAACTCGCGCGCGCGCGAGCGCTCGGCGCCGATGTGACGGTGAACTACGCGAGCGATCCGCAATGGTTTAAAACGCTGAAAAACGCAGCGACGATCGACGCCGCAATCGACGGCTCGGGGGGTGAGACGTTCGCTCGCGTCCTCGATCTCGTCCGCCCGGGCGGGCGCGTCGCGATATATGGGGGCACGGGAGGTGACGCGAAAATTCGTCCGTTCTCGATCTTTTGGAAGCAACTCGACGTGTTGGGATCGTCGATGGGAAGCCCCGAGGATTTCCGCGATCTCCTCGCGCTCGTTTCCGAGAAACGTATCGAACCGGTAGTCGGCGCGCTCTATCCGCTCGCGCAGGTCGTTGCGGCGGTCGAACGGTTGGAATCGGGAGCGAATTTCGGAAAGGTCGTCGTTACGCTGGAGTGAGCGAATACTCGTAGATCGTATCGAGCCGTAATTGCGCGCCGAGTTCCGCTTCCACCAACGGTGCGTGTTCGGCACCGACGACGTTGACCCAATCGGGATTCAGGATTGCGTGTTCGCGCTCGGTCATCGGCCGCTCGAGCCGCCGCGCGCGCACGCGATGCTCTTCTTCGAGTGCGAGCAGATAGGCGAGCATCTGCCGCGCCGCCGCAGCCCAGAGGCGCATATCGGCGTCGCGGTAGATCCGTTCGACAAGATCGGGAATCGTTTGCGGCCCGGCGGCGAGCGCTGCGAGCAGCTCCGCCTCGCGCCGCTGGCGGTGCTCGATATATTCTTCGATCTTCGCGCGCGGAGTGGTAACGATCGGTCCGTGCCCGCAGCAGATCGTTCGCGCGTCGCCGAATTCATCGAGGAGCCGCCGCAGCGTCGCCTGATACGGGCGCATCGCTCCGCCCGGAGGAGCGATGACGACGGTGCCGGTGCCGAGAATCGTATCGCCGGTGAAGAGTGCGGCACTCTCCCGTTCGTAAAAAACCAAGTGTTCGAGCGTATGCCCCGGTGCCTCGATTGCGACGATCTGCAGATCGCCGACGCGAAGTTCGGCCTCGTCCTCCAGAACGTCGTCGTGCGGTGCCGCCGAAAACCGGTGCGCCAACGTGCGCGCGCCGGTCGCCGCTGCGAGCAACGGTGCGGCGGGGGCGTGGTCGGGATGCCCGTGCGTGAGCAAAATGGAGCGCAACCGCAGAGCGTTCTCGCGCAGGTACGCGACGATTCGATCGACGTGCGCCGGGATCGCGGGGCCGGGATCGATACAGATCGCCTCGCCGTTGCGCGATGCCAGCAACCAGGTATTGGTGCCGTCGAGCGTCATCGCCGAGGGATTGGGAGCGCGCAGCAGCGCGACGCGCTCTACCACACGTTTTCGAGCGATGGGGGCATGACGAATCCGCGGTCGGGATGCATCGTCGGCTGGATGGTGACGATGGGCTTGCTGAGCGCGAGGCGCATCGCGATGGAGTTATCTTCGCAGCCGAGCAAGCGTTCGAGATGTTTGATCGTCGGATAGACGAGCGTGAGCTCTCCGCGACGGTGCTCTTCGAGCGCTTCGCGTGCCGATATCCAGCGCCCGTCGTGCGTCTCGCTGCGATCGGCGCTCGCATCTTGCTTCGGCGGCGCGATCGCCATGAAAAAGTAGGTGTCGTAGCGCCGCGGTTCGGCGGGCGGAGTCACCCAATGCGAGAAGAGCGCGAGCGCGCTCCCCGACGCGACCAGATCGCCTTTCTCGAGAATATCGAGGAATCTCGCGCTTCCCGAACGGAGGGCGGCGCGCCATTCCTCGCGTTGTTGCGCGCTCGGCGGAACGGCGGCATCGTCGCGCGGATAGGCCATGAGGATGCCTGCTTCTTCGAAGAGCTCGCGCAATGCCGCGGCGACGATCGAGGCGCGCTCGAGCGGGCCGGGATGCTCGACATCGGTCGGCAGCAGCTCGCTGCGCGTCTCGCGAAAGAGCGCGCCGGTCTCGCGCGCGGCGCTGCCGTCGATGCGCGCGTGCAGCGCGGGAAGCGTGTCGGCGAGATCGACCGTGCCGCCGGGGAAAACGTAGGCGTCGGGTGCGAACGCACTCTTTGCGGTGCGTCGCACGAGGAACAACTGCGGCTCGCCTTCGATATCGCGTAAGAGCATAACGGTGGCGGCTCGGGGAATTTTGCTCATCGCAGGCTTCCTTTTCTGCCGTAGCGCATCCGTCCTATGCCCGGTTCGAAGGAGGAAGAACGATGATCGTAGCGGTGGGAAGCGACGAACGGCACGAAACGGCGGTCGCCGCATGCGAGGAGCTTCGGCGGCGCGGCTACGACGTGCGCCGTTTCGGCGCGCTCGACGAGGGGGCGACGGCGTGCTGGCCCGCGGTCGGGCGAGCGGTCGGCGAGGCGGTTGCATCGGGAAGCTGTGCGACCGGGGTCGCGTTTTGCTGGACCGGAACCGGAGTGAGCATCGCCGCGAACAAGCTCCGCGGCGTGCGGGCCGCGCTCTGCGGAGATGCGGAGACCGCTGCCGGCGCGCGGCGCTGGAACGATGCGAACGTCCTCTGCGCGAGCCTGCGTTCGACGACGCTCGCCGTGCTCGGCGAGATGTTCGATGCGTGGTTCGCGACCGCGGCGAGCGAGAAAGCCGAGGATCGGGAGGCGATTGCGGATTTGGAGTGACCCCCATCCAAGCGGTTCGATCGCTCGTTAGGGTGGTCGTACGGCGAGATAAACGCTCGCCCTTCGCCCCGCGAAAGGATGAAATTATACCGATGAAACTCCAACGAACCGTTGCGGCGATCGCCATGAGCGTCGCCACTCTCACCGGCATCGCATCGGCGAGCAGCATGAGCGGCGACATGATGTCGCACGGCGCATTGCTCCCGCACGTCACGATGTCTCCCTCCCGTTTTTCGGGACCCGGCGTCTATACCGGAGCCCCCGCACTCCCCGTCACCCTCTCGATGATCGTCGCCGGAGGCGGCCCCGCACACTTCAACGCGCTGACGCTGGTGAAGCGACTCGCCGGCGCGAAAACCGGCGCCGAGGTTGCATCGCTGAACAAAAAATTCGGCGCGGCGAAAGTCGGCACGTTCCTCAAAGTCTTTAACTTCGTCGTCGCCGATTCGCTGAAGATCGTCACGGCGAAGCACGTCGCGCTTCCGAAAACCCCGAGCCCGAATCCCAACGACGGTAAGGCGCTCGCGGGAGCGCTCTGGGCCGCCGGGCAGACGGGGCGCGGCTTCAACGTCGAAGTGCTCCTCGATCGTGCCGTCTCTCACCCGATTCACGTGCAAGTGATGAAGGATATCGATGCCAAGTTCGGGATCGCCGCCGATGCGGATTACCACGCCGTGCTCACGCAGGCGATGCACGATCTCGCCGCGGTCTACCACTTCAATACGATGGGCCGCTCCACGTCGATGTAGTCTCGGCCGCGTTCGCTCGCGAACGTGAAAATACGATGAGAACGCCCGCTCGCCGCGGGCGTTCTCATAGCGTTCTAAAGATTCACGCGTCCTTTACCGTTAGAGTTCATCTCGTAGTCACACTTTTTTCGAACGAATCGAGGAGAACATCATGCGGAATCAAGTAGTCTTCGCAACGCTGGCGGCTCTTTTGCTGGCCGGTTGCGGCGGTGGCGCGTCAGGGACGGGATCTGCGCTCCCCGGAGGATCGTCGGGCGCGGGGGCCTCGACGCCGCAGAGCGCGCAGGTGCAGTCGGAGGACTCGATCGCCTCGGCGAACGCACTCGGCTCGCCCGTGAAGGCGCTCAACAACGTCGAAAGCGGTGCCGGCAGCCCGCTCGCGACGGTCGGGCGCGGCGCGCTCTCCATAAGCAACGGCCAGTGCAGTAACGGCGTCGAATATTTCGTTCCCGATAAGAACGGCGATGCGAACTCCACGGAGCGCATCGTGTTCTACGATCAGGCGTGCACCCAGATCGCTCGCGACACCGTGCGGAAGTACACGGTCCTCGGCACCAACGCGGAGAGTATCGCGCGCACCGTTTCGCAATACCCGCAGGGAAATACGACGCCGACCTCCGTACGCACCGATAACGTGACGGTTTCGAACGCCACCTTCGGCAACAACGGCTTCCCGATCGTCGCCGACGGATTCGACCGCATCGAGAACAGCACGCTCAATCTCACCGGCGTGAAGAGCATCGAATCGAGCGCCGAGTACAGCATCGCTGCGGCGAACGCCGGCGTGAGCACCTATTGCGGCGACAGCGCGGGTTTTAACGCCACGGGAATCTCGTCGTTGAACGAAACCTTCGGTTGGGCGGGGGGCAACCTCCCGGGCGGCACGCGCACGGTCAATAGCGACGGATCGGTGACCTACAGCGCCACCCAGTCCGGAACGAGTTACGTCGGCGGGATCGGGGCGCTCAATATCGCCACCGGCACGCAAAATACCGCTTGCCCGATCTCGACCCCGGATTTCACGCTTACCGGCGGAACGAGCAAAGGCAGCTATTCGATTCCGATCGCGGCGACCTATAAGGCGGGGCTTCTCGAGAATCTCAGCGTCACCAACGCGCAGCTCGTCGACGGCGATACGCTCAACGTGACGACCAACACCTCGCAGCCGCCGACCAGCAGCAACTTCATCAGCGGCGTGTTGACCAATAGCTCCGGGACGCAAGTCTCCACCTTCGCCGTCGATGCCTTCGGCGACGGTACGCTCACCGTCACGCAGAGCGGCGCGCAATACGTGATGAATAACTGGCACGTCATCAAATAGGCGCGCCGAGTGCCGGCGGCGGCTACTCGGTGACGATACGACGGCCGCGCAAGAGCACGGTGCGATCCGCGACCCCGACGAGTGCGGGGTCGTGGGTCGCAGCGAGCGTTGGGATCCCGGCATTACGGAGCGCCGGAAGGGCGCTGGCAATAAACGCTTCCTTCGCGCTGGTATCGAGCGCGGAGGTCGGCTCGTCGAAGAGCACGAGCTGCGGGCTGCGCGCGAACGCGCGCGCGATGGCGACGCGTTGACGCTCGCCCCCGGAGAGCTGATGCGGAAAGCGATGTGCAAGCGCCTCGAGGTTGAAGCGCGCGAGTAATTCTTGGGCGCGTTCTCGGCGGCGCGCGCGATCGTCGAACGCAAATGCGACGTTCTCCCAGGCGCGCAAGTGCGGAAAGAGTAGATGCTCCTGCGGAAGATAGGCGATCGGGCGCCGTTGCGGCGGCAGTCCGCCGAACGGCGTCCCCTCGGCGTCGACCAATCCGGCGAGCGCTCGTAAAATCGTGCTCTTTCCTTCGCCGTTTCCGCCGAGCAGTACGGTGACGCCGGTGACTTCGAACGCGACCTCGAGTGCGATCGGTTCGTAGATGCGATAGGCGACGCGAACGGCGTTCACGCGATACTCCGTCGCTGCGCGCGTAAGCCGAGCCAGAGCGGCAACGGAAGGGCGACGAGATAGAAGACCCACAGCAGCGGGAAAACCGCGCCGAGCCCGACGTCTTGGAGATTCACCCAGAGGCGCACGGGAATACCCATCGGGAAATACGCAACGATCAGACAGATGCCGAATTCACCGAGCGCGCGCACCCACGCGATGGCGAGTGCGGCGCCTAACCCGACGCGCGCGAGCGGGAGCGTGACGGTAAAGAAGATCGTCGGTTGCGATTTTCCCAACGTGCGTGCGAGCGCTTCGTATTCCGGCGAGACGCCTTCGAATGCGGCGCGCGCGAGAACGACGAAGAACGGCAGCGCGCCGTAGGTCAGTGCGAGCACGAAGGCGGGTGCGGAATTCGTCAGCAAGAGCCCGAGCCGCGCGAGCGGCGCGCCGGCGGCACCGTACGGACCGTAGAGCGTTTCGAGAACGATACCCAACGCCAGGGGCGGCGAGAGCAGCGGCAATAGCACGATCGCGTCGGCGATCCACCGCGCCGGGAACTGCGTGCGCGCGAGCCACCATGCGAAGGGCGTTCCTAGTGCGATGACGAGCAGCATCGCGCACGCGCCGTAGCCGATGGAGACGCCGATCGCCGACCAATCGCCGGGGTCGAGTGAAAAATGCGTCCACGGAGTTGCGAAAACTAACGCGATAAACGGCGCGACGAGGAAGAGCAGCGCGGGAATGGCGAGCAGCCACCGCTCGTTCGGCCGACGATGTTTCACAAAAGCGGCGGGCCCAACGGGGGCTGGTAGCCGAACGCATGGAGAATGCTCTGCCCGCGCTGCGAGCGTGCGTAGGCGATAAATGCGCGCGCGGCGTTCGGATTCGTCGCATTTTTTAAGACCGCGGCGTAAAACACCAGCGGCTCGGGGTGTAACGTCTCGCTTGTACCGCGACGAACGAGGCGAATCGTCGCGCGTTCGTATCGGCGCGCGTACGCGGGATCGCCGAGATCGATCTGTGGTGGCAGGGCGATAAACGGCAGGTGCAGCGAACGCACCGCACTTTCATATCCCGACGACGCATCGATCTCGCCGCTCTCGAGTCGGCTTAATAGCGAGGCTTCGGTGAAGAGCTGTGCGGGGTTCCGATCGGCTCCGAGGATTCGTTGCGAAAGATCGGCGCGGTGATAATACCCTTGCGCGAGCTGCATGGTGAAGAGGATGCTCTGCCCCTGCGGATCGGTCGCCGGGTCGGTGCGGCCGAAGCGCAAGCCCGGTGTTTCGAGCACGCGCCACCACGGCGTCGCGCCCGTCGCGGCGCTGCGGAGCTGCGCGGCGAAACGGCTCTTCGGGCTGTACGCGATGACCATCTGCGTGCGTGCGATGGGAACGGCGCGTGCGACGAGACCCGCGCGCTGCAGCACGCGGATCGGGCCCGGCGTAATTGAGATGAAGAGATCGGCCTGCAGGCGCCCCGCCGCGATCAGGCGCGCCAAACCATAGGCGCCGCCGCCGATGCCTTGATATCCGACATGCGCGTGCTCGGCGAACCGCGGCCCCAAGGCGCGGTCCATCACGGCCCCCATCGAACCGGCATAGGCGATGCGCAGCGCTCGCTCGGAGGCCGACGCATGAAGCGGGAGAAGGATCGCGCACGCGAACGCGACGAGGAAAGTACGCACGGTTTTCATGCGTTCTCGGTTATCCGTGCGGGCGCGCGAACCATGCGTCGAGCGGGGGGCGGGTAGGGAAAACAGGGAGAGGGTACGCCCGAGCGCGCATAAGGGCAGGATGATCGCCACTGCTCCCGCTCTCTGCCTCCGTTGAGCACGCCGCCGGCGGCGAGTGCCGAGTCGCCGCGCTTCGCTCGCAAGATCGGCGGCATCGCGCTGTTGCTGCTCTCCTTCGCGGTCGCCGCACTCGTCATACGCTTTCAGCCGGAGGTCGACCGGTTCATCCGCTCGATCGGTGGCTGGGCCTATCCGATGGCGACGGTGATCTTCGCGCTCGTCGCATCGGCGCCGTTCTCGGTGACCGATGCCCTCGCCGTGATGAACGGTGCGATTTTCGGGCCGCTCTGGGGATCGGTCATCAACGCCGTCGGGCTCGTTCTTGCGGCGATGCTCGGCTACTGGGTGAACCGGCACGCGACGCACCTCCTCGATCTCGATGCCTATCTCAAACGCTTGCCGGCGTGGACCCACCGTTTCAAGCCGGGATCGCCGATGTTTCTTATCTGCGTCCGCGTGATTCCGGGTTTCGGCGGGACCGTCGCCACGGCGACCGCCGCGGTGATGCGGGTCCCGCTGATCCGGCAGATCTACACCATGTGCGTCGTCGCAATCCCCATCTGCACGTTGCTGGCGATCGGCGGCGACCGCGTGACCGTCCTCGTGCACGGATACGAACGCCGCGCGGGGAATGCGATGCGGCGTTACGAACGTCGGGCCAAAGTGTATATCGATAAGCACGCCCACCCATTCCACATTCACTTTCGGCGCGTTCGCCCGTCTCCGACGCCATCGCCGATCGTAACGCCGTGACGCACGAACTGATCGTCGATGCGCGGGGCGTCGCCGCCCTCTGCGCGCGCCTCGATGCGACCGACCGCGTGGGGCTCGATACCGAATTCCACGCAGAGCGCAGTTACGCGCCGCGTCTCATGGTCTTACAGCTCGCGTTGCCCGAGTACACGGCGATCGTCGATCCGCTCGCGCCGGGCATCGATTTACATCCGCTCGTCGAGGCGCTCGCGCGCGTGACGGTGGTCGGGCACGCGCTGCAAAGCGACTTAAAGATCTTTGCCGAGCGCTTTGGCAGCGTGCCGCCCAAACTCTTCGATACGCAAGTGGCGGCCTCGTTTCTCGGCTACGGAATGCAGATATCGCTCGCCGATCTCGTGCGCGATCTTACCGGCGTGCGCCTGGCGAAAACGCAGACCGTCAGCGATTGGTCGACGCGGCCGTTGAGCGAGAAGCAGATGGAGTATCTCGTCGACGACGTGGTGCATCTGCTGCCGATGCACGATATGCTCCGGCAAAAGCTCGAAGAGCGCGGCCGCGCGGCCTGGTGCGACGAGGAGTGCGTGGCGCTGGCGAGGCCGGAAAAATACCGCTTCGATTTACGCCGCGCCTACATGAAGATTCCCGGCGCGGTCCGCATGAATCGGCGCGAACTGGCGGTGCTCGCGGCGGTGGTCGCCGAACGAGATGCGATCGCGAAGGAGCGCGACATCCCACCGAAATTCGTGATTCCCGACGACGTTATTGGAGGGATCGCGCAATTGCGTCCCAAGCACGTCGAAGATCTCGTGCAATTGCGTCGGCTCGAATCGAGCGCGCGGCGCAACTTCGGCGCGCGGCTGATCGATGCGGTCGAACGTGGCGAGGCGGTTCCCGAGGACGAGTTGCCGGAACGTCCGAGTCGCCCGCTCGGTGCCGAGCGCGAGACGCTGGCGACATTGCTCGGCGTTGCCGTCGGTGAGGCCGCTCGCGACGCAGGGCTTCCGCAGGGGCTCCTGGTCACCCGGGCCGCGCTCGAACGCGCCGCGCGCGAGGCACCGGGGAGCGCCGAGGAACTCGGCGAGCTCCTGGGACTCTCTGCATGGCGAAGCGCGCTTGTGGTCGAGCCGTTGTGGAGACTTTTGTCGGGAGAAACGCGAATTGTCGTCGAGGGCTATGCGAAAGGGGAGCCGAAAGTAACGCTCGTATCATGAGCGCTCAAAAATCAAGCTTTAATGCCGTCGGTACGCTGCGCGTCGGTGACCGATCCTACACCTACTATCGCCTCGAAGCCGTACGCGAGGCCGGGCTCGCCGATCTCTCGACGTTGCCGTATTCGATCAAGATTCTCTTAGAGAATCTTCTTCGCTTTGAAGACGGTCGTTCGGTTACGAAGGCCGATATCGAAGCACTCGCGCGCTGGAGTCCTCGCGCGCGTTCGGAGAAAGAGATCGCCTTCCGGCCGGCACGCGTGCTCTTGCAAGATTTTACCGGCGTACCGTGCGTCGTCGATCTCGCCGCGATGCGCGATGCGATGGCGAAGATGGGCGGCGATCCCAACGCCATCAATCCGCTGCAACCCGTCGAACTCGTCATCGACCATTCGGTTCAAGTCGATCGCTTCGGTACCGCCGATGCTGCGGATCGAAATGCGGAAATTGAATTCGAACGCAATCGCGAGCGCTACGCATTTCTGAAATGGGGGCAATCCGCACTCGCGAATTTCCGAGCGGTTCCGCCCGATACCGGCATCGTCCATCAAGTCAACATCGAATATCTCGCGCGCGTAATTTTCGGCGCCGGCGGCGCGGGCGTCGCCTACGATCCGACGAGCGCGGTCGCCTATCCCGATAGCGCGGTTGGCACCGATTCGCACACCACGATGGTCGATGGATTGGGCGTCTTAGCGTTCGGCGTCGGCGGTATCGAAGCCGAGGCGGCGATGTTGGGGCAACCGGTCACGATGCTGATCCCCGAGGTTATCGGGTTCAAGCTCGAGGGCGCGTTGCGCGAGGGCGTCACCGCGACCGATTTAGTGTTGACCGTCACGCAAATGCTGCGCAAAAAGGGCGTCGTCGGAAAATTCGTCGAGTTTTACGGCACCGGCTTGAGCCGCTTGCCGGTCGCCGACCGCACCACGATCGGCAACATGTCGCCGGAGTTCGGTTCCACGGTCGCAATGTTTCCGATCGACGAGCGCACGCTGGAGTATATGCGCCTCACCGGCCGCTCGCTCGAACATATCGCCCTCGTCGAAGCGTACGCGCGCGCGCAGGGAATCTTCCGCACCGACGACGCTCCCGAGCCGCACTATAGCGACACGTTGGTGCTCGATCTCGGCACGGTCGAACCGAGCCTCGCCGGGCCCCGCCGTCCGCAGGACCGCGTTCGTTTGAACGAAGTGAAGTCGTCCTTTAACGGCGCCTTCGCCGAGTACGCAAAGACGCGCACGCCTGCGAACGCAGGCGCCGAGCGCATGCAAAACGAGGGTGGAAACGGTGGCGTCGCGCTCGCCGACGGCCCCGCAGAACTCACCGACGGTTCGGTCGTCATTGCGGCGATCACGAGTTGCACCAATACCAGCAATCCGTCGGTGCTCGTCGCGGCCGGGCTGCTTGCGAAGCGCGCGGTCGAGCGCGGCCTCAAGCAGAAACCGTGGGTGAAGACCTCGCTCGCGCCGGGAAGCAAAGTCGTCACCGATTACCTCGCGAAGGCGGACCTGCAAAAACCGCTCGACGCGCTCGGTTTCAACCTCGTCGGCTACGGCTGTACGACCTGCATCGGAAATTCGGGGCCGCTGCCGACCGAAGTGAGCGAAGCGATCGCCGAACGCAATCTCTTCGTTGGGGCGGTGCTCTCCGGAAATCGGAACTTCGAAGGACGCATTCACGCACAGGTGCGCGCGAATTATCTCGCCTCACCGCCGTTGGTGGTGGCGTATGCGCTCGCCGGGCGTCTCGACATCGATCTCACCAACGATCCCCTCGGCACCGGGAGCGACGGCAAGCCGGTCTATCTGCGCGATATTTGGCCGACGAACGAAGAAGTCGCCCGCGTGGTCACGCAATGCGTCACCGACGAAATGTTCAAAACGCGTTACGCCGACGTATTCCGCGGCGACGCAAATTGGGCGAATCTCGCCGTTGCGGCGAGCGAGCGCTATGCGTGGGATCCCAAATCCGAATACGTCAAGAATCCGCCGTATTTCGACGGGATGCCCGCCGAACCGGGCGCGACCCAGGATATCCTCGGCGCGCGTGTGTTGGCGGTGCTTGGCGATTCGGTCACGACCGACCACATTTCGCCGGCCGGCTCGATTGCGAAGAACTCTCCGGCGGCGAAATATCTCGTCGAGCGCGGCATCGATCCCGCGGATTTCAATTCCTACGGCGCGCGCCGCGGCAACCACGAAGTGATGATGCGTGGAACCTTCGCGAACATCCGGCTTCGGAATGCCTTGGTTCCGGGCGTGGAAGGCGGCGTCACCCGCTATCTGCCGACCGGCGAGCAGATGTCGATCTTCGATGCCGCGATGCGGTATAAAAAAGACGGAACGCCGTTGGTGATTTTTGCCGGTAAAGAATACGGCTCGGGTTCCTCGCGCGACTGGGCGGCAAAAGGCCCGGCGCTCTTGGGCGTACGCGCCGTGATCGCGGAATCGTTCGAACGCATCCATCGCAGCAACCTGATCGGCATGGGCGTCCTTCCGCTCGAGTACGTCAACGGCGAGAGCGCGAGCAATTACGCCCTCACCGGCGAGGAGATCGTCGAGATTCTCGGCATCGCCGGCGGCGTGAAGCCGCGCATGGAGGTGAGCGTCAAGGCGACCGATCCGCAGAGCGGTAATTCGGTGCACTTCAAAGCACGCGTGCGCATCGATACTCCCGATGAGGCCGAGTACTACCGGCATGGGGGCATCCTCCAGTACGTCCTCCGCCAGTTGCGGGCCGCTTCGAAGCGATAATCGCTCCGAGCGCCGTGAACGATGAAGCGACGATGGTAAGCGCCCTCGACCGACTCTACGACGAGTTGCAATCGGCGAATGCCGATTCGCTCGGCTATCCGGCGGCGAAGGATTTCGATTACACCGAGATCGAGCGTTTCCTGAACTTCCCGATCAATAACATCGGGGATCCGTTCGCACAAGGAACCTACCGCGTCCACACGCGAGAGTGCGAACGGGAGGTCGTCGGGTTCTTTGCGGGGGCGACGCGCGCTCCGCAAGACGACTGGTGGGGCTACGTCACCAATGGCGGCACCGAGGGCAATCTCTACGGGCTCTATCTCGCCCGCGAGCTGCATCCCGACGGCATGGTCTATTATTCCGAAGCGACGCATTACAGCGTCGCGAAGAACTTGCATTTCCTCGGCATGCGCCACATCACGATACGGTCGCAGGAGAACGGCGAGATCGATTACGACGATCTCCTCGAAACGCTGAAAATTCATCGCGATCGCCCGCCGATTATCTTTGCGAATATCGGCACGACGATGACCGAGGCGCGCGACGATATCGGACGGATCGTGGAGATGATGGATCGCTTGGCGATTCGCGAACGATACATTCATTCCGACGCCGCGCTCGCCGGGGGCTACGCCGCCTACCTCGAGCCGCGCCCGGCATGGGATTTTGCCGACGGCGCCGATTCCGTGGCGATCAGCGGGCACAAATTTCTCGGCGCGCCGATCCCGTGCGGCATCGTGATCGCCAGAAAGCACAACGTTCAGCGGATCGCACGCTCGATCGATTATATCGGAAGCCTCGATACGACGATCACCGGATCGAGGAGCGGCTTCTCGCCGCTGATGTTGTGGTACCGTTTGCGGCAACTCGGGGAGAGCGGCCTTCGCGAGCGCTTGCAACGTTCGTTGGACAATGCGGCCTATTTGGTCGAACGACTCGTGGCCATCGGCGTGCCCGCATGGCGGAACTCCAACGCGATTACCGTCGTGCTTCCGCGCGTCGACGCGAGGATCCAGCAGCGTTGGCAGCTCGCCACCGCAGGGGATATCTCCCACGTCTTGGTACTTCCCAACGTCGGCCGCGACCAGATCGACACTTTCGTCGCCGACCTCGCGAACGCGCGTACGGAGGATGCATGCAAAGCCTGAGAGCGATCGTCCCGAATCGCCCCGGACTCCTCGCGGAGATCACGGAGGTGCTCGCGGCACGCGGCGTCGACATCCACGCGATCGTCGTGGAATCGCACGGGAGTGCCGCACTCGTCCGTCTGGAAGTGGAGCGCGGCGACGAAGCGCTTGCGGCGCTCGCCGATGCCGGCCATCCCGCCGTCACCGATAACGTGTTACTCGCGCGCATCGAGGATCGCCCCGGTGCGCTCGCCGCGGTTTCCCGCCGGCTCGGCGATGCCGAGATCAATATTCGTTCGCTCCATCACGTGCGGCGCGACGAGGGCTTCGCCGTCGTGGCGATCAGCACCGATAATAACGATCGCGCGCGCGAACTCTTGGGGGCCTCCGCGCTGTAGGCCATGGACCGCGACGAACGCCTGGTCCACCGTCTCGAAGCCTTTTGCGATATCGTCATCGGCTTTAGCCTCGCAGAACTGACCTTCTTTTTACGTTCTCGATCGTCGCGTTGATGTGGTGGTCGCATTAACGGCTCTTTTTTATGCAGGTGAACGCGCGCGCCCACAGCTCCGGCGATGCAATCGTCTCCTCGCTGCTCTCCGCGCTGTTGTTCGTGGTGGGAGTGCTCTGGGCCGGCACGAGCAATCCTACGAACTCGCTCTTTATTCCGTTGGCTATGGCCGTCGGTTTCGGAGGCGGTCGCTACCTGCTCGCCCTGTGGAACCACCTCCGAGATCGCCGAACGCTATAGCGCGACGCGCTTGAAATCGCCGAGGAGATCGGCGACGAAGCGCAAGAAACGCGCCGCACCCGCGCCGTCGATGACGCGGTGATCGTAGCTGACGCTGATCGGTTGGATGAGCCGCGGAACGAAGGCGTTTCCGTCCCAAACGGGCTTCATCGTCGCGCGCGTCGCCCCGAGGATCGCAACTTCGGGTGCGTTGACGATCTGCGTGAATTGCGTGCCGCCGATGCTGCCGATCGAACTGATCGTGAAGCTGCCGCCTTGCATATCGGCGAGCGGGAGTTTTCCATCGCGAGCTTTCGTGGCGAGTTCCGCACTGCGCGTCGCAATGTCGAGAAGGCCGAGTTTATCGGCACCTTTCAAGACCGGAACGACGAGCCCACCGGGGGTATCGGCTGCGAAGCCGATATTGTAATAACGTTTCAGCACGAGCGAGTCGCCGACGAGCGAGGAGTTGAATTCCGGAAAGTGCTGTAACGCCGCGACGCAGGCTTTGACGAGAAAGGCGAGCATGGTGAGCTTCGCCCCGCCGCGTTTGCTCTGCTCGGCGTTCACGCGTTCGCGAAACGCCTCGAGTTCGGTGACGTCGGCTTCATCGTAGTTGGTGATATGCGGGATTTGCACCCAGTTGCGGTGCAGGTTCGGGCCCGAGAGCCGTTTGATGCGCGGCAGTTCGACGCGTTCGGTCTCGCCGAAGGCGGCGAAATTCGGCGTCGGCCATGGCGGAAGCCCGGCGAACGAGGTGCCGCCGCCCGAGGCGAGCGCGGCTTTCACGTGGCTCTGCACGTCCTCGCGCGTGATGCGTCCGTTGGGGCCGCTTCCGCGAACCCCGTGCAGATCGACGCCGAGCTCGCGCGAGAAGCGACGAATCGCCGGGCTCGCGTGGAGCGGCGCTTCGGCCGTTGCACTCGCCATCGACGGAGCGGCCGCGGGGGCGGAAGCCGCGATCGGAATCGGTGCGGGCGCAGGCGCCGGGGCCGGGGCCGGAGCCGGTGCAGCGGCCGGTGTTGGTGTTGCTGCGGGTGTCGGCGCAGCGACCGGTGCGAGCGTCGATGCATCGGCGGCGCCTTCGCTCTCGATCGTCAGCACCACGCTTCCTTCAGAGACGCGGTCGCCGGCCTTCACGCGCACCTCTCGGACGACGCCCGCAACGGTCGCAGGCACCTCCATCGATGCTTTCTCGCTCTCCAACACCACCACCGATGCATCGCGCGCGATGCGGTCGCCGGGTTTGACCAAAACCTCGATCACCGGTACGTCTTTGAAATCGCCGATGTCGGGGACCCGGAGTTCTGCGATAGCCACGTTGTGCGTGCTCCTCTGTTCGGTATGGGTGTTAGGCGAGTATCGGATTGGGTTTTTCGGTATCGATCGCGTACTTCGCGATCGCTTCGCTCACGCGCTTGCGGGGGATCGTTCCCTCCGCAGCGAGCGCGCTGAGCGCCGCGAGTGCGACGTAGCGCCGATCCACTTCGAAATGCGCGCGCAATTTTGCGCGATAGTCGCTGCGCCCGAAGCCGTCGGTTCCCAACGTCGTGTACGAACGTTCGAGGAAGGGCCGAATCATCTCCGGGAAACTGCGAATATAATCGGTCGCCGCAATCGCCGGACCGACGTGCCCCTCGAGTTGCTGTTCAACGAAGCAACGACGCGGCGTCCCCTCGGGATGCAGCATATTCCAGCGATGCGCTTCGACACCGTCGCGCTGCAACTGCGAGAACGAGGTAACGCTCCAAACGTCGGCCGCGATTTCGAAGTCCTTTTCGAGCAGGTCCGCGCCGGCGATCACCTCGCGCAGGATCGCTCCCGAGCCGAAGAGTTGAACGCGCGGCGTTTTCTTGCCGCCCGATCCCGAACGCAACAGATACATGCCGCGCAGAATCCCTTCGCGCGCGCCTTCGGGCATTGCGGGATGCGCGTAATTTTCGTTGAGTAAGGTGATGTAGTAATAGACGTCCTCTTGCTCGGCGAGCATGCGGCGCATGCCGTCCTGGACGATCGTCGCGACTTCGTAGCTAAACGTCGGATCGTAGGCGACGCAGTTCGGAATGAACGAGGCGTGGACGTGGCTGTGCCCGTCTTCGTGTTGGAGCCCCTCGCCGTTGAGCGTGGTGCGCCCCGAGGTGCCGCCGAGCAGAAAACCGCGCGTGCGCGAATCGCCGGCGGCCCATGCGAGATCGCCGATGCGTTGGAAGCCGAACATCGAGTAGTAGATGTAGAACGGAATCATCGGCAGGTTGTGGTTGCTATACGCGGTTCCGGCGGCGATCCAGGACGAAAACGCGCCTGCTTCGCAGATGCCTTCTTGAAGGATCTGGCCATGTTTATCCTCGCGATACCACATTAATTGTTCGGCATCTTGCGGGTGATAGAGCTGGCCGACCGACGAGTAGATGCCGAGCTGTCGGAACATGCCTTCCATGCCGAAGGTGCGCGATTCGTCCGCGACGATCGGCACGACGCGCGGCCCGATTTCGGCGTCGCGAACCAACGTGCTGAGGATGCGTACGAACGCCATCGTCGTCGAGATCTCGCGATCGCCGGTGCTCTGTAATTGCGCATCGAAGGTTTCGAGCGGAGGAACCGTGAGCGCCGTCGATTTGCGCCGCCGTGCGGGCAGGTGCCCCTGTGCGGCCATCCGCTCGCGGAGATAGCGCATCTCCGGAGAGTTCTCGTCGGGCTTATAGAAGGGGATTTCGTCGATCTTTGCGTCTGGAATTGGAATGGAAAAGCGATCGCGGAACGCGCGCATCTCTTCGACGTCCATCTTCTTGGCTTGGTGGGCGATATTCCGCGCTTCGCCCGCCTCGCCCATGCCGTAACCCTTGATCGTCTTGGCGAGGATTACCGTCGGCGCGCCCTTCTGCGCGAACGCCGAAGCGTATGCGGCGTAGACCTTGAGCGGATCGTGCCCGCCGCGTTGCAGCGCCCAAACCTCGTCGTCGCTCCAGGAGGCGACCATCGCCTCGGTCTCCGGATAGCGACCGAAGAATTGCTCGCGCACGTATTTCCCGTCGCGCGATTTGAACGTTTGGTAATCGCCGTCGACGCACTCCATCATCAGCTGGCGCAGACGCCCGTTGGTATCGGCGGCGAGCAGCGGATCCCATTTGCTGCCCCAGATCACTTTGATGACGTTCCAACCCGCGCCTTTGAAGAAGCGCTCGAGCTCCTGAATGATCTTGCCGTTGCCGCGGACCGGGCCGTCGAGTCGCTGCAGATTGCAATTGACGACCCAGATGAGGTTATCGAGTTTCTCGCGCCCGGCGAGCGAGATCGCGCCGAGCGACTCGGGCTCGTCCATCTCGCCGTCGCCGAGAAATGCCCACACTTTCCGGTCGCCGTTATCTTGTAATTCGCGATCGTGCAGGTAGCGCATGAAGCGCGCCTGGTAGATCGACATGATCGGCCCCAAACCCATGGAGACCGTTGGATACTGCCAGAAATCCGGCATCAACCACGGGTGCGGATAGGACGAGAGCCCATGCCCGTCGACTTCTTGGCGGAAATTCAGGAGCTGCTCTTCGCTGATACGTCCTTCGAGAAATGCGCGCGCGTAAAAGCCCGGTGCGGAGTGCCCTTGCAAGAAGAGCATGTCGCCGCCGAAATTTTCGGAAGGCGCGCGAAAAAAATGATTGAAGCCGACATCGTAGAGCGTCGCCGCCGAAGCGAAGCTCGCGACGTGTCCGCCGAGTTCGCTGCTGGTTTTATTCGCGCGAACGACGGTCGCCATGGCGTTCCAGCGCACGTAGTGGCGCAGGCGCGCTTCGATATCGCGATCGCCCGGCATGGTGGGCTGCCGTTCCGGCGGGATCGTGTTGACGTACGGGCTCTCGAGGCCGAGCGAAACGTGGGCGCCGCCGGCTTGCGCTTCGGCGACGAGCGTTTCGAGCAGCGCGCGGGCGCGTTCGGGGCCTTCGGCGGCGAGGACGCCGCGAAGCGCCTCGCGCCATTCGAGCGTCTCTTGGGGGTCGGGTTGAGGTGCATGCAGAGCGTCCATGCGCGCGGAGTCACCCCTGCGAGCCGCCATCTCCTGCTGGTGGATCGTGCCAATTCCAGCCTAGGAACGGGCCAATCCTAGAAATTTTCGACCGCGCTCAGGTCGACCCGCTCCTCGCGGAGGACGACGCCGATCGCGCCGAGCAGCAGCACCCCGCCGAGCAGTGCGAGCGCGGGGATCGGCTCGCCGAAGATGGCGAGCGCGAGGGCGCCGGCGATCACCGGCTCGAGCAGGGTCGCGAAGGAGACCGCGTTCGGGGTGAAGTGCCGAAGGCTCGCGTTGATCGCGGTGTGCCCGAGGAGTTGCGAGATGAGCGCCATCGCGAGGATGCCCGCCCACGCGCTGCTATCGTACAGCGGCGGAGCGGGTTGATGCGCGACGAGCGAGGCGACGACGAGTGCGAGTGCGGCCCAGCTGAAGGTGCGCGTCACGATGGTGCGCGTGGTGAGCGCGGCGCGCACCTCGCGGACGAGGAGCAGGTAGGCGCCGATCGCCATGCTTCCGAGCAATGCGAGCGCATCGCCGAGCAGCGCGTGGCCGGGAATCGGTGCGGGCGTGCGGTCGATGCCGACGACGAGCAAAAGGCCGAGGCCGCCGATGATAAACCCGATGGTCGCCAAGCGCGAGAGCGGACGTTTGCACACGAACGCATCGTAGAGCGCGGTCCAGATCGGCGTCGTCGTGACGAGCAACGTCGAAATCGCGACCGAGGTGTATTCGAGCGAGGCGATCCAGAGCGCGAAATGCGCCGCGAGTGCGAGGCCGGCGAAGGCGAGCGTGCGGCTCGCTGCGGCGTTCGGGCGCGCGCTGCGCGGTTGCGGGCGCAGCGCGGCGAGCAACAGCATGACGAGCGCCGCGATGCTCAAACGTGCCGCCGCGACACCGATCGGCGTACCGCCGATCAATGCGTAGCGCGCGAAGATCGCCGCCGCACCGACGGCGATCTGCGCGAAACCGAGAACCAACACCGCACGCGTCATGCGGCGGCGGTTGCGGCTAGAGGCGGCTATTCCTCTTCATCAGTGAGCGGTGACGTCGCTCGGCTTGAGTTGGATGCGGAACCAATGCCCCGGATAGCCCGACTGGTTCCACACTTTGAGGAAGAGTTTGGTCGGTGCCGCGCCGGTCCAGCCGCTGAGAACCCAATTCACGACGATATGTTGTTTGGGGTGCAGGCTCGTCGCCGCGAGAATTTTCGTTCGCGGAACGTTAATGGCATCGGGAGCGCTCTCGCTCATCTGCGAGCCGTCTTTGAGTTCGAAGCCGACTTCCATGTGCGGAACGCCGACGTCGTTGTTGCCGCTGGGATTCTGTTCGGTCGCGGTGATAACGACATAACCGGGGCCGCTAAAGCCTTGCCCTTCGAGAACGGGAACGCTCGTCGTCGCCGACGATGGATAGGTCTCGATTTTATCGATGCGGAGATTGATCACCCCCGCGCGAAAGTATTTGTGCAGCGGCGCATTCTTGATGGCGGCGGCTGCGGGTGCGGAGAGCAACAACGCGATAAGGACCGGTAGCGTAGCGCGTAGCGGGAGAGTTTTCACGGTCACCTATTCCTCTGGTTCGGTGCTGGGGCAGTCGCCGCACGGGCGACGCCGATACGGCTAGTATAGGCTCGCTTGCCTCGTGCGGGCAAGGGCGCGGGCGCAGGTGTGGTGGGCGCACGGACGATTTGGTCACGTAGCGGCTCGGATCCCAAGGCTTTCTTAGATGCGACTACGGAAGCGCCGGAATTCGCGACCTTGCTGTCATTAGAATCGCGACATTACATGAAGTGCGAGGTGCTCGGGCCCCGACTACGCCGCTCCGCACGTTTACCCGAAATTCGGCGCGACCTCAGGCGGTCCTGGTGCTTGTGGTAGGAAGGCCCCTGACTGCGCGGTTCTTGAGTTTATTTTCACGCTTATTTCTTGGGCCAGCGCCTTTAGTTCCAAAGCATTCTTCGCAAGCGTCGAGCCGCTCAGATTATTGTGTACCGGACTAATAGTTGATAGCTTCATTATGCTCCCTCTCTTCATAAGGTAAGAGTTTTTCGTTACGACTGCGAGGACGGCTTATTTCCTGCGATTATTTATAAAAATAAAAAATTCCAAACCCACGAAAATACCTAGGGCGGTGTATATCCAGGTCCCTGATGGCTGACTTAAGTGGTACAAGAACCCTCCAAGAAGTGCACTTAAGAGCGCCGCAATATGTACATCCCATCCTCCCGGCCAAAAATGAACTTTAATCCTTGCCGAACTCATAGTTTAGTACTCCAACAATCAGTGCAACCTGCGTACGGGTCACAACGGGGACAATAATGCGGCTGTGATGCTGTCCCGCTTTCGCGGAGCGAAGCTGGCCCGCTTTCGCGGAGAGTTTTTGATTGGACATCAGGCGGCTTGATTCCGCCGTTCGAACTCTATGGGGGAGAGGTTTCCTATCGCCGTATCGTTGTGCCGCGCGGTGTTGTATGGTTGGTGCCTGCTGCAGGCCGTGCGAGTTCGTCTCGTTCCAGCCGGAACCCGCTGCCGTCGTCGGGGCTGCTGCGCAGGTAGGCGTCGGTGGTGGCGATGGAGGCGTGCCCGAGGGTATCGCGGATCAGCGCTGTCGAGGTGCCGGCGCGGTGGGCGTGGGTGCCGTGGCTGTGGCGCAGCCAATGCGGCGAGGGCGTTTCTGCAGCCCCGCGCGCGTCGCGGCGCGCGCGAGGATCTGGCGCACGCGCTCGGCGCCGATCCCCAGCACCCGCGCGCTCGGCGCCTGCTCCGCAAGCTGTTCGCATGAATCTCACGCTCCGTTGGTGGGTCGTTCGCGATCGTGGGAACGCTGCGGAGAATATCATTGAGCGAGATAAGATTGGCCGTCGCCAGTGCCGCTGCCCCTAAAAAGCGACTCCAAAGGTGTTGCGTTGTCTCCAAATAGGAGGTAAAATGGAGACATGAAAAGGCGCCGGATGCAGATCGATCTGCGCAGTGAAGACGAACTCACGCTCGAGCGAGCGCGGCGAGCTTTGGGGACCGAAGGGGACTCGGAGACGGGGCGGGCGCTGCTTGCTCTTTTTGCTCGGATCTCGGCGGCGATCGACCAAGGCTCGGTCGTCTCGTTTCTCCCCGGCGACGATCCTCGGGCCGTCGATGCGGTCCCCGACATAACCAGTGTGCTCCGCCCCGAATCGCGCTATCGCTTTCTCACGCACGTGCCGCATCCATGGCGCAAACAGCTCTCGATTAAGGGGCATCGCATCACTGCCGGCCAACTCGTGGCGAGCATGGAAGCGAACAACTGGACGATCGATGAGGCGGCGTCGCAGTTTGCCCTCGACGCGCTTGCCGTCGCCGAGGCAGTCGACTATGTTGCGCGCAATCGCTCCCTCGTTCAGGCCGAGGCGGCGGAAGAGTGGCGGCGCGCCGAGCCGCACGTGACGCATCGTGCGCCTGCTCATCGATGAGAATTGTGCGCAAGCCGAGCTGCTCTCCCGCCTGCGCGCAGCCGGTCACGATGTCGAAACCGTCGTCGCCGCGGTTGGCTCCGGGGCGAGAGACGAGGACGTCGTTTCGTACGCCATAGCGCAACGGCGCGCGATCGTGACGAAGGATATCGCGGATTTTACGGAGCTACTTTCCGATCGCGATGACCACGCAGGCCTGCTGCTCATCCGCGAGGGTGTCCACGAGCGTCGCATGACCGCCTCGGACCTTGCTCGCGCTATCGACAACATATCGGCTACCTATTCTAGGATTGATTCGTACGTTCTCGCGCTCAATTTTTTTGTATGGTGAAGCCGCCACCCCGAAGAGATGGCGGCACCAGTAGTAACGTCGGATCGTCTTCGTTGTACTACGATTTGCCGAGTTCTCGTCCGCCCATCGCCTTGCCGATCACCGCGAGTTGTGTCTCCGAGAGCCGTGCCGATTGGAGATCGATGATTTCGTCAGCGACGGCGAAGCGTACGATGTTGACGCGTGCCGACCGTATGAGCCGACCGTCCTCCGAGAAGCGGGCGGTAAACGCACCGAGCTTTTGCGAGGGTTTGCTGTTCTCCGCGGTGGCGCGTTTGACCGTAATGTCGAGCACGCCGCCGCCCTGCAGGCGATACCCATACGAGAGCGTTTCGTCGGCATAGATTGCCTGCATCACCTTCGCTCCCGCGGGAAGACGCTTCGGCAGCAGAACGTGAAATTCGTGCGATGCCGCTCGCACCGCATCGGCGAGCGGGATCGGGTGCTCGATCGCCTTCATGATGCGCCGTTGCTGGCTCGCGTTCGGTAGCGCCCCCGCGAGATGCGATGCGGTCGCCGGCCCAAAATAGGCGACGGCGAGGTGCTGCAGTGTCGCGCGAATCAATGAGTGCGGCGTCGCTGCAAATGCGACCGCCGGAATCGCGATAGCGAGCGCGACGGCGGCGATCCGCCGTCCGCGCGGCGCTGCTGCGGTGCGCTGCGGGTTCGCTGCGCGATGGTGAACCGCAGCGAGATCGATGCTCGGTGCGGGAGTTGAAGCGAGCGCTCCACGAATGCGATCGCGTAAAATCGTGTCGTTAGGCATGTCCGTTGACCTCCGTCATAGCTGGAGCCGCATCGCGTCGCTCTCCGAGCAGGGCTCGGAGCCGGCGCTTTGCGAGAAACAATCGATAGCGAATCGTTCCGTCGGGGGCGCCGACGACGCGGGCGATCTCCTTGCTGGTGAGATCCGCGTAGAAGTGCAGCACGATTGCTTCGCGTTGCATGCTCGGTAGTGCGAGCAACGCACGCTCGATGCCGAGCCGATCGATCGTTGCATCGTCGGTCTCGGGATCGACGCATTCGATCCGGTCGTCCAAGGGTAGCGAGCTGCGATGGCGCCGTTCGCGCCGCATCGTTGCGCGTGCGGCATTCACGACGAGTCGGTAGAACCAGCCGCGAAATGCAGCGGGATCGCGCAGCTCGGCAAGCGCGAGCACGAGTTGAGCGCAGGCCTCCTGCGCGCTCTCCTCGGCGAGCGCGCTCTCGCCGAGGATGCCGCGCGCGATGCGATAGGCATCGGGCCAGCATGCGGTGAGGAGCGCGTCGAGCGCCTCGCGGGTGCCCGCCTGGGCGGCCTGCACGCAGGCGAGATCGGGGGAATCGGGCATGGGGCGGTCTTCCTTCCTGGGGGCAAGCGTTCCGGTAGAAGAGATGCGCTCAGGGCCCCAGAGTGTTGGGTCGCGTCGGAGTTTGTTTTTACAAGAAATACTGAGTAAAATTACTCAGCAAGATGAGTAAATCGACAGAACCGTATCGGCTGCCTCAGGCAACGACGCTGGAACGCCGTCTCGCGGAGCCTCGGAGATTTATCACGATCGTTGCGGGCCCGCGCCAAGTCGGGAAATCGACTCTCGTTCAGCAGGTGATCGAGCGTTCCGGTGTTGCCGTGCACTTCGCAAACGCCGACGATCCGCTCCTGCGCGAGCCGATTTGGATAACGCAACAGTGGGATGCGGCCCGTCTTCTTGCAACCGAACGCGGAAAAGCCGGCGCCGTGCTCGTGCTCGACGAGATACAAAAAATACCGGGATGGTCGGAGCGGGTGAAAGCGCTCTGGGATGAAGATACGCGGCTTAGGCGCGCTCTGAAGGTCGTGCTGCTCGGTTCGTCACCGCTCTTGGTGATGGCCGGTTCTCGCGAGAGCCTCGCCGGGCGCTTTGAGTTGCTGCACATTCCGCACTGGGGTTTTGCCGAAATGCAGGCGGCCTTCGGCTGGTCGATCGATGAATATATCTATTACGGAGGATATCCCGGGGGCGCACCCCTGGTGAAGCAATCCGAACGCTGGGCTCGATACGTAAACGAGTCGCCGATCGAAACGTCAATTTCACGCGATGTCTTACTCATGACACGCGTCGACAAACCCGCGCTTCTACGAAGGCTATTCGATCTGGGTGCGCGCTATTCGGGGCAAATTCTGTCGTTCACGAAAATCCTCGGGCAATTGCAAGACGCCGGCAATACGACCACCCTCGCTCATTATCTCGAGCTTCTGGATGGGGCAGGTATGCTCTGCGGCGTGCAAAAATTCGCAGGCGATCATGCGCGACGCCGCGCATCGAGCCCAAAATTCCAAGTGTATAACAATGCGCTGATGACCGCGCCTTCGGGAATTTCGTTCTCCGAGGCCCGAAAAGATCGCGAATACTGGGGGCGCTTGGTTGAATCGGCGGTTGGAACGCATCTCGCCAATGCCGCTGCCGCCGACGAATGCGAACTCTATTACTGGCGGGAGCGTAACGCGGAGGTTGATTTCGTCATTCGTAAAGGGCGTGTGTTGGTCGCCATCGAGGTAAAGAGCGGACGAGCCCCACACGCCCATTCCGGCAGCGCCGCCTTTGAAGCGGCATTTCGCCCCACGCGATCGCTGTTGGTCGGTTTCGGTGGAATCGAACCCGAGGAGTTTCTTCGCCGACCGGTCTCGCACTGGCTTTCGTAACGATTCGTGGCGGAGAGGCGTTACAAGAGCGTGATTCAACGCTCGGCGATCGTCGTTTACGGCGCCGCGATGCTTCAGGGCTTTGCGTTTACGCTGGTGCCGTCGCTGGCGACGCTCTTCTCTGCGGCACCATACAACATCGGCGCGAGCGCTTTCGGTGCGCTCTTCATACCGCTGACGCTCGGTGCGATTCTTGCGGCGTTCCTTACGCCGGCGCTCGCGCGTCGCCGCGGGATGGTCGGCGTGCTCGGTATCGGCGTCGCTGCGAATATCTTCGGGCTCGTTGCGCTCGTCGCGTCGGTCGCCGTTCGCGGAAACGCAGCCTACCTGCTGCTGCTCGTCGATACCAGCGCGCTCGGAATCGGCTTCGGCTTCAATTTCTCGGCGGTGAACGAACTCGCATCGCAATTGAGCGCGCGTGCGACGCGCGACGTCACCTTCGCCAACGTCCTTGCGGGTTTGGGAACTTCGCTGACGCCGCTCTTCATCGGTGCGTTCGTCGCGCGCGGCATATGGCCGCTCTGGCCGGTGGTGCTCGCGCTCGCATTTGCCGCGGTGCTCGTGCTCTCGGTTGGGTGGCGCACCGCAGCGCCTGCGCTCGTCGCAGGCACGGCGGCGAAAGTGCCCCGCGCGTTGCTGCTCTTCGCAAGCGCCGCCCTGCTCTACGCCTTCTGCGAGGGCGCGTTTTCGAGTTGGGCGACGACGTTCGCGCAGGTCGATCGCTCGTATTCGCTCGCGACCGGAGAAGCCGCACTCGCGGGCTTCTGGCTCGCACTCACGCTGACGCGCGTCGCACTCGCGCTCTCATCGCGCTTCATTCCGGTACGCATCGCCTTTGCGGCATTTCCGTTCGCCATCGCGGCGGCATTCGTCGCCCTGCCGCTCTGGCGGACACCGATGCTGCTGGTCTGCGGCTTCATCCTCGCGGGAATCGCCTGCAGCATCGTCTTTCCCTATGCGATGTCACTCGCGTTTACCGCGATGCCGGCCGATGAAAATCGCGTCGCCGGTATACTCGTCGGTGCGTTGATGACCGGCGAAGGCTTCGGCACCTTCGCGATCGGTTTGCTGCGGAGCGATCTCGGGGTAACGCTCGCGACGATCTATCGCGTCGCGGCGCTCGTTGCGTTCGCGCTGGCGATCGTGGCGATACTCGCCGTGAGATCCTCGCCGCCGAGTGCGGTGAAGGAGAGCGCGTAGCGCCGCTCTTCACCGGGTTCAAGGAAGGGTAGCAATCCATGCGCGCCGGCGTAGGCGCGCCCCTGAATCGCCGGCGTGTTCGCCGGCTCCACCGCCAGCACGTAGATGCCTCGCGATAATTGACGCCAAGAAAAAAGTGCGGGGAGCGCGAGCGGATCGTACGCGATCTCGAAGCCGATGCCGCGGCCGCCGCACGCAGCGGGATTGAGAATCGCCGCCCGCGCGCGCCCGTCGGCACAGGGAATCGGCCGGTGAATGAAGACCTGTTCGGCGAAATTTTCCGCGGGTTCGCCGCCGCAATTCCACTCCTCGATACCGGCTTGCGCCGCGGGATCGCGCGCCTCGGTCGCCGAGCGCGATGCGTAGACGCGCGTCTGCGCTCCAAGCAGCGGGAAGCCGGCATTGCAATGATAGAGCAGCATGTGCGGTGCGCGTTCGCCGCCTTCGTTGACGACGCGATCCTCGAGGTGGAGCGTCGCGCTACCGAGCTCGCTTCGCCACCGCCGATGGAGAACGAGGTCGGCACCGAGCGCTTTGCTCTCGCCCATCGTCGCGCGGAGTTCGAAGAAGCAGCGCTCGCCCTCCCACCACGTGCGCGTGCCGTATTCTTGCGCGGGCGTGTTGTCGATGCGCCCGTGGAGCCCGAACGCTCCCCACGCATCGCTCCCCGCCGGGCCGAAATTCGAGAGCCCGCAGGTCGTGAGCCAACCGCCGAAAAACGAGCGCAGCCACTCGTCGCCGTTCGCGTCGTAGTACGACGGCGCGGCGATCTCGTTGCTGCTGCGCCATGCAAAGGGTACGCCGTCGAGCGTCGCGCGCACGATATCGAGCGCGCGGTCGATAACGAACTCCACGCAGAGCCGTCCGGTCTCCAGGCGCACGGCGCGCACTCCCCGCGCGCGTCCGGATGAATATTCGAACTCCGTGAAACCGCCGATCGTCGCGAGCGAGCCGAGGCGCGCCGCAAGTTCCGCTCGGTTCAGGTCTTCGCCGAAAAGCTCGGGCATCGTCGGCGGCCGTTAGTGCTGCGTGATTTCGAGCAGGGCGAATCCGCCAGCGTCGATGATGACCGGAATACCGTCGAGAATCTCTTGCTTCTTGAGGTGTCCGAGGTCGCGCCACGTATTCCAGATCGTCGAGAAAAGGCGGACCGAATGGCGAGCGCCTTTGATCTCGCGTAGTGAAGCCGCGGTCGTAATCGACTGCTCGCTCGAGTTTCCGATAAAGAGCAGCAGCGACGCGTTCTCCGAAAATACGACGAGCGTGACGCGAGGGTCGGTGACGATCCCCACCTCCGTGAGATCTTTTTCGTAGCGCGAGATCGGCGATTCCGATCCGAGATCGGAGGTGGTATAGACCTGCAATCCTTCGGGCATGCGCACGCCGATCCAGGCGATGTGCTTGCCGCGAAACGGTACGTTCACGGCGGTTAGCCAGCGCCATTCGGCAGCGAGGCATGGATCGATCGTCGCCTGCTGCCCGCGCACGTTCAGCCCGCCCGCCCCTTCGATCGCCGCCCAGAGATAGCGCGGCGCATCCCACGGCGAGAGCATCATGCCTTGATTGACGAGAATCTCTCCGTGGAGCCACTCCGAGAATTGTCCGGGAACGGTATTGTTGCGGCGCGGATCGCTGGAGAAATGGCGGAAGCTCGTCGCCAACGCTTTCGCCATAAAGCCCGGGTTGTATTTCGCTGCGGCGAACGCGTACCAGTAGGTCACCGCTACCCACACGCCGCCGAGCAAGCCGTAGCCGTTGATCGGCCCGTAGATCAGGTCGCTGCGAGGCACCGTGCGAATTCCGGCGTCGGTCCAGAACTCCGCGTCGCTGAGCCGCGCGATAATGCGTGCCGCGCGGTCGGGCGGAGCGACTCCGAAGAGGACGGGAAAAATTAGATCGGCGGTGACGTCGCTGCGTTTTGCCCCATCGACATCGATGGTGAGATAGTAGAGGTCGTTATCCGGGTTGACGAGGTGCGTGTTAATCGCCTTGTAGAGATCGTCGGCGGCTTTTTTGAAGCGCTTGGCGGTCGGCTTATCCTCGAGCAAGGTCGCCATCTCGACGAGCGCCCCGAGCGCGGCGAAGCACTCAGAATTGACCTCCGTGGAAGCGCCGCTGATGCGATAATCTTGGATGACGTTGCGCCATCCGATGATTCCCCAGTCCGAGGTCGCCGTCGCCGTGCACCAAACGAGGCCCACTTCGTTGCGTTGGGAGAGCATGTACTCCATCGCGTGGATCGCGCGCGGGTAGCATTCACGCAGGAAATCTTCGTTCCCGGTGACGGCGTAATGGTGCCAGAGCGCGATGACCGCCAGCGGTGTATTATCGTTGACGTTGAGCGAGTAGTCTTCCCACTTATCGTTACGAACGTCGTAATATTCGACGATCTTTCCGTTCGGTTCTTGCAAGCGAAAATATGCTTGGAGCGAATCGTGGGCGAAATCGTGGTTCAAATAATCGGCGCCGAAGGACATCCAAGCCGTGTCGCGCCCGACGCTATTGTTACTGCGCGTAGGATCGTTGACGAAACACCAGCCGGTTGGTGCGAAGGTTTGGACGCGCAGCATGTTGGCTTTCGCCCAGAGCACGCCTTGGTTGACGTCGTGGCTCGGCGTGCGCAGGACGGATTGCGAGAGATAGTTCCAGTAATAGGTCGAGGTTTCGTGGAGCGCCTTTTTGCCAGGCGGGCAGCGTTTGCGCGCTTCGGCGAGATCGGTCGCGGAGATGGGAGAGAGTACGCAAAGAAATTCGACCCAGCGCTCGGCGTCGGGTTGGAGATCGATCGCGGTATGGAGCGCTCCCACCGGGTCGCTGCCGAGCGATTCGACCCTGTTGGAGAGCACCCCGGGCGACTCGTGCGCGACGAGTCTCGCGCGGTCGGAATTGGTATCCCAACTCGTCGCCGGCGCGAGCGTAGCGAAGAGCCGTACGTGCGATGGAACGCTCTGGTTCCATACAACGATGCCGCCGAGATCGGCATCGAAGCGTACCTGAACGTCCTGCGACGTATTTCCGCGCAACTCGCAAAAGCCGTAGAGATCGAACGAAACCGGAGCTGTCGATCCGTTCTTGAGGTGCACGCGATAGTACGCTGCGGGCGGCGGAACCGAGGCTGCCTCCTGCGCGCCGGCGTTATAAGCAAAGACTTGTTCGTGAACGTGGACGCCATTGTCGAGTTGATAGACGTAATCTTGGCGCTCGGGATGAATGTGGAATTCGCCGCCGCGACGGGTCAAGCGCAACGTGCTGCGCCGATCCCAGAAAGATATTCCGAGTGCGCCGAAATAATCGAAGCCGGCATCGGGGCTGTAGATTTTGGCGATCGCACCCGTGGGTTTCAGGACGACCGTGCAACGCGGGGCGCCGAGCGTGCTGCCCTGCGCCATCTGATCGTCGGCGAGAATATAGGCGAATCGTGGGTTCGCAGCGCTCCCGCTTGAGGGGTCGGTCGCCATGTCGACCATGTCGTATCGCGTCATTAGAGCGAACCCGCCTGACGCATCATGCCGCCGTCGATAACGACGGTCGTTCCGGTTATATACGCCGCAGCGTCACTGCAGAGCCAAACGACCAGCCCGGCGACTTCCTCGGGCTTTCCCCAACGGTGCAACGGAATTTCGGCGAGCAACTCGTCGTCGAGTTTCGGGTTGGCGATCGTCGCCGCGTCCATCGGCGTATCGATCGCTCCCGGGGCGACGTTATTCACCGTAATAGCATGAGGCGCGAGCTCGACCGCGATCGTCCGCATAAGCATGCGCAACCCGCCCTTCGACGCGCAGTAAGGCGCGTTCGTTGGCGCGGCGACCTCTTCGTGGATCGACGAAACGTTCACGATACGGCCGCCGCGCGCTTGCGCGATCATCTGCTTCGCCGCGGAGCGGCTGCAATAAAACGGGCCGCTCAAATTCACCGCAATCTCGCGCTGCCATACCTCGTCGGGTGTATCGACGAAGGGATAGCGCGTTTCAATGCCGGCGTTGTTGACGAGGATATCAAGTCCCCCGAAAGCCGCGACCGCCGCCGCTACGAGGCGGTCGGCATCGGCGGGCAGCGCGACGTTCGCCTCGCACGCGATCGCCCGAGCGCCGCGCCCTTCCAACTCGGCGACGAGCGCGCGGGCCGGTGCGGGATCCCCAACGTAGTCGATGACGACATGGACGGCGGCGGCGGCGAGTGCGCGAGCGATGGCGGCGCCGATTCCGGTCGCACCGCCGGTGACGATGGCGGTGCGTTCCTGAGATAGCATATCGTTCGCTGTGCCCTACCCGACGGGGTTCTCCTTCACAAGCAAGCGCTTACAGAGCGACGGCCCGCCTTTCGGCGAGCCGTCGCTCGTGCACGGTTTTCTACGTGCTTTGCGTTACGGACGGCACTTCCGGCCGTGGCAGATCGGCGTCGGCGTCGGAGCCGGCGTCGGGCTGGAGGTCGGCACGGGCGTCGGCGTCTGGGCCGGGGTCGGCGTCGGAGCCGGCGTCGGGCTCGTCGTCGGAACCGGCGAAGGGGTCGGCGTCGGGCCGACCGAGCCGTAGGTAATCACGCAGCTGCTGCTGGCGTTGCTCCAGAGCGGTTGGACCGGGTAGGTTTGGCCGTTCGGAAACGTGTAGTTCTGGAGGTTCGTCCAGGCGCACTTATCGCCGATCTCCGAACCGCTCGAATCGAGCCAGCCGTTGCCGGCACCCGGATCGGTCTGCGTCTCGGCTTCTTCGTGGCCGCCGACGATCGAGACGCCGTCGAGCGTTCCCGGCGAATTCACCGAGCCGACGCCGCAGCTCGTGCCTGCGTCGGGGGTATACGGCAGGTTGGTGTAGGCGAGCGGGTTGCCCGAAGGATCGGTGGTGGTGTTGTGATACCCGCACCACTGCGTCGCGAAGCCGCTCTGCGTGTATCCGGTCGGCGTCACGACGATGAAGTTCGCGTTCGAGCTATAGGTGCCGAAGTGTGCGGCAGCGTTGAGCGCTTCGGCTGCGACTTGTGCGTCGGTGTAGGTTTTCGGTGGTACCGAACTGTCGTACCACACGCCGGCGTACTGCGGGTTCGTATTTGCAATGTACGTCGTCGCCCCACCGAGCGTTTGATAATACTGGGTATCGGTATTCACCCAGAGGCTGCCGCCGATCGATTGCATGTATCCGGTCAGGTAGGCCGCCAAACCATCGGGATCTGCGGTCGTGTCGTTCTGGCTCTGCCATCCCCAGAACACCAGGTAGACTTGCGGTGCGGTCTGCACCGGGCCGCCGTTATAAAGGAGGTTGGAACTCGTCGTGCGCATTTTGCCCATGACGGTGCGCGCGTTCGGGCCCCATTGGAAGCTGGGGTGTGAAGCTAAATAATCACGTGAATAAAAAATCTGCGGTTTTCCAACGCGAACCGATTGCGCCGAAACGCGGTTGGGAACGGGGTTCGATGCCGTATTGTTGCTCTGCGGAAGCATCGAACTGCTATGCCCTCCGCCGCAAGCAACGAGCAGAGACGATGCCGCGAGCATCGCCACGAAAATTCTGCCGGGTATTCTCAAGCGAGGATCCTCCTCAAGAAGAGCCGAGTGTAGCGAGCAGTGCAGCAGGCACGGAGAGGAAGGAGCAGAGGAAAGCACCTGCTGCTCCGACCTATGTTGCATCGATCCGTCGCGCTTCCTCCGAATTTCTAACAAAAAATTTACAATAGAGACCGCATTCAGATAGGTGCATTTCGTCACTCCCGTGCGCTTGGCTCGCTGGGGAGGCGTTCGAGGACGCGATGCGACGGGCGCGAAGCCCTACGCTCCACGGGAGCCCAACCTAGGGCTGAGAGGGCGGGCTCGATCCGCCGACCGTCGCACCTGATCCGGGTCATACCGGCGGAGGAAGACATTCGATGAAAGTTTATGCAACCGGAAGCGCGCCCTCGATTCGCGTCCCTATGCGCGCGATCCAACTCACCGACGGCACCACGCACACGCTCTACGATACCAGCGGTCCCTATAGCGATGCCGCGGTCGCCACCGATATTCGGCGCGGGCTACCGCACCTGCGCGCGGAGTGGATCGCCGGGCGCGGCGATACCATCGAACTCGACGCGCCGACCTCGGTCTATCAGCGCGGGCGAGAGGCGATGCGCGAACTCGACGAGATTCGCTTCTCGCAACCGCGCCGCATTCGGCGCGCGAAACCCGGCGCGAACGTTTCGCAGATGCACTACGCGCGGCGCGGAGAGATTACGCCGGAGATGGAGTTCATCGCCATCCGCGAGGGTCTCGCACCGGAATTCGTTCGCGACGAAGTCGCGCGCGGCCGCGCGATCATTCCCAGCAATATCAATCACCCCGAGAGCGAGCCGATGATCATCGGTCGCAACTTTCTGGTGAAGATCAACGCCAATATCGGCAACTCGGCGGTCGCTTCGTCGATCGATGAGGAGGTCGAAAAAATGACGTGGGCGACGAAATGGGGCGCCGATACCGTCATGGACCTTTCAACCGGTAAAAACATTCACGAGACGCGCGAATGGATTATACGAAACTCTCCGGTTCCCATCGGTACCGTGCCGATCTACCAAGCGCTCGAAAAAGTAAACGGTAAAGCCGAAGAATTAACCTGGGAACTCTATCGCGACACCCTCATCGAACAGGCCGAGCAAGGTGTCGATTATTTCACCATTCACGCCGGCGTCTTGTTGCGCTACGTGCCGCTCACCGCGAACCGCATTACCGGAATCGTGTCGCGCGGCGGCTCGATTCTTGCGAAATGGTGCCTGGCGCATCATCGCGAAAACTTCCTGTACACCCATTTCGAAGAGATCTGCGAGATCATGAAGGCCTACGATGTCGCGTTCTCGCTCGGGGATGGTTTGCGCCCGGGCTGCCTCGCCGATGCGAACGATGCGGCGCAGTTCGGCGAACTCGAAACCCTCGGAGAGCTCACGAAGATCGCGTGGAAGCACGACGTGCAGACCATGATCGAAGGGCCGGGACACGTGCCGATGCATCTCATTAAAGAAAATATGGAGAAGCAACTCGAGCTCTGCCAAGAGGCGCCTTTCTATACGCTCGGCCCGTTGGTAACCGATATCGCGCCCGGCTACGATCATATCACTAGCGCGATCGGCGCGGCGATGATTGGGTGGTTCGGCACGGCGATGCTTTGTTACGTCACGCCGAAAGAGCACCTCGGACTCCCCGATAAAAAGGACGTGAAGGACGGCGTTATCGCCTACAAGATCGCCGCGCATGCCGCAGATATCGCCAAAGGGCACCCGCACTCGCGTCATCGCGACGACGTGCTCTCGAAAGCACGCTTCGAATTCCGCTGGGAGGATCAGTTCGAACTCTCGCTCGATCCGGAGACCGCGCGCGAATTCCACGACGAAACGCTCCCGGCGCCGGGAGCGAAGAGCGCGCACTTCTGTTCGATGTGCGGGCCGCATTTCTGTTCGATGAAGATCACGCAGGAGGTGCGTGAGTTCGCGCAAGCGGGCATGGAAGAGAAGAGCCGCGAGTTTCTCGAGCGTGGAGCGGAGGTCTACGTCGCGGCTCCGTGATCGCAGCAGTTTTGCTCGATCGCGACGGAACGATCGTGCGCGACGAGCCGTATAACGGCGATCCCGCGCTGGTCGAACCGCTGCCCGGTGCGAAGGCGGCGCTCGACGAACTGCGCGGGCTCGGGCTCGGCGTCGCGCTGGTGAGCAATCAGTCGGGTATCGCGCGCGGACGCATCACGCGTGCGCAGGTGGAGGCCGTCAACGCGCGCGTGATCGAACTCCTCGGTCCGTTCGATGCGGTGCTCTACTGCGCGCACGGCCCCGAGGATGGGTGTTCGTGTCGGAAACCGCAACCGGGAATGTTGCTCGAAGCGATGCGTACCATGGGCGTCGACCCGCATGAGTGCGTGATGGTCGGCGATAAAAACGACGATATCGAAGCGGCGCACGCGGCGGGCGTGCGCGGACTCAAAGTCGACGCGAACGTCGGGCTCGCGCATGCGATGCCGGCGCTGCGCTGTCTCTACGGCGATTCGGGGAACGTGGACGACACCGCGTAAATGGTGTTGTCACGCCGAGTAGACGGTGTTGTCACGCCGAGTAGCGCTGTTGTCACGCCGAGTAGCGCGAAGCGCGTATCGAGGCGCGTATCGAGGCGCCGTAGCAGCTCGCCCTCGATACGGCCCCTGCGGGGCCTACTCGGGCTGACAATGATTCTGTCGCCGCTCGTTCGCTTCGCACGGCGACGCGCTCTTTCGGTGGAGGCTAGGGCGAGCCGATGCTGTCGGTCGAGGAGATCCAATAGCGTTCGTCCGGCGTCGGATGTCGAAGCGCGATCCCATGCGTTGCGTGAACGCTCCGCGCGATGCGCCGCCAGATGCGGGTCACCTTTACGACGTAATGCTGCGTTTCGTAATACGGCGGAATGCCGCCGTATTCGACGACGGCCTTCGGCCCCGCGTTATAGGCCGCGATGGCATAGCGATACGGATGGTGGGTTTTAGCGAAGCGCTGCACTTGTTCGCTGAGGTAGCGCGCGGCGCCGGAGAGATTCTGCAACGGGTCGTGCGGATCGATCCCCATGCGTGCGGCGGTTCCCGGCATCAACTGTCCCAACCCGACCGCGCCGGCCCACGAACGCGCGTGCGTGTGCCAGCTCGATTCCACCGTCACCAGCGCGACGAGAAGATTCGCGTCGATATGGTAGTGCCAGGCGCTGCGCAGTGCGTGAAGCGCGAGTTGCTCCCGCTGCCAACGCGGCATCTGCGGGTTCACTTTCTGCAGAAAACGAGCGTAGGCGCGGGCGTTGCCGATCGTCGCGGGGATCGGCTGAGGGCGTGGATCTGCAAGCAGGCGTTGCGGCGCGAGGAGAAGCAGGCCCACAGCAAACGCCGCGGGGAGCAAGGTTCGAAATCTCCGCATGGAGGCCGAGGGTTCGCGCCGTGCCGAAGAGAGCCCTATGAGCCGATTTTCGCAGATGAGCCCCGCCGGTAAGCGCGCCTGGGGGGTAGGACTGGTCCTCTTTTTCGTACTACTCATCGCCGCTATCGGCTATTCCCAGTGGTACGCGATTCACGTCAACGTCCCGCACTACGAACATTCCGGCACCCCATAGCGGCAGGAGAGCCTCCTTCGTGCGCCGCACATCCAAGAGGAAAGGGTGGAGGGGTTCGCCCTGCGTCGGATCGGCGCGAATCGCCCGCCGTGGGCCAATGACTCCTGCAGAGCCATCGCGTTCTTCAGAAGGGGCCCACAGAACATGACCAGACCGGCGCAGCTTCTGCGCGTATATCTTGATGAAGGCGACCGCTTCGGCGACCGTCCTGCTTACGTTGCGCTCGTCGAGCGTCTGCGCGAGATGGGCGTCGGCGGCGCGAGCGTCTTCAAAGGCATCGAAGGGTTCGGCGCGAGGAAAACCGTGCACGCCGCGCGAGTCTTCGATCTCTCGACGGATCTCCCGGTCGTCGTCGAGGTGATCGAACGTGCCGAGAAGATCGATTCGATCCTCTCCGTCGTGCGCGAGATCGTCGCTGAGGGGCTGGTCACGCTTGAAGGACTCGAGGTACTCCAGCTCGGCTCGGAGGAGTGCGAATAGATGGGCTTCAAAGCGATTCTCGCCGTCGCCCTCGGCGGCGGCGTCGGCTCCGTTCTGCGGTACGTCGTGAATTTTCTCGTCGTCGCTCGCGTCGGGCCGGGCTTTCCCCTCGGTACCTTGCTGATCAACGTCACCGGGAGCCTGCTCATCGGGATCGTCGCCGAGCTCGCGGCGACCTCGTCGTTCGGGATGACGCCGCTCTTGCGTCTCTTTCTCGCCGTCGGCGTCCTCGGGGGCTATACGACCTTCTCGACCTTCGCACTCGATACCGTGACGTTGGTCGGCGATCGGGCGTTTGCCATGGCAACACTCTATGCGCTGGGGAGCGTGCTGATCGGCGTCCTTGCCGCCTTTGCCGGGCAGGTGCTCGTGCGCGTCGCGCTGCGATAGCACCTGCCCCTCCCTTTGCGCGCTCCTTACATGCAGGGAGCAACTCCAGGATTCTCGGCAGAGTTATGCAGCGAGGTTCCCGCGGAGGGAGCGTTTTCGTACGCTGACATTCATATTGAAGAGGAGCATTCATGCACGATCGAGAGTTGCTCGACCGAGTCGAGGCGATGAGCGCGCAGGAGATCGACGGATTACCCGTCGGCGTTATCACCCTGGGGCTCGACGGCAAGATCCTTCGCTATAATCGTACCGAGGCTGAGATGGCGCGCCTCGATCAGAAATCGCAGGTCGGCCGGAACTTCTTTACCGAAGTCGCCCCGTGTACGGCGAACCCGGAGTTTCAGGGACGCTTCGACACGCTCGCCGGAAAGTCGAGTGGAGGAATCGAGACCTTCGATTACACCTTCCGTTTTGCTTGGGGCGCACAGCGCGTGCACATTACCTTCGTCCGAAAAGCGGGACGGGACGATATCGACGTGCTGATCACGCGTATGTCGGCCTAGAATCTGCATTTTTGAGCAACATTTGAGGCCGCGCTCGCAGGAGCGCGGCCTTTCCTATCGGACTCCTCGGCTGAATTATGAAGCTCTCTTCGAGGAGGAAGTCGTTGTCTCGCACACCCATTCGCTGGGCGCTCGCCGCCGCAGCTCTTTTCGCTCTTAGCCTTCCCTCGTACGCGCGCGCGGCAGCCGGCGCTACCCCGGCCCCGGCGAAGACCGCCGTTAAGGCCTCGCCGAAACCGACGCCCACGCCGACTCCACCGCCGCCATATACGCAGATGACGTGGCGCGAGATTGGCCCCGCAGCGGGCGGCGGACGCGTCACCTCGGTCGCCGGTTCTGCGACCAACGTGAAACTCTATTTTGTCGGCTCTGCAGGCGGCGGCGTTTGGAAGACGATCAACGGCGGCTTCACCTGGACGCCGGTCTTTGCGAACCAGAAGGTCGCCGCGATCGGCGCGGTCACCATCGACCCCAGCAATAACAACATCGTGTGGGTCGGTACCGGCGAGAGCAACCCGCGTAACGACGTCAGCTACGGCGACGGCCTCTATAAATCGACGAACGGCGGCATCACCTGGAAGCGGGTCGGCCTCAAAGGCGTGCGTTCGATCTCGCGCATCGTCGTCGACCCGAAAGACGGCAACCACGTCGTGGTCGCCGCATTCGGCGATCCATATCGCAACAGCGTTCACCGCGGCGTCTATGTGACGTTCGACGGCGGCAAGACGTGGAAGAAGACGCTCTATCTCGCGCCCGATAGCGGCGCGAGCGATCTCGCGATGGTCCCGAGCGATCCGAACGTCGTCTATGCCGGCATGTGGGAGTTTCGGCGCAAACCGTGGACCTTCCGTAGCGGCGGCCCCAACGACGGACTCTATAAATCGGTCGACGGTGGCAAGACCTGGACGAAACTCGTCGGCAATGGTTTGCCGACCGGAATCACCGGGCGCATCGGCCTCGCCGTCTCGCAGAGCGATCCGAATTACGTTTACGCGCTCATCGAAGCGGCGCACGGCATTCTCTGGCGCAGCGAAGATGCGGGCGCGCATTGGAAGATGGTGAGCGACAACACGCTCGTCGATCAACGCCCGTTCTACTTCACGCACATCGCGGTCGATCCGAAGAATCCTAAAAAAGTCTACGCCGTCTCCGAACTCACTTCGGTCTCGACCGACGGCGGTAAGAAATTCCGCCCGATCGCACTCGCGGTGCACGTCGATTACCACGCAATCTGGATCGCGCCGAACGATCCGTCGCGCATCATGCTCGGCGAAGACGGCGGGTACGCGCTCACCGTCGACGGCGGCGCCAATTGGTTCTTCTCGAAGAATCTCCCGATCGCGCAGATCTACCACGTCGGGCTTTCCAACGAGAATCCGTATGAAGTCTGCGCCGGATTGCAAGATAACAATGCATTCTGCGCCCCGGAGAACTCGCTCGATCCCAGCGGCCTGCTCAATAAATATTGGAAGGTGAGCGTCGGCGGCGACGGCGAGTGGTCGGTTCCCGATCCCTCCGACCCGAACTATATCTGGAGCGATTCCGAAAACGGTTCGGTCGTCGTGTGGAACAAGAGAACGCAAGATCAGTGGTCCGCGCAACCCTATCTACAGGGCGTCAAAGAACAGTACGACCTGCGCACGAGCAAGTATCGCTTCAATTGGGACTCGCCGATTGCGTTCGCCCCGTGGAACCCGCATATCGGCTGGGTCGGCGGCAACGTCGTCTTCCAGAGCACCGATCGCGGCAAGAGCTTCAAAGTCATCAGCCCCGATCTCACGCTCAACATGAAATCCCACCAGATTCCCTCGGGCGGTCCGATCACCCACGACGTTTCGGGTGCGGAGTATAGCGACACGTTGCTCGATATCGAGGGATCGCCGGTGCGTAAAGGCGAGATCTGGACCGGCGCCGACGACGGCGTCATCGGCCTCACGGTCGACGGCGGAAAGCACTGGAAGAAAATGCTGATTCCGGGCGTTCCCCCCTATGGGCGAGTCGAAACCGTCGCTCCTTCGCCGTTCGACGCGGCGACGGCGTACGTCACCATCGATCGCCATCGTTCGGGCGACTACAAACCCTACGTCTTCGTCACTCATAACTACGGCAAGACGTGGAGCTCGATCGCGAGCAACCTTCCGAAAAACGTCTTCGTGCGAACCATCCGCCCGGATATCAAGAACTCGTCCATCCTCTACCTTGGAAACGAAACGGGAATTTTCATCTCGTTCGACGATGGGAAGAAGTGGGAGAGTTTCAAGAACGGCATGCCCACCGTATCCGTTCGCGATATTCGCATGCAGCCGACCTTCGACGATCTCGTTATCGCGACGCACGGTCGCTCGCTCTACATTATGGACGACATGACGCCGATCCAACAGCTCGCTCGCGCGAAGGCGGCGGGCGGACGATTCTTCCCGGTCCGCGTCTCCTACCAGTACACGCTGCACGAAAACGACGAAGGCACATACACGGATTTCGTCGGTAATAATCCGCCCTACGGCGTCATCTTCGACTACTACCAAAAAACGGCAAATGCCAAGACGCCGCCCTCGTTGCAGATTTTCAACGCGCGCGGCCAGCTGATGCGTTCGATCTCGGGCACCCACAAATTCGCCGGGAAGGCGCAACCGCGGCTGCCCAATGCCGTCGGTCTCAATCGATACGTGTGGGATTACGGCACCAACGGCGTGGCGCTCTGGAAGGGCGCGGCGAAAAAATCGTATCAAGGCTTCCCGGAGGGACCGGCGGTTCCGCCGGGCACCTATACCGCGAAGCTCACCTTCGACGGGAAGACCTACACGCGTCGCTTCGTCGTGAAACCCGATCCGCGTTCGAAGTTCACGCAAGCCGATTACGACCGCACGTTCGCATTCTCAATGAAATACGAAACGATGTTCGGAAAGATCGACACGATGCTGAACAATCTCGATACGCTCAAGAAGCAGATCGCGACGGCGCAGAAAACCGCGTCGGCGAAGAAGGCGACCGGCGTCCTCGCCGCGCTCTCTACGCTCTCCGGGCGTCGCCAAGGCATGTTCGATATCTTGACGGCGAACTACCAGAACGATGAAGACTCGATCGAGCGTCCGGGTGCGCTGCGCGAAGATTTCGAGCAGCTCTACTTCGCCGCCCAGAGCCTCATCACGCCGCCGACCCTTGCCTTCGCGCATCGGCTCGACGGAAAATATGCCCGCGCCCTCGGGCAATACAACGCCTTCGTCGGTACGATCCCTGCGGTGCAGGCAGAGATGAAGGCAGCCGGGCTGAAGCCGATCGCAGGGATCGGCGCCGTACACTAAGTTCGACACTGGTGGAGGAGAGAAGATGAAGATACGGTTTCTCGCGATGGGGGCGCTGCTCGTAGCCGGAAGTTTTCTTCCGGCTGCGGCGGCGACCGCACCATACGCGCGCATGAAATGGCGCGAGATCGGTCCGGCGATCGCTGGTGGCCGCGTCTCCTCGGTAGCGGGGACGGCGCAGAACGCCGATCTCTACGTTATCGGCACCGCAGGCGGCGGAGTGTGGAAGAGTGCGAATGGCGGCGCGACTTGGAAGCCGATCTTTACGAAAGAACCGACCGGAGCGATCGGCGCGGTCGCCATCGACCCGAGCAATCAGAACGTCCTCTGGGTAGGCACCGGCGAGAGCAACCCGCGCAACGACGTCTCGTTCGGTACCGGACTCTATAAAAGCACGAACGGTGGCAAAACGTGGGCGCGCGTCGGCCTCGCATTTACGCGCCAGATCTCGCGCATTGCTATCGACCCGAAGAATCCCGACCACGTCGTGGTTGGAGCCTCCGGCGATCCGTTCGCCGATTCCGTCCATCGCGGCGTCTACGTGACGTTCGACGGCGGAAAAACGTGGAGCAAGTCGCTCTATATCGGCCCGAGCAGTGGGGCGAGCGATATTGCGATGGATCCCGCCGATCCGAATATCGTCTATGCGGGGATGTGGCAATTCCGTCGGAAGCCGTGGACCTTCCACTCCGGCGGTCCTGACGACGGGATCTATAAATCGACCGACGGCGGAAAGACGTGGACGAAGCTCGTCGGAAACGGTCTCCCCGCCGGGTACGAAGGGCGTATCGGCCTCGCCATCGCCCCGAGCGATCCGGCGCGTGTCTACGCCTTGATCGAAGCGAAGGGCGGCATCCTCTGGCGCAGCGACGACGCGGGAGCGCACTGGAAAATGATGACCGACAACACGTTGGTCGATCAGCGTCCGTTCTACTTCACGCATATTGCGGTCGATCCGAAAAATGCAAACCGCGTTTACGGCGTCTCCGAGATGCTCTCGGTCAGCACCGACGGCGGGAAAAAATTCAAACGTATCGCCAAAGGCGTTCACGTCGACTATCACGCGATTTGGATCGCACCGAACGACGGTAAGCGCATCATCGTCGGCGAGGACGGCGGTTACGCCCTGACGCTCGACGGCGGTAAGGCGTGGTCGTTCGCGCGGAACCTCCCCATCGGCCAGGTCTATCACGTCGGCCTCTCCAACGGGAATCCGTATCTCGTTTGCGGCGGTTGGCAAGATAACAGCGGTTGGTGCGGGCCTTCGAATTCGCGCGATCCGCAGGGGATTAAGAACCGTCGCTGGTTCCAAGTGGTCGGCGGCGACGGCATGTGGGCCGTTCCCGATCCGAGCAACTCGAATTTCATCGTCGCCGATCTCGAAGACGGCTACGTGAATGTATTCAATCGCAACGCACGTCTCTACCGGTTCATCAATCCGTACTTCGAACCGGGGCTCTCGATCTTCGATCTCAACAAGCGCCCCTATCGCTTCAACTGGGATTCGCCGATCGCATTCGCACCGTGGAACGGGCATATCTTGTGGTACGGCGGCAACGTCGTCTTTCAAAGCACCGATCGGGGCCAAACGTGGCATCCGATTAGCCCCGACCTCACGCGCAATATTAAAGCGCACCAGTTGCCCGCGGGCGGGCCGCTCGCCCACGACGTTTCGGGCGCCGAATATAGCGATACGATTCTCGACATCGAAGGCTCCTCGGCCGCACCGGGTGAGATCTGGGTTGGGACCGATGACGGTCTCGTACAGCTCACGCGCGACGGCGGCAAACATTGGAGCGACGTCACGCCGAAGGGTGCGCCGGAGTTCGCTCGCGTGGAGACGGTCGCCCCATCGCCGCTCGACCCCGCTACTGCCTACGCCTCGTTCGACGATCACCGCATGGGTGATTACGCGCCGTATCTCTACGTCACGCACGACTACGGTAAAACCTGGAAGAAGATCGTTCGTGGATTGCCGAGCGATATCTACACGCGGACGATTCGCCCCGACATCCACAACAAAAACCTGCTCTTCGCCGGAAACGAAGAGGGTATTTTTATCAGTTTCAACGGCGGCGACTCTTGGAAGCCGTTTTCGCTGAACGTTCCGGCGGTATCGGTGCGCGATATTCACATCCAACCGACTTTTGACGATCTAGTGATCGGTACTCACGGCCGAGCGATTTGGATTCTCGACGATATCGCGTCGTTGCAGAACCTCTCGGCGGCGCGAGCGAAAGGCGCGATGCTCTTCCCGGTGCGCACGGCCTACGAATACATCATGCATAGCAACGACGAGAACTTGTACACCCGCTATGCGGCGAAAAATCCGCCCTACGGAGCGATCTTCGATTTCTACCAAAAAGCTCCGCAGAAAAAGGCGCCGGTCGTCCAGGTACTCGACGCTCGGGGGCGCGTGATTCGTACCATTTCGGGAAGCATCAAGATCGGCAAGAAGAAGATCGCGCTCGTTCCGAATAAGGCCGGCATCAATCGCGTCGTGTGGGATTTCCACGAAAACGGCGTGACGCGCTGGATGGGCGCCGCTCGCAAACAGTATCGTGGGCCGAAGGAAGGGCTGACCGCCTTGCCCGGCCGGTACACCGCGCGGATCGTACTCGACGGGCGCACCCTCACGCAGTCCTTTTCGGTGAAACCCGATCCGCAGACGCCGTACACGCTCGCGCAGATGCAGGCCGGATACCGAATCGGTAAACACTTCCTGGATATGTCCGGGAAGATCAACGCGGTGCTCGATGCGCTCGACGCGCAGAAAATCGCGCTCAAGAAGGCCTACGCGATCGCGCGCTCGGCCGATAACGCTCCGCGCCTGGCGGCGCTCTCGGCGGCGATGAAACAGCACGATGCGATCTTTGCGACTTTTACCGCAAACTATCAGAACGATGAAGATTCCATCCAGCGTCCGGGTGCTCTGCGAGAAGCGGTCCCCGGCGGCTTCTTCCTTGGGGCGAACTCGCCGCCGACGGCATCGTTACTTGCATATGCGAAGCACCTCGATGTACGCTTTGCTGCGGCGATGGACGCATACCATCGTTACCTAGCGACGGTCATCAAACCGCTGGGGTTGCAGATAAAGTGAGGCAAAGAACTCGTGAAATACGGACACGAAACCGTCGTCGAAGGTAACTTCGAAGAAGTCATCGATCGCACGAAAGCCGCGCTGGCACAGCGCGGCTTCGGCGTTTTGACCGAGATCGATGTTGCCGCGACGCTCAAGAAAAAGATCGGCGCCGATATGGAGCCCTACGTCATCCTCGGCGCCTGTAACCCGACCTTCGCCCATCAGGCGCTGCAGCGCGAGCCCGATCTGGGGCTTTTGCTGCCGTGCAACGTCGTGGTCATGCAGAAGGGCGGCAAGACCTACGTTAAGGCGATCGACGCCGGGGCGATGCTCGGGGTGACCGGGAACACCGAGCTCGTCGGGGTCGCCGGCGAGGTCGATTCCCTCCTCAAGGAGACATTGAGCGCACTCAACGGGTGAGCTTGTATTCATAAATCTGAATATGCTAATATTCAGATGTGCTTCGGAACTTCAAGGCGGATCTCTTTAAGACGCTCGCGCACCCCGCGCGGATCCGCCTCCTCGATGCCCTTCGCGAGGGCGAAAAGACCGTCGTCGAGCTCCAACAGCTGCTCGACCTCGGCCAACCCTCGGTCTCCCAGCACCTTTCCACGCTCCGCGGTAAGGGGCTCGTCGTGGCCCGTCGCGAGGGGCTTTTCGTCCGCTATAGCGTCGCGGACCAGCGGCTCTGGGATATCCTCGATGCCGCGCGGGATTTTTGCGATCGGCTCCTGCGCGAGCAGCGCGCGAACTTCGAAGCGCAGAGCTAGTGCGCGGTATACGCCTCTTCGCCTCGTCGTTGCTCGCTGCGCTCTCCGTGGCCGCGCTCGCCGCCGCCGCGTTCCCATTCGCGCCCGTCGTGGCACGCGCGCCGATCGTCGCGCGATATCTCACGCTCGATTTCGCGGTAACGCCGCTCGCACGTCCCTTCCTCGTCTTTCTCGCGCTCGGTGCGATCGTCGTCGCGATATGGAATCTCCAACGCGGCCGCGCCGCGTCAGGAATTCCGCTGGCCTGCTTTAGCGCGGCGATGCTCGGGGTGCTGCTCGCACAATCGGTCTTTGCGTTTCTCCTGAGTTGGGAACTGATGTCGCTGATCTCTATCGCGATCGTCGCGACCGAGAGCGAACGGAAGAGCGTCCGTCGCGCCGCGTTCGCCTACGCGCTGGTGAGCCAACTCGGCGCCTTGGCGATGACGATTGCCTTTGCGATGCTCGCCGTTCATGCCGGCAGCGGCGCATTCACCGCAATCTCGAAAGCGGCGGCTTCGCTATCGGTTGCGCCGCGCGCGGGCATACTCGCGGGGCTCTTCATCGGGTTCGGTTCGAAAGCGGGACTCGTCCCACTACAATTCTGGTTGCCGCGCGCGCACCCGGCCGCGCCCGCCAACGCCTCGGCGTTGCTCTCGGGCGTGATGATCGAGCTCGCGCTCTACGCACTGACCTTGACGACGTTCGTCCTCGTCGCGCCGGTCGGAGCGACACCCGGCGTCATTCTACTGCTTGCGGGACTTGCGGGCGCACTCTTCGGCGGGCTCTATGCCGCCGTGGAGAGCGAATTGAAGCGCTTGCTCGCGTTCAGTTCGATCGAGCATATGGGCGTCATGGTCGCGGCGCTCGGTCTCGCGATCGTCGCTTCGGCAATGGGCTATCCGGTGTTGGCAACCCTCGCACTCGTGGCGATGCTCTTTCACGCGCTCAATCACACCGCGCTCAAGACGCTGCTTTTTCTCGGCGCGGGAACGGTGGTCGAGCGCCTGCATCACGTGACCGATCTCGACCGTCTGCGAGGGCTCGCCGCCGGGGCACTCAAACGCAGCGCACCATGGGTGCTCGTCGGCTGCATGGCGGCGGCCGCGTTACCTCCGAGCAATGCATTCGTTTCGGAGTGGCTCGTGTTGCACGGATTCATCGATGCGACGCTCTCGGGGAACGCATCGCTCGCAACGCTCGGTTTGCTCGGCCTCCTCGCGCTCTTGCTCGGCGGAGGGCTCGCGGCGGCGGCCTTCGTCAAACTCTTTGGAATCGCGTTCGCGGGCGCTCCCGCCCCGGTTCGCGAGGACGAACGCCCCGAAACGTTCGATGCATCGGTGATGGCGTTGGCGCTCGGCGCGGCGATCGTGCTCGCGCTCGGACTCTTTCCGCTCGTCGTCCTCCATCCGCTTCTCGCGCTCGCATCGCAAATCGTCGGCGCGCGCGCAGTTGCGCTCGATTCGACGTTCGCCGGTGCGGCACGCCTGGCGTGGCTCGCGGCGATCCCGTTGCTATCGGCGTTGGGAGCCTGGTGGTACGGCCGGCGCGCGGCGCGACGAGACGCCCCCGTATGGGCCTGCGGTTCGGCGCTACCGGCACGTGCCTCGTATAGTGCCACGGCGCTGACGAAACCGCTCCGCGGCATCTTCGCCTTCGCGCTCTTTCCCGAGCGACATCGAACGGTCGTCCCGGCAACCAGCGGTGATTTTCCGGCGCGGATCGAGTACGCGGTGAGCACGCGGGATTTGACGAGCGAAGCCGCGCGCGGCGTTGCGGCGTTCTCGCAGCGCCTCGTTCGTCGCTTGCGGGTCGTGCAATCGGGGCGGATGCGCGCGTATATCGCCTACGCCGCAATCGCTATCGCACTTGCGCTGGTGTTGGGACGATGAGCGTCGTGCAAATACTGGCGATTCTCGCATTCGCTCCGTTATTACAGGGTGCGATCGCAAGCCTTCGGGCGAGGTTGAGCGGGCGTCCCGGCCCACCGTTCTTACAACCATATCGCGATCTTACCAAGCTGCTTCGCAAAGCGCCGCGAGCGGGACGGTTTGGTTCGCCGACCGGATTTCTTGCGGTGGGAATCGCCTTGGGAAGTTCGGTCGCGATCCTGTTCTTACTTCCCCAGGTATTTAGCGCGGGCGTCCGCGCGAACGCGCTCGACGTCGTCGCGCTCGTCCTGTTCTTCGCGCTCGGACGTGCGGCGATGGTCGTAGCCGCGCTCGATACCGGCTCGTCGTTTTCGGCGATGGCGGTGGGGAGAGAGATCGCCTTTGCCGCGATCGTCGAAGCCCCGTTTCTCCTCGCGTTGCTCGCAGCGCGATCGACACAAGCGTCGGCGCTGCTCGCCGGCTCCGCCCTCTTCATCGTGCTGCTCTTCGAAACCGCACGCGTGCCGATCGACAATCAAGAAACGCATTACGAACTCACGATGATTCACGAAGGCATGCTGTTGGAGTATGCGGGGCCCGTCTTTGCGGCGTGGCAATACGCCGCGCAACTCCGCCAGGCCGCGATGGCGATCCTCGTCGCCTTCGTATTCGCGGGTTCCGGGCTTCCGGCGCCGCTCTGCTTGATCGCCGTCGCGGCGGCGATCCCGTTCGTCGAAGCCTTCCAAGCGAAGATGCGCCTCTTCGAGCTTCCGCATCTCGCGAGTGCGGCGACGTTGCTCGCCATCGCCGCGATGGGAATCGATATCATCGGAGCCGCGCGATGACGCTCCTCTTTCTATTCGCGCTCGCCGCGTTGGTCGTCGATGCGCGCATTCGTACGGCGTTGCTGGGATACGCACTGTTCACGGGAATCGCGCTCACGTTTTCCTATCCCGGCCTCGGAAATCCGCGAGCGCTCGCCGTCTTCGTCGCGCTCGCGTTCGTGAAAGTCGTCATCGGCCCGGCTTCGATACTTTGGCTCGAGAAACATAGCGGCTTGCGAAACGATCTTCGCCCCTCGTTCTCGCTGCCCGGACGCATCGCCATCGTGCTGCTCGCGCTCGGGCTCGCGCACCTCGCTGGGCGGCTACCCGCCTTTGCGGGAATTCACAATGTGGGGCTCGTCTTCTTCGCGTTAGCGACGAGCATCGCGGTGGTGATCGCGCATCGCAGTCTCATCGCCAACGCGATCGGGCTGCTTGCATTGGGAAGCACCGTCTCCTTAGCCGCCGTGGTTTTCGTCCCGCACGTTCCGATGAGCGCCGAACTCGCCGACACCTTCGATGCGGTGCTCGCAACGCTCGTCGGCCTTGCGATCGCACGGGAGATCGCACGTGAGAATCCCGAGCTCGACGTGCGTGCGATGCGGGAACTGCGCGGATGATCGCCGCCCTCACGCTCTTCCCGCTCGTCGCATTCGCGATCGCGGCGATCCCGAAGAAGCGCTCGTTGCGGCTTGCCGCGCGCGCCGCCTTTTCGGTCGCTATCGTTGCCGCAACGTTCGTACTCGCGTCGCGCCTCGATGCGCTCTCGGCGATCTTTGCCTGCATGGTATCGCTCTTGATGACGCTCGTCGTGCTCTTCGCAGGCGGGCTTTTCCCGTCGCCATCGCGCGATCATCGTCCACCATGGTCGCGCCCGGCGGCCTTCTTTCTTCTCGTCGGCGGATTTTGGAGTTCGATGCTGTTCGCCGTGACGGCGACCACCTTCGTCGGGCTCTGGGCGGGTATCACCGCGACGACGCTGGCGACGACCTTTCTCGTCGCGCATCTCGGCGGACGTACGGCGCTCGAGGCGGCATGGAAGTATCTCATGCTCTGCAGTTTCGGCATCGCCGTAGCGTTGATCGGCGCGTTTATGCTCGCGCGCGCCGCCGGCGATGCGGGCATCCTCACCGGCGATCGCTTTTCTTGGAGCGTGCTCGCGTTGCACGGTGCGCGATTAAACGCACCGCTCGCGCGAACGGGTCTCTTGCTGATGCTCGTTGGCTTTGCCACAAAGGCGGGGCTCGTTCCGATGCACGCCTGGCTTCCGGACGCACACGCCAAGGCGCCCGCTCCGGTCAGCGCGATGCTCTCCGGCTTATTGGTCTCCTGCGCTTTTTACGCGATCGTTCGCGTGCAGGGCATCACCCTGCATACCGATGCGGCGCCGCTCTTCGAACACGTGTTGCGCGACGGCGGCGCCCTCTCGTTGGTCCTCGGAGCGGCACTCATGCTCGCACAGCGCGATATCAAACGCTTGCTCTCCTATTCCACCATCGAACACGCCGGAATCGTGGCGATCGCCTTAAGCCTCGCGACGCCGTTGGGCTATTTCGTCGCCCTCTACCATCTCATCGACCACGCCTTCGTGAAATCGCTCGCCTTTTTATGCGTCGGAGTGGTGCAGCAAGAGCAAGGGAGCACCTCGATGGGGCACATTCGCGACCTGCGCCATCGCCCTGCGGGGATCGCGCTGCTCTTCGCTGCGATCGGTTTGGGCGGTCTGCCGCCGGGCGGACTCTTTATCTCCGAATTGCTCCTGATCGTCGCCTTGGTGAGCGGTGCGCACTACGCGCTCGCGGTCGTCGCGGCCCTCGCGCTCCTCGTCGGCTTCGCCGCGCTCCTGCGCTTCGCAATTGAGAGTGCGGCGGGTACGCCGGTCGCGGCCGTCGAGCCGCCCGGCCCGCGTGCCCTCCTCATCTTCTCGAGTTTCGCGCTCTGGTGCGTTGGGGCCGGGGCGCTCGCCCTCGCGATCTTTCCGTTTCTCCCGCAGGCCGCGCGCCTGCTGGAACTCTCGCGAACGTTGGCGTCCGGTGGATAATCTCTATCGCGAGCGCCACGTCGCGCAAGCAGATCTCGCCGCTGCGTTCGATGACGTACTGCACGATGCGCTCCCGCTCGGCTGCTACGCGACGGAACGTACGGTGCGCACGCTCTCGCTCTCGCACGCCGGAGTGCTCGCATTGCTCACCCCCCTGCGGCCAGGAGAAGCGTGGGAATCGCTCTCGTCGCGCTATCCGCTTTTCGCCGATCACGAACGCGAGATGCTGGCGATGCAGGGGATAGAGCTTCGGTCGAGCCCAGATCGACGGCCGCTCTACTTCCGCTCCGACGCGATTCCCGAGGCGGTCGTTGCCGAGGGACGCGGCGTGAGCGCGGTGGTGGTCGGCCCCGTGCACGCGGGGATCATCGAACCGGGGCGCTTCACCATCAGTACCGGCGGCGAGAGCGTCGTGCATATCGACGCGCAGCTCTCGTATTCGCACCGCGCGCTCGAGCCGTGGTTTGAAGGGCGGCAGGCGCTCGCGCTCGCGCCGCAGGTCGCACGTGTCTGCGGAAACTGTAGTGTCGCTCGATCTTGGGCGTACGCGCGCGCGCTCGAAGCGCTCGCCGGAGCCGAACTCGACGCCGCGACGGAATACGCGCGCTTGGCCCTCGCGGAGATGGAGCGAATCCACATCCATCTCTTCGATCTCGGAAGCATCGCAGCGGGCGCGGGATACGGCAGAGGAACGACCGCCGCGCTGGAATTGCGCGAACGGATCAACCAACTCAATCGTGTCGTCGGCGGCCATCGCTTGCTCTTCGATAGCATCGTGCCGGGTGGCATTCGCCCCGGAACGCTCGCCGATCCGGAAAATACGCGGGCGATCCTTCGCGCGATCCGCGACGACGCGCTGCGATTCGTCGATGCACTTCTTGCCAAACGTTCGGTCCTTCGACGTCTCGAGGGAGCAGGCATCGTCGAACGAGCGACGGCGCGCCGCTTCGGAGCGGTCGGGCCGAGCGCGCGTGCATCGGGAATCGCCTGCGACGTACGCGCGCTCGCTCCGTATGGGGCGTATCGCGAGTTCTCCTTCACCGAAGAGCGAGCGAGCGCGGGCGACGTATTCGCACGCAGCGAGGTGCGGCGGCGCGAAATAGAGCGCTCGTTCGATCTCCTCGAACGCGCTCTCCGCGCGATGGAGGGCGCCGCCGTACCGACGCCGATGGAACTCACCGTGCCCGAGGGCGTTCTTACGACCGTCGTGGAGGGAGCTCGCGGTGCCGAAAGTATCTCGCTCTCCGTTGCGGCGGAGGGCCGCGTCGGGCGGCTGCATATCATCTCGGCGGCATATCGAAACTGGCCGCTCGTAACGCGCGCGATGGAGGGGAATATCGTGCCGGATTTCCCGCTCGTGAATAAAAGCTTCAATCTCTGCTATTCGTGTGTGGACCGCTGACCGTGTCGCAAAAAAGCTTTGCCCGCTCGCTCGGCATCCGTCATCTGGTCTGCGGCAGTTGTAACGGCTGCGAATTGGAGATGAACGCGCTCGCCGCGCCGCAGTACGATATCTCGCAAGAAGGCTGGAGCATCGTCGCCTCGCCGCGTCATGCCGATCTTCTCACCGTCACTGGACCAATGAGCGAGGCGATGCGCCTCGCCGCGCGCAGAACGCTCGATGCAACTGCGGAGCCGGTCGTCGTCGTTGCCGTCGGCGATTGTGCGAGCGGTGAAGGGACGTGGTGCGGCGCGGGGAGTGCCGGCGCCGGTGCCGGGCAAGAACTCCAGGCCTCGGTCGTTGTTCGCGGTTGCCCGCCCTCGCCCGATGCGATTCGCGAGGGCTTGCGAGCCGCTGCGACATTGCTCGACGGTAGGAATTCGTAACGGCGTTCGCCAAGTAGAGAGGTCGCCCTTATGCACCTCGACCTTTCCGTACTTCAAGCATCGTTCGATGCGCCCACGCTGACGCGGGGACGCGATTATTTCGAACGTCGTCGGGTATTGCAGCTCGAAGTCGGTGCCGAGGCGATCGACGCTCGCGTCATCGGGACGCAGCAACAGCCCTATTCCGTGCACATGCGTGCGGTCGGCTCGAACGGGACGACGCGTCTGCTCGCTCGGTGCTCCTGCCCGGTTGGAAGTAACTGCAAGCACGCCGCGGCGGTCGCGCTCGCGGCGGTCGCCGCTCGTTCGACGGTGCGGAAACGCGATGCCGCCGATGGGGCGATCGAGAGCTGGATCGAGAACGTCAACGCCGTTACGGCAAATAAGCGGAGGGAGTTCCTGCGCGAACACGTGCGCTACACGATTTCGATCGAAGAGCGGTTTTTCGTTCCTTCGTTCACCTTGCAAGCGTTCGTGGTGCCGATGCTGCGTAGCGGCGCGCTGGGAACCGCTCGCCGATACGAACTTCAGCACCTCGCCGCGGGGAGCGCGAAACATCTCCAAGCGCTCGACCGAACGATCGGGCGCCTCGTCGGAGCGAGCGGCCTCCTCGGGGGCATGAACGCGCTCTCGCCAACCATTCTGGGCACGCTGCTCGAATTGCTCGTCGAAAGCGAGCGCGCGCACTGGCAGACGCTCGAGAATGAAGCGCTGCGGCGCGAAGATGTGCTCGACGCGCGCATTGCGTGGCGCATCGACGAAGACGAGCGACAGCGCCCCCATCTTGTCACGCTTCCCGGAAGCGTGCTCGTCGGCGCGATACCGCTCTGGTACGTCGATCCCGATCGCAACGTCGCGGGGCGCGCGCAGAGCGATCTCGCACCGGATCTCGCGGCGGTGCTCGCCGGAGCGCCCGCCATGACCGCCGAGCACGCCAAGCGCGTGCAGGTGGCGTTGCGTCGCGTCTTTTCGACTGCGGCGATCGACGGCCCGCAAGCCCGTCTCGACGTGCGCGTCATCGAACGCGACCCTATTCCCGTGCTGCAACTGGGGCGTTCGCGCGCCGCGGCGACCGCCGAACTCGCATTTCTCTACGGCGACCATCGCATCTCGCCGGAGAGCGGCGAGAGCGAATTTCGCATCGTCGAAGGCGAGGGCGGTGCGATCTGGCCGCGACAGCGTGCTTTTGAAGAGCGCGCGATCGAGCGCCTGAACGCGATCGGCTTTGCGTCGGTCCCGCGCTCGTTCGAGTTTGAGAACGAAGAGCGCCGAGCGATCTTTCGCCTCGGCACCGAAGAGAGTTCGTATGCGTGGGCGCGCTTTTTGGGTTACACCGCCCCGCTCTTGCGCTCTGAAGGTTGGAGAGTGGAGATCGACGCGGAGTTTCCGCACGAGATCGTGGAGTTCTCCGAGGATTGGCAAGCCGATATCGAACCCGACAAGCACCGCACGGGATGGTTTGAGATCGATCTCGGCATCGAAGTTGATGGAGAGCGCATCCCGTTGCTTCCGATCATCGTCGAAGCGCTCGCTGCAAACGGCATCTCCTCCACCGACGATCTCGTCGCGATCGCCTCGCGCAGCGAACCGATTTTCGGCCGCCTTCCGAGCGGCGCATACGTCGCGCTCCCGCCGGCTCGCGTCGCGCGCGTATTGGCGACGCTCGTCGATCTCTTCGATGGCGAGCACGCGCTGGTCGATGGCGAACGCATCGCGCTCCCCGCCGCGCGCGCGATATCGCTCGCCGAGATCGACGGCACCGTCCTTCGGCGTGGTGCGGTCACCGAAGCCTTCGGCGGCTTTATCGATGGCCTCAACGATCTCGCCGGGCACGCTCCGGTCCTGCCGACAAACTTCCACGCCGAATTGCGCCCCTACCAGCGCGACGGTGTCGCCTGGATGCAGCTCTTGCGCACGCACGGATTCGGAGGTGTGCTCGCCGACGATATGGGGCTGGGAAAGACCGTGCAATTGCTCGCACACGTCGCGATGGAGAAGGCTGCGGGGCGGCTCCGTAAACCCGTCCTCATCGTCGCGCCGACGAGCGTCGTGCCGAACTGGCGCGCCGAGATCGCGCGCTTTACCCCGGAATTGCGGGTGCTCGTGCTCAGCGGTCCCGATCGCGCACGTTATTTTGGGGAAATCGCCGAGGCCGACGTCGTCTTGAGCACCTACGCACTCTTGGTGCGCGACGCCGACGAACTGCACGCACACGAGTGGTCGATCGCCGTCCTCGACGAAGCGCAGGCGATTAAGAACCCCCGAGCCAAGGCCGCGATCTCGGCAACGAAGCTTCATGCCGAGCAGCGGGTGGCGATGACCGGCACGCCGATCGAGAATAACCTCGAAGAGCTGTGGTCGATCTACGCGTTCGCGCTTCCGGGATTGTTGGGAACGCGGAGTTCCTTCGCGAGATTTTTTCGAACGCCGATCGAAAAGCGCGGCGACGCATTGCGGCGCGGCGCGTTAGGGAAGCGCCTACACCCCTTCCTCATGCGACGTACGAAAGAAGACGTCGCGCGCGATCTGCCCGAAAAGACCGAGATCGTCCATCGCGTCGAACTCGGCGGAGCCCAACGCGATCTCTACGAAACGATTCGCTTGGCGATGCATAAACGCGTGCGCGACGAAGTTGCGAAGCGCGGACTCGCGCGTAGCCGCATCGTCGTGCTCGACGCGCTCTTGAAGCTCCGACAGGTTTGCTGCGATCCCCGCTTGCTCGATCTCGATGCGGCGCGCAGCGTTAAGGAATCGCAGAAACTCGATGCGCTCTTCGAGATGCTCGAGAGCCTCATCGCCGACGGGCGACGCATCCTGCTGTTCTCGCAGTTCACCTCGATGCTCGATCTCATCAAACCCGAATTGGCGAAGCGCGATATGCCGTACGTCGAAATTCGCGGCGCCACGCGCGACCGGGAGACGCCGGTCAAGCGTTTTCAAAATAGAGAAGTGCCGCTCTTTTTAATCAGCCTGAAAGCCGGCGGTACGGGACTCAACCTCACCGCCGCCGATACGGTGATTCATTACGATCCCTGGTGGAATCCGGCGGTCGAACGGCAAGCGACCGATCGAGCGCACCGCATCGGTCAGGAGCAGCACGTCTTCGTCTACAAACTCATCGCCGAGGGCACGGTCGAAGAACGTATCCTCGAATTGCAAGCGCGCAAGGGAGAACTCGCCGCGAGCCAGTTTGCCGATGCATCGACCGCTCCGCTCCCGCTCGACGCCGCCGATATCGATCGGCTCTTCAGCTAGCCGTGCCCACAAACGTTTCGCTGCGTCGTAGCGCGCCGATCGTGGCGCTCGCCGCCGCTCTCGCGGTCGCAGGTTGCGGTGGGGGCAGCACGACCGTTCTCCCGAGTTCATCGCCGCCGCCCATCGGGGTCACGAGTGCTGCGGCACCGCAGTACGTCGGATATTGGGACGATTGGGAGCAGACGCCGTGGAGCGCGGTGCCCAACGGCGTGACGACATTGATCTATGCGTTCGATTTCGTTGCCGGACACAGCGTCGTCCCCGACGGGAATTCGCCGGGCTACCTCACCGCCGCAGCGGTCGCCTCGCTCCACCAACGCGGTATAAAGCTTCTGCTCTCCCTCGGCGGTGGAAGTCCTTCGACGGCCTTCGTTTTCGACGGCGATACGAAGGATTTCGAGACGAACTTGATCTCCATACTTCAGCAGTATGGTTTCGACGGCGTCGATTTCGACGATGAGTCGGGAACGCAAGCCCAGCGCGTCGCCGATCTCGAAACGCTCATTCCGGCAACGCGCGCGGCATTCGCGGCCAATGGAATCGGAAACGATCTCATAACGCTCGCGGCCTTCGACACGCCGACGGGCTTTGGCGACGGCACCGTGCTGGCCGGACCAGGGGTCGCGAGCGCGCTCTCGTGGGTGAACGTGATGAGCTACGATTACACCTCCGCGCAGAGCGATCTCGCCGCCTACGCCCTCATCGTTCCCCCGGCGCACCTCATGCTCGGCAGCGATATCGACGGGGCGTCCCGCTCGCGCCAAATGCAACCCTCGAATCGCTCGCCGCATGGGTGAAGAACAATGGGTACGGCGGAATGATGGTATGGAGCGTGAACGACGCGACCGCCGCCCAAAACCAAGCAATCGAAAATGGATTGATAACCGGGAAATAGCGGCGCCGCCCCGTAACCACCGGCGTTGGAGGACTTGTCGTGAAACGTTGCTGCCTGCTCCCGGGCGCTTTGATCGCCGCCCTCATTCCCTTCGCGACGCTCGGCGCGACGCACTCGCCGCAAACCCCGTATACCGCAATGACCTTCCGCTCGATCGGGCCCGCGACCGCCGGTGGTCGCGTTCCGGCTGTCGCAGGAAGTGCGAGCGACCCCAACCTTTATTTTATCGGAACGGCCGGCGGCGGCGTTTGGAAGAGCGCGAACGGCGGGGCGACCTGGAGCGATGTCTTTGCGAAAGAACCCGTCGCATCGATCGGTGCGATTGCGATCGATCCGCGCAACGCGAAGGTCGTTTGGGTCGGCACCGGCGAGAGCAATCCGCGCAACGACGTCATCCGCGGCGACGGCATCTACAAAAGCATCGACGGTGGGAAAACGTGGAAAAACGTCGGTCTGCGCGAGAGCGGACATATCGCCGCGATCGCCGTCGATCCCACCGATTCGAATCACGTCGTCGTTGCGGTCCTCGGAGACGTCTTTCGAAATAGCGTCCATCGCGGCGTCTACGTCACCTTCGACGGCGGAAAGACGTGGAAGAAAACGCTCTATCTCGCTCCCGACAGCGGTGCGAGCGACCTTGCGATGGATCCTCGCAATCCCCGCATTCTCTACGTCGGAATGTGGGAATTTCGACGTCAACCGTGGACTTTTTCGAGCGGCGGCCCTCACGGCGGGCTCTATAAATCCGTCGACGGTGGGGTGCATTGGCAACGCATTACGGGCAACGGCTTTCCGACGGGGCTGACCGGGCGGATCGGCCTCGCGATTGCGCCGAGCAATCCGAACCGCATCTATGCATTGATCCAATCACGCGAAGGCGTGCTCTGGCGTTCCGACGATGCGGGCGCGCATTGGACGCGGCTCTTTTCGGGAACGCTCATCAACCAGCGGCCGTTTTATTTCAGCCATCTCGCCGTCGATCCCAAGAACGAGAATCGCGTCTACACGCTCTCGATGAATCTCGCGCTGAGCACCGACGGCGGAAAGCATTTCCGGCGTTTCGGGCGCGGCGTGCATGCCGACGCACACGCGATCTGGATCGATCCCGCCGACGGGGAGCGCTTCATCATCGGTGACGACGGCGGCTTCGCCCTCACGCTCGACCGTGGGAAACATTTTACGTTCACGCGGAACCTTCCGATCGAGCAGGTCTATCACGTCGGTCTCTCCGCCGCCCGTCCGTATATGGTGTGCGCGGCGCTGCAAGATAACGAAGCCTTCTGCGGCCCCTCGAATTCGCGTTCGTTCGACGGCATTACCGGGCGCGACTGGCGCGTAACGGTCGGCGGCGACGGAATGTGGGCGGTTCCCGATCCCGCGAATTCGCGGTACGTCTTCGCCGATTCGGAGGACGGATATCTGATCCGCTACGATTGGAAAGACGAAGATTTTCGGTACGTCGGCCCCTACAACGCGACCTCGGCCGCACGCTTCGATCTCCGTCTGGCGAAATATCGTTTCAATTGGGATTCGCCGATCGCGTTCGCTCCCTGGAACCCGCACGTCATGTGGTACGGCGGCGACGTCGTCTTTCAGAGTACGGATCGCGGCGAACACTGGGTGCCGATCAGCCCCGACCTGACGCTCGATATCAAATCGCACCAGGCGCCATCGGGCGGACCGATTACCAAGGATGTTTTTGGAACGGAGTACTCCGACACGATTCTCGATATCGAAGGGTCGCCGGTTGCGAAGGGAGAGATCTGGGTCGGCACCGACGACGGGCTCGTCCAACTCACGCGCGACGGCGGAAAAACCTGGCGCAACGTGACTCCTGCGGGAATCGCGCCGTTCGGGCGGGTGGAAACGGTCGCTCCCTCGCCGTTCGCCGCCAGCACGGCATACGCCATCGTCGATCGTCATCGCTCCGGTGATGACGCTCCGTACGCATTCGTCACCACCGATTTCGGCGCGCACTGGCGAAAGATCGTCGCGGGCATACCGCCGACGCAATTCGTGCGGACGATTCGCCCCGATCCCGTCAATTCGCACGTCCTCTATCTCGGAACCGACCGCGGGCTCTATGTAAGTTTCGACGGCGGAGCGCGCTGGCAGAATCTGCGCAACAACATTCCGGTTGCGAGTTTCCGCGATCTTCGCATCGCCCCGCGCGAGCGCGACCTGGTCGCCGCGACGCACGGACGGGGGATCTGGATCCTCGACGATCTCACCCCGCTCGAACATCTGCGCGCCGCCGAGCGCGCCGGATTCATGCTCTTCCATCCGCGTACGACCTACCGCTGGGTTTTGCACTCGAACCAAGAAGGGCTCTACGGGCGATTCTCCGGGAAGAATCCTCCGGCGGGAGCGCTGATTTCGTTCTATCAAAAAACGGCTTCGACGACGCCGCCGACGTTGCAGATCTACGACGCGGCGGGCCGTTTGGTGCGGAGCATCGCCGGAACGCATACGGTTGCAAAGAAGAAGGCTGCGCGCATTTCGAATGACCCGGGAATCAACCGCTTCGTTTGGGATCTCAACGCGACCCCGGCGGTGCAGTGGACGGGGGCGGCGCCTGCGTTCCGCGTTCAGTCGGGGCCGCCGGTTCCTCCGGGGCTCTACACGCTTCGTCTCACTGCCGACGGGCACACCGCCACGACGACGGTGACGGTGAAGGCCGATCCGCGCTCGCCGTGGCGGCAGGCGGATTACGAACGCGCCTATCGCTTCAACCTCCACTACGTGCACGTGACGTCGGCGATCGATACGGTGCTCGATCATCTCGACGCGGTGGCGACTTCGCTCGCAAAAGCGAAGGCGGCGACGCACGATACTGCATTGCGTGCGGCGATCGTGCATGCGATGAAAGCGCGGGATGCCGTCTTTGCCGCGTTTACCGCCAACTATCGGAACGGCGAGGATTTCGCCCTTCGTGCTGGATCGTTGCGCGAAGATCTGCCTGCCGGGCTGAGCTTCTCGGTGCACCCACCGACGGCCGCCGACCTCGCGTTCGATCGAGCGTTCGAGCAGCGGTACCGTGCGGCGATGTTGCGCTATGCGGCATTGCTGAAGGATGTGTTGCAGCCGTTACAGGCGCGGCTGAAGGCGGCGCATCTGCCGGCGATCGCAGGGCTTCGCTCGGTCGCCCCGTGAGGGCGTAATGCGCGCGAACGCTTTCCGTGATGCGTTCCTTGCAACGGCGGCGGCCGCGCTGCTTGCCGCGTGCGGCGCTGCGGGAGCCGCGCAGAGCGCCGGGCCGCTCGCCCCGGCACCGAGCCCGAGCGCGACGTGGTGGGCGCCCGTGCCAGGCTCGAGCTTCCAGTACGATCTCAGCGATGCGGGGCTTCCGTCGCCGGGGGCGTCGATCGAAGATCTTGATTGGGAAGCGACGAGCGCAAGCGATGTCGCTACGCTGCACGGTGCCGGCGGACGAGCCGTCTGTTACGTTGACGCGGGGAGTTACGAAAATTGGCGCCCCGATGCCGCAAGTTTTCCAGCGGTCGTGCTCGGAGATACCTACGTCGGATATCCGAACGAACGGTGGCTCGATATCCGGCGCATCGATCTCCTCGCGCCGATTATGGACGCGCGGATCGCGACGTGCCGTGCGAAGGGCTTCGACGGTGTCGAATTCGATAACGTCGATGGATACGATAACAATACCGGCTTTCCGCTGACGCTTCAAGAGGATGAAGCCTATCTCGCGAACCTCGCGGCGTACGCGCATGCGAACGGGCTCGCGGTCGGGCTAAAAAATGCGCCGGAGATGCTGCCGGCGATGGCCTCGACCGTCGATTTTGCGGTGAACGAGAGTTGTTGGGCGCAGGGCTGGTGCGCCCAAGATGCGCCGCTGCGCGCCGAACATAAATTTATCGTCGATGTGGAATACGATGACGTCACCAGTGCGACGCAATTTACGTCGTCGTACTGTCCCGCTGCCGCCGCGCTCGGCGACACGACGATTCTCAAGCATCCCGCGCTCGACGCATGGATACTGACCTGCCCGTAGCCTCGCGCCGCGGGCTAGCCGGTCTTAATGCGTTTGCTGCGCCCGGTGGTATGCGGTGCTTTGCCGCGTAAGGGCTCGAAGCGCCCTCCCGAACTCCGCGCGAGAATGACCGCGCAGGGAGCGCCCGCGATCGAATCGTCGATCACGCGCTCGACGAGTTCGAAGCTGCCGTCGACGTGGATGCGCGCCGCCGCTGCAAAGCGACGATCCGGCGATGCGGCGAGATGCTCGAGCCGCTCGATCAGTGCGAGGCGCGCGACCGGCGCCCCGCCTTCGAAGAGGCAGAATTCGGTGCCGCGCGCGGCCGGGCGGGTGCGAATCTCCCCGGCGGGTTCGCTCGTCGTACCGGTGCGTAGGAAGACGCGATCGCCCTCGCAGGTGCGGAGCGCGGCGAGGACGCCGGGCCAATGGAGACTCTGAGGAGCCGATCGCTGCATGATGCTCGCGTCATTCGCGGAGGCGCGAAGGGCGGCCTATCGGCGGCGGGCGCTTATTCGATCGGTTTCAGCACGGGCTTAAATACGCGGTCGTAGATCCAGAGCAGCAACGCAGTCGCGACGCCCGCAGCGGTAACGATGAGCCAGATCGTCGCGGGGCGGGCGCCCGCGCTTCCGTAATGCTGCAGTAAGGTGCCTCCAAACCAACCGCCGACGATCGAGCCGATGCCGATAGGGAGAAACGCAAAGCCCATGTAGGTGCCCTGCTGTCCCGGTGGAGCGAGGCGCGAGATGTACTCGTAATAGCGCGGGGACTGAATGATCTCGCCGAGCGCGAGCACGACGAGGCTGAGGATCGCCATCAGAACGCTCGCTTTTGCGGCGATCAGTAGCCAGCCCACCGAGGTGACGAGTGTTCCCAGCGTCAGCGCTTTGAAGGACCGGATACGCTTGGTGAGCGCGTTCATGGCGACGGTCAACGTGATTACGATCAACGGGTCGGTGATGAGAATCATGGCGGTGTTCGCGTTGGGATCGACGTAATCGTGAATGTAGATCGGCAAGATGAGGTATTGCTGCCAATAGACGATCCAATACCCCGAAAAAATGACGAGAAACAGTACGAAACGCCAATTGCCGAACACCGTAAGAAAATCGCGCGTCGTCTTCGCAAGGGAGGTCGACGATTCGTCGACGCGCGCGCGCGGTTCGCGAAAGAAAACGAGCACCACGAAGAACATGAGCGCCACGCTGAGCGCCGCAATGAGAAAAACGTCTTGCGGCGGCAGGCGTGAATGGAGCCATCCGGCGAGGAACGGGCCCATCGTGCTGCCGATGTTGACCATGGTGTAATAGATCGCGTACCCAATGGAACGAACGCTCTCTTTCGATGCGCGCGCGGTGGTGCCGACGACGGAGGGCTTCACCAGTGCGACGCCGAGTGCGGGCAAGAAGAGAATGACGCCGGCGAGCAGGCCGAGTGGAACGACGGCGCGGACCGGAGCCAACCACGGCGCGCCGATCGAGCCCACCATAAAGTACGCGCAGGTCAGAATAAAATAGGCCGCCGAGAGCGCCCGCCGGAATCCGACGCGGTCGGCGAGCGCGCCGCCGAAGATCGCCATCACCCAGACGGCGCCGCCAAAGATGCCGCTTAGGCTCGCGGAGAGGGCGCTGGAGAACCCGAGCGTTTGGTTGAGGTAGAGCGCGAGCGTCGAAAAGACCGCGTAGTACGAGAGCCGTTCGAAGATCTCGCTGATGTTTGCGATCCAGAACGGGCGCTCGAAGCCGCGACGAATTTCATCGATCTTCATGGGGAGAGGCCGTTCCCAGCCTCACCGTTCGATTCCCGTTTTTCGGGAGCTGAAATATAGGAGCCCGGGCACGCTTCCATATGCTGGAATGCGGCGGGGCCTGTCAATCCCTACTCGCAACATCGCGTGATTACCGACCGCGACCAATGTACCGCCGCAACGGGAGCAGCGACGGCGGGGGCAATCGACGCGACCGCGAGAAGCACGGCACCCGCGGCAATATCCACCCACGAGACCCCGCACCGTGCGTGGTGCGCCGCCTACGAACGGTGGTATGCACCTGGAACCACCATGCAACGCATCGTTTTGATTTTCGGCGCAGCGTATCCAACCGTCCTCGGTATCCCAATCGCCTACCGTTTAAGTCGAACTAAACAACGCGCAGAGTTGAGCCGCAACAACGCTTAAGTTTCTTCCCGCTGCCGCACGGGCATGGTGCATTTCGCGAAACCGTCGGCTGTTGTCGAGGTTCGGCCGCCACTCCCAGTTCAAGTAGCACGGAGGGATGGCCCCGGTAGGCTTCCCACAACCGCACCGTCATGATTCCGAGCGATCGTCCGATATTTTCGCGGAGGCCTTGGTCGGTGAGCCAATCACGCTTGCTCGGGTCTTCGGAGACTTGAGCGATTATCGCTAGAGGAGCCAAGAGATCTTCAAGCGTGAGTGTGGAGAGAAATGTCGTCCACTCGTCGGGATTAAGCCCCATCGCATCGACGAAACCTCGCTTCCAATCGAGGATTCCATTCCCTCGTGCATCGCCTACGGCGATTGCCAGCGTCGCGTCGCCGAACCGCTCGCGCTGCCGCGACAATTGATCCGAAATTTCATTGTATGCGTGCATTGCGCGTTGCGCGCACGCGTTGAGATCTTCGATCGATTCGTGTTGCGGTGGCAAGAAGTGCTGCAGCCATTTCGTCGGCATGACCATCGGGCCGGCGACGATTGCTGAAAAAAATCCGTGAGCATAGGGTGAGTCCGCGGTGATAAGCGGATCGACGGAATCATCGTCACGGTGCTTTTCACGCGGGCGCGGCTCAGCTCGATCCGGCGGTTTTCGTAGTGCCTCGCCGAGCTTAACGAAGATCGAAGAGACGTAATCTCTTCGTTTTTTCCTCGTTTCATGGTTGGCGTCCGCCGCGGTTGCGTCGAGGAGAAAATCGAGTTCGTCCGCTGTAGCCGAAATAACGATACCGCGTTTGCCGACGACGGCGGAATACATGGTTTGCATAGACTCCGCATCATAGGCGATCGTGTCGCCCGAGATCCACGAGCGGTATTCCTCGGCGGTAAGGAGCACCTGGTGCCTTCGTTCGTCTCCCGCGCTCCCTCGATCGGCGAACGCGCTTAGATCATCCGGGCCGCGTTGAAAGCCTGCGATGCGGCCGTTATCTTCGCATACCGTACACTCCCAGAACACGAACGGCTCCGGGAGGACGGTTTTGCTTACGGAGATCGTGCCCAAGCACCGCCGGTTCCCCGGTCTTCGTCGGCACGGGATGCCGCTGACGAACTCCGCCTGCGACCCAGCGGTGGCGGCACGCACGATGTCGCCGAAAAAAGTTCGCAATCGTGCCATCGGGGCCGGCAACGGCGTTGCGGGATCCTCTGGGACGAAGTGGCGCATGTCGGTTATGTAGGTTCCGGGCATGGGCAGGCTATTCACTGGAGCGTTTCAAGGAACATGCCGTCAGGATGAAATTACCAGCTCTGCGTACCGAAGTGAGAGGGAGCTATGGTTCGCGGCACGCGAACGCAATAAACGCGCGGTCCCCTCCCTATCTCGGTCGGAAACGCGTGACCTCAAGCCCCTTGCCGATAGGGAGTGTGATTGACTCGACATCGCTGCGCATTCGCACGTGCGCAACGTAGTCAAATAGGCCGTGCGATAAGATGTTATCGGCAACGACAACGGCGCCGGGAGCGAGGTTGAGCATCTGGAAGAAGTTAATGTAGTCTTCCTTCTCACAGTCCAGAAGAACAAAATCGAGTTCGTGCCACTCCGGAATGATATCTGCAGCATCGCCCAATACGAATTCAACCCAATTCGAAAGACCCAATGAGGCGATAGTGTTTTTCGCTTCGAGCTGGCGGGACGGTTCGATCTCGACGGAGGTTAGGCTGCCGCCCGATCGCCGCGCGGCTTCGGCGAGAGCGATGGTAGAGATTCCGCTGGATCCTCCGATTTCCGCCAGTCGCCTTGCGTGACAACCGGCAGCAAGGGCGCAGATGAACTCTGCAGAATCGGGCTCGAGGTTACGGTGTCGTTCGGATTGTGGAAGTTTTTGGAGATCCTGACCCAATTTCCGTTCCCATAAGCGCGCAATGGCTTCGCGCTGTAGTCGATTCAACATGAGGGCTGGGTTTTATGTCAAATGATTGGGTTCCCGCTCTGAGCGATCGTCGAATAGCTGTCGCCGGCGGGCGCCGCTCCCATTGGCGCGAGTCCGAGATGCTGCTGGAATCATTCGGCGGCCGCTCGAAACGGGCGACTCTATGTGGAAGATCGACGAACGCGACTGCATGCATCCTGTGAACGCGGTCGTCGTGGGCGCCGGAATAGCGGGCCTCTGTTGCGCCTGGGAATTGAAACGCGCCGGTCTCCGGGTCACGGTGTTGGAACGCTCCGAATCCGTCGGCGGCCGTATCCGTAGCGAGCGCTTTTACGGACACGACATCGAAGTCGGAGCGCAGTTTCCATCCAGCGGTTATCGCTACATTTTACCGTTGATGCGCGATACCGGGACGATCGCGCGCCTCGTAAAGAGCAGCCCGTGGGGGGCAGTGGAGCGCAATCATACCTTGCATGCGGTGCATGCCCGTCGGCCGTGGACGATGCTCACCGGCGGTCTGCTGGGGATTGGTGAGTATGGAAAGCTCGCGCTCGGCTCGTTGGCGCCGCTGTGGCAGGGGCGCCGACTGAACCCGTCGGAGTACGCAACGTTGGCGGCGCTCGACGACGCCGATGCAGCGCAGTGGTGTGCAACTACGATGGGGGCCGCCGCGCGAGATTACGTCTTCGAACCCATGATTCACGGCTTCTATTTTCAGCGCCTCTCGGGTACCTCACGCGCCTTGGTCGCGGCGCTCTTGGCCTTCAACGGTGCCGACGCGTTGGCGGTCACGGGCGGGTGGCAAGCGTTGCCTATAGCGATGGCCGCGCAACTCGACGTCCGTTCCGGCGCAACGGTTGATGCGATCGAGGAAATGCCGGAAGGCGTGCGCGTCCGCGTCGGCGACGAATGGCTCGTTGCAGATCGCGTGATTCTCGCATGTCCGGCAAACGTGAGCCGCGAGCTTTTGCCTTGCGCGAGCGAGGCCGAGCAAGCGGTGCTCGCGGTCAAGTATGCAAGCAGCATACACGTTGCATTCGCACTGCGTTCAAACTGGAAGCCGCCGGCGTACCTTCGTGGTATTCACGGCGCTTTGGCGGCGCCGTGCGAGGGCGCCGACATTGCGGCGCTGACCTTCGAGAGCGGACGCTTGCCTGGCAGCGACGGCGGAGAAGTGCTTTCCGTCATGCTCGGGAACGACGCTGCGCGGCGCGCGATGAACCGCCCCGACGACGAACTTCTCCGGGATATTGTCGAGCAACTCGACCGCACGTTCCCCGACCTCCATGCGGCAATCGTCGAAACGCGCGTGCGGCGATGGCCGACTGCCGAACCACGCTCGCCGGTCGGTCGTGCTCGCGCCGTCGCCGCGTACCGACGGAGCCTCGTCGGTCGGCGGCGCGTCGTGCTCGCCGGCGATTACCTTGGCTCGCCCTGGACCGATGGAGCCGCCGAAACTGGGAGATGGGCGGCGCACCATATCGTTCGGAGCGCTAGCGCCGATCGAAGCGCTCCGTGACCGGCATCGCTACGAGAGGAGCCTCGGCAGGTCGTCGATGGAGATGACATCCGCTTGGCGCGGAAAGACCTTCTCGAGTAAGAGCGCGTGAACGTCGGGGGCCGGGTCGGCGCAGGCATCGGCGAGAACGAAGAGGCGGAAATCGCGGTCGGCCGCATCGCGAATCGTCGAAAGGACGACGCCGCTCGTGCTGATTCCCGAAAGAATTAACGTGTCGATCGTGCGACGACGGAGTTGCTCGGCTAAATCCGTGGTGGAGAATGCACCGACGCGCGTTTTGCGCACGACGATATCGCCGGGCTGCGGGGCGAGGCGCTCGTCGATCGCCGTCGCCGGCGCATCGGCGTGGAAGGCGCGACCGGCGCCCTTCGCCGCCGAGAACCCCTTGTTGCGTTCGGGAATCGCGGCGTACTCGCTCTCGGTAAAGCCGACGCGCACGTAGCCGACGTGTCCGCCGTGTTCGCGCATGCACTGAATCGCTCGTGCGGCTTTCGCCACGAGTGCATCCGCGTGTTCGAGCGCCCCAATGATGCCCGCTTGAAAATCCATGACGAGCAACGCCGCTCGCTTGGCGTCGATTCGTTGAGTCGGTTCCGGCATGGTTATGCTCCTTCTACCGTAGGTGGTGCGATGGGTGCGCGCTCTCGACGGCTGCCGCGCAAAAACGACGCGACGGCACCGAAGAGTGAAAGAATGGTCGCCAGCGCGAAAACGACCACGAGGCCTTGATGGAATGCACCGGCGATGAGGTGCGGAAAGAAACTCGTTCCGGTGAGCGTGCGCCGCCGCGCCTCGGTGAGGTGCGAGAGCACGCCGCTCGGCGCGAGGAGAGGCTGGAGCGGATTCGCTCCGAGAAAGGCCGCGAAGAGCGATGAGGCCGGCGGAAGCGCGGCGATATGCGCCGCAACGTTCGCCGGAACGCCCAGCTTCACGATCCCGGCGAGCATCGCCGCCGGAAGCTTCTTGGAGAGCACGACGATCATCAGCGAGAAGAAGATGCCGATCGAGAGAAGGTTCCCCGAGTTCTGAAACGTCGCGCGCATTCCCGAAGCGACGCCGCGTTGTCCCGCCGGAACGCTACTCATGATCGCCGAGGTATTCGGTGCAGCAAACATTCCCGAGCCGATTCCCGTTCCGGCGATCGCGAGGGCGAAGATCCAGTACGAAAAATCGACCGGCACGAGCATCAAGGCTACGAAACTCGCTGCGAATACCAGGAGGCCGGTCGTTGAGAAGAGGCGCGCGCCGAAGCGATCCGAGAGATAGCCCGAGAGTGGCCCGGCGACCATAAATCCCGCCGAGAGCGGCAATAAGAAAATGCCGGCCCAGAGCGGCGTATCGGTGTAGCGATAGCCGTGCAACGGCAGCCAGATGCCCTGCAGCCAAATGACCAGCATGAGCTGTAACCCACCGCGTGCGATCGCGGCTGCGAGCGCGGCGGCGCTCCCCGCAGCAAAGGCGCGTATGCGCAACAGCGCGAGATCGAGCATCGGTTCCGCGACGCGCGTTTCGACGATTGCGAAAACGAGAAGGCACGCGATGCCGCCGACAAGCGGAAGATAGGTAGCGGGGTTCGTCCATCCCATCGCGCGATCGCCGTAAGGATGAATGCCCGAGGTGATCGCCACCAATATCGCGCCCAAGCCGAGGGCGAACGTGAGGTTGCCCCACCAGTCGATACGCCCCGCTTGGTGGTGCCCGGCTTCGCGCAGGCTCCGATACGCCCACACCGTGCCGAAAATGCCGATCGGGACGTTCACCCAAAAGACCGCACGCCAATCGATCATCGCCAGCACGCCGCCGGCAACGAGGCCGAGAAATTGACCGCTCAAGCCGGCGATTTGGTTGACGCCCAAGGCAAAGCCGCGCCGATTCGCAGGAAATGCATCGGTAAGGATCGCTGCGGAGTTCGCCGTCAGCATCGATCCGCCGAGTGCCTGGAAGAGACGCCAGCCGATAAGCCACAGGGCGCCGTTTCCACCGATAAACGGATCGAACGACAAGAAGAGCGACGCGATCGTGAAGACGACGAACCCGAGATTGTAGATCTTTACTCGCCCAAACATATCGCCCAATCGGCCGAGCGTCACCACCATCACCGCCTGCACGAGCATATATCCGACGATCATCCAGAGCAGGTACCCGACGTTCCCTGGGGCGAGCGGGTCGAGATGAATCCCGCGAAAGATTGCGGGCAGCGCGATGATCACGATCGATCCGTCGAGTGCGGACATGAAAATCGCGAGCGTCGTGTTCGACAAGGCGATCCAACGGTAGCGGTCGGCGTTCATTAGAGTTCGTCTGCCAACCGTTCCAAAAGCGGCGCCGCCGCGCGCAACGTTGCGAGTTCGTCGGGGGTGAAGTGCGCCGCGAGCGAGCGAGCGATATGGGCCGCTCGCCCGCTTCGCCGCGCGCGCAGCGTATTGCGCCCGACGGCAGTGATGGAGATGACGCTCTGCCTGCCGTCGGCGGCATCGGGCTCGCGCCGAACCAACCCTCGCGACTCGAGCGCGCTCAGCGTCGCGCCGAGGGATTGCGCGCTGATCCGTTCGAGCTTCGCTAACGCCGTCAACGTGGTGGGGCCAGCGCTCTCCAATCGCACGAGCGCCGAGATCTCGGGATGCGAGAGGCTCTCGTCGCGCGTCTGTCGGAGCCGCCGAACGAGCAGGCTCAGGGCGAGGTAGAGTTTTTCGGCGACGGCATCGGGGGTTGGGCGCGACATATGCTAAGGCTACACTACTAAGGTGAGACTTAGCAATAGGGCAACGGAAAGCGATGTCATTTCGGGCCCCGCGCGTTTCACAGATTACCGCAAGGATTGGCGGCGTAGACTCGCATAGAAATGGCTATGCGACATCCGGCATTGGGGCTCGTCCTCTCGCTTGTTTTGACCGCTTGCGGAGGCGGCGGGGGCGCTAGCGTCGGCGTGCCCGCCACGCCCACGATCGCCCATCGCTCGGTCGTCCCCTGTAGTGCGATTCAAGACCTACGGTCGCTCGGCAGCGATCTCTCCCAGGTTACCAATCCGGCGACGCACGATACGATGGAATACACCGTCATCGGCGACGGGGCGCTCAGCGACGACGTACTCGTCATGTTCCCCGGAACGGGGCAAATTCTCACGGGATGGCCCGTGCAGATGCTGACGAACAGCACCTATAGCCCATCGATCACCAAAAGCCTTGCTTACGATCCGCTCGAAGATGGTTCCGTCTCGCTCTGTCACGATTACCGGATCGTGCTCTTTGATTATCCCGGTGTTGGGCTGACGACGATGAACGGCAGCGTGACGCGCGACGCGATCGCCAGCGATGTCGATGCGATGCTGAACGATGCTTCGGTGCGATACGGCATTTCTACGAATGTCGTCGATCCGGTAGGCTGGTCGCTCGGGACGACGAACGCGGAAAAGTTTGCCGTCCTCTCACCCGTATCGCGACCGACGCGCACGATTCATAACGTCATTCTCATTGCCGCCGGCCCGGGAGGAAGCCGACAGGCGCAGGTGGGTCCTGATTCCGCCTCCTGCGTGACCACGATGTTCGATGCCTCCGTCTCGGCGACGGGCTCGCTGAAGAATCAGCTCGACGCGACGCTCACGGAGATGATCTTCCCGTACATCGGACAGACGCAGTCGCAATCCGGAACGACGAGTGGCTGCACGGCGACGGTAACGAATTCGACGGTTAGCCTGAACGTGACGCCCGATTGCGGCATTCTCAACCACTGCCTCGAGTATCTTGCGGGATCGATCGTCGATATGAACACCTATCCGTGGAGCATGACCGGCGGCATCGATTCGGCCGTCTACTCCAACGAACGCGAACTTTCAAACGATTTCGATGTTGCGTACTGCTCGGGAGCCGGGCCGAATTTTACATCGACGGGATGCACGGCCTTCGGACCGATTAAAATGAGCGTGCAAAACGGCGGCGTCTGTGAAACCGATACGACCAATCCCGATCTGCCCGTCGCCTCGGCCTGCGCCCCATTACAAATAACCGGGCGCCTGACCGTTCTCAATGGATACGAAGATTTGCTGACGCAATGGACCTACGGCAAGGCGTTAGTCAATGCGTACGCGCAGCAGTTGGGCGCTTCGAGAGCCGTGCTAAAGACCTATCCGGGGGAAGCCGGGCACGGCGTGATGATTCAGCATCCGCTCTGGACGCAAGCGGAAATTGCGGCGGCGATGCAATGAGTACGAAGTTTCTCGCCAAGCTTGTCGGCCTTTGGGTGCTGCTGATCGTGCTCTCTCTGGCGATGAGCGGGCGAGCTTCGGTCGATATTCTGAATGCACTCTTCACCGAACCCGGGCTCATGTTCGTCGCCGGCATCTTTACGATGCTCGTTGGTTTAGCGATCGTGTTGACGCACAATCGATGGAGATCGGGGCCGCTCGCCGCGGTCGTTACGGTGCTCGGATGGCTCGCGTTGTTCAAGGGAATTCTGTTGGCGAGTTTACCTCCGGCGCTCATCATCGAAGCGTTTGCGACATTGAACTTCGCGAAATTCCTCACGCTCTACCTCGGAATTGCGTTCGTCGGCGGCGTCCTGTTGACGTACGCAGGCTTCAGAGCGCGCGAGTAGGGCGAGCCGGGGGCTTTTTGTATATCCGGCCCGGATCCGTGCATTCGTTCAGATCGCGATGCGCCGCTCGTTCGTTTTCAATGCGTGCTACTATGGGGCGGACGCGTCGTGCGGAGGTGATGCTGTATCCATCCGCTCGCCAGCCGTATCGTAGCCGGAGCGATGCAACACCTACACGTAACGGGAAAAACGCCCGGAAAAAGCCAGGCGTTTTAGACCTGGTGGAGATGAGGAGACTCGAACTCCGGGCCCTTACATGCGAAGTCGTTTCAACGCCTCGCCGATTTAAAATCATGAAGCGAGAGGTGGCATGAGGCGGCACCACGCGGCACTCGCCGGACCCCGCGCGGGGGTAAAAATGGGGGTAGAACGGTGCGACTCTTCAGGGCGCCTCGTGCGCTAGGCCGTTGCCCGATCTGTGCTGGAGTTCTGAACCGGCCAGAAGATCGGCCAAAAGATCGGCCATCAATTGCGATATATTGTAAAAAATGCTAGTGTTATAGCTAAAATGGCTCAATCATCATCGGCCAAATCACGGCCGGAATCCGTTCAGCGAATCGAACCGACGAGCTTCGAAGCCGTGCCGCCCGAGCTCGCCGATCTGGCGACCGAGCTCGCTGCCGCGGCATCCGCGCTTGGCAACGCCCTCCATCCGCGTACGGCGGCAAGCCTGGCCCGCCTCGTCCGCATCATGAATGCATATTATAGTAACCTCATCGAGGGGCAGCACACGCGCCCGCGGGATATCGAGCGCGCTTTGGTCGGCGACCTGGATGCGGACGAAACGCGACGCAATCTCCAACTCGAAGCTGCGTCGCACGTGCGCGTACAAACAATCGTCGATCGACTCGCCGCCGATGGCCAACTCCGAGAGCCCGCTTCCGAGGAGTTCATCCAATTTCTGCACCGCGAATTCTACGACGGTGTGCCTGAATCGATGCTTTTCGTACAATCGACACGGCCCGATTATCGGATGAAGCCCGGGGAATGGCGCTCGAACGCAGAGGATGATGTTGTCGTCGGTCGCCATAGGCCGCCCTCTAGTGCGCACGTGGAGGAGTCTATGCGACATTTGTCAGCTCGGTTTCGGTTCGCCGAGATGGGCGCATCGACGAAGATTTTTGCGATGGCGATCGCGCATCATCGCCTGAACTACATTCACCCATTTCCCGATGGAAACGGCCGCGTGAGCCGGCTGATGAGCCACGCAATGGCGCACGCTGCCGGCCTCGGCGCCCACGGCCTCTGGTCCGTTTCGCGCGGGCTCGCGCGCGGCTTGGATTCTCGAAACGAATATAAGAGCATGATGGATCTCGCCGACACTCCGCGGGAAGGCGCGCTCGATGGTCGCGGAAATCTCTCGTTGAAGGCGCTCACGGAATTCGTCGCTTGGTTTCTTCGCGTCTGCCTCGATCAGGTGCGCTTCATGTCGAGCCTCTTCGAACTTAACGCACTCGGATTTCGCCTCCGTGAGCTCGTCGAGCATCGCTATCGGCTTCGGCCCGAAGCGGCGACATTGGTCGAGCAATTACTGGCACGCGGAGAACTCGAACGCGCGCGGGTCCCGATCGTTCTCGGTATGGCCGAACGAAGTGCGCGCCGGATCGTCAGTGAATTGGTCGAGCTAGGCCTCGTTGGTTCGGCGACTCCCAAGGGTCCGCTTTCGCTGCAATTTACGCCGACCGACTCGGAGTTGCTCTTCCCGCGTCTATTTCCGGTCACGTAAACCCGAGTTTCGAGTCGGAGGTCCATTCGTAGAGCGTGCAGCTCGGTGGCGAGAGGTTCGAAATGAGAATCCCGCGTCGCTAACAACGACGCGGGCATAAACTTGGTGGAGATGAGAAGACTCGAACTCCTGACCCCTTAAATGCGAAGGAATCGCAGGAGGTTGGTCCGCCGGGGCCCACTCGTCAAAATCGTGCGTAAATGCCTGTAAACGGCTCGCAGCGGATGTTGGTGCTACGCAGATATCCGCCCGTTTCCGCGCTATTGGTGGTCCGATTGGGGTCAAGAGGTCAGATCACAGAGAGGCGCGCGGCCTTCCGTTCCTCGAGGACCAATTGGCGTTCACCCGACTCATCCCACCATGAGCCATCCAGGAACGGGGAGAAAATGTGAACCTCGGGCTTTAAGTAACCGTCTGTTGAGGACCGTCTTGCGCTGGGGATTGTCGTTCACGATGATGGAGGGAACGCGTCTTCCATCGTGAGGTCTTCATGGCATCAACCAAAGTCCCGAGTCCGCGCACGCCGGGTCGC
>JAJYRH010000035.1 GCA_021794205.1 bacterium
CGAGCCGTGCGTCGAGGATGACGGTTGGTTCGGCGAGGTCGCTATCGTCAACGAGGCGCCCGGTGACGCGAGCTAACTTCGCATCGCGCGCGCGCGCCCAGATCTCGGCGCGCAGCAAGCGCATCGCTTGCATTACCAGCGGATGGCCGAGGTGCGCCAGCACGACATCCTCGCGCTCGTTTGCGCCAGCATTGTCGAAGGTGATCGGAAGCCGCTTCCCGGTGACGGGGTGGTAGAGATTTTCGCAGGCTGATGCCCAGGATCGCGTGAGATCGGGCACGGCGTATGCCGCGAGCGGTGCACCACCGCGGTGGCTTGGCGGAAGCGCGAGCGGTTCGAGTGGAGATTGTCGCCCGAGCTCGAGGCCAACCTGCACGACGCGTTCGATCGCATCCGGCGTGATGCCGAGTTCGTCGATCGAGGTCAGGACGCGCTGATGCATCTCCGCAACGCGCTCGCGTAATTCGCGCTCCGCCTTTAACACGGCGGCAGAATCGCGCGGCGGTAATTGGATTTTGTTCAGGTCGGCAGAGCGGCCAAGCATCGCATTCTCGACTTCGGTGGCGAGAATCGCGCCCGCCGAACCAAGATCTTGGCGTATCGTTTCGAGCTTCGTTGCGGCCCGGAAGAGGAAATCAAGATCGCCCTCGAGCGTGCCGGCATTTTCGCTGTATCCCGATCCGACGAAGTGGTAGATGAACACCTTTGGCTGCGGCTGGCCGTGCCGGTCGATACGACCATTGCGCTGTTCGAGGCGATTAGGATTGAAGGGTATCTCAACGTGGATCATTCGCGAGCAGTGCCGCTGGAGATCGATCCCTTCGCTCGCGGTGTCGGTTGCCAGAAGAATACGCACCGGGTCGTTGGCCGGGTCGCTCTGAAACGCTGCTTTAATGCGCTCGCGCTCCTCGGCGTCCATTCCGCCGTAGAGCAGCCGCACGCGGTCGCCGCCGAGCCCTTCGCTGACGAGGAGCCGATGCAGCCATGCCTGAGTGTCGCGGTATTCGGTGAAGATAATAACGCGCTCGTCTTTGAAGCTGCGTAGCTTCGCGATCAATGCACGGGCCTTTTCGTCGGCTCGCTGCGCGTTGCTCTGCGCCCATGCATGCATGCGATCTAAGAGCGCGCGCTGCTCGGCATCGAGCGGTCCGGAAACGCGTGCGACGCGACCGAGAAGATCGCGCTCGGCATCTTCGCGGTCCTCGTCGGTCTCGTAGTCGTCGTTGAGGCGGTCGAAAGCGTCGCGGAGCCGGTCGGTATCTTCCTCGTCCGGCCCTACTGAAAGGCTGCTCATATGTGCGGCAAGCGTGTGCGCGAACGCGGCAGGCGAAGAGAAGAGGCGCTTTTTCAAGAGCAACGTTATGAGATCCGTGGCGTTGGCGCCCTGTTTCGATCCGGCGCGTTGGCGCCGCAAGCGCGCGTATTCTTCGAGGAGTGTATGAATCTCGCGCTCGCTCTGTGGATACGCCACCTCGATCTTTTCCAATACGCGCTCCGGAAAGCGCGGCGTGCCGTCAGGCGCGGGCCCGAGTGCACGTATGTCTGCCTTCATGCGCCGAATCTGCGCGTTCTGCAGCGCAAGCGGATCGGGCTTCACTCCGCGCGCGAAACGTTGCGGATCGAGCAGTTCGAGCAGCGAGGTGAACGAGATGGCGTAACCGTTATGCGGCGTCGCGGAGAGAAAGAGACGATGCTCGGAGTGCGGGGCGAGATAACGAAGCAGCGTCGTCCGATCCGAAGGACGAGCGTACGTGCCCTTGCCGGCCGGAGCGCACTGGTGCGCTTCATCGACCACGAGCATGTCGATCTTGCGGGGATAGGCATTGCGGTCGGGCGGAAGATGCTCGCGCAGCAATCGCATTGGGCGATCCATCTTGAGCCAATCGAAGCTCACGATGAGTCGCGGGAAATGTCCGAAGATGTTGGCGTTCAGCCCGCGCTCGCGCCGGAGCAGGCGCACTGCTTCGGCGTCGACGATTCGAAACTCCAGCCCGAAACGGTTCTCCATCTCCGCTTTCCATTTTAGGCAGAGCGAGGGAGGGCAGAGGACCCAAGCCGCGCGCACCCGGTGGCGCAGCGTCAGTTCCTGGATGATGAGTCCTGCTTCGATGGTTTTGCCGAGTCCGACATCGTCGGCAATGAGGAGATTGACGCGGGCCATCTCCAGGGCGCGGACGACCGGGTCGAGCTGGTAATCCTCGATGGCGATTCCGGCGCGAAAGGGGGCTTGGAGCGTGCGAGCGTCCGCCGAGGCGATCGCTCCCCAGCGAACCGCGTCGAGGAAGGTACGCAACCGTTCGGGGGCGTCGAATTCGCCGGCGCGCGGCGTGGGCAGGCTGCCCGTCTCGCGGATGCTTGTCCCCGGCTCGATCTCCCAGACGACGGTGAGCTCGTCTCCGAGGCCGTCGTCCTCGACCGAGGAGAGTTCGACAAGGTGTTGTCGTCGCTCGCCGCTGGCGACGTCGAGCGGGAGCGTGCTCGGAACGACCGCCTTTACAACCCAAAAACGATCTCGAACGGAGACAAGTTGCCCTTTTTCAGGAACGGGCGCAGCCGCAACGAGCATATCGCGCTAGTTATGGTGCGGCGCGAAGCGAGGCCTGCCGGAGCGCAACCAGGGTGCCTATGGCGAACTTGACGCCTATCGCGCGACGTGCAACAATAACCATATGGAGCATTCCGGCGTATGAAGACCGGCGACCGGGGTACGCTCGATATTCTCGTTGGAAGAACGAGCGCCGAGGCCCGGCGAGCGCTTCCGACCGAGCTTCACGAGAAAGCTGCTCGACTGCTCGATCGCCTGAAAGCTGCAGGGGCTCCGACGGATCTTCGGACGCCTAGCGGTAACCGACTCGAGAAGCTTCTGGGCGACCGAGCCGACCAATACAGCATTCGCATCAACGACCGATACCGCATTTGCTTTGTTTGGGAAAACCATGAAGCGACAGAGGTCGTAATAACGGACTACCACTGATTGAACGAAAGGACGAATGTGCCGTCATGACGCTACGAAATCGTCGGCCGATTACGCCGGGTGAGGTGCTGCGCGAAGACTATATCGAGCCGCTGGGTATAACGCAGGGTGCCCTGGCCGATGCGCTCGATGTCGATCGAACCACCATCAACGAGATCGTGAACGGACGGCGCTCGGTGACTCCGGAAATGGCGTTGCGTCTCGCTCACGCATTCAGCACCACACCGCAGTATTGGATCAATCTGCAGAGCGCCGTCGATCTCTACGATGCAGAGCACTCACCGATCGCCGAGCAGGTTTCGTACCTGAAGGTGCTGCTGTAGGCTACACCTCGACGATGAGATCGTCGCCGTCGCGGCGCACGGGAAAACTCGGCACCGGCATCACCGCCGGGAGCGTGAGCGCCTCGCCGGTGGTGACGTCGAAGGTCGCGCCGTGGCGCGGGCAGACGATGCAGCGCCCCTCGAGCGTTCCGGCATCGAGCGGGGCGCCGTCGTGCGTGCAATAATCTTCGATCGCGTAAAACTCGCCGCCGACGTTACAGAGCAAAATGTCGACGCCGTCGAGGCGATAGGGACGCGTCGTTCCAGGGGCGATCGACGAAGCGTCGGTGATGCGTTCTCCGGCCACGAGCGCTACTGCTCCGCTCTACCCGACCGCGCCTTCCATCTCCATCTTGACCAACCGATTCAGTTCGACCGCGTACTCCATCGGTAGTTCCTTGATGAAGAAATCGAAGAATCCGTTGACGATCATCGCGGTCGCGTCGGCTTCGGCCAACCCGCGGCTCATCGCGTAGAAGAGCTGATCTTCGCCGATCTTGCTGACGCTCGCTTCGTGTTCGACGGTCGCGAACTGCTCGTCGATCTTCATCGTCGGCTTGGTATCGCTGCTCGAAATATCGTCCATCAGCAAGGCGTCGCATTTCACGCGCGTTTTGGAATGGTGGGCGTTCGGATAGACCTCGACGAGCCCGCGATAGGTGGTCTTGCCGCCGTGCGCGGTGACCGATTTATTCGTGACCACCGAGGTGGTGTGCGGGGCGCCGTGAATGATCTTCGCGCCGGCATCTTGGTGCTGCCCCTCGCCGGCGAACGCCATCGAGAGAATCTCGCCGCGCGCGCCTTCACCCATCAGATAAATCGCCGGATACTTCATCGTCAAGCGGGAGCCGATATTGCCGTCGACCCATTCGACGGTCGCGTTCTTGCGCGCGACCGCGCGTTTCGTCACGAGATTGAAGATGTTGCGATACCAGTTCTGAATCGTCGTATAGCGGATCGAGGCGCCGTCGAGCGCGATCAATTCGACGACCGCCGAATGCAGCGAACTCGTCGAGAATTTCGGCGCGGTGCAACCCTCGATATAATGAACTTTCGCGCCTTCGTCGGCGATGATGAGCGTACGCTCGAATTGTCCCATGTTCTCGGTGTTGATCCGGAAATAGGCTTGCAACGGCATCGAAACCGTCACGCCCTTGGGAACGTACACGAACGATCCGCCCGACCAGACCGCCGAATTGAGCGCGGCAAATTTGTTGTCGTTGATGGGGATGATGGTCGAGAGATACTTCTGCACGATCTCGGGATAGAGCTTGACCGCCGTATCCATATCGCAGAAGAGGACGCCGTCGCGTTCGAGCTCTTCCTTCACGGAGTGGTAGACGACCTCGGATTCGTACTGCGCGCTAACCCCGGAGAGAAATTTGCGCTCGGCCTCGGGAATGCCGAGGCGATCGAAGGTGCGCTTGATATCGTCGGGGACGTCCTCCCACGACTGTTCGGCGCGGTCGGTCGAGCGAACGAAATAATGAATGTTGGCGAAATCGATCTCGGAGAGGAGCGCGGTGTCGCCCCACGTCGGCATCGGCTTGCTTTCGAAGACGTCGAAGGCGCGCAAACGGAACTCGCGCATCCACGCGGGCTCGTCCTTCATCGCGCTGATGCGCTCGACGATCTCGCGCGTCAGCCCCTTTCCGGATTTGAAGACGTACTTCTCTTCGGAATCGTGGAAGCCGTGCCGATACTCTTCGAGCAGGCTCTGGGGGCTGTTCTCGGGCTTCAGTTCGGTCGCCATGTCCCAACGATAGGCTCGGCGGCCTGGTTAGTCAAGATAGTGAAGTCGGAACTTCATAATCCCCTTCCGGGACTCTTTCCTCTTTACAGGGGGTGCCGCAGGGGGTATCATGCTGGCCGACCCTTCGAACCCGAGGGGTCACGGTTGAGGGTGGGCGCGCCCTAACGCGCCATCGCGACGAGTCGCCCGTGCACCGCATAACAGCGCCGGCAAGAGCTCGTCGAAAGGTCGGGGACGTGACTGCATTCTACAGACGCCAGCCGACGAAGTCCGGAGGTGGGATTCCCCCAGAGAAATCGTAGGAGACGCGTAGAAATTGAAGGCACTTGGGACGCACATCGTGTGCGAACTGTCTGGGTGTGACTTCGGTATATTAACCGACGTCGACGCCGTCCGCGAGATGATGATCGGTGCGGCGAACGCTTCACGAGCGACCGTCATGGAGGTCGCCTTTCATAGATTTCAGCCTCAGGGGGTCTCGGGAGTCGTCGTACTCGCCGAGTCGCATATTTCGATCCACACGTGGCCCGAACTCGGTTACGCCGCGATGGATTTTTATACGTGCGGCGACCATACCGATCCCTGGCTCGCCTGCGAACACGCAGCCCGGGTGCTCGGCGCAGGCTCCATGCTGACCACCGAGGTCAAACGCGGCATCCTCCAGTCGGGCGATGCGCAGTTCACTCACGTCGTCACGCGCGACCACGAAGCGGTCTCCCTCTCGGCATAGGTCGGCCGCCGAGCGGCAATCGGCCCTTCTCGCTTCCCACATACCCTCGCCTCGCGGCGGGGGTATGTCGTTCCTCCGAGGGCTGGACGCGTGCGAAGCGAACGGGCGGCGCTATGCCCAAGACCGATCGTTGGAACTGGTACGTCGAAGAATTTGCGCCGACCGAGCAACACCAACACGCCGTTTCAAAATTGTATTACTCCGGGGAGTCGGCTTTCCAACAGATCGCCGTCCTCGAAACGCCGGTATTCGGCAAGATGCTGGTGCTCGACGGCGACACGCAGAGCTCGCAGGGCGACGAGAAGATCTACCACGAGGCGCTCGTCCATCCCGCGCTCGCCGCGGCGAACGATCGTCGCGAGGTCCTCATCCTCGGCGGTGGCGAGGGTGCGACGCTGCGCGAGGTGCTGCGTTGCCCCGACGTCGAGCGCGCGACGATGGTGGATATCGACGGGCTCGTCGTCGATCTCTCCAAAAAATATCTGCCGGAATGGGCCGACGGCGCCTTCGAAAATCCGCGCGCGCGCGTGATCGTCGGCGACGCGCTCGCATTCATGCGCGAGAGCGACGAACGATTCGGCGTCATCATCTCCGATCTTACCGAGCCGCTCGAAGATAGCCCGAGCAATATCTTGTTCAACGACGAGGTCTTCGCGCTGATCAAAGCCCGGCTCGCCGAAGGCGGCATCTACGTGCTGCAAGCGAGCACGAGCGCGTTCCACAATGCCTCGTTGCACGCGAAGATGGCGAGAACGTTGCGCCGTCGCTACAAGCACGTTGCGAGCTTCTCGCATCACGTCCCGGCGTTCGATACCGAGTGGGCCTTTCTCGCGTGCAGCGATCGCGTCGATCTCGCGACGCTCGAAGCGGCGAGCGTCGAGGCCTACTGCGCGAAGCTCCGCGGCGAGAGCTTTTTCTACGACGAACAGACGCATCGACGTCTCTTCGCGCTCCCACTCTATCTGCGGCGTATGCTCGCCGCGCAAGGAGATCTGTTTTCGTGAGCCAGCGTCGATACGAAGGTAAAGTGGCGGTCGTTACGGGAGGCGGCAGCGGCCTGGGTCGCGATATGGCCGAGTCCTTTGCGCGCGAGGGCGCGCAGGTCTGCGCGATCGGCCGTCGTCAGGAGAAGCTCGACGAAGTCGTGCGCGCGATCGAAGCCGCCGGTGGCCGCGCGTTCGGGCTCTCCGCCGACGTTCGCGACGCCGCTCGCATCGAAGCGGTGATGAAAGAGATCCAACAACGCGCCGGGCGAATCGATGTGCTGGTCAATAACGCGGCCGGGAACTTTATCGCTCCCGCCGAGATGCTCTCGCCGAACGGTTTTAAATCGGTCGTCGATATCGTCTTGCTCGGCACGTTTAACTGCACGCGCCTGGCATTCGACATGCTCAAAGAATCGAAGGGTGCGATCCTGAACATCATCGCGACGTACGCCTGGAGCGGCGAACCCGGAGCGATTCATTCGGCGAGCGCGAAGGCCGGAGTGCTGGCGATGACGCGGACCCTCGCGTCGGAATGGGGGCGATACGGCATCCGCGCGAATTGCATCGCACCCGGACCGATTCACACCGAGGGCACCGACAAGAACCTCTGGAGCGTCGCCGATATCGAGGAGAGGGCCCGCAAAGCGGTTCCGCTCGGGCGCCTCGGCGAGCCGGCGGATATCTCGCGCGCCGCGCTCTGGCTCTGCGGCGACGAAGCGCAGTGGATCAGCGGGGCGACGCTCGCCGTCGACGGGGCGCAA